>NC_021287.1:0-602682 GCF_000402035.1 Caballeronia insecticola
GCAAGCGCGATGGCCGGAGGTTCAGGAATTCTGTTTTCGCGGAACCCGCTATTTAAACCGTTTTCCTATTGACCGTCAATAGGTTAGCGAGAATCCGCAGCCGGCAGGGTGCGTTTCGGGGCGCTCCGGCGCGCTGATGTGTCCCTGTGGATAACTCGCGCGCAGCCCCTGTTTGGCGTTAGAATCTCGCCTTACTCCCAAATATCCGCCCGCTGCTTCGGCCCGCCGTTCGCCCGCAAACCCTTGCGGCGTAAGCCTCCGGAGCACGTCTGCTCGGCTGTGCCGGGACTTGCCGACGCATTTCGGCAAGCACGGCCAGCAGGTGCGCGGAGCAACCAAAACGACCGCATTCGATGAACGATTTCTGGGAACACTGTTCCGCACTGCTTGCGCGAGAACTTACGCCGCAGCAGTACGTCACGTGGATCAAGCCGCTGACCCCGGTCGACTTCGATGCCGCCGCGAACACCCTGCGCATTGCCGCGCCCAACCGCTTCAAGCTCGACTGGGTGAAGAGCCAGTTCTCAGGCCGTATCGCCGATGTAGCGCGCGAATTCTTCAGCGCGCCGATCGATGTGCAATTCGTCCTCGATCCGAAGGCGACAGCGCGCAATGCTATCGGCGGCGGTCCGAACGCCGCGCCGCGCGCGAGTGCGCAAGGCGTGGCGGGTGCGTCGGGCATGACCGCCGTGCCGCGTGCGCCGGCGCCGTCGGCGGCCGTGCCGCAAGCGCCTTCGGTCGTCGCGCATGCCAATGCCACCGCGCACATCAACGCGCTGGCCGCCGAAGCGGCCCAGCACGCGCAGGCCACGCAGGAAGACCAGGCCGATCTCGACCTGCCGAGCCTCGACGCCAACGAAGCCGCCGCGGGCCGGCGCACGTGGCGCCCGGGCGGCGCTTCGGCGGCGGGTGAAAACGATTCCGCGTACGAGCGCTCGAAGCTCAATCCGGTGCTCACGTTCGACAACTTCGTCACCGGTAAAGCGAACCAGCTTGCGCGCGCGGCGGCCATTCAGGTCGCCGACAATCCCGGCATCTCGTATAACCCGCTGTTTCTGTACGGCGGCGTGGGCCTCGGCAAGACTCACCTGATTCACGCCATCGGCAATCAGCTGCTGATGGACAAAGCCGGCGCGCGCATTCGCTACATTCACGCGGAGCAATACGTGTCGGACGTGGTGAAGGCGTACCAGCGCAAGGCGTTCGACGACTTCAAACGCTATTACCATTCGCTCGACCTGCTGCTCATCGACGATATTCAATTCTTCTCCGGCAAGTCGCGCACGCAGGAAGAGTTCTTCTACGCGTTCGAGGCGCTCGTTGCCAACAAGGCGCAGGTCATCATCACGAGCGACACGTATCCGAAGGAAATCTCCGGCATCGACGACCGTCTGATCTCGCGCTTCGACTCGGGTCTTACCGTCGCGATCGAGCCGCCCGAACTGGAAATGCGCGTCGCGATCCTGATGCGCAAGGCGTTTTCCGAGGGCGTGAGTCTCTCGGAAGACGTGGCGTTCTTCGTCGCGAAACATCTGCGCTCTAACGTGCGCGAGCTCGAAGGCGCGCTGCGCAAGATCCTCGCGTATTCGAAGTTCCATGGCCGCGACATCACCATCGAGCTGACCAAGGAAGCGCTGAAGGACCTGCTGACGGTGCAGAACCGCCAGATCTCGGTGGAGAACATCCAGAAAACGGTCGCCGACTTCTACAACATCAAGGTCGCCGACATGTACTCGAAAAAGCGGCCGGCCAATATTGCGCGCCCGCGCCAGATCGCGATGTATCTGGCGAAGGAACTGACGCAAAAGAGCCTGCCCGAGATCGGCGAACTGTTCGGCGGCCGCGATCACACGACCGTGCTGCACGCCGTGCGCAAGATCGCATCCGAGCGAAGCACCGACGCGCAACTGAACCACGAACTCCACGTGCTCGAGCAGACATTGAAGGGCTAAGGCGCGGCGAAGAACGCACGCTTCAAATATTGCGCGCGAAAGCCTGTTTTTTAACGATAACGCCCCCAATTTCAGGGGGCGGTTCCGTTTTCAGGCACAATATAGGTTTAGCCGCCCAAGGCCTGGGCGGCTTTGGCGTCACGCTTTCGCGAGTGACCGGCGGGGGGCCGGCAACGCGGGTACGAGGTTGTCCGTCGGCCAATCAGGTGGCGAAACCGGCGGGCGGGCCGTCACATCAACGAAGGAACTCTATGCAACTGGTCAAGACCGAACGAGACAATCTTCTAAGGCCGCTGCAAACCGTGAGCGGTATCGTAGAACGCCGCCATACGTTGCCGATCCTCGCCAATCTGCTCATTACCAAGAACGGCGCGGATGTGTCGTTCCTCTCGACCGACCTCGAACTCCAGATCACGACCCGCGCCGATTTCGGCGTCGGCAGCGACCAGATTGCCACCACGGTCGCCGCGCGCAAGCTGCTCGACATTCTGCGCGCGATGCCCTCGGGCGAAGTCGTGCTGGACCTCTCCGACAAGCGCCTGACCGTGCGTTCCGGCAAAAGCCGTTTCGCGCTGCAGACGCTCGCCGCCGACGAATTTCCTACCGTCAATCAGGCTACTGACTTCGGCGCGAGCCTTTCGGTTCCGCAGAAAACGTTCCGCCAGTTGCTCGGCATGGTGTATTTCGCCATGGCGCAGCAGGACATCCGCTACTACCTGAACGGCATGTTGCTGGTGGTGGACGGAGACCAACTGATGGCGGTCGCGACCGACGGCCACCGTCTCGCGTTCTCGTCGATGAAAATCGAAGGCTCGTTCGCGCGTCAGGAAGTCATCATCCCGCGCAAGACCATTCTCGAACTGCAGCGCTTGCTCGAAGACATCGACGACAACCTGCAGATCGACATCGCCGCGACGCAGGTGAAGTTCAGCTTCGGTCAGGTGGAACTGGTGTCGAAGCTCGTCGAGGGCAAGTTCCCCGATTTCCAGCGCGTGATTCCGAAGGCGCACAAGAACACGTTCGAAATCGGCCGCGAGGAACTGCAGCGCTCGTTGCAGCGCGCGGCCATTCTGACGTCGGACAAGTTCAAGGGCGTGCGCTGTCTGGTGGAACCGGGCCAGCTCAAGATCATGTCGACCAACGCCGACCAGGAAGAAGCGCAGGAAGAACTGGAAATCGCGTATCAGGGCGACAGCGTCGATATCGGATTCAACGTCACGTATCTGCTCGACGTGCTCGCGAATCTGAAGGTCGACACGCTCAAGGTCAGCCTCGGCGACGCCAATTCCAGCGCGCTCATCACGATTCCGGAGAACGAGGAATTCAAGTACGTGGTGATGCCGATGCGTATCTGACGCACTCACTACCTTAATCACTCCAAGGGGCGGCGCGCCCCTTTGGCGTTTTTAAGGTGTTTCGAAAGTTCGGGCAGTAACCCAGGCAGTGACGCAGAACCGGAAAAAATCCATGACTGAAAACACAAATTCGCAACCCGACAACAAGCCTGACAACAGCTATGGCGCTTCGTCCATTCAGATCCTCGAAGGTCTGGAGGCAGTGCGCAAGCGGCCGGGCATGTATATCGGCGATACGTCGGATGGCACCGGTTTGCATCACCTCGTTTTCGAAGTGCTGGATAACTCCATCGACGAAGCGCTCGCCGGCTATTGCGACGACATTCACGTCACGATCCACGCGGACAACTCCATTTCCGTGACCGACAACGGCCGCGGCGTGCCGACCGGCCTGAAGCGCGACGACAAGCACGACCCGAAGCGCAGCGCCGCCGAAATCGTCATGACCGAGCTGCATGCGGGCGGCAAGTTCGACCAGAACAGCTACAAGGTCTCGGGCGGCCTGCACGGCGTGGGTGTGTCGTGCGTGAACGCGCTGTCGGAGTGGCTGCGCCTCACGGTGCGCCGCGACGGCAAGAAGCACTTCATGGAGTTCCACCGCGGCGTCGTGCAGAACCGCGAGATCGTCGAAGAAAACGGCGTGCAGTATTCGCCGATGCCCGTTGTCGGCGACACCGAAAACCGCGGCACCGAAGTGCACTTTCTGGCGGACGCGACCATCTTCGGCAATGTCGAATTCCATTACGACATTCTCGCCAAGCGCATGCGCGAACTCTCGTTCCTGAATAACGGCGTGCGCATTCGCCTGACCGACCAGCGTACCGGCAAGGAAGACGATTTCGCGTTCGCGGGCGGCGTGAAGGGCTTCGTCGAGTACATCAACAAGGCGAAGCAGGTGCTGCATCCGAACGTGTTCTACGCGACGGGCGAGCGCGAGAACGTGACCGTCGAAGTGGCAATGCAGTGGAACGACAGCTTCAACGAAAGCGTGCTCTGCTTCACGAACAACATTCCGCAGCGCGACGGCGGCACGCATTTGACCGGCCTGCGCGCGGCGATGACGCGTGTCATGAACAAGTACATCGTCGATAACGAAATCGCGAAGAAGGCGAAGGTCGAGACGACCGGCGACGACATGCGCGAAGGTTTGTCGTGCGTGCTGTCGGTGAAGGTGCCGGAACCGAAGTTCAGCTCGCAGACGAAGGACAAGCTGGTGTCGTCGGAAGTGCGCGCGCCGGTCGAGGAAATCGTCGCGAAGGCGCTCGAACAGTATCTGCAGGAAACGCCGGTCGACGCAAAGATCATCACGGGCAAGATCGTCGATGCGGCGCGTGCGCGCGATGCGGCCCGCAAGGCGCGCGAGATGACGCGGCGCAAGGGCGTGCTCGACGGCATCGGGTTGCCGGGCAAGCTCGCGGATTGCCAGGAGAAGGATCCGGCGAAGTCGGAGATTTATATCGTCGAGGGTGACTCGGCGGGCGGGTCGGCCAAGCAGGGACGCGATCGCAAGTTTCAGGCTATCTTGCCGTTGCGTGGCAAGGTGCTGAATGTGGAGAAGGCGCGGTTCGACAAGCTGATTTCGTCCGAGCAGATCGTCACGCTGGTGACGGCGCTTGGGTGCGGCATCGGCAAGGAAGACTACAACCTCGAGAAGCTGCGCTATCACCGCATCATCATCATGACCGACGCGGACGTGGACGGCGCGCACATTCGTACGTTGCTGCTCACGTTCTTCTATCGGCAGATGCCGGAGATCGTCGAGCGCGGCTTTATCTATATCGCGCAGCCGCCGCTTTACAAAATCAAGGCGGGCAAGGACGAGCGTTATATGAAGGACGCGCACGAGCTCAACCAGCATATGTTGAAGCTGGCGTTGCAAGGCTCGGAGCTGGTTCCGAGCGAGGGCGCCAGTCCGATTTCCGGCGACGCGCTGGGCGAACTCGCGCGCGCGTATTTGCTGGCGCAGGCGGTGGTCGACCGGTTGAGCCGCATCTATGATGCGGCGGCGCTGGAATCGGTGATGGATGGCGCGGTCATCGATCTGTCGTCGCAGGAAGCGGCCGAGGCAACGGCCAAGCGTCTCGAAGAGCGGCTGCGTGCGGATCCGCTGAAGCCGGAAGTCACGGTCGAGGCGGCATATGACCAAGTGCGCGAGGTGCGGTCGCTGCATGTCAAGCGGCGCCATCATGGCAATGTGAAGGTCACCGTGTTCGATGAAGACCTTCAACTGACGGCGGATTACAAGCAACTCGTGTCGACGGCGGACACGTTCAAGGGCTTGATTGGTGCTGGCGCGCTCATCAAGCGCGGCGAGCGGTCGATGGCGGTGTCCGATTTCAAGAGCGCGATGAAGTGGCTCATCGCCGATGCGGAACGCAACGTCAGCAAGCAGCGCTATAAGGGGCTTGGCGAGATGAACCCCGAGCAGCTCTGGGAAACGACGATGGATCCCAACGTGCGGCGTTTGCTGCGCGTGCAGATCGAGGACGCGATTGCGGCCGATGGTATTTTCACGACGCTCATGGGCGATGATGTGGAGCCGCGCCGGGCGTTTATCGAAAGTAATGCGTTGCGGGCGGGGAATATTGATGTTTGAGGGTGTAGGTTGTCAGAGATAGTGAAAAACGTGTCGCTGAGATGAAAATTGTTTCTCAGCGATCGTGAAAATTAGGTCACTTCTATGGCCCGGTCGACTATCGATGTCTTCCGGGCTATGCTATTTCCGGCGTCTGCGAATCTGCAAAGGGGCAGGCCTCACACAAGTCGGCTGTTCCATGGAGCGACGCTCAGGAATGTTCGTTCTTCGTCGTCGGGTTCACGAACCTCCAGCAAACCCATCTTGACCAATGCGTGCACGTAGCCGCACAGTTTCTGGCCGTAGTCGTTTAGACGAGCGCCAAAAACGAATTCGCAGTATTCGTTCGCAGCGTTCGGACCGAAGACTTTCTCTCCGTTCTTCAGCGTATAGAGCATGCCATCTTCGGCCAGTTCTTCCTCGCCCCAACGATTCATAAATGTCTCAGGCTCGTAGTCGTCGATGTTGAACAGGTCGAGATACGGGTAGCTCGCTTCGGGATCGATGCCGCCGTGTTCCCAGTGCTCATGCACGATGTCCCAGCCGTCGTCGGCATCGCCATCGAAATTCGCGGGGCGCTCGGCAATGCGTAGTTCGTGCCGCATCTTGCTGAGCCACTTCGTCCACAGCACACCGTATTCGACATCACGTTCGCCGGCCGTTCCAATGGCGTAGATCAGGTTGTAGTCGCGGTGAATCAACCGCGTGTCTTCTTGCTCAGTACCGAGCGCCTTCGCCCACTGAGCGATGTCGGCATAGCGGAGCAGGATTGCGAAAGCCTGCTCATCCAGCACACTCGACGCCGGAACCGTGACGCGGGCCGTCTTCTGGTCTAGTGCGAGGATGCCGCGCCCCCATTGATTGGTGATGTACTCCTGCAGGTTCATCACCAAGAACTGATCGGCCGACTCGACGTACACGACGAGGTGCGTGGGTTCCTTGTCGAGATACCAATGCCGCAAGTGTTCGATATCTAACGACAGATGGATCGCCTTGTCTGCTTCAAACTGCTGCTTCGATAGCGTCGATGCCATCACGCCTTTCATCTGGAACCATACGAGCGCGTTGGTAACCTGCTTCTTGCCGGATTTCATGTCCTTGGTGAGGTGCACACCAATGTCACGCGCTGCCCTATCTCGCTCATACTTGACGAAAACACCGTGATTGGTGGCCAGTTGCTCGAACTTGGCCATGTAATTCTGCTCGAATGCATCGGTCTTTCCGACTACTAGCATGGATGACCTCCTTCGTATATTTGAGTGTCAGGAATTGGACGTTCGCGTAGATCTCAAACCAAGAATAATCCCAATGCAATAAATATTGCACATTGCACCAGTGAAAGTGACTTGGCTTAAATTCAAGCAAAATTATCTATATATTTCAATGCGTTGGGAGTGCTGATTAGTGCGGCTAGTTCGGGCTAGAAAAATACTGCAATAATCATTGACCGCGCGCCGACATTCAATAAAATAACGTCTTTGCTGGGAAAAGATGCTAATTTAAAGCAGGACTCTGCTCGCCCGATGAATTTGCGGCGAACAAAAAATGGAGGAAAGAATGTAAAAACGGAGCAAACCTCTTTATTAGAAGCTTGCCCCGCTAGTGGGAGCTGGCGCTACCCGATCTGGACAATCGAAGTATCGTCAATCCCCCGCCTGCGGTCAAGTTTTTGCGCCCAATTTTTTCTGATCTCGCAAGTCGAGAGGGTTTAATGCGCCCTTTTAATTTGCAAGCGGAGCGAATCATGCAGAACAAACCGCATGCCGCCGTCAGGCCGACGGCTAGGCAGGGGATTCATCACGTCCCCGCACGACAAGTCGTCCGGCCTACCGGTGGGATTTTCCGCGGCCGTTTTCCTTCCCAAAAGTCAGGCAGAACAGTGGCGTTCGAGTCATTGATCGAGCGTGACGCATTGCTTCTCTTCGAGTTCTCTCGCGGAGTCGTCAGTTATCGCGAACAACCCTACTCGATTTATTACTCGTTCGAAGAAAAAACGCGGAAGTACACACCGGACTTTGAACTTACTCTGGCCAGCGGCGCTGTACTCCTCATTGAGGTCAAACCAGAAGAAAAAGCGCTTGCGCCAGACGAGAAAGACGGCTCCGGCGTATTGGGGAACATTTTTCCCAGCTTGGCGTACCTTTTCGGGTCTTGACGGACAGTCAGATTCGTGACGGCGCACTCCTGCCTAACCTGAACACATTATTCCCCTATCTAGGCAAACCGTTGTCCGGCCTGCAACGAAGACTGGCTGTCGCACCGCTGCTTGATGAGCAAATGCTTACCGTTGGACGCGCGAGCGCTCGTCTCGGTTCTACCGCGGCAGTTTGGCAATTCCTTGCTCAAGATCTGCTGACCTGCGATCTGCGTCAGCCATTGCGTGAATCGACCGCCTTGTTCGTTCAAATCCGCGAGCCGAACGATGAAGAACTATATTTTTAAAGTTGGGGTGTCCGTCGTAGTGGATGGTCAAGATCATAGGATCGTGCAGCTCACGGCCGACGGACTAGCACACCTGACAGCGGCGTCCACCGGTGCCATAACAGTGACGTCAACTACCGAGTTGCAGAAGCAATATCAATCTGGCCGGCTCCGCTTACTGCCCTGACTGTGCATATTGACGCATGCGAAGAAGGCCTCGAGAGTCGCCGGCGGTTGTATCAATGGGGTACGACTATCGTAAGAGAAGTATCTACGCAAATGCAAATGCACGGCTCTTCTACGCGGGTGGAGTCGGACTGGCTGGCGAAGGCCGTAAGATCCAAGGACCGGAAACGGCTCGAAGCGGTCCAGGAGCTCTCGCGGCAAACACATACGTCGAGGCAGACCACCCGCAAGGGGCAGAGAGATGCATGGGTAGATATCAATCGGCAAATTGCCCGTGTCGTTCGCGATCTTGCGCCGGAAGGATCGAAGGGGAAGTTCTTTGAACGCTACTCCGAGGGCGAAAATACAGGTCGCCTCGAGCTGGCCGAGTGGCTCAAGCGACTTTTCGCCGAAAATCGGGACAAACACATAGCTTGGTTTGACCCGTACATGGAAGACGTCGGCGTAGCGCTGATCAATCAGTATGGGTTCAGCGAGGGCAACTATGTCATTTTTACGCAGAAGCTCGATCTGCAGCTGGTTGATACATGGCACGAACATATCCTCTACTGGAACTCGCTTGGACCGTTAGAGGATCAGCCTGACACTCTGGTTGGCACTCGTATTACCAAGCTTGTCTCAGCTTGCCGAGCATGGAAAGAGCAACTGAGCAGCCTCCGTATGAAAGTGGTTGGTCTGCCGGAGGGAACTTTACACGATCGAATGATCGTGATCAGAGACGAGCGAATGGAGCCCGTCGTTGGCTACCACCTTTCGAACTCGATTCAGAAGGCGAACGAGAACTAACCAAACATCTCTGCGCCGCTGATCAAATGCACGCCGTCGCGCAAGATGACGTTGCACCGGTACTCGCCATTCGGGAACCGCACCACGCCACCGCCACGAGCCGCCAACTCATCGATGGCGGCTTGGATAGCCACGCTATCGTCAGCGCGACCATCGCCTTTTGCACCGTATCGCTTGGGGTTTGCCCAGCCATCATCGAGTTCGGCCGCTACGGTGCGTGCCTTGTAGCCGATTAATGATGCGCCATCGGGACCGTTGAATTGAGGGAGCGCGTCTTGTAGTTGGCCGTATGTCGCAGCCTGATCCGTCTGCGAAGCGGGGTCATCTTGGATCGCAGCAATCGTATTTGCAGCGGCGAAGTTCTGCTTGAGCAACGCGGTAGTGCCGCCGTCGATTGCATTGCCCGTCTCCGGCCCGAGGTCTTCGATGCCGACCACCGAGAGTGCGTCACTCGACTTAGCCCAGATCGCGCCATGGCGATACGTCACGGTGTACCCGCCGCCGGCTGCGAGCGTGCTTGCGCCAGCATCGCTCGGTGTGTCGCCTTCGAAAATGAGCAGCGCCTCATCTTCCTGATTCTGAAAGCGATACTGATGCCCGACCAGAAAGTCATTCGGCGCATCCAATCGAACCCAGTCGCCCGGGGGAAGTTGAACTTTGTATAACAGGGACATGTGTCTTCCTTCAGTGTGTTGTTTGGAGGTCTCGGAATCCACGATTCGTGCGCATCCGGATGGCGCGGCGCGCTTCGGAATCGGTTGCTTGCGAGGAGGTGCGCACGAGCTCGGGATCGCCGTAGGCCTTCAGGAATAGTGCGGCCATGACGCGGTTCTGAGCCCCGCGGGTCGGCGAGCCATCCGGGTTCAGCATGCCCAGGCTCGCTACCGGCATCGCATGAACCAATGCGCTCACCGCGGCATGCGTCGGATCGTTCGCGTCATGGAAGTCGAGTGCCCAAGGTTCACCGCGCCACGTCGTCGGGTGCCTGCTCAACGGGCTGAAGCGCTGCCGTGTCGCTGACGTTCGACACGTCGCCGATGTCTGGGCGTCACATGCTCGCGTCATTCGTTGGCCTCCAAAGAAAAAGCCGACCGGAAGCGGCTTAGGTTAAAACGTGGGGCGCTACGCGCCAGATGCGCAAAGGAACGGCTGGTGCGCGACTCCGCACGCCCGAAAGCGCGCTCTTCTCATTGGCACCGAGCAGCGCACGGAGCTGTTCGAGCGTCTGCGCGGTGCGTCGCAAATTGGCGATGACGGCCTCGCTCGGCGTGTTGTCGATGCCGCGACGTGCCGCGACCCGGCTCGGCGTCAGTTCGTCGAGGGTGAAATGCGCTGTCAGATTCATGCCGCTCCCGCTCAGTAATCGACAGTGTTTCGACGCACTTCGATGTCGACGTTGCCCGCAGGTAGCGCCGTCGACGTCGGCGCAAGATTCAGCAGGATCACGCGCACATTGTTGTTCGAGTTCACGTACGCGGACATCACTTCGATTGCGGTGCCGATCTGATCGAACGACACTGAGGCTTGGTCTCCTTTCTTGACTCCGGCGATAGAAAAATTTGTGGTGAGCGTGCCCAAACTGCTGCTCGTGCTGCCGGGCACGGTAACGGGGCCGAACGGCTGAATCGATTTCATCGCGTAACGTCCTTTCGGGTAAATGCCGGATGACATCGACAGTCCGGATGCCGACTGCTCAAAAATGCCGATGTTTGGGTTATTCATTGCGACCGCGCATGCGAATGCCGGCACGCCGTAATCGGAGTTGTTTCGTCGAAAGCGCATCGCGAACGTTGTGCCAACAAGTCCCGCTTCGAGACGCGCTATCACCGCGCTCGGCGGAAGCTGGAACGAGTTATCTTCGAAGTCATGGTTCGCGTTATAGGTGTCGCCGCCTGTCCCGTACACGTAGATCGCTTGCGACCCGACGGCGACGTTGGAGACGTTACCGGTGTTGCCTTTGATCTTCACGCCGATGCCGCAATACACGCGGATCGGATCGCACGTGTTGTTGTCGATGTCGAAGTGATTGTTTTCTACTGTCGTCGACGACGGCGCCCCCTCCGGCTGTCCGACGCTCGGGTCGCCCTGATCAGTGATGATTGCTGCGGGGTTCTGCGATCCGATCATCAGGCATGGCACTGAGTTACTCGCTGCCGACTTCTTGAACGTGTTGCCGTAGGCGCGATTGCGCAGGCCATTCGCACCGGTCCTTCCGATCATCATTCCGCCGTCGTTTGGCTCGCAGAACGTGTTGTCGAACACGTTCACGTCACTGCATCGGAGCGCGTTGATTGCTGGCCGGATCGATCCATCCGCGACTGTCGAGCGATGTCCGTAAATCTGATTCCCGAAGACGTTACCGCCGATGCCGCGCGCGAAGTAGATCGAATGCCGTGTCGCGTTGATGATGTGATTTTCGAAGATCTGCGCGCCGATCGGTTGACCGGAGCCATCGGCGAAGTGGATGCCGTAGCCGGCGCCAGAATCGACGCCGACCGTGCCGTCGATCACGTTCTGAAAAATGCGCGCGTTCCGGAAACTGCCGCTGAGATTCGCGTTGCACGAGATGCCATTGATGCCGTTCTTGACGTAGTTCCGGTAAATGAACACGTTGCTCGCGACGATACCGCTGTTGCTCCAGATTCCCGCGTGGCCGTTCGCAAGCACGCCATCGCAGATGAAGCGGCCGCCGCACACGTGCAGCGCGTCGACTGTGCCGAAGAGTTGCAGACCCAGCTTCGAACCCGCCGCCGCGGTGCCGTGAAACTTCAGCGTCGTTCCCGCGAGATCAAGCTTTACGCCGCTGCCCGTGAGCCGGAGATTTCCGCAGTTGAGCGTGCCGGGAGCACCCTTGAGCACGCCACCGACGCGCGATATTTCGTCAAGCGCGTTCTGGATGTCTGCTGTGTGATCGTTGTCGTCAGCGCGGATCGGCCAGTCCCGCATATCGACGACCTGATCGAGCTTGCTCTGGAGATCGAGCAGCATAGTGCCCGGCGCATTGCGCTGATAGCCGATTAACGATGCGCCATCGGGACCGTTGAACTGAGCGAGCGCGTCTTGCAGTTGGCCGTATGTCGCAGCCTGATCCGTCTGCGAAGCGGGTTCATCTTGGCTCGCAGCAATCGCATTTGCAGCGGCGAAGTTCTGCTTGAGCAACGCGGTAGTGCCGCCGTCGATTGTATTGCCCGTCTCCGGCCCGAGGTCTTCGATGCCGACCACCGAGAGTGCGTCACTCGACTTAGCCCAGATCGCGCCATTGCGATACGTCACGGTGTACTCGTCGCCGGCCGCGAGCGTGCTTGCGCCAGCATCGCTCGGTGTGTCGCCTTCGAAAATGAGCAGCGCCTCATCGTCCTGATCCTGAAAGCGATACTGATGTCCGGCCAGAAATTCATTCGGCGCATCCAATCGAACCCAGTCGCCCGGGAGAAGTTGAACTTTGTATAACAGGGACATGTGTCTTCCTTCAGTGTGTTGCTTGGAGGTATCGGTATTGGGCGGATTCAACCAGTCGTCGCAACACTATATTGTTGAATTAATCTTAAGTAATCCTACAAAAACTTAATTGACGCCTTCCATCCAAGAATTTTCCGCGGCCTTGAGTTTAACGTATTAACAATGGCGTGGATCTCCCGATCACTCCACGGGGACAGGTCTGTACCCCTTGGAAAGTATTGTCGTAGAAGGCTGCTGGCGACCAAAACTCGCGAATGTCCTAATGTAATAGTTAGATATACTAAAAAAACATGAGGCGATCGATCGAAGATGTTTCGCAGAGAGGGTTTTAAGCGCAGCGTTAGCGGGCGTTACATATGAGGCGTTCAGCGCAGGTATCATTGCTTCGCCTGAGCTCTTTGCACCTGACCCATTCAGGCGGCAGCTTTCCATCATCGAGGCGGAAGCGGGTGGTCGTCTCGGCGTGTTTGCGATTGATACAGCTTCGAAACGGACGCCGAGCTATCGCGCCGACGAGCGCTTTCTGATGTGCAGCACATTCAAGGGAATTCTCGCAGCGCAGGTATTGGCGCGCGTTGATCGCGCGGAAGAGTGGCTTGACCGTCTTGTGCGCTATTCGAAGAAAGACCTGACTTTGCTTTACCTGTCACCCACTCGAACGTCGCGCGAGGCGCGATGTCAGTCGGAGACCTCTGGCGCGCCGTCCTCGAAGGCAGCGACAATACAGCGGCCGTGCTGCTGATGAGAAGCGCGGGCGGCCCCTGCTTTGCCTCGCGCTGCGCCAAGATGGGCGACTGCTCGGGGTACACCACTAGAGGGCTTCGTTAAACGACGGTGGCTCGGCGTCTCGACGCGGACGCCGGACGGCTCCTCCTTTGAAAAACCGTGGGCCTTTTTTGCGAACCATTGATATTTATAAGGTGCCGAAGACATCTTTTCTAAGAGCCACCTCATCGAAGCCCGCGAAATTCGGCGCAGCATACGCCGGCTTTTGCGGGCTTTTTCGATCAGGAATTAGCCAACGGCCCTCAACTGCACCCAAATCTCCGTAACCAAATCCGCCGGCGCGGTCCCGCGCGGATCGTTCACATAGACCTCAAACACCGGCGCGTCCCCCGTCTCGCGCCCCGACTTCGGCAGCCATTCACCATAAAGCCACTGATACGCGAAGCAAAGCTGCGCATACGGTCCAACGTGCGTCAGCACCGCGAACTCCCCACCCGCGACCTCCACGCGCGACACCGGCGCCTCGAACTTCACCGCATCCGGCTCGAACAATTCGCAGCACGCCATCGAGCGCAATTCGTCTTCGGCGACCGCGGCGGGATCGTCGAAATAGATGCCGAGCGAGCGCGCCCGCGGATCGACGAGACCGCGCGTCGCCAGCCAGTGAAACAGCATCTCGAACGCGCGCCCGATGTTCATATACGACCCGCGATGCTCCATCGCCGCCACCGTGAACGGACCCTGACTCCGAATTTCTACCTGATGCATGGCCATACCTCCCGATCGAATCGAATCTGAAGAATCCAGCGAAACAAACATGGACGCGCCGCCTTCACTTCGGAACCGCCCCGGCGCCATCCGGTAACTCGCCTGAAACGCCCGCGAAAACGCCTGCACGCTGCTGTATCCCGCGCGCTCGGCGATCGTATCGATAGCGCCCGAGCCACGCACCAACTCGTTCGCCGCCCGATGCAGCCGCAAGCGCCGCACGGTCGCCGCGGCCGTCTCGCCATAAAATCCGTGATAAATCCGATGCCAGTGATACGGCGACAAACAGGCCACGTCGGCGAGCCGGTTGAGATCGAGCTCGTCGTCGAGGTGATCGTGGATATACGCAACCACGCGCGCGAGCCGCGCCTGGTAGATCTCGCTCATCGCCAGCTCCGGAAAAGTCATCTCGATGCAGGAAAAGTAGCACGACCCGCTTTAGCATTTCTTGCGGACTTGCGCGGACCGCAGCGGCGCAAGACGCGCGTACACTTCCGCCTTTAAGCCAAGCAAACGCGCCGCGACCCGCGCGCGATGCAATAAAGAGAACCATCACATGTTCACCTGTCGAAACCAGTCCTGCGGCGCGCAATGGGAGCTGCCGGACGTCCTCATCAAGAACGAGGGCCAGGGCCTGCTGTTCCGCTGCCCGATGTGCGGCGCGCGCAATTACGTCGAGCGCCACGACGCCGCCGATGGCGCGATCACCTACGAGCAGGTCACCGACATCCCGCCGCACGGCAAGCACTGACATCATGACGACCGACACTTCCTTCAGCAGTCTGCCGCTCTCACCGGCCATGCAGTCGAACCTGCAGCAACTCGGCTACGAGACGATGACGCCGATCCAGGCCGCGAGCCTGCCGCCCGCGCTGGCGGGCCTCGATCTCATCGCGCAGGCGAAGACCGGCAGCGGCAAGACCGCCGCGTTCACGTTGCCGCTGCTCACCAAGCTCGATGTCAGCCAGTTCGCCGTACAGGCGCTCATCCTCTGCCCGACGCGCGAACTCGCCGATCAGGTCACGCAGGAAGTCCGCCGGCTCGCGCGCGCCGAGGACAACGTGAAAGTGCTGACGCTGTGCGGCGGCACGCCGATGCGTCCGCAGGTCGCGAGTCTCGAACACGGCGCGCATATCGTCGTCGGGACGCCGGGCCGCATCATGGATCATCTGGAGCGCAGCACGCTCGCGCTCGATGCCGTGCGCACGCTCGTCCTCGACGAAGCCGACCGCATGCTCGACATGGGCTTCTTCGACGACATCGCGTCGGTGGCGCGCCAGTGTCCGAAGGATCGCCAGACCTTGCTGTTCTCCGCGACGTATCCGGAAGGCATCGCGAAACTGAGCCAGCAGTTCCTGCGCAATCCGCGCGAAATCAAGCTGACCGAGCGTCACAGCAGCGCGAAGATCAAGCAGCGCTTCTATCAGGTCGATGACAACGAGCGCCTGCATGCAGTCGGGCTTTTGCTCGATCACTATCGCCCGGTGAGCACGATCGCGTTCTGCAACACCAAGCAGCAATGCCGCGATCTGCTCGACGTGTTGCGCGCGCAGGGCTTCGAGGCGCTGACGCTGCACGGCGAACTCGAGCAGCGCGAGCGCGATCAGGTGCTCGTGCAGTTCGCCAATCGCAGTTGCTCGGTGCTCGTCGCAACCGATGTCGCCGCGCGCGGCCTCGACATCGCCCAACTGGAAGCGGTGATCAATGTCGACGTGACGCCCGATCCGGAAGTGCATGTGCATCGCATCGGGCGGACGGGGCGCGCGGGCGAAGAGGGCTGGGCGCTGTCGCTCGCGAGCATGGACGAAATGGGGCGCGTCGGCGCGATCGAGGAGGCGCAGCGCGCGGAAGTGGAATGGCATCCGCTGGCCGAGTTGACGTCGGCGGAACCGGGCCATCTGAAGCCGCCCATGGCGACGCTGCAAATTCTCGGCGGGCGCAAGGAGAAGGTCCGTCCCGGCGATGTGCTCGGCGCGCTCACCGGCGAAGCGGGCTTCGACGGCAAGCAGATCGGCAAGATCAACGTGATGGATCTGGTGACTTACGTAGCCGTCGACCGGAACATCGCCGACGACGCCGTGCGGCGCCTCGGCGCCGGCAAGCTGAAAGGCCGCAAAGTCAAAGTGCGGCGCATGTAAGACTCAGGCGTTCTGCGGCGGCTCGCTCGCGATGCCGTCCGCTGCCTTCGACGTTTTTCGCTTCACCAGCCGCAAGCCGCTCGCGATGCTGCCCACGCCCGCGAACCCCGCGCCGAGCGACAGCGCGAGCGCCGGCCCATGTTTCCCCGCGATGCTGAAGCACAGCGCGACCAGCGCCGCGCCCGTCGCCTGTCCGATCAAACGCGATGTCGCAATCGTGCCGCTCGCGCCGCCGCTGCGTTCGCGCGGCGCACTCGACATGAACGCCTTCAGGTTCGGCGACTGGAAGAAGCCGAAACCCGCGCCGCAGATCGCCATCCGAATGCAGATTTCCAGCGCGTGCGGCTGCGCTGGCAGCATGGCGAGCGACACCATCCCCACACACAGAATCGCCAGCCCGACGCCGCCCAGCAAGCCGGGCTGATGACGGTCGGACAGGCGTCCCGCGATCGGCGCCATCAACGCGACGAGCGCGGACCACGGCGTCATCAGAAATCCGGTCTCGACCTGGCTGCGGCCCAGCACGCTTTCGAAGAAGAACGGCAGCGACACGAACGCGAGCCCTTGGGCGGCGAACGAGCAGATGGCGGTCATCGTCGAAAGGGCGAACATCGGGCGGCGAAACAGATCGACGGGCAGCATCGGCGCCGGATGACCGCGTTCGCGGCGCAGCAGCAGCACGCCCGCGACCAGCGCGACGCCGAATGCCGCGAGCACGGTGCGCGCGGGCGCACGCTGGGCTGCCTCGCCGAGCGCGAAGATCAGCGACGCGAACATGACGACGTTGAGCGCGGCCGCGATGCGATCGAAGCCGTGCTCGGCGCGTTTGGTCTGCGGCAACGACGGCCACGCGATGGCGAGCGCGAACACGCCCACCGGCAGGTTGACGGCGAAGAGCCACGGCCAGGTGCCGAGCGAGAGCACGATCGATGCGATCGTCGGCCCGATGGCGAACGCGATCCCGACGACGAGCGCATTGAGTCCGACGCCCCGTCCGAGCCGATGCGGCGGAAAAATCGCGCTGATGAGCGCCGCGTTGACGCTCATGATCGCGCTCGCGCCGAGACCCTGCAGCAGCCGCGCGGCGACGAGCGTCGGCAGCGACCACGCGAACGTGCATAGCGCGGACGCTACGAGAAACACGACGAGCCCGCCGAGATACACGCGCCGATGCCCGAGAATGCCGCCGAGCGCGGCGAGCGGCAGCAGCGTCGCGACCATCGCGAGTTGATACGCGTTGATGATCCAGACCGAGGCGGCGGGCGTCGTGTGCAGATCGGCGGCGATGGCCGGCAGCGCCGTGTTGGCGATGGCGGTATCGAGCGTCGCGAGCGCGACCGAGAGCAGGATCGCGGCCATGCCGCGGCGCTCGAGCGGGGTCATCGGGGCGTCGGGATCGTGAGGCAGGTGTTGGGGGCGTTCTTCGGTGGGCACGGCAGCGATTTCGGATGTAAGCGGAAGAAGAATAATCCGAAACAATACGGGAAGATGCGGGGTTTCGCTGAGCGGGTGCGTGGGAGCTTTCAAATGCTTATCGGCGGCGCTTATGCTGTGTCGCTGTGTTGGTGTTTCGATGACAAATTGCGGAGAGTATGGATGGCGATTCGAATCGTGAGGCTGGGGACGCCGCGCGCGGCGGATGAAGGGTTGCGAATCGGCACGGTGCGGCGTCCGCCGCGCGGGGTGCCGAAGGCCGAGTTCGCGACGCGCGATTTCTACGATGTGTGGTATCCGGTTTTGTCACCGACGGCGGATCTGGTGACGCTCGCGCTGCACGCCGCGGACGAGAAGGAGTGGCACGCGTTCGTCAGGAAGTTCAAGGCGGAGATGGCGGCGCCGGATGCGAGCCGGACGCTGGACTTACTCGCCGCGTTGTCGCATCAGACGAACATGTCGATGGGGTGTTATTGCGAGCACGAGGAGCGGTGCCATCGGTCGGTGTTGCGGGAGTTGCTGGTGGCGCGGGGAGCGGAGGTGGTTTGAGGGGATGTCTGGATCCTTGCCTACACGGAATCCAGAAAGCAAAAAGCCCGATCGCGATGACCGGGCTTTTCGTATAAATCTGGTGGTGGGGCGTGAGTGACTCGAACACTCGACCTACGGATTAAGAGTCCGCTGCTCTACCAACTGAGCTAACGCCCCAACAGAAGCGAAATTATAGCGGAGGTTTTTTCAGAAGCGCAAGCCCTTACCCCGAAATTTCTTAATATTTTTACGAACTCGACCGAGCGCCGCTTCTACATCCGTCCCATCCAGGCCGATCCCGCTCGACAGCCCGTTATCATGGCGCATCCTTCGAGGCTCAATACAGGCAAACATGGACGAATCCGCCATTCGCGCATTGCTCGACAGCATCCTCGCCCCGTGGGTCAAGGAACTGCGCCTCGCGCCCGACACCATCGGCGAAAACGAAGTCACGCTGCGCCTGCCGTACTCGGACCACCTGCGCCACGCGGGCGGCGTGATCTGCGGTCAGGTGTTCATGGCCGCCGCCGATACTGCGATGGTCGTCGCCGTTTCGCACGTCATGGGCGGCTTCTCGCCGATGACCACGGTCTCGCTCAACACCACGTTCATGCGCCCCGTGAAAGCGGGCGACGTGCTCGTCACCGCGCGCATCCAGCGCCGCGGCCGCAATCTCGTCTTCGGCGATATCGAACTGCGCGATGCGCAAGGCGAACTCGCCGCGCACGCCACGACAACCTACGCGCTCATCAGCAAATAAATGTTCGATCAGGTCGTATTCGCCGGCGGCGGCAACCGCTGCTGGTGGCAAGCCGGTTTCTGGGACGTCATCCGGCCAGAGCTGAATCTGAAGCCGCGCATCATCGCCGGGATTTCGGCAGGCGCCGCGACGGCGTGCATGCTCTACACGAACGAGTCGCGCTGGGTGATGGACTACTACGCCCACGCGCTGCGCGACAACACCCGAAACGCGTACTGGGGCAACCTGCTGCGCGGGCAATCGGTGTTTCCGCATTACCGCATTTACCGGCAAGCCCTGCTCGATATCTTCGCCGAGCGCTTCACCTCGCTCGCGCAGGCGCCCGAGATTCGCATCGGCGTGTCGCATCTGCCGCGCTGGCTCGGCGCGCGCAGCGCGGTCGCGGCGGGACTCATCGCGTATAACATCGAAAAGTACGTGCGCAAGACGCTGCATCCGACGCTCGGTCAGGCGCTCGGCTTCCATCCGGAATTCGTCACGGCGCAGGAATGCGCGAGCATCGAAGATCTCGCCGATCTCATCCTGCAATCGTCGAGCACGCCGCCTTTCACGCCGATCCTGCGTCGCAACGGCCGCCCCGTGCTCGACGGCGGCATGGTCGACAACGTGCCGGTCGCCGCGCTCGATTCATCGCCGGGACGGGTTCTCGTGATGGTCACGCGCCTCTATCCGCGCGAGCGCATGTTCGTCGTGCCGCACGGCGAGCAGCAGCGTATCTACGTTCAGCCGTCGCGCAAGGTGCCGATTTCCAGCTGGGACTATACGAGTCCGTCCCAGATGCAACATGCTTACGATCTGGGCCGCGCGGACGGCGAGGATTTTCTGGAACGCCTGCCGCGTCTCATGGAAACCGCAGCGCATCTCGCTCGATGAACGCAAAGGAGCACGACCGTGGCGAAGAAGCACACTTACGAACTGACCGTCGACTGGACCGGCAATCTCGGTTCGGGCACATCGTCCTACGACGCTTATTCGCGCGATCACCTCGTGCGCATCGGCACGAAGACGGCGATCGAGGCATCGAGCGATCCGGCGTTTCGCGGCGATCCCGCGCGTCACAATCCGGAAGAGTTGTTCGTGGCGTCGCTGTCGTCGTGCCACATGCTCTGGTATCTGCACCTGTGCGCGACGAACAAGATCGTCGTGACGAGTTATGTCGATGAAGCCGTCGGCACCATGCAGGAAGAAGCAAAGGGCGACGGGCGCTTCATCGACGTATTGCTGCGCCCGCGCGTGACGATCGGCGCCGGCGGCGATACCGGTCTCGCGGCGCGCCTGCACGAAGAGGCGCACCGCTTTTGCTTCATCGCGAACTCGGTGAATTTTCCGGTGCGCTGCGAACCGTCGATCGAGATTTCGACCATCTGACTCCGCTCAGCGGCGGCGCGCGTGATGGAGCGCTTCCTTGTTGTAGACGCTCGACGTATCGCCCGCATCGAACGCGAGGATGTTCCTGAAGGCCGCGTCGAAGTAAAGCTCGTAGTTCTCGCGCTCCACATAACCGATGTGCGGCGTGCAGATCACGTTCTCGAGGCGCAGCAAACCGTAGCCTTGCAGGATCGGCTCCGTCTCGAAGACATCCACCGCGACCATGCCCGGCCGGTTGTGATGCAGCGAGTTGAGCAGCGCGTTTTCATCGAGCAGTTCGGCGCGGCTCGTGTTGACGAAGAGCGCAGTCGGCTTCATGCGCATCAGGTCGTCCTGCTTGACGATGCCGCGCGTCTCGTCGGTGAGACGCAGATGCAGCGTGAGCACGTCGCTCTGCTCGAAGAGCGCCTCACGGCTCTCGGCAACAGCGATGCCATCCTCGCGCGCGGCGCTCAACGAATGCTCGCGGCCGAAGACCAGCACGTTCATGCCGAACGCCCGGCCGTAGTCCGCGACCAGTTTGCCGATCTTGCCGTAACCCCAGATGCCGAGTGTCTGACCGCGCAGCACCTGACCGAGACCGAAGTTCGGCGGCAGCGCGGACGTTTTCAGCCCCGACTGCTGCCACGCGCCTTGCTTCAGGTTGGCCACGTACTGCGGAATGCGCCGCTGTGCCGCCATGATGAGCGCCCACGTCAGCTCGGCGGGCGCCACGGGCGAACCCGTGCCTTCCAGTACGGCGATGCCGCGTTCCGTACACGCATCGAAGTCGATATGCCCGCCACCGGCGCGCCCGGTCTGGCTGATCATGCGCAGTTTCGGACATTTATCGAGTAATTGAGAGCTGATGCGCGTACGTTCGCGGATCAGCACGAGCGCGTCGACGTCCGAGAGTCTGCTGGCCAACTGTCCGAGACCACGCACCGTGTTATTGAAGACCTTCACCTCGTGGTCATCGAGCAGATGGAAGCAATCGAGCTTCCGGACGGCGTCCTGGTAGTCGTCAAGGATGGCGATTTTCATGGGCTTTAATTCGCTTTTGTTAGGCATCAAACGTGCTGCTTTTTTGTCGGGCGCGAGAATAGAGTACTTAAATTCGGGTAAATACCGATCAATTGCGCTCTATCTGCGTTATTGCGCTGCATCACGGCGAACCGGCGACGCAATGTTATGCTTGTCTCCCATTTTTCAGGAGCCTTGCGTCCGCGCCAAAATAAAGAGTTTGAACGCAGGTAGCGGAAAACAGGGTAATCCGCGAGGAGACGGCCGCTTAGTATCTCTTTTTAACAGTTTGTTCCTTGGCGACGCAAGCCGCGATCTGACGCGATTTGCGCGCCCGAGATTAATGCCCGTGACGCCGCAATGGCTTGCGAACCGCATTTCGTGCGATGAAACAGCGCATTGGAACTGCACGAAAGCGCCCGGCGGTTCGAGTCGCAAAAGCCTCTCGCATGCAGCGTCTGAGGGTCTAGGTTTTCATTGCAGAGAACGGAGACAGCTCGATGAACCAGCCCGCAGTAGTCGAAGACAACAATAAATACGCCGTCGAAATCGATGCGCCGGCCTATGTCCGGCACCGACGACTCATCGAATGGGTGCAAAGCATCGCGGCCCTGACCAAGCCGGACCGCATCGTCTGGTGCGACGGCTCGCAGGAAGAATACGACCGCCTCTGCCAGCAGATGGTCGACGCCGGCACGATGAAAAAGCTCAATGCCGACAAGCGCCCCAACTCGTTTCTCGCGTGCTCCGATCCGTCGGATGTGGCGCGCGTCGAGGATCGTACGTTCATTTGCTCGCAACGTCGCGAAGACGCCGGTCCGACCAACAACTGGATCGAGCCGAAGGAAATGCGCGTCACGCTCGACGGCCTGTTCGACGGCGCCATGCGCGGCCGCACGATGTACGTCGTGCCATTTTCGATGGGCCCGCTCGGCTCGCCGATCGCGCATATCGGCGTGGAGTTGTCGGACAGCCCGTACGTCGTGACGAACATGCGCATCATGACCCGCATGGGCCGCGCTGTATACGACGTGCTCGGCGAAAACGGCGAATTCGTGCCGTGCGTGCATTCGGTCGGCGCGCCGCTCGTCGATGGCCGCAAGGACGTGCCGTGGCCGTGCAACGACACGAAGTACATCGTGCATTTCCCCGAAGCGCGCGAAATCTGGAGTTTCGGCTCGGGCTACGGCGGCAACGCGCTGCTCGGCAAGAAGTGTTTCGCGCTGCGCATCGCCTCGACCATGGGCCGCGACGAAGGCTGGCTCGCCGAGCACATGCTGATTCTGGGCGTGACCTCGCCGCAAGGCCGCAAGTATCACGTCGCGGCGGCGTTTCCGTCGGCGTGCGGCAAGACCAATTTCGCGATGCTGATTCCGCCGCAGGACCTGAACGGCTGGAAGGTCACGACAATCGGCGACGACATCGCCTGGATCAAGCCGGGCCGCGACGGCCGCCTCTACGCGATCAACCCGGAAGCGGGCTATTTCGGCGTGGCGCCGGGCACGAGCGAAAAGACCAACTTCAACGCCATGGCGACGCTGAAGGAAAACGTGATTTTCACGAACGTCGCGCTGACCGATGACGGCGATGTCTGGTGGGAAGGCATGACGGACACGCCGCCCGCGCATCTGATCGACTGGCAGGGTCGCGACTGGACGCCGCAGATCGCGAAGGAAACGGGCGCGAAAGCGGCGCATCCGAACGCGCGTTTTACGGCGCCGGCGTCGCAGTGTCCGTCGATCGACGCGGACTGGGAAAATCCGGCCGGCGTGCCGATCGACGCGTTCATCTTCGGCGGACGTCGCTCCAACACGGTGCCGCTCGTGACCGAAGCGCGCGGCTGGACGGATGGCGTCTACATGGCCGCGACGATGGGCTCGGAAACGACCGCCGCCGCCGCGGGCCAGCAAGGCGTCGTGCGCCGCGACCCGTTCGCGATGCTGCCGTTCTGCGGCTACAACATGAGCGACTACTTCGGCCACTGGCTGAAGATGGGCGAACGTCTGGAAGCGCAGAACGCGAAGACGCCGAAGTTTTTCTGCGTCAACTGGTTCCGCAAGGGCGACGACGGCAAATTCGTCTGGCCGGGCTTCGGCGAGAACATGCGCGTGCTGAGCTGGATGGTCGGCCGGATCGAAGGCACGGCGCAGGGCGAGGAGCACGCGTTCGGCATTTCGCCGCGCTTCGATGACATCGACTGGGGCGCGCTCGGCTTCACGCGCGAGCAGTTCGAGCAGGTCATCTCGGTCAACGACACCGCCTGGCGCGACGAACTGGCGCTGCACGACGAGCTTTTCGCCAAACTGAAGCACGGTCTGCCCGACGCATTGCCCGAAGCCAAGGCCGACATGGAGAAGCGTCTCACCGCATGAGCGTGCATGTTTCGGCGTATTACAGGTGATTGATGTTCGAAACCGAATCAATCCCTTTATTCCGGGCCCGCTTCGGCGGGCTCGTTTTATCGGCGCCTACACTGTCAAAATTGGCGCGAACAGTCTTTCCAATATTTCGCCCGATGGCGCGAAACTGACCGAGTGTTGTGCGATCGACAACAATCGGTGATCTTTCATCGCTGAGAAGCGGCTAACGGCCCGTTTTTTTTCGATTTCCCCGCGCTTCCCGGCAACTTCTGCACGAAATCGCCAGTCCTAGGATAATCCTGAATTGCTTTGCAGCAGAATTCAAGCCGCCCAGCGGCAGGAGTTGTCTTATGGATCATTTGCAGTCGATGAGAGTGTTTGTCCGCGTCGCCGATCTCGGCAGTTTTGCCCGGGCCGCGAACGCGATGGACATCTCCAACGCAGTGGCGACGCGCCACGTCGCGGACCTGGAAGGCCGCCTCGGCACGCGTCTGCTCAACCGCACGACGCGCAGCCTTTCGCTTACGGAGTCCGGTCAGGTTTATCTGGAGCGCGCGCGGCAAATTCTCGATGAACTGGAAGACGTCGAGCAAATGGTGGTGGCGCGCAATCACGAGCCGCTCGGGTCGCTCAGAATCGTGGCGCCCGTGGTGTTCGGGCTGCACAATCTCGCGCCGGTCTTGCAGACTTATGCGCAGCGCTATCCGAAGGTCATTCCCGATGTCACGCTGGTCGACCGGCAGGTCGATCTGGTCGAAGAAGGCTTCGATGTCGGCATCGTCATCGCGCGGCAGGTGAAGAGTGCAAGCGTCGTCACGCGGCGGCTCACCACTGGCTGCATGACCGTGTGCGCCACGCCCGCGTATCTGGAGAAGCACGGCACGCCGACGCGTCCGGAGCAGTTGCTCGAACATCCGTGCCTGAGCCTGCCGTCCGAATACTGGGGCGACGAGCGCGTGTTCACCGGCCCGGCGGGCGAAGTGCGCGTGCGGCCGCAGAACGTGATCATCGCGAACAACACCGAGATGCTGCGTCAGTTCGCGCTGCTCGGCATGGGCATCGCGATTCTGCCAAGCTATCTGATCGGCAACGACACGACCAAAGGCCAGCTCGTGCGTCTGCTCGGCGACTATCAATTGCCGCAGGTCGAGATCAACGTCGCTTATCCGAGCCGCCGCCATTTGCCGGCGAAGGTACGCACGTTCATCGATCATCTGGTCGAGCATTTCAGCCAGACGCCGAATCATCAGGTGAGCGAGCAGTGGATTCGCGACGGACGCGGCAAGCCGGTCGCACCCGCCGCGCAGCCGCACTACGAGCATGCCGACGACGACGCGGTACGCCCGCCGCGCCCCCGTCCGATCGACGGCGAACTCGCGCCCAAGCTCTCGAAACCGACCCGGCCGCGTGGGCGGTTGCCCGCAGCCTCGCCGTTCTGAAAGGCGCGCGCCCGGCGCAAATAAAAAACCCCGCGAAATTGCTTCGCGGGGTTTTTTACTTCTGAGGCAACAACCGGTAGGCGACGGCCGCGTCGATCAGCCCGTCTTGCGCGCCGCGGTCTTTTTCGCGGCCGCCTTTTTGGCCGGCGCCTTCTTCGCTGCCGGCTTTGCGCGCGTCGTCTTCGCGGCGACGGCGACATCGCTTTCGCCGCTTTCATCGCCGCCGTCGGCTGGCGCTTCCGCCGCGGCGCCGCGCTTCGCCGCCGTCTTGGCGCCCGGTTTGGCTTCCTTCTTCTCGAATTCGAAGCCGATCTTGCCGTCCGGCTGCTTCACGAGAAACGCCTTGAAGTTGCGCCCGGTGCGCGACGACTTGAAGTTCGTCAGCAAGTCCGTGCGGCCTTCGGTCAGGAGCTTGTGCATCTGCTCCCGCGCGATTTCCTGTTGCAGGATGACCTTGCCCGAGCGGAAATCGCAGGTCTTCGGATTCGCGACCGAGTTCTCGCAGACATAGCTCATGCCGTGCTCGAACACGCGCGAATGACATTTCGGACACGCGCCGACCGGCGTCTGCTCGGAGAAATCGGGCGGTTCGCCGTCTTCGCCGCCGCTGTCCTGGCCGAAGTCGAATTCGAGCTTGTAGTTTTTGATTTCGTCGTCGAGGGCGAGCTTGAGAATCGCCGAGAACGGACGGCCCATCTTGCTGCGGAAGCCCGACAGCGGCCCGATGGTTTTCTCGCGCAGCAATTCCTCGACTTCGGGAATTTCGAACTGGCGTCCGCCCGGAATCTTCGAAATGGAGAATTCGCACTTCGTGCATGCGAAGCGCCGGTAGTTTTCCTTCACCTGCGCGCCGCAATTCGGGCACGGCGTTTCGAGCGTGGCGTAATCGCCGGGAATTGTGTCGGAATCGTATTCCTTCGCGCGCTTGACGATAGTCTGCGTCATGCGGGCGATTTCCTGCATGAAGGCGTCGCGATGCAGGTTGCCGCGCTCCATCTGCGAGAGCTTGTGCTCCCACTCGCCGGTGAGTTCCGGTGCGGTGAGTTCCTCGACGCCGAGGCCGCGCAGCAAGGTCATCAACTGAAACGCCTTGGCGGTCGGAATCAGCTCGCGGCCTTCGCGCACCATGTACTTCTCGCCGAGCAGACCTTCGATGATCGCCGCGCGCGTCGCCGGCGTGCCGAGACCCTTCGCGGCCATCGCCTCGCGCAATTCTTCATCTTCGACGAGCTTGCCCGCGCCTTCCATCGCCGAGAGCAGCGACGCTTCGTTGTAGCGCGCAGGCGGCTTGGTCACGAGAGCATGCGCCTCGACCTTCTCGACATCGACCTTTTCGTCCTTCTGCACCGGCACGAGATTGCCTTCCTCGCCCGCGGCTTCGCGCCCGTAGACCTGCAGCCAGCCCGGCTCGACGAGCACCTTGCCTTCCGTCTTGAAATGATGTCCCGAGACCTCGGTGATGCGCGTGGTCACGAGATATTCCGCCGCCGGGAAAAACACCGCCAGGAAGCGCTTGACCACGAGGTCATAGAGCTTCTGCTCCGGCTCGGACAGCGCCTTGGGCGCTTGCAGCGTCGGGATGATGGCGAAGTGATCGCTGATCTTCGAGTTGTCGAAGATGCGCTTGTTCGGCTTCACCCAGCCCTTGTCGAGCACCTGCTTGGCGAACGGCAGATAGTTGTTGCTCTCTTTGAGCATGGTCAGCGTGTCTTTGACCGTGCCCAGATAGTCTTCGGGCAGCGCGCGCGCATCGGTACGCGGGTAGGTCAGGACCTTGTGCTTCTCATACAGTGCCTGCGCGAGGCCGAGTGTGTTTTTCGCTGAGAAGCCGAAGCGGCCGTTGGCTTCGCGCTGAAGGCTCGTCAGGTCGAAGAGCAGCGGGGACATCTGGGTCGAAGGCTTCGACTCCTCGGTCACGATGCCCGTTTTGCCACGGCACGCCGCGACCACCGATTCGGCCGCCGCGAGACTCCACAGGCGCGAATCGCGCTGCTCGGGATCGTTCTCGACGCGCTTGAACTTCGGATCGAACCAGCGACCTTCGTAGATACCCTTCGCGGCGATGAACTCGGCGCGCACTTCCCAATAGTCGCGCGGCACGAAACGACGAATTTTCTCTTCACGTTCGACGACGATCGACAACGTTGGCGTCTGAACGCGACCGACGGTCGTCAGAAAGAAGCCGCCGCCCTTGCTGTTGAATGCGGTCATCGCGCGCGTGCCGTTAATGCCCACGAGCCAGTCGGCTTCCGAGCGGCAGCGCGCGGCGTCGGCGAGCGGTTGCATGTCGGCGTCGCTGCGCAGATGCGCGAAACCCTCGCGGATCGCGGCGGGCGTCATCGATTGCAGCCACAGGCGCTGGACCGGCTGCTTTGCCTTCGCGTGCTGCGCGATCAGGCGGAAAATCAGCTCGCCCTCGCGCCCCGCGTCGCAGGCGTTGATCAGGCGGTCGATGTCCTTGCGCTTCAGCAGCTTCGTCAGCACCTTGAGGCGCGACTCGCTCTTGGCGATCGGATTCAGGTCGAAATGCGGCGGAATGACCGGCAGATTGGCAAAGCTCCACTTGCCGCGCTTGACGTCGTACTCCTCCGGCGCGGCAATCTCGAGCAAGTGGCCGACCGCGGACGAGAGCACGTAATCGTCGCTCTCGAAGTACTCGTCATGCTTGGTGAAGCCGCCCAGCGCACGCGCGATATCGTTCGCGACGGAGGGCTTCTCAGCGATGATCAGGGCTTTGGACATGACTCAATTGGGTTGGTAACAGGCAGCAGTCCGGTTTGGACTGCTTTAACGACCGCTTTATAGCACAGGCTTTGTGCCGTGGGCGTCGAAGGGCGAATCACGACGTTGCGCCGCACGGCTCGCGATGCACGTCCCGAATCACACGAAACGCTTGTTTCACGCCCCCAGCAGTCACGCCGTGGCCAGTGCCGGACGCAACTTCGGCGCGCCGTTCACGTTCGGCAGCGCGGTCAGATCCCGCAGCATGCGTTCGACGATCGACGCCTGCGGCAGCACCGTGCCGAAGAACCGGGTCGTCTTCGAATCTTCGATCAGGATGGTCGGAAAATTTTCCACGTCGAGGTCGTCGAGGATGTCGGCGTGATTCTCGATATCGATCCAGGCGAAGCAGACGTCCGGATGCGCCGCCGCCAGCCGGTCGAAGCCTTCGCGATACTCTCGGCACGTGCCGCACCAGTCGGCGCACAGGCAGGCGACGAACAGCGTCTCGGGCTCGGCGATGCGCTCAGCGATGCGGTCTGCATCGATATCGAGATTCAGCGCGGACATGGCGTGGGCGGGATCCTTGTTTTCGACTGCGGGGCGGCTCATTTTTTGCCGAATGTAGCACGACGCGGCTTCAGCAGCGTTCCAGCGCCGTGTAGCGGCCGCCCGGCAGCGCCGCCACGCGGCCCGCCAATTCGAGTTGCAGGAGCGCGCCCTGGAGCGCCGCGCCATCCAGTTCGGTGCGGGTGGCGAGAATTTCAAGCGTCGCGGGCGCGTGGCCGAGCGCGTCGAGCACACGCGCGGCGTCGCCCGTTTCGATTTGCTCGGGCAAACGCGCCGACGCCCAGGATGCATCGGCCGGACGCGTCCTGGCGCGTCGCGCGCCCGCCGTTGCGGCCTGCGCGGACGGCAAACCGAACTCATCGAGCACGTCCTGCGGCGTTTCCACGAGCTTCGCGCCCTGTTTGATAAGCCGATGACAGCCTTGCGAAAGCGGCGCGTGAATCGAACCGGGCACCGCGAAGACATCGCGCCCCATTTCGTTCGCAAGCCGCGCGGTGATGAGCGAGCCGGAGCGCATGGCCGCCTCGACGATAAGCACGCCGCTCGACAATCCCGCGATCAGCCGGTTGCGCTGCGGAAAGTTCGCCGGGCGCGCGGGCGTGCCGAGCGGCCATTCGGACAGAATCGCGCCTTCGCGGGCGATCTCATGCGCGAGCGTGTGATGTTCTGCCGGATAGACGAGGTCCGCGCCCGTGCCGATTACGGAGACGGTTCCGGCCGCGCCTTCGAGCGCGCCCCGATGCGCCGATGCGTCGATGCCGAGCGCCAGTCCCGACACCACCACGAGCCCCGCGTCCGACAACGCTCGTGCGAAGCGCCGCGCGTCTTCGAGACCTTGCGGCGTGGCGTGCCGGCTACCGACAATCGCCACGGCGCGCGCCTGCAACAGATCGAGCCGGCCCTTGGCGTAGAGCAGCGCGGGCGGATCCGGCATAGTGAGCAGCGCCTGCGGATAAGCGGTATCCGCGAGCGTCAGAATGTAATTTCCCGGCGCCGACGCCCACGCCAGCGCCTCTTCAATATAGTGGTCGAACGGAACGCCCTCGATGTCCGCCGGCGGCGCGAGCACGGCTTCCGCGGCGGCCGCGCCGGCGGTTTCCGCGAGGGCGGCGAAACTCTCGGCCAGCACGTCGCCCGGGCTGCCGAACGCCGCGAGCAGCGTGCGCAGCGCGAGCGGGCGCAAGCCTTTTGCGTGGGCGAGCCGCAGCCAGGCGCGCAGTTCTTCGGCATCGGGCGTCAGGAAGGCTTGCCCGGTCGGCGGTACGGCGGTCGTCATGTTAAGATTTTTGATCCGAAAGAAATAATGAAACGTCGCCCGGCCTGCTCCACAGGCCCGCCGCGACGCCGTTTGGCCGCTTGCCGGCGGCGTTGAATCCCGTGGATTCACCCGCATATCTTCGGCATGCCGCCACCCACCCGCAACCTGGCCGAATGGCCGATTTACACGCGTCGCGGCGCGCGTAGACAATCCGAATCATGGCTCTGCTCAAGATACTCAACTACCCCGACAAGCGGCTGAACAAGGTGGCGAAGCCGGTCGAAGTCGTGGACGACCGCATCCGCAAACTCGTCGCCGACATGGCCGAGACAATGTACGCCGCGCCCGGCGTCGGCCTCGCGGCGACGCAGGTGGACGTGCACGAGCGCGTGATCGTGATCGACGTCTCCGACGCGCACGACGAACTGATGGTCTTCATCAATCCGGAAATCGTCTGGGCGAGCGACGAAAGGAAGGAGTGGGAAGAGGGCTGTCTGTCGGTGCCCGGCATTTACGATTTCGTCGAGCGGCCCGACCGCGCGCGCGTCAAGGCGCTGAACGAAAAGGGCGAGAGTTTCGAGATCGAATGCGAAGGGCTGCTCGCCGTGTGTATCCAGCATGAGATGGATCACTTGAACGGTCACGTGTTCGTCGAATATCTGTCGCAGCTCAAGCAGACGCGGATTCGCGGCAAGATGAAAAAGCTGGAAAAGGCGCTGTAACCAATGACTCAATCGCTGCGCGTGGTGTTCGCTGGAACGCCCGAATTTGCTGCTGCCGCGCTCGCGGCCATTCATGCCGCCGGTTTTGCGGTACCGCTCGTGTTGACACAGCCGGATCGTCCGGCGGGGCGCGGCATGAAGCTGACCGCGAGCCCGGTCAAGCGTTTTGCGGTCGAGCACGGCCTGAGCGTCGCGCAACCGACGTCGCTGCGGCGCGCGGGCAAGTATCCGGAGGAAGCGGCGCAGGCAATCGATCTGTTGCGGGCCACGCCGCACGACGTGATGGTCGTCGCCGCCTACGGCCTCATTCTTCCGCAGGAAGTGCTCGACATTCCGCCGCGCGGCGCGATCAACATCCACGCGTCGCTGTTGCCGCGTTGGCGTGGCGCCGCGCCGATTCATCGCGCGATCGAAGCGGGCGACGCCGAAACCGGTATCACGCTGATGCAGATGGACGCCGGCCTCGACACCGGCGCGATGATTTGCGAGGCACGCACGCCGATCCACGCCACCGATACCACCGCCACGCTGCACGACCGGCTCGCGCAAAGCGGCGCGGAGTTGATCGTGGCGGCGCTGCGCGATCTCGAACGCGACGGCGCGCTCGCGTCCACGCCGCAGCCGGAAGACGGCACGACCTACGCCGAGAAGATCGCGAAGCACGAGGCGGCGCTCGACTGGCGTCGCCCGGCGGAAGAACTCGCGCGCCAGATTCGCGCGTTCGATCCGTTTCCGGGCGCATCCGGCACGCTCGATCAGGCCGTCATCAAGCTCTGGGCGGCGCAACCGCTCGATGGCGCTTCGTACACAGGCGAACCCGGCACGATCGCGGAAGTCTCGGCGGATGGAATCGTCGTGATCTGCGGGCGGGGCGCGCTCAGGCTCACGCAATTGCAGAAACCGGGCGGCAAGCGTCTGCCCGTGCGCGAATTCCTCGCGGGCGCGCCGCTCGCGAAGGGACAACGCTTCGCGCTACCGGACGCCGGCCAACAGTAAGAGAGTCGGGGACGCCGAACGGGCGCGGCGCTAAAATAAATCGCTTATCGATCGTTCACTCAAGCGCCTGTCAGTCTGGAGTCCCCGATGCTCGGCATTACCGGTTTTGCCTTCTTTCTCGTCGCGGTTTTTCTGCTGAATGTCACGCCCGGTCCCGATACGGCTTATATCGTCGGGCGCAGCGTCGCGCAGGGGCGGGGCGCGGGCATCGTGTCGGCGCTGGGCATATCGGCGGGATGCATCGTTCATACGCTCGCGTGCGCCTTCGGTCTCACGGCCATTCTGGCCGCTTCCGCGACGGCATTCACCGTCATCAAGATCGCCGGCGCGATTTATCTGATTTATCTCGGCGTGCGCCTGATCTTCACCAAACACGACGATGCCGCGCCAAAAACCCAGGCGAACGAGAAAGCCGCGCCGAAATCCTTGCGCCAGCTTTTCGCGCAAGGATTCATCACCAACGTGCTGAATCCGAAAGTGGTGCTGTTTTTCGTGTCGTTTTTTCCGCAGTTCGTCGCCGCCGACAGCCAGCACAAAACGCTCGCGTTTCTCACGCTCGGCGTCGTGTTCATCGCGATGAGCACGCTCTGGAATGGCTTCGTCGCGTGGATCGCGGGCAGCGTCACCGAACGCTTCGCCGGAAAATCGGGCGTGAAGAAATGGCTCGACCGCGGCGTCGGCGGCGCGTTCGTCGGCCTCGGCATCAAGCTCGCAACCTCGCATCGATAAATCTCGCAACCGCGGATTGAATTATTGCCGGATACCTATATCTAACATTTTGCTTACAATCGTCGCTCCGGTCGCGTTGGCCGGAGCAACCGCGCAAATCGCGCACGGTACATAGGGAGAAGGAGTTCCGGATATGTTCAACTGGGTCAAAACCGCGATGCTGATGGCTGCGATCACGGCCCTCTTTGTCGTGATCGGCGGAATGATCGGCGGATCGAAAGGCATGATGCTCGCGCTCATCGTCGCGCTCGGCATGAATTTCTTTTCGTACTGGTTCTCGGACAAGATGGTCCTGCGCATGTACAACGCGCAGGAAGTCGACGAAACCACCGCGCCGCAGTTCTATCGCATGGTGCGCGAGCTGGCGACGCGCGCCCAGTTGCCGATGCCGCGCGTCTATCTGATCAACGAAGACGCGCCGAACGCGTTCGCCACGGGCCGCAATCCGGAGCACGCGGCGGTCGCGGCGACCACGGGCATTCTGCGCGTGCTGTCCGAGCGCGAAATGCGCGGCGTGATGGCGCACGAACTGGCGCACGTGAAGCATCGCGACATCCTGATCTCGACGATCTCCGCGACCATGGCCGGCGCGATCTCCGCGCTCGCGAACTTCGCGATGTTCTTCGGCGGGCGCGACGACGAAGGCCGTCCCTCGAATCCGATCGCGAGCATTCTGGTGGCGATCCTCGCGCCGATCGCGGGCGCGCTGATCCAGATGGCGATTTCCCGCGCGCGCGAATTCGAGGCCGACCGCGCCGGCGCGGAGATTTCGGGCGATCCGCAGGCGCTCGCGAGCGCGCTCGAAAAAATCCACGCGTATGCCACGGGCGTGCCGTTCCCGGCGGCGGAAGCGAATCCGGCGACGGCGCAGATGATGATCATGAATCCGCTGTCGGGCGGAGGCATCGCGAATCTTTTCTCGACGCACCCGGCAACCGAAGAGCGCGTCGCCCGTCTGATGGAGATGGCGCGCACCGGCCGCATCTGACGCATCCGCTCTTCTGACGAAGGCCGCTCCGGTTTTGCCGGCGCGGCCTTTTTCTTGGCCGCGACCCGTCATCCGGGCGCGCGATCCCTGCACGTTACAATCCACGTTCACGCAAGCTCCACGCTTGGCCGACTGACCGTTCCCGCTGCATTCATGACCGACAAGCCTCCCCGGCGGCACACCGCCGCGCATCCACGCCTGAGCGCGCTGCGTCTCGCGCCCGATTCGCTGGCGTTCGCGCTCGATTGCGCGGCGCAAGCCGTGGGCGCCGTGCGCGCGGGCTCGGCGTTGCCGGCGGCGCTGCAGACGGTCGTCGGCTCGGGCAAGCTCGCGGTGGGGCGCGGCGCGGTGCAGGACATCGCCTATCGCACGATGCGCCGCCTCGCACTCGCCGATGCGCTCCTGCACAAGCTCGTCAAGAAGGCGCCGCCGCCGCATGTGTCGAACGTGCTCGTCTGTGCGTTCACGCTGCTGACCGACGACGAAGCGAACGCGGCCTACGCGCCGTTCACGGTCGTCGATCAGGCGGTGGGCGCAATCGCCGCGCGGCGCGAATTTGCTTTCGCGAAGGGTCTGGTGAACGCCGTCCTGCGCAATTTCTTGCGCGAACGCGACGCGCTCATCGAAGAAGCGTGCGCAAGTCCCGTCGTCCGATGGAACTATCCGCAATGGTGGATCGATGCGGTCAGGCGCGCTCAGCCCGACGCGTGGGAGCGCATTCTGGAGGCGGGCAACGTGCAAGGACCGCTCACGCTGCGGGTGAACGCGCGTCACACGAGTGTCGATGCCTACCTCGATCGGCTGCGGACAGAGCACATCGACGCCGATGCAGCCGGCCTGTACGCCGTGCGCCTCGAAACGCCCATGTCCGTCGATCGTATTCCGGGCTTCGCTGAGGGCGTCGTGTCGGTTCAGGACGCGGGCGCGCAATTCGCCGCCCAACTGCTCGACGCCCAGGACGGCATGCGCGTGCTCGATGCATGCGCCGCGCCGGGCGGCAAGACGGGCCACATTCTTGAACTCGCAAATGTCGATCTGATCGCGCTCGAAAGCGATGCCGAACGCGCGACGCGCATCGAGCAGAATCTGACGCGCCTGAAATTGCAGGCGCAGATTGAAGTCGGCGACGCGGGCGATCCTTCGCGCTGGTTCGACGGCAAGCCGTTCGATCGCATTCTCGCGGACGTGCCGTGCTCGGCGTCGGGCATCGTGCGGCGTCATCCGGATATCCGCTGGCTGCGGCGCGAGTCGGACATCGCGGCGCTGGTCGACGAGCAGCGGCGTATCCTGAGCGCGCTGTGGCCGCTCGTCGCGAAGGGCGGCGAGTTGCTTTACGTGACGTGTTCCGTCTTTCCGGAGGAAGGCGAAGAACAGGCCCGCTGGTTTGGAGCCGCGCATGAAGATGCGGTACGATTGGACGCGCCGGGCCAGTTGTTGCCGACAGCGGCGCGCGCCAGCTCGGATGCGGCGCAAGGTTCACCGGACGGTACAAATCTCGCGGGCCCCGCTGCGCACGAGGCGCCAGGCGCCGGTCAGTCATCCAGCCGGGGCGCGCGGGCTTTCGCGGACCACGACGGATTCTTCTACGCGCGCTTTCAGAAACGGTGACGATCAAACGCTTCTTTCCGCTTCGGCTCGCGGCCGTCATCTGGACTGCGCTGACGCTCTGGCTGAGCTTCGCCGCAGCCGATCCCGCCTTCGCCGAGACGATGGGCGTGCAGCGTGCGTCGCTGCAGGCGGACAATGCCGGCTGGAGCCTCGACGCCCATTTCGACTTCGATCTCAACAACAGTCTCGAAGAAGCCGTGAACCGTAGCGTGCCGCTCTATTTCACGATCGACTTCAATCTGTCGCGGCCGCGCTGGTACTGGTTCGACGAAGAGCCGGTCAACGTATCGCAGAGCATCCGGCTTTCCTATCAGCCGCTGACCAACGAATATCGCGTTTCGACGGGCGGTCTGCAATTGCGCTTCGCGTCGCTCAACGAGGCGCTCGCGGTCATCAAGCATGTGACGTCATGGCACGTGATCGACCGCAATCAGGTGCATGCCGGAGAAACCTATACCGCATCGGTGCGCATGCAGCTCGACATCGCATTGATGCCCAAGCCGTTCCAGATCGACGCGGTCAACAACCGCGACTGGAACCTTTCCTCGGACTGGAAGCGTTTTACTTTTACGGCGGCAGAACGTGCGAAATAGATTTCGACGCGGCCGCACGGACATGAAGAGTTTCGTCGTTCGGTTGCTGGTCTCAACGGTGGCGCTCACGGCAGTTCTGCTGCTCGTGATGCTCGCGCTCGCGAGTGCGAACACCGAGTTCTTCGACCGCTATTACGGCTGGCTTTACGCGGCGAACGTCGCGGTGGCGCTCATCTTCATGTTGATCGTCATCAGTCTGTTCGTGATCATCGTGTCGCGCGTGCGGCAGGGGCGCTTCGGCACACGTCTGCTCGCGAAGCTCGCGTTCATCTTTGCGCTCGTCGGCGTGGTGCCGGGCGCGATCATCTATGTGGTTTCGTATCAGTTCGTGTCGCGCAGTATCGAATCGTGGTTCGACGTCAACGTGGAAACCGCGCTTACTTCGGGCCTCACGCTCGGGCGCGGCATGCTGGAAAACTCGCTCGCCGACTTCAAGAACCGCGGCCGGCAGATGAGCGACCAGCTCGGCAGCGCCGATCCGTCGAGTCTCACGCTCGCCCTTCTGCGTCTGCGCGATCAGTACGGCGTGCAGGACGCAGTCGTGTTCGAACGTCCGCGCGATCAGTACAACCGCGAAGATCTCTCCGTCAACAACGGTTTGCAGCGCGTGCCGGGCTTGCGCACGGTCGCGCAGGCATCGGGCAATTACTACGCGCTGTTGCCGGCCAACGAGCCGAGCAGCACGATGCTGAAGGCGGCGCAGGATCGTCCGTATGGCGTGATCGAAGGCGAGATCGACGGCGATCCGAAATCGAACGGACCGAAGGGCGCGTTGCGGCTGCGCGTGATCGCAAAAATCCCCGATCCAACGACAACCACCGAGTTTCAGCACGTCGATCGATATTTGCAGATTGAGCAGCCCGTAAGTCAGGAACTCGCGCGTAACGCGGACGCGGTGCAGCGCGCGTATCGCGAGTATCAGGAGAAGCGGCTCGGGCGCACGGGCTTGCGCAAGATGTATATCGGCACGCTGACGCTCGCGCTTTTCCTGGCGACCTTCATCGCGATGATGCTCGCGCTCGCGCTCGGCAATCAACTCGCGCGGCCGCTCTTCCTGCTCGCGCAGGGCACGAAGGAGGTGGCCGAAGGCGACTACACGCCCAAGCGAGAGATCAATTCGCGCGACGAACTCGGCTTTCTTACGCAGTCCTTCAACGCAATGACACGCCAGCTTTCCGAGGCGCGCGCGGCGGTCGAAAACAATCGCGTGGCGCTCGAACATTCGAAGGCGTATCTGGAGAGTATCCTCGCCAATCTGACGGCGGGCGTGTTCGTGTTCGATCGCCAGTTCCGCCTGACCACGGCCAATCGCGGCGCGGAGCGTATCTTCCGCCAGCCGTTCGCCGCGCTGCTCAATCAGTCGATCGATCAGATCGGCGTGCTTGCCGAATTCGGCGCAATGGTGAAGAAGGCGTTCGCTGATCGCGATGCGGCAGCGGTGGGCAGCGGGCAGCCTATCGGCGATCGCGGGCACTGGCAGCAGCAGGTCGCGGTGAGCGTGCCGGGCGAGAACGATCCGCTGACGCTGCTCGTGCGCGGCACGCAGTTGCTGGGCCTGACCGAGAGCGAGACAGACGATGCGGAAACCACCGGTTATGTCGTCGTGTTCGACGATATTTCGGATGTGATCTCCGCGCAGCGTTCCGTTGCATGGGGCGAAGTCGCGCGGCGTCTCGCGCACGAAATCAAGAACCCGCTCACGCCTATTCAACTGTCGGCCGAACGCCTGCAAATGAAGCTCGCCGACAAACTCGCGCCGTCGGACGCCGACGTGCTCAAGCGCGCGTCGACGACTATCGTGAATCAGGTGCAGGCGATGAAGCAGATGGTCGACGACTTCCGCGAGTACGCGCGCACGCCGCCGGCGGTGCTCGGCAACCTGCAACTGAACGATCTCGTCGCCGAAGTGCTCACGCTGTATGGCATCGAAGAAGGCAAGAGTCCGATCAAGATCGATCTCGCGAAACTGCCGGTGATCCGCGGCGACGCAACGCAGATTCGCCAGGTCATCCACAACTTGCTACAGAACGCGCAGGATGCGGTGGCGGACGTCGCGGAGCCGCGCGTGCTGCTCGAAACGAGAACAGTAGAATATGGCGAACCGGATGCTTCGGGCCACGCGCGTGTCGCGGTGCGGCTGACGGTGTCGGACAATGGTCCGGGCTTTCCGGCGCGCATTCTGTCGCGTGCGTTCGAGCCTTACGTGACGACAAAAGCGAAAGGCACGGGCTTGGGACTTGCAACGGTGAAGAAGATCGTCGACGAGCACGGCGCGCGCATCGACATACGTAACCGCTCGAAGTCGGCGGATGTGGTTGAAGGGGCGCAGATATCGATTCTGTTTCTGCAACTCGCGGACGAGACCGCTGCGCCGGGCACGACGCCGTCGGGCGCCGGTGCGGCAGCGAATCAGGGAACGACAAAAGCAACAGTGCAGACAAGGGCAGCGTAAATGGCAACCATCCTGGTGGTAGACGATGAAATGGGGATCCGGGAACTGCTCTCCGAGATCCTGAGCGACGAAGGCCATGTTGTGGATCTGGCGGAGAACGCGCAGTACGCGCGCGACTACCGTCTACAGCAGACGCCCGATCTCGTCCTGCTCGACATCTGGATGCCCGATACCGACGGCGTTACTTTGCTGAAGGAATGGGCCGCGCAGGGCAAGCTCACGATGCCGGTCATCATGATGTCCGGGCACGCGACCATCGACACGGCCGTCGAGGCGACCAAGATCGGTGCGCTCAACTTTCTCGAGAAGCCGATCGCGCTGCAGAAGCTGCTGAAGGCCGTCGAGCAGGGTCTCGCGCACGGCTCCGCGGCGCCGCCCGCCGCCGCCGCCGCGACGAAGCCGCCGGCGAGCACGGGAGTCTCGGGCGTGCCGGTGGCGGCCGCGTTGCCGACGGCGTCCTCGGTCATCACATCGAGCGACACGACGGCGAGCGGCGCGGTGCAGGCGCAGGCAGGACAGACTGCATCGATCTCGTTCGACATTCCGTTGCGCGATGCTCGCGATGCCTTCGAACGCGCGTACTTCGAGTATCACCTCGCGCGCGAGAACGGCAGCATGACGCGCGTCGCGGAGAAGACGGGGCTTGAGCGCACGCATCTGTATCGCAAGCTCAAGCAACTGGGCGTCGATCTCGGCAAGAACAAGAACGAGGCCTGAAGCGGTCCGGACACGGCCCCAAAGCGCCCCAGAAAAATGCGCGAGGGGGCTTGAGGGGCGCGATAGTCTCTGCTATAGTTTCACCTCTTCGTTGGCCCGGTAGCTCAGTTGGTAGAGCAGCGGATTGAAAATCCGCGTGTCGGTGGTTCGATTCCGCCCCAGGCCACCAGAATGCAAGAAGCCCGAGAGTGTCATGCTCTCGGGCTTTTTCTTTTTGTCGATGTCGTTTTTGTCGATGCCTTCTGCGGCTCAAATCGAGCGACAAAACGAAGCCACAAAAAAACGGGCGGATCGCGCAAGCGGTCCGCCCGTTTCTGCTTTCGGCGCAAGCGGCTCGATAACGAGCCGCTACGAACCGCCATCCTTACTTCGGATTCGACGCAACGAAATTCTTGAACGCCGTGTATGCCGCCTTCGGCGTCTTGCCGTCGTTCTTGAGCAGACCGTATGCGCCTTCGCCGCCGGCCGGATCGTCGTAGAGTTCGTACGTCTGGATCGCCTGGATGTTGTACTTCGACGCCACCGAGACGAACTGCGCCATCATCTTGTTGCCCACAAGATACGACGCGATCTGTTGATCCGAACCCATGTTCGGGCGCACGCCGAATTCGTTGATCCAGATCGGCTTGCCCATCTGTTGCAGGACCGCGAGCACGTCGTGGCAACCGGTGCCGCCGCATGCGTTCGTGATGTCGCCCTGATCCGAGTACCAGTGCCATGCCGTGATGTCCCACGACACGACCGGATGTCCCGTCGAGCCGTCCGGCTGCGTGCCGTTCGCGAGCATCTGGTCGAAGCCGTAGTGCATCCACGCGCCGCCGCCCATGATGATCTTGCCGTTCGTATCGACCGACTTGATCCCGGCGATCATGCCGCGGATCACGCCGCGCGCCTTCTGGAACTTCGCGTTGTCGAAGTGCTGCGGATAGACGCCGTCCACGTTGCCGGTGAGCGCGTCGGCTTCGAGTTCGTTCGACACTTCGTAGTACGGGTACTTGTTCGCCGTGGCCGTCCACACGCCGAGCTGGTAGCCCGCGTTGTAGGCGTCGTTTTCGTTGTTGAAGTCGAGGCCCATCAGCATCACCGGATACACGGTCACGCCGCCTGCCGCCATCGTCTTTGCGATACCCGCGAGCTTGTTCGCGGCTGCCTGGCTATACACCTCGTTGCGATACATCTTCACGCCGAGATCCTGCAACTGCGACAACTGCAGCGCGGGGTTCGAGATGTCGTACGCGCCGCCTTCGTTGTTGTGGCCGTTCGCGCCGTAGAAGATCTTGGTGGTCGTGGGCGCCGTCGGCGTGGTGGCCTTCGTGTTGTTGACGACCACGTTCACGTTGAGCACCGAGCGCGTGCCGCCCGTGGAGTCGGTCGCCGTGACTTGCCAGGTGTGATTGCCGGCGGTGAGGCGGGTCGTGTCGACGGTCGTCGAGAACGCGCCGTTCGCAGGCGTGACGTCGCGCGCGATCTTGTTGCCGGTCGACGTATCGACGACGGAGACTTTCGTCCACTTCGAGCCGCTCGTGCCGTTCACCGTCGCGGTGCCGGAGACGGTTGCGTTTGCGGCCGGCGAGCCGATCGCGAAGGCGCTCGTGTTGCGACGGGCTGCATCGACGCTGGATGCGGTGTCGAAAGCGTCGCCGCCGCTACCGCCGCCGCACGCGGCGAGCAGCAGACTGGTTGCGACCGCGGCGGCCACGAGGCTCGCCTTCGGTGCGGAGATCACGCGCTTGACGGCGCTGGGAGAGATTAGAGTCGAATTCTTCATACTATTAGTAAGCACTACTAAAAGATGTGGTGTGTGTTGGCGAAGTTGGTGCGTTTGCAGGAGCGCCGCGAGACGGGCGGATCGGAAACGGACCAGCGATCCCGCTTAACCCAGCGGGGAGGTGGCGGGAAGAATGTCATTCGGACTACGAATGAATGTTCCCTGTAGGCGGCAGGATCGTTCGGCGAATAAGGACGTTGCCGGGCGCTAAAACACGCGGCGCGCAGAAACCCTGCAAACATTTACTAAAACGTTCGCTTAAAACAGACAAATCGACTTCGGGAGGAATTGCAGAACCAGCTCGACACGCCGGTATCTGATGCCTGTATATCGGCGGAATCCAACGCGAGTTGAGCTTATTTCCCGAAATTGCCGAATCGATACTTCTGAATTAGGAAATAATTGCCGTAAATCGGCAGCGCGGACGTAAGATTACTATAAGTCTAAGAAAAACGTGAAAATTCATATGTAACGACGGTTGCATTTCAGGAAATTTTTGCTCTTTTGGCTAACGCAGTAGCTTAAATTTCCGATCTGAATTAGTCGAACAATTACTTTTGACCGGTTCTGAAGTATTCGTCGTACAACATTGAAATAACGGAGATTTCTGCGTGCGGCACTTTTCGCTTGCCGCTTGCGAAGTCGCACTGAACGGGTGTCAGTGGCAAGGAACTCTTATTTGCTGACAAACCACGTTTTCAGGAGCGTCGAGCCGGTCGCCTGTGCCGAGAAACCATTGCCGCGGTGAGGTTTAAAAAATGCCGCCTGCCGCCCCTCGCCGGACCCCGATGCCGACCCGGGCAAACGAGCGCGCTCCGTGCTAAAATTCGCGCCGAATTAAGGACTTGCCTCGCCCTCGGACCCGCAAGTCCTTTTCTTTTCGACGCTCCGAATCGTTCGTGCAATGCGCCGGAACCATCCCGCGGCGCCGGCGAGCCTTTTTCCCGTTCCGCTATCGACGGCATAAAAGGCGCGCGCGTCCGGAAGCAGGTCGCCGACCTATACTGGACGCTCAGGGCGTCGCTGCCCGCGCCGCTTATCGAATGGTCCGATCACGCAGACTGCCGTGCGCCGCGCGACGCCAATCTCATTCACGCAGTACGGAGTTTTCACGTGACTCGGATAGACGCTAAAGACAGCGCGCTCGTGCTGTTCTCCGGCGGCCAGGACTCGGCCACATGCCTCGCCTGGGCGCTCGAACGTTTCAGGACGGTCGAGACGCTCGGCTTCGATTACGGACAGCGGCATCGCGTCGAGCTGGAATGCCGCGACGGTTTTCGCGCAGCCATCCAGCGCGAGTTTCCGCAATGGGCGGAGCGTCTCGGCGAAGATCACATGATCGACCTGTCGGTGCTCGGCGCGATCAGCGACACGGCAATGACGCGCGAGATCGAGATTCAGGCGACGGCGAGCGGCCTGCCGAACACGTTCGTGCCCGGCCGCAACCTGCTGTTCATGACGATCGCGGCGGCGCTCGCGTATCGGCGCGGGTTGAAGGTGCTGGTCGGCGGCATGTGCGAGACCGATTTTTCCGGCTATCCCGATTGCCGCGACGACACGATGAAAGCGCTGCAAGTCGCGCTCAATCTCGGCATGGAAACGCGCTATGCGCTGGAAACGCCGCTCATGTGGCTCGACAAGGCCGACACATGGCGTCTCGCGGAAACGCTGGGCGGCGAGGCGCTGGTCGAACTGATCCGCGTCGAGACACATACGTGTTACCTCGGCGAGCGCGCGGAGTTGAACGAATGGGGCTTTGGCTGCGGCCAGTGTCCCGCATGCAAGCTGCGCAAGCGCGGCTACGAGGCGTATCGCGCGGGCGAGCAAGTCACCACCGCGCCGGTCTGATTTTTATACGAGTTTCACAGGGTAGTCATGACGTACGCGGTAAAGGAAATTTTCTACACGTTGCAGGGCGAGGGCGCCAATGCCGGGCGCCCGGCCGTGTTCTGCCGTTTCGCGGGCTGCAACCTGTGGTCGGGCCGTGAGGAAGATCGCGCGGATGCCGTCTGCCAGTTTTGCGACACCGATTTCGTCGGCACGGACGGCGAGAACGGCGGCAAGTTCAGAACGCCCGCGGAACTCGTCGCGAAGATCGCGTCGCTGTGGCCGGAAGGCGCGGGCCACAAGTTCGTCGTGTGCACCGGCGGCGAACCGATGCTGCAGATCGACCAGCCTTTCGTCGATGCCCTGCACGAAGCGGGCTTCGAAATGGCGATCGAAACGAACGGGTCGCTGCCCGTGCTCGAGAGCATCGACTGGATTTGCGTGAGCCCGAAGGCCGACGCGCCGCTCGTCGTGACGAAGGGCAACGAGCTGAAGGTCGTCGTGCCGCAGGACAACCAGCGCCTGGCCGAATACGAGAAACTCGATTTCGACTACTTCCTCGTTCAGCCGATGGACGGCCCGTCGCGCGACATCAACACGAAGCTCGCGATCGACTGGTGCAAGCGGCATCCGAAGTGGCGCCTGTCGATGCAGACGCATAAATATTTGAACATCCCCTAAACGGTCAGCCGACGTGCAGACGATTACCCGAAAACTCGAATTCGACGCGGGCCACCGCATTCCCGATCACCGCAGCCAGTGCCGCAACTTGCACGGGCATCGCTACGTGCTCGAGATCACGCTGCAAGGCGATCTCGTCGACGTGGAAGGCGCGCCCGACCGCGGCATGGTCATGGACTTCGCCGACGTCAAGGCGCTGGCCATGGAGCATCTCGTGGGCAAGTGGGATCACGCGTTCATCGTCTATGAAGGCGATGTCAAAGTGCGCGAATTCCTGCAAACGCTGGCGGATCACAAGACGGTCGTAATGGACCGGATTCCGACCGTCGAGAACATGGCGGCCGTCGCGTTCAACATTCTCGCCGAGGTCTACGACGCGCATTACGGCGTCAATCTGAAGCTCACGCGCGTGCGTCTCTACGAAACGCCGAACTGCTGGGCGGACGTCGAGCGCGGCTGATTTTCCGGCGGCGGCGCGGCCGGCAGCGCCCGACGCCCGCGCCTTTGTCACGGTATGATCGTCCGATAAGTCGCCCGCACCCAGGGCGATGAGACACGGAGCGCACGCATGCCGTCACTTCTTCTGTCGTTTCCCGAAGCGCTGCCACGCGCGGTCCTCTTTCCTGCATGCGAAGGAGCCGCGCGATGAGCACGTTCACGAATCCCATCAAGCAACGCCTCTCCGAGCCGGGCACGCTGTTCGGCCTGTGGCTCTCGCTCGGCAGCGCCGACGCCGCCGAAGCGCTCGCGCACGCGGGCTTCGACTGGCTCTGCATCGACATGGAGCACTCGCCGAACGATAGCGTCGATGTCGTCGCCCAGTTGCGCGCCATTGCCGCCGCGCATTTGCCGAGCGAGCCGATCGTGCGCGTGCCGACCAACGAAGGCTGGATCGTGAAGCGCGCGCTCGATGCCGGCGCGCGCACGCTGATGTTCCCCAACGTGCAATCGGCGGCGGACGCGGCGCGTATCGTACGGCTCACGCAATATCCGACCGAGGCGGCGCTCGACGGCCTGCGCGGCGTCGCGGGCGCGGTGCGCGCGGCGGCTTACGGCATGCGGCGCGACTACGCGACCACCGCGAACGCGCAGATCGCGACCATCGTGCAGATCGAATCCGTGGCGGCGCTGGACGCCGTCGATGAAATTGCCGCGACGCCGGGCGTCGATTGCCTGTTCATCGGGCCGGCGGATCTCGCCGCGAGCCTCGGCCATCTCGGCGACGGCAAGCATCCCGACGTGCAGGCCGCGATCACGAAGATCGTCGATGCGGCGAAGCGCGCGGGCATCGCGAGCGGCATTTTCGCGCTCGATGCCGCGAGCGCGAAGCAGTACGCGCAGGCGGGCATCAAGCTCGTCGCGATCGGCGCGGACGTGATGTGGCTGCTGAAGGCGACGCGGCAGGCATTGCAGGAGGCGAGATCATGAACACCGCAAGGCGGGCCGGGCTCGCGGCGGCGCTGGCGATCGGCTTGTCGACGCTGGCACTAAACGCGGCGCACGCCGACAACACGCTCAAGCCGACCGATCTCGCGACGCAGAACGCCGTCGCCGACTACAACGCGGGCAATTTTGGCGCGGCGCGCTCGGAGTTCCGCCGCGCGGCGCAAAAGGGCAGCCGTCTCGCCGAATTCAATTACGCGATGATGCTGCTCAACGGCGAGGGCGGCGCGGCCGACATACCGGAAGGCAAGAAGTGGCTGCGCCGCGCCGCCGACGCCAACATGACGCACGCCCAATACGTGTACGGCAAGATGTACGACGACGGCCAGTTCGTCGAGAAAGATCCGGCGGAGGCGCATCGCTGGTTCCTGCGCGCGGCGAGCCAGGGTCACGTGCAGGCGGAACTGGCGCTCGCCAATCAGTTCCTCGACGGGCGCGGCACCGCGCGCGACAACGAGCAGGCGTTCAACTGGTACAAGAAAGCAGCGGAAGGCGGCGACATGACGGCGCAATACGTCGCGGGTTCGTTCTACGAGCGCGGCGGCGACGGCGTCGAGCGGAATCTGAATGTTGCGCGCGCGTATTACGCCGCGGCGGCCGCGCAGGGCGATCCGGCGGCCAAGCTCAAGTATCTGCAACTGAGCGCCGAACTGGAGCGTCAGAAGCCGCAGTGACGGCGCGCGTCGAAAACAAAAAAGCCGCGGACGATCCCGCGGCTTTTGCGTTCAGGCGACGATAAAACGCTAGCTCTGCATCAGACGCTTTTGCCGCGCGACGCTCATGATGAGCCCGACGGCGACGCCGAGCGTTGTCAGCGCCGTGCCGCCGTAGCTCATGAACGGCAGCGGCACGCCGACCACGGGCAAGATCCCGCTCACCATGCCGATATTGACGAACGCGTAAGTAAAGAACGCGAGCGTGAGCGATCCGGCCAATAATCGCCCGAAAAAGGTCGCGCCGTTCGCCGCGATGAACAGCCCGCGCGCGATCAGCGCCATATAGAGAAAGAGCAGGACGAGCCCGCCCGCCAGGCCGAATTCCTCGGAAAACACCGCGAAGATGAAGTCCGTGTGTTTTTCGGGAATGAACTCCAGATGCGCCTGCGTGCCCTGCAGCCAGCCCTTGCCGAACGTGCCGCCGGAGCCGATGGCGATCACGGCCTGGATCGTGTGGAAGCCTTTGCCGAGCGGATCGGAGGTCGGGTCGAGCAGCGTGCAGATGCGATGCTTCTGGTAATCGTGCATCAGCGGCCAGTTCACTTCAGGCTGGCAGATGCGGGTCTGGAACACCGCGACGCACACCACCACGATCACGGCCGACGCAAGCACCGGCACGATCAGTTTGAAGCTCAGTCCGGCGAGATAGATGACGAACACGCCCGCCGCGAACACCAGCACCGCGGTGCCCAGGTCGGGTTGCTTCGCGATCAGGCCGACAGGCAGCATCAGAATCACAAAGCCGACGATGTAATCCCACCAGCGGATATTGCTTTCGCGCTTCTGGTAGTACCACGCGAGCATCAGCGGCATCGCGATCTTCATGATCTCCGACGGCTGAATCACGACGCCGACGTTGAGCCAGCGTTTCGCGCCCTTGCGCGTGAGCCCGAACGCGGCCACTGCGATCAATAGTGCGACGCCGACCGTATAGAGCGGCACGGCGATGCGCATCAGCATTTGCGGCGGGATATTGGCGAGCACCCACATCAGGCCGAAGGTCAGCATGATGTTGCGCAGCTGATCCTCGACGCGCCCGGGCAGGTCGAGACTTGCGCTGTACAGCGTCACGATGCCGACGCACAGCAGCAGAAAAACGATCAGCGCGAGCGGCTTGTCGAAGCCCGCGAACATGCGCTTGGCGCGCGCGAGCCATTCGCGCTTGTCGAATTGCATGTGCATGAGTTGCATGGCGGTTTCCTTATTCGTCGATGCCGCCGGACGGCGCCAGCGTGCGCACGCTGTCGTTCTGATTGCCGCGAACCATGGTCGGCGTCGGCTCCTTGCGCTTTTTCGCGGCGGACGCGGGGTTCGTCGCGGGGGGCGTCGTAGAAGCCGGCAGCGCGACGGCAGGGGCGGGCGCGGACGCGACGCGCGGCTTCGCGGCTTTCGGCGCGGAAGCCGGCAGCGCGGGCGCGGAAGCGGCCTTGGCGGCAGCCGGATTGGACGCAGCCTGTGCCGGCGCGCTTCCTTCCGGGCTCGGCGAGAACGCCGGCGACGAATTCGCCACCGACGCCGGCAGCGCAGCGGACGCAGGCGATTGCGTGCCGCCGATGATCGGCAGGCCGTCGCCTTCCGTGGCCGAGGCAGCGGCAGCGACAGCGGCGGCTTCGGCGCCGGGTTTCATCCGGTCGACGAGATAGTAGTCGAGCACTCTGCGCGCGATCGGGCCCGCGGACTCCGCGCCCCAGCCGCCGTTCTCGACAATCAGCGCGAGCGCGATCTTCGGCTCCTCCGCCGGCGCGAACGCGATGAAAAGCGCGTGGTCGCGCAGATGCTCGGCAAGCGCGTGTCCCTTGTAGTTCGAGCCCTGCAGCGAATAGACCTGCGCCGTGCCCGTCTTGCCCGCCGCCAGATACGGCGCGCCCGTGAACACCTTCGCCGCCGTGCCGTTCGTGATCACGCCTTCCATCGCGCGCTTGATGAAGTCGACGTCCTTTTGCTGCACCGGAATCTTGTCGCTCGGATCGCGCACGACGGCGCGCGTTTCCTTCGAGATCGGATTTTCGATATCGCGCACGAGGTGCGGCTTCATCACGACGCCGTTGTTCGCGAGCGTCGCGGTGGCGTGCGCGAGTTGCAGGATCGTGAACGAGTTGTAACCCTGGCCGATGCCCAGACTGATGGTTTCGCCTTCGTACCAGCGCTGCTGTTCGGGCTTGCGATACGCCTTGCGCTTCCATTCCGTCGACGGCAGGATGCCGCGCGCCTCGCCCGCGATATCGATGCCGGTGATCTGCCCGAAGCCCCACGGTTTCATGAACCCGGCCATCGCGTTCACGCCGAGATCGCGCGCGAGCATGTAGAAGTAGGTGTCGTTCGACACGACGATCGCGCGGTTCATGTCCACCCAGCCCTGACCCGAACGCACGTCGTTGCGGAACGTGTGGCCGCCGAAGGTGAAGTAGCCCGGATCCTGAAAGCCCCAGCCCGGCGTGCGCTTGTGCAGCGTGAGCGCGGCGAGCGCCATGAACGGCTTGTAGGTCGAGCCCGGCGGATACGTACCGTGCAGCGGACGATTCAGCAGCGGGTGATCCGGCGAGTTGTTGAGCGCATCCCAGGTTTGCTGGTCGATGCCGTCGACGAACGAATTCGGATCGAAGCTCGGCGCGGACACGAACGCGAGCACGTCGCCGGTGGAAGGCTCGATGGCGACGAGCGCGCCGCGCTTGCCCGCGAATGCCTGCTCGGCGACCTGCTGCAAGCCGATATCCAGCGACAGCACGAGGTTGTTGCCGGGCGTTGCCTGCGTGCGCGACATCGTGCGCACCGGACGGCCGCCGGCGGTCACTTCCACTTCCTCGAAACCGGTCAGTCCGTGCAGCTCGGTTTCATAGCTCTGCTCGACGCCAATCTTGCCGACGTAATCCGTGCCCTTGTAGTTGTTCGCGTCGACGCGCGGATCGTAGTGGTCCGAGCTTTCATCGTTGGCGTCGCTGGCGTCGTCGATGCGCTCCTGGTCGCGCTGCGAAATACGCCCGATATAGCCGATCACGTGCGCGGCGGTCGTGCCGAGCGGATATTGGCGGAACAGCCGCGCGCGCACTTCCACGCCGGGAAAGCGGTAACGCTGCGCGGTGAATTTGGCGACTTCCTCGTCGGTCAGGCGCGTGCGGATCGGCAGGCTTTCGAAATTCTTCGAGTCTTCGAGCACCTTCTTGAAACGGCGCCGGTCGCGCGCGTCGATCGGAATGACTTGCGCGAGTTCGTCGATGGTCTCGTCGAGCGTGCCGTTGATCTTCGATCGCGTGATTTCGAGCGTGTAAGCCGAATAATTCTTCGCCAGCACAATGCCGTTGCGATCGGTAATGATGCCGCGGTTCGGCACGATCGGCGCCACGGAGATGCGGTTTTCGTTCGCCTGCAGCGAGTATTTGCTGAAGTGCCAGACCTGCAGATACAGAAACCGCAGACCGATCAGCCCGAAGCAGACGAACACGAACAGTCCCGCCGCCGCGACGCGCAGGCGGAACTTCGACAACTGTTGCTCGGTGTTCTTTATTTCGGTCATGCAGCTTTCGCGATTCGTTTCGCGATGTATCGCGATTCAAGTGTAGTCCGCGCGCGGCGGTTCGGATGGCTCACGCGCGGTGTCGGACGGCTCAGATCGGACGGGTATCGTCAGGGTCGGCGGCGCGGCGTTGCGGTATCAACAGCAGGAAGCTCGCGATCGGCCACAGCAGCGCTTCCACGAAGCCGTTGACGAGATAGCTCCAGCCGGGGAATGCGGCGCCCGTCATCAGCCGGATCACGAACGGCACGAGATGCGCCCCCACCAGCAGCGGCGCCACGACGAACGTCTGTACGGGCAGGGCCATCCACAGCACGCGGCGGTGGATGGTGATCGCGCCGTAGGACAGCAGCGTGTAGGCCAGCGCGTGCTCGCCGAGCAGATTCGCGTTATGGACGTCCATGAGCAGGCCGAGCATGAACGCGATGCCCATGCCGACCTTGCGCGGCTGATGCACGTTCCAGAACAACAGTACCAGCGCGACGAAATCCGGTACGCCGACGAGCCGTCCCCATGGCACCAGATTCAGCAGAAACGCGGCTGCGAGGCTGAACGTGATGAAGTACGGATTGACCGGCTGAAGAATGTATTGCGGGCGGTTCATTGTGCGGCCCCCGAAGAAGCGGGCTTGGGCATGTGCGCCTTCCTCGAAGGCTTCGCCGCCGCGCCCGATGCCGTTTTGGGCGCCGCGGCCTTGGCCGCGGGTTTTTCAGCGGGCTTTGCGGCAGCGACGGGCGCCGAGCTTGCAGCGGGCGCCGAGCCCGCCACTGCTGCCGAGCCTGCCACCGCCGCCGAGCCCGCGACCGCCGCCGACGCGCCACTCGCGCCCGCGGCAGTTGCCGCGGCCTTGGCCGCCGGCTTCTTCTTGCCCTTGTTTTCCTTCGCTTCCTTGGCGGCGGCGGCCGCTTCCACTTCGATCGGGTTCGGCGGCACGTTCACGTTGTAGTGCAGCACGAGCAACTGGCGCGCACCCCGCACCGCGGCGATCGGCACGCAGACGACGCGCGCGAATGCCGTGTCCGCCTGTTTGTCGACGCGCAGCACCTTCGCGACCCGCAATCCGGGCGGATAGACGCCGTCGAGGCCGCTCGTCACGAGTTCGTCGCCGGCTTGCACGTCCGCGCTGATGGGCACGAAGCGCAGATCGAGCGTGTCGCCCTTCGGCGTGCCGTAGATCACGCTGCGCAAACCCGTGCGCGCGATCTGCACCGGCACCGCCTGATCTTTATCCGTCAGCAAGGTGACTTCCGATTGCATCGGAAAGACGCGCGTCACCTGACCGATCACGCCGTCTTCGGTGACGACCGGCGCGCCGTCCTGGATGTTCTGTTGCGAACCCTTGCCGATCACGACTTTCTGCGTGAACGGATCGCGCGTGTCGTACTGGATTTCGGCGGGCGTTTCATTGGTCGTGGCGCGCGATTGCAGATTCAGCAACGCGCGCAGATGCGCGTTTTCGGTGGCCAGTTGCGCGGCGTCGCCCGCTTTGACGGAGAGTTGCAGATTCTTGTCAGCCAGTTTCTGATTCTCGCTGCGCAGGTTCGCGCTCGTCACGGCGAGATCCGCGGCGCCCATGAAGATGTCGCGCGGCACGAGCGCGGCGCGCTGCAATGGATAAAGCCCCGCGCCGAGCATGCCGCGTGCGATTTCCAACGTGTTGAAGCGGGCATCCGAAACGAGCAATGCGATCGCGAGGACCACAAAGAAAATCAGACGCGCGAGCGCGGATGGGCCTTGCTTGAAAAGTGGCGGCGGACTGTATTCCATGGTCGGCGCCGAGGGCGTGAACGGATGGATCGATGCTACAGGCTTGATCGCTTGTGGCGGAGCCTGCCCTACGCTATTTCGACAACGGCACGGACTGGATCCGGGCCGCGCGTGCGTCGCGTGACGCGGGTCGTTTCAGTTGTCGCACCGAAGGCCGTGCACATGCCGAAAACCGGCAGCGAACGGCCCTGGCGGAGATCACTCGTACGAGAAGATGCTGCCGAGCTTGTCCATGCGTTCGAGCGCCATGCCCGAGCCACGCACCACACAAGTCAGCGGATCTTCGGCGACGAGCACCGGCAGGCCGGTTTCCTCGGCGAGCAGGCGGTCGAGGTCGCGCAGCAACGCGCCGCCGCCCGTCAGCATCATGCCGCGCTCGGCGATGTCGGCGCCCAGTTCCGGCGGCGTCTGTTCCAGCGCGATCTTCACCGACGACACGATCTGGTTCAGCGGGTCCGTCAGGGCTTCGAGAATTTCATTGCTCGAAATAGTGAAGCTGCGCGGAATGCCTTCGGACAGATTGCGGCCCTTGACTTCCATTTCCTTCACTTCGGAGCCGGGGAACGCCGAACCGATTTCCTTCTTGATGGCTTCGGCGGTCTGCTCACCGATCAGCATGCCGTAATTCCGGCGGATGTAGTTGACGATGGCTTCGTCGAACTTGTCGCCGCCCACGCGCACCGAACCCTTGTACACGATACCGCCCAGCGAGATCACGCCGACTTCGGTCGTGCCGCCGCCGATGTCGACGACCATCGAGCCCGTGGCTTCCGACACCGGCAGGCCCGCGCCGATCGCGGCTGCCATCGGCTCCTCGATCAGATAGACCTGCGACGCACCCGCGCCGTGAGCCGCTTCCTTGATGGCGCGGCGCTCGACCTGAGTGGAGCCGCACGGCACGCAGATGATGATGCGCGGCGACGGCGAGAACATGCGGGATTCGTGAGCGGTCTTGATGAACTGCTTGATCATCTGTTCGGTCACGGTGAAGTCGGCGATGACGCCGTCCTTCATCGGGCGGATGGCCTCGATATTGCCCGGCACCTTACCAAGCATCTGCTTGGCTTCCTTCCCGACCGCCTGAATGGTCTTCTTGCCGTTGGGACCGCCTTCCTGGCGGATGGAAACGACCGAAGGCTCATCGAGAACAATGCCCTTGCCGCGCATGTAGATAAGCGTGTTGGCGGTGCCGAGGTCGATCGCCAAGTCGTTCGAAAAATAGCTGCGCAAAAAACCAAACATTCAAAAATCCTGTCTCGCTGGGGGCCGTTCCTCGCTCGTAGCGCCGGGGACGGCAGCGGAAAAAAATTACGGTTTGCCGGGGCGCTAAACGCTCGCCGCGAGTTGCAAATCCGGGAAGAAATCTACCGCAGAATGGAGCGCCCAACGCAAACGTTTCTCGCAATACATTGATTCAGGGAGAAAGCCGCTGAGAGACCGATCCAGGGGTGAGTTGAGCGTGTAATGATACCTTATAATTTAGGGGTATCTATAGGAAAAGGATGGCATGTTCTGCCATCGCCAGACCTGATTCCGAGGGCTCTTCCAAGTTCCTAACCGGCTGTCTCAGCTAGGTTTTCGAAACGGGGGCTGTCCACGCTTTTCTCCGGTGATCCCATGTCTTTGACCCTGACCGACGTAAAACGCATCGCGCATCTGGCGCGGCTTGAACTGCCCGACCACGAGGCCGAACCCACGCTTGCGCGGCTCAACGACTTTTTCGGTCTCGTCGAGCAAATGCAGGCTGTCGACACGACCGGCATCGAGCCGCTTGCGCACCCGATCGAGCAGATCGAGGAAGTCGCGCTGCGTCTGCGTAACGACGCAGTCTCTGAGCGTATCGAGCGCGAAGAGTTCCAGCGTTCGGCGCCCGCCGTGCAGGACGGGCTCTATCTCGTGCCGAAGGTGATCGAGTAACGGCCGACTATCCAGCGATACCGCGCGCGGAAACGTACGCCGCGCTCATCAGGGAACTGCAATGCATCAAAAAAGCTTGACCGAATTGCGCACCGCGCTCGACTCGAAGGACATTTCCGCAGTCGAGCTGGCGCAGACTTATCTGCAACGCATCGAGGCCGCGAAGGGCCTGAATGCGTTCATCGGCGTCGATCGCGAACTCACGCTCGAACAGGCGAAAACCGCCGACGCGCTTATCGCGCAAGGCAATGCGGGCGCGCTCACCGGCCTGCCCATCGCGCACAAGGACGTGTTCGTCACGCGCGGCTGGGCGTCCACGGCGGGCTCGCACATGCTCGAAAACTACGCGAGCCCGTTCGATGCCACCGTCGTCGACCGGCTGAAGAACGCCGGTATGGTCTGCCTCGGCAAGACCAACATGGACGAGTTCGCCATGGGCTCGTCCAATGAGAATTCGTACTTTGGCGCAGTGCAAAATCCGTGGGACCTGAAGGCCGTGCCGGGCGGCTCGTCGGGCGGCTCGGCGGCAGCCGTGGCCGCGCGTCTCGCGCCTGCAGCAACCGGCACCGACACCGGCGGCTCCATTCGCCAGCCGGCGTCGTTTACCGGCATCACCGGCATCAAGCCGACTTACGGGCGCGTGTCGCGCTACGGCATGATCGCGTTCGCGTCGTCGCTGGATCAGGGCGGGCCGATGGCGCAAAGCGCCGCCGACTGCGCGCTGCTGCTCAACGCCATGTCCGGTTTCGACGAGCGCGACTCGACCAGCCTGCAACGCGAGAACGAAGACTACACGCGCCATTTGGGCCAGGCGTGGACTTCGGGCGGCGACGCTTCGAAGCCGCTCGCGGGCCTGCGCATCGGCATGCCGAAGGAGTACTTCGGCGCCGGTCTCGCGGGTGACGTGCGTGCCGCCATCGACACCGCGTTGAAGCAATACGAAGCGCTCGGCGCCACGCTCGTCGACGTGTCGCTGCCGAAGACCGAGCTTTCGATTCCCGTGTACTACATCATCGCGCCGGCGGAGGCTTCGTCGAACCTGTCGCGCTTCGATGGCGTGCGCTACGGGCATCGCGCAGCGCAGTACGGCGACCTGCTCGACATGTACAAGAAGTCGCGCGCGGAAGGCTTCGGGCCGGAAGTGAAGCGCCGCATTCTGGTGGGCACCTACGTGCTCTCGCACGGCTATTACGACGCGTACTACCTCCAGGCGCAGAAGATTCGCCGCATCATCGCGCGCGACTTCCAGGAAGCGTTCAAACAGTGCGACGTCATCATGGGACCGGTCGCGCCGTCGGTTGCGTGGAATCTCGGCGAGAAGACCGACGACCCTGTGCAGATGTATCTCGCTGACATTTACACGCTCTCCGTGAGCCTCGCGGGTCTGCCCGGCATGAGCGTGCCGTGCGGTTTCGGCGCGGGTGCGAACGCGAATCGTCCGGTCGGCCTGCAGATCATCGGCAACTATTTCAACGAAGCCCGGATGCTCCAGGTCGCCGACGCGTTCCAGCGCGCGACCGACTGGCACCGTCAGGCACCATCGGCATCGGGAGTGTGAACATGCAGTGGGAAGTCGTCATCGGTCTGGAAACGCACGCGCAGTTATCCACCGTCTCCAAGATTTTTTCGGGCGCGCCCACGCAGTTCGGCGCAAGCCCGAACTCGCAGGCAAGCCCCGTCGATCTCGCGCTGCCCGGCGTGCTGCCGGTGATGAACCGCGGCGCTGTCGAGCGCGCGATTCGCTTCGGCTTGTCGATCGGTGCGCATATCGCGCCGCGCAGCATCTTCGCGCGCAAGAACTACTTCTATCCGGATCTGCCGAAGGGCTATCAGATCAGCCAGTACGAGATTCCGGTCGTGCAGGGCGGGCAGATCACCATCCAGGTTCCGGCCAACGAAAAGGCGGGCAAGGAAGCGTATTCGAAGACCGTGAATCTCACGCGTGCGCACCTCGAAGAGGACGCGGGCAAGTCGCTGCATGAAGACTTCGCGGGCATGACGGGCATCGACCTGAACCGCGCGGGCACGCCGTTGCTCGAAATCGTCACCGAGCCGGAAATGCGCAGCGCGGCCGAAGCGGTCGCGTATGCGAAGGCGCTGCATGGCCTCGTCATGTGGCTCGGCATCTGCGACGGCAACATGCAGGAAGGCTCGTTCCGCTGCGACGCCAACGTGTCGGTGCGGCCGGTCGGCCAGCAGGCGTTCGGCACGCGCGCCGAGATCAAGAACCTGAACTCGTTCCGCTTCCTCGAAGAAGCGATTCAATACGAAGTGCGCCGTCAGATCGAGCTGATCGAAGACGGCGGCACGGTGGTTCAGGAAACGCGTCTGTACGATCCGGACAAGCGCGAAACCCGCTCGATGCGCAGCAAGGAAGATGCGCACGATTACCGCTATTTCCCCGATCCGGATCTGATGCCGCTCGTGATCGAACCGTCCTGGATCGAGCGCGTGAAGGGCGAGATGCCCGAGCTTCCGGCGGACATGCAGAAGCGTTTCGTCGACACCTACGGCCTCACGCCGTATGACGCGGGCGTGCTGACTTCGTCGAAGGCGATGGCATCGTACTTCGAAGCGCTCGTGCAGAAGGCCGGCGCGGGTCAGGCGAAGATCGCCGCGAACTGGATCATGGGCGACGTCTCCGCGCAACTGAACCGCGAATCGCTCGATATCGCTGATTCGCCGGTGTCGGCGGCGCAGCTCGCGCTGGTCATTCAGCGCATCGCCGACGGCACCATCTCCAACAAGATCGCGAAGGACATCTTCCAGGCGATCTGGGACGAGAAGGCGACGGACGAAGGCGCGGCGGACCGCATCATCGAGGCGAAGGGGCTCAAGCAGATTTCGGATACCGGCGCGCTCGAAGCGATCATCGACGAAGTGCTCGCCGCCAATCAGAAATCGGTCGAGGAATTCCGCGCGGGCAAGGAGAAGGCGTTCAACGCGCTGATCGGCCAGGCGATGAAGGCGACCAAGGGCAAGGCCAATCCGCAGCAGGTCAACGAACTGCTGAAGAAAAAGCTATCCTGATTCCCCAACGCGGAAAACGCGCGGGCTGCTGCCGGTAACGCCCGGCAGCAGCCCGTTTTAATTGGCGAAGGGAAAAACAAAAGGAAAAAGAGACATGGCAAAGAAACCTGAGCTGGACGACTTCCGCGTACCTTTTTTCGACGCCGGCAAGAAGCTGAAGCCATTCGATCTGAGCGCGGTCGATCCGTCCGCGAAGCCGTTTTCGCTCGGCTCGAAAGACGCGGACCGCGAACGGCTGGCGGCCATCGGCGCGCAACTCGACGACCTGCAGGAGAAGCTGCACGCACAGCGGCGCCAGCGCGTGCTGCTGGTGTTGCAGGGCATGGACACGAGCGGCAAGGACGGCACCGTGCGCGCGGTGTTTCACGATGTCGATCCACTCGGCCTGCGTATCGTGCCGTTTCGCGCGCCGTCCGAACGCGAGGCCGCGCACGATTTCCTCTGGCGCGTGCACGCGCAGGCGCCGATGGCCGGCGAATTCGCGATCTTCAATCGCAGTCACTACGAGGACGTGCTCGTGCCGCGCGTGCTGAAGCAGATCGACGGCGACGAATGCGAGCGCCGTTATCGGCACATGCGCGATTTCGAGTCGCTGCTCGCGGACAGCGGCACGACCGTCGTCAAATGCTTCCTGCATATTTCGAAGGAAGAGCAGCGCGAGCGGTTGCAGGCGCGCATCGACGATCCGACCAAACACTGGAAGTTCGACGTCTCCGATCTCGAAGCGCGCAAGCAATGGGACGCGTATCAGGACGCGTACGCGGACGCGATCGGCGCGACCTCGACCGAATACGCGCCGTGGTACATCATTCCGGCCGACTCGAAGACGCATCGCAACGTGATGATCGCCGAACTGCTGTTGCGCACGATGCAGGACATGAAGCTCGAATTCCCGCCGGCCAAGGAATCGCTCAAGGGCGTGAAGGTCGAATAAACCAAAACCATAACCAAGGAAGCGTATGTTTCGCGTGATTACCGCCAATCTGAACGGCATCCGTTCGGCCGCCAAGAAAGGGTTCTTCGACTGGTTCGGCGAACAGAAATCCGACGTCGTGTGCGTGCAGGAAATCAAATGCTCGCAGGACGATCTGACGCCCGAATTTCTCGCGCCACACGGTTTTCAGGGCTATTTCCAGCATGCGGTGAAGAAGGGTTACAGCGGCGCGGGCCTGTACACGCGCCACGAACCGGATGACGTGATCATCGGTTTCGGCTCGGAAGAGTTCGATCCGGAAGGGCGCTACGTGGAAGCGCGCTTCGGCAAGCTGTCGGTGGTGTCGGTGTATGTGCCGTCGGGATCGAGCGGCGACGAGCGTCAGCAGGCGAAATATCGCTTCATGGACGAGTTCATGCCGCACCTCGACGCGCTTTCGAAAGAGCGCGAAGTGATTGTGTGCGGCGACGTGAACATCGTGCACAAGGAAATCGACATCAAGAACTGGAAGAGCAATCAGAAGAACTCAGGCTGCCTGCCTGACGAGCGCGCGTGGCTCACGAAGCTGTTCGACGATGTCGGCTATGTCGATGTCTTCCGCACGCTCGACCAGCGGCCCGAGCAATACACGTGGTGGAGCAATCGCGGTCAGGCGTATGCGAAGAATGTGGGGTGGCGTATCGATTATCAGATCGCGACGCAGGAAGTCGCCGCGACTGCGAAGAAGACGTCGATCTTTCGGGACATCAAGTTCAGCGATCATGCGCCGCTGACGATCGATTACGACTGGAAGCTCGCGAAGGCGAAGAAGTAAGGCTAGCGCCCGCTCTTCTTGAACCGCCCCATGCCCGCATAATTCGGCAACTGATCGATCGTCTTGCCGAGCGCCTTCGCATAGAGCGGCATCATGTCCGGCATGCGCTTGAGCAAATCCTGCCGCCGATCCGGCCCGTACGGATGCATCCAGATAAAGCCGGCATCCGCGCGGCGCGTGCCGGAATCGATCTTGTTCCACAGCGTGACGGCCGCGCGCGGATCGTAACCCGCGCGCGAGGCGATCTCGCTGCCGATCACATCGGCTTCGATTTCGTCGGCGGGGGAATAGCGCATCGACAGCAGTTCATCGCCGATATCCGGCTGCTGCGACGAATAATTCGAGAAGCCGAACAGTTGCGGCATGCCGCCGGCGCCGAGTTGCGCGGCCTGCTGCCGGCCGAGCCGCTCGCGCGCATGCTCGCGCAGCGCGTGCGCGATTTCGTGGCCGATCATCATGCCGATCTCGTTGTCGTTCAGACGCAGCTTGTCGATAAGCCCGCTATACACGACGATCTTCCCGCCCGGCAGGCAATACATGCGCTCGTCGGGCGACTTGATGACGTTGATTTCCCACTTCCAGTTCTTCGCGCGATCGTTCCACTTGAGCGCGAACGGAATCTCGTGATTCGCGATCTCGCGCACGCGCTTCACGAGCGGATTGGTGTCCGGAAGCAGCGTTTTGTCGCGCTCGGCATCGTGGATGATCTGCGCATATTCCCCGGCCGCCTGCGTCTCCAGCGTCGCGGGTGCAATCAGATTACGAAACAGCGCCGTATTGCCGAAACGGATCTGGTTGTTGGGTGCGGTGTATGGCGGCGGCGTCTTCTGTTCGTCCTGAGCGTGCGCGGACACGGGCGCGAGCGACGCCAGTGCCCATGCGCAAACCGAGGCGCGAAACTTGAAGGAAACCGTCATCGTTGAGTTCTCCAGGGCGCGATTTTCGGCAACAGTAGCATGCCCGGAATGGACAGCACGACGCAGACCATGAAGTACGGGAACCAACCCGTTTCACTCACGATAAAGCCGCTGCCCGCCGCGGCGAACGTGCGCGGCACGGCGGCGAGACTCGTGAACAGCGCGAATTGCGTCGCGGTGTAGCGTGGATCGGTGGTGCTCGCGATATACGCGGTGAAGGTCGCGAGCGTGAGGCCCGTCGCGAAGGTTTCGAAGCCGTACAGCACGGCGAGCGCCACCGGCGACGGCCCGATCTTCGCGAGCCAGGCGAAACCGAGCGTGGCGATGATCTGCAGAAAGCCGAAGATCCACAGCCCGCGCGCAATGCCGATCTTCACCAGACAGATGCCGCCGAGCAGGCCGCCCGCGATGCTCGCCCAGAACGCCACCGCCTTCGCGATCACGCCGATCTGCGCGAGCGAGAAGCCGATGTCGAGGAAGAACTTGGTGGCGAGCGCGGTCGCCATCGTGTCGCCGAGCTTGTAGAGAAAGATGAAGCTGAGCACGAGGAGCGCGGCCCGCCAGCCGTCGCGCGTGACGAATTCGTGGAACGGTTCGACGATCGCCTCGCGCAGGCTTTTCGGCGGCGCGCCGTGAATCGCCGGTTCCTTGACGACGAGCGTCATCACGAGACCCGGCAGCATGAACGCCGCGGTGATGATGAACACGGTCTTCCACGGAAAAAAGCTCGCGAGAATCAGCGACAGCGAACCGGGCACGAGCCCTGCCACCTTGTAGGCGTTGACGTGGACCGCGTTGCCGAGCCCCTGTTCGGTGTCGGCGAGCAGTTCGCGGCGATAGGCGTCGATGACGATATCCTGACTCGCGCCGAAAAACGCGACGAGCGCCGCCACCGCCGCGACCGCCCACAGATTCTGCTCCGGCGAAAAGAAGCCGAACGAGCCGATCGCCACCATCACCAGCACTTGCGTGAGGAACATCCAGCCGCGCCGCCGCCCGGGACTCCAGCCCGGAAAGCGCGGCACGTAGCGGTCCATCAGCGGCGACCAGACGAATTTCCACGTATACGGCAGGCCGATCAGCGCGAAGAGGCCGATTTCCTTGACGTTGACGTGCGCGGTCGTGAGCCACGCCTGCAGCAGGCTGAAGAGCGTGAACAGCGGCAATCCCGACGTAAAGCCGAGAAAGACGCAAATGAGAATGCGCGTGTTGAGAAACGCGCGCCAGCCGGGATGATCTTCGTGAGCAGTTAGAGCGGGCGCCTCGTGTGGCTTATCGGGCATGTCGTAGTACGGGCAGTGGTCGATGCGTGATGATTCCGGCGTTCGTCACCGGCGCTTCACGCGATAGACCGCAAGACTACCACGCCAGTTCGCGCCCCAACGGACCGACTGCCCGCCGTGCAGCACCACGCGGTCCAGAATCTCGATGCCGACTTCCGGCGCCAGCGCCTCGAAATCCTTGATGGTCAGCACGCGCACGTTCGGCGTGTTATGCCACTGATACGGCAGCGATTTCGACACCGGCATGCGGCCCTGAATCACCGAGAGCCGATGCTGCCAGTAGCCGAAATTCGGAAACGACACGATACATTCCCGCCCCACGCGCACCGTTTCGCGCAGGATCGCAGCGGTCTGATGAATGGTTTGCAGCGTCTGCGAAAGAATCGCGAAATCGAAACTGTCGTCCTCGAAGAGACGCAGGCCGTCTTCGAGATTCTGCTGGATCACGTTCACGCCCTTTTGCGCGCACGCGAGCACGCCCGCATCGTTGATCTCGATGCCGTAGCCCTTCACTTCGAGCTCTTCGCCGAGCAGCGAAAGCAGCGAGCCGTCGCCGCAGCCGAGATCGAGCACCGTCGAGCGCGGTTCGACCCAGCGGGCGATCGCGCGGAAATCCGAGCGCAGCGCGAGCGAATCGAGAGTGTTCTGGTTCATGCGCCGATCTCCGTGGCGATGCGTTCGTAATAGGCGCGCATCAGGTTGTGATAGCGCGCGTCGTCGAGCAGGAAGGCGTCGTGGCCGTGCGGCGCGTCGATTTCGGCGTAGCTCACCGTGCGCTTGTTGTCGAGCAGCGCCTTGACGATTTCACGCGAGCGCGCGGGCGCGAAACGCCAGTCCGTCGCGAAACTCGTGACGAGATATTTCGCCTGCGTGTTGGCGAGCGCGCGGGTCAGGTCGCCGTCGAAGGCTTTCGCGGGATCGAAATAGTCCAGCGCGCGCGTGATCAGCAGATACGTGTTGGCGTCGAAGTATTCGGCGAACTTGTCCGCCTGATAGCGCAGATACGACTCCACTTCGAATTCCACGTCGAAGTTGAAGTTGTACGCATCGAGCGCGCCTTCCGCCCGGCGCAGCGCGCGGCCGAACTTCACGGCCATGTCGTCGTCGGAGAGATAGGTGATGTGGCCGATCATGCGCGCAACGCGCAGCCCGCGGCGCGGCTTCACGTCGTGCGCGTAATAGTCGCCGCCGTGGAAGTCGGGATCGGAGAGAATCGCCGAGCGTGCCGTCTCGTTGAACGCGATGTTCTGCGCGGACAGCTTCGGCGTCGACGCCACGACGATGCAATGCGCGAGCCGCTCCGGGTACATCAAGCTCCACGCCATCGCCTGCATGCCGCCGAGGCTGCCGCCCATCACGGCCGCGAAACGCTCGATGCCGAAGCGGTCCGCGACGCGCGCCTGCGCGTGCACCCAGTCTTCGACGGTGACCACGGGAAAGCGTGCGCCGTAGGGCTTGCCGGTCGTGCGGTCGATGCTCATCGGGCCGGTCGAGCCGAAGCACGAACCGAGATTGTTCACGCCGATCACGAAGAAGCGGTTCGTGTCGAGCGGCTTGCCGGGACCGACCATGTTGTCCCACCAGCCGACGTTTTTCGGATCGTCGGCATACACGCCCGCGACGTGATGCGACGCGTTCAGCGCGTGGCACACGAGCACGGCGTTCGAGCGCGCGGCGTTCAGTTCGCCGTACGTTTCCACGACGAGTTCGTAATCGGCGAGCGACGAGCCGTTCTGCATGGCGAGCGGCTCGGCGAAGCGTAGTGTTTGGGGAGTGACGATGCCGATCGATTCCATTCGTTCCGCCTTGATTGAGCGGCTAAACGGTGTCGGCGAAGCGCGGAAGAAACTGCGGATGGCGCGGCTGACGACCTCTTTAGCCGCATTTATAGTGAACTCGGGCCGCAAAGCCGTGAAGTTCGCGCGCCCGCAATCGAGTCAGCAAATCGGCGCGTTTCGTGGGTGTCGAGAATATCTCGTCAGCGTTGAAGTATAGCGGAAAAGCTCATAACGGCACGCCGCCGCGCATGCCCAGCGAAAGCGCGCGCAGCGAGCGCACCGTGCGATCGACGTAATGCGGCCGCCCCGCGCCCGGCATGCGCACCGACATGCCGCCGCTCGACGTGCGCGCGACCGGCAGATGCCCGACGATCCACACCGTGCGAATACCGAGCCGCCGATAGCTCTTCAGATGCCCGCGCGTATCCTCGACGAGAATCGCGTCCGCGAGACGCACGTGCGCCTGGCGCATCGCGCGGCGCAACATGGGCGCGTCGGGCTTGGCGCGCCAGCGGTTGCCTTCGCGCATGTCCTCGATGGCGATCACGCGCTCGAACAACTTGCCGATGCCCAGTTCCGCGAGCACGGTGCGCGCGTAGAGGGTCGGCGCGTTGGTGAGCACGATCTTGCGTCCGGGCAGCGCGCGCAGCATCCGCGTGAGGCCGCGCTCGGCGCGCAGCATCGACGGAAGATCGGGGAAAGTGTGCACTTCGCGCAGAAAATCGGCGGCGTCGATGCCGTGATGGCGCACGAGCCCGAGCAGCGTCGCGCCATAGCGCACCGTGTAGCCCACGCGCAGCCGGTTCGCCTCGTCGATGTCGACATTCAGCCGGTCCATGATGTATTGCGTCATGCCGCGATTGATCGCCGGAAAAATGGCATGCGACGCGTGATGCAGCGTGTTGTCGAGATCGAAGAGCCAGACGGGGCCGCGCGTTTTCACGCGGCGGCGGCGGGCGGGGCGATGCGGTCTCATGGGCTTTAGTTTTTGTATGGCGCCAAAGAAAACGCCCGCGCATGGGCGGGCGTTGGGATCGGGAGTGCCGGGAATACGACGCTCAATGCGAGCGGATCATCGTGCCGAACGGCTGCTCGGTCAGGATTTCCAGCAGCACCGAATGCTCGATGCGGCCATCGATGATATGCACCGAGCGCACGCCGCTCTTCGCTGCGTCGAGCGCGGAGGAGATTTTCGGCAGCATGCCGCCGGAAATGGTGCCGTCTGCGAAGAGTGCGTCGATTTCGCGCGCGGAAAGGTCCGTGAGCAGATTGCCTTCCTTGTCCATCACGCCGGGGATGTTCGTCATCATGACGAGCTTCTCCGCGTTCAGCACGACGGCGAGCTTGCCCGCGACCAGATCCGCGTTGATGTTGTACGAGAGGCCGTCTTCGCCGAAGCCGATCGGTGAGATGACCGGAATGAACGCGTCGTCCTGCAGCGCCTTCACGACGGCCGGATTGATCGCTTCGACTTCGCCCACCTGACCGATGTCGATGAACTGGCCCGGATTATCGCGATCCGGCATCAGCAGCTTGCGCGCATGGATCAGACCGCCGTCCTTGCCCGTCAGCCCGACCGCCTGGCCGCCGAAATGATTGATGAGCGTGACGATGTCCTGCTGCACTTCGCCGCCGAGCACCCATTCGACGACTTCCATCGTCTCTTCGTCCGTCACGCGCATGCCCTGGATGAAGGTGCCCTGCTTGCCGATCTTCTTGAGCGCCTGGTCGATCTGGGGACCGCCGCCGTGCACGATCACCGGATTGATGCCGACCAGCTTGAGCAGAATGACGTCGCGCGCGAAGCCTTGTTTCAGGCGTTCCTCGGTCATGGCATTGCCGCCGTATTTGATCACGACGGTCTTGCCGTGATACTGGCGGATATAGGGCAACGCCTCGGCCAGGATTTCGGCCTTCAGGGTCGGGGCGATTTGCGTGAGGTCAGGTAGCTCGGACATGGCGGCAAATGAGGCGAGGAGCGTTTAAACACGCCGAATTGTACAGGACTGACGCAACGCAGCAGGACGAATTGCCGCGGGCCGGCTCGTGTTTTCCGGCGGGGCGGCAGGCGTGCGATGATCGTTTCGGCGAACCGATGACAAGATGATGAACGACCCCTCCGAACGAAACGATGCCGCCTCCGCTGATGCCGAATCCTGCGCACAATGCGGCGCGCCGTTTCGCTGCGGCGTGCGCGCGGGCGACGCGGCCTGCTGGTGCGCCGCGCTGCCCGCTCTGCCGCACGATCGTCTGTCGCCCGGCGTGGGTTGTCTGTGTCCGGCGTGTCTGACGCGGCTGACGGCGCAGATCGAGCGCGCGTCGCGGCCCGCCTGACGGAGCGGCGGCGGGTGCGACAAATCGCGACAGATGCGGCAGCACGCCCGATGCAAGCGGGATAATGTCGCATGACGCGCGAAACCAACCCGGCGCGCGTTCGGCGTCGACAGGCACTCAAACCAGATGCATCGCATAACCACCACCGGCCGCGTCAACCTCGGTCATCTCTTCTGGCTGCGCTCGCTCGCGATCATCGGCCAGTTGCTGACGATCACGGTCGTGCAGATTTTCTACGGCGCGAAGCTTCCGCTGCCCGCGATGCTGCTCGTCATCGCGCTCGAAATGCTCTTCAACGGGCTCACGTGGCTGCGCGTGTCGCGGGCGCGGCCCGAGACGAACCTGGAGCTGTTCGGGCAGATGTGCGTCGATCTCGGCGCGCTCTCGGCGCTGCTGTTCCTCTCCGGCGGCGCGACCAATCCGTTCGTGACGCTTTATTTGCCGTCGCTTGCGATCGCCGCCGCCGTGCTGCCGTGGATGATGATGGGCTGCCTCGCGCTCTTCGCCGTCGCCTGTTATGCGCTGCTCAGCTACAACTACGTGCCGCTCAACATCGAGAATCCGGCCAATCTGTTCGATTATTTCCGCATGGGGCTGTGGGTCAACTTCATGGTGAGCGTCGGGCTGATCGGCTGGTTCGTCGCGCGCATGTCGCGGGCGCTGCGCGTGCGCGACGCCGCGCTCGCCGAAGCCCAGCAGCGCCATCTGCGTGACGAACGCGCCGTCGCGCTCGGCGTGCAGGCGGCGACCGTCGCGCACGAGATGGGCACGCCGCTTTCGACTATCGCGATGTTGTCCGAGGAACTGCGCGATTCCGCCGCGCACGATAAAAACCTCGCGCCCTACGCCGCCGATTTCGAACTGCTCGAACAGCAGATGGCGCTGTGCACGTCGGCGCTGGCGCGTTTGCGCAGCCGCGCGACGGGGCCGTCGAGCCGGCAGGCGCTCGACGAATGGCTCGCGAGTTTCATCGAGCAATGGCGGCTGCGTCATCCGCAGGTGAAGTTTGCGCAGACCGGCACGACGCCGGCGGATGCGGCAATCGACGATCCGGTCGCCGTCGGCCAGATTCTCACGATCCTTCTCGACAACGCCGCGCGCGCGAGCAGCGAATCGGTGACGCTGCAGGCGACGGCCGAAACCATCGACGGCAGGAACAGGGTGCGCTTCGACGTCTGCGACCGCGGCCCGGGCATTCCGCCCGCGTTGCGCGCGTCGCTCGGCGCGGGGCCGGTGGACAGCACGCAGGGCGGACATGGCGTCGGGCTTTATCTGGCGTTCGCGGCGGCGGCGCGCCTGAACGGTTCGATCGAACTCGTCGATGGCGAGCCGCGCGGCACACGCGCGGTGTTGCGCCTGCCGAACCGGGGCATGGCCGCCGTTGCCGATCAGGCGGCCCGGACTGAACGAAGCGGCGCCGCCTGAACTCGAATTCGGGGACGCCGGGGTTGAATCACGGAGAAAAAGGCATGAGCGATACCAACTTTCTGATCATCGACGACGACGAAGTTTTTGCGGGCATCCTGGCCCGTGGTCTTGCACGGCGCGGCTACACGCCGCATCAGGCGCACGACGGCGACGAGGCGCTGAAGCTCGCCAACCTGCACAAGTTCGGCCAGATCACGGTCGATCTTCACCTGGGCAACGATTCCGGCCTGCGCCTGGTTTCGCCGCTGCGCGATCTGCAGCCCGATGCGCGCATTCTGGTGCTGACCGGTTATGCAAGCATCGCGACGGCGGTGCAGGCGGTGAAGGACGGCGCCGACAACTATCTCGCGAAGCCGGCGAACGTAGAGACGATTCTCTCCGCGCTGCAGGAAGAGGCGAGCGAGCAGACGGCCGAGGAAGCGATTGAAAACCCGACGCTGCTCTCGGTGGCGCGGCTTGAATGGGAACATATTCAGCGGGCACTCGCCGAAAACAACGGCAATATTTCGGCGACGGCGCGCGCGCTCAACATGCATCGGCGGACCTTGCAGCGCAAGCTGGCCAAGAAGCCGGTGCGTCAATAACGCGGCGGGCTTTCGCGGCGGCCGCGCAAAGGGCTGCCGCGCGCGCCTTTGCGCACTCAAGCTTATTTCGATGGGATTGGCTCGCGCCTTCGGGCGCTATGGGCGCTATGGGCCAACGCCCGCGGATGCCGTGCGCAAAAGCAAAATCAAAAGCGACAGGCAAAAAAAACCGCCCAAGCCGGGTGTCGAGGGCGGTAATCGGAGAGTTGCAACGACTACATGCGCGACCATGAGAAACACGCATGTAGAGAGCATACGAGTCAGCCTTTCATGGCCCTATAAGAACACTCCGAATTCGAAACCCGCTTAATTTCCTGTTTTTTGGCCACTGTTTACGGGCCGATGCTTTCGCGGGTCTTTCGGGAGGCTTTCGCGAAAATCGGGTTTCCATCCAGCCGGCGTTATCTCCTTCATACGCGCTCAAGAAAAATCGGCCGAACGCCGTAAAGCCACACTGTGCGCGAAGCAGGTTCGCGCTGCGCCGTCCGCGGGCGCCGTCTGCGGGGTGCGCGACCAGAGCCGGACGCTCAGACGCCGTTCTGGTCGGCAGAGGAGACATCGATGAAATGGTTTGACCGCCTGTCCGTGCTCAGCAAGCTGTTGCTGTCTTTCGCGGTGGTGATCCTGTTTACCGCATGCGTGGGCGCCACCGGCGTGTTTTCGCTCGCGAAGATGAATGGCCTGATCGAGGAGATCAGCGACCGTCATATGGAAGGCGTCTATTGGGTCGAGGAAGTCAACAAGCACAAACTCAACACCGATCTCGCGGCCGCCAACCTGACCTTCGCCGACGACACCGGCCGCGCGAAGCTCAAGGAAGACATGGCGCGCTCGCTCGACAGCATGCACCGCGCGTTCGAGCGCATGCGCCCGACCATAAAATCGGCCGAAGGACTCGCGCTTTTCGATGCGGCGAGCACATCGGTTGCGGCGTGGGAGAACATCGTGCTGATGCAGATGGGCAAAAAGCCGATGCCGATCGATGTCGACCAGATGGGCCTCATCTCGCGCGCGATCGCCGCAAGCGAGAAGGCGCGCGACGCGCTCGAACGTCTCGCCGAGTTCAAACGCAAACGCGCGACCGATGCGCGCCACTACGCGGCATCGGAATATGAAACGATGCGCGTCGTCATGCTCGCACTCGTCTTCGGCGCGATGGTCGCGGGCGCGCTGCTCGCGGTGCTGATCGGCCGGCGTCTGTCCGCGCAGTTGGGCGGCGAGCCGGCGTACGCGGCCGATATCGCCGATCGCATCGCGCGCGGCGATCTGACGGCGCGCGTGGCCACCCGTCCCGGCGACGACAGCAGCATGCTCGCAAGCCTCGGCAACATGAGCACGAAACTCGCGGATATCGTCGGCGGCATCCGGCAGTCGAGCGAATCGATCCTGTATGCGTCGCGCGAAATCGCGCAGGGCAACACGGATCTGTCGCAGCGCACCGAGGAGCAGGCGGCGTCGCTGGAAGAAACAGCGTCGAGCATTGAGCAGCTCACGCAGACCGTGCGCCAGAACGCCAGCAACGCCGACGAAGCCAGCGGACTTGCGCGCGGCGCGTCGGATGTGTCGGCGCGCGGCAGCGAGCTTGTCGGCGAAGTGGTCGACAACATGCGCGAACTGGCGGCGGGCTCCAAGCGCATGACGGACATCATCGGCGTGATCGAGGGCATCGCGTTCCAGACGAACATTCTGGCGCTCAACGCCGCCGTCGAAGCGGCGCGCGCGGGCGAGGAGGGCCGCGGTTTCGCGGTCGTCGCGGGCGAAGTGCGCTCGCTCGCGCAGCGCAGCGCGATGTCGGCGAAGGAAATCAAGGAGCTGATCGAAGCCTCGACGACGCGCGTCGACAGCGGCGCGGCGCTCGCCGAACGCGCCGGCACGACGATGGCCGAAGTCACGCACGCCGTACAGCGCGTGACCGATATCGTGACGCAGATTTCGTCGGCGTCGCACGAGCAGAGCGCGGGCATCGAACAGGTGAACCGCGCCGTCGCGCAGATGGATCAGGTGACGCAGCAGAATGCGGCGCTCGTCGAGCAGGCCGCCGCCGCCGCGGGCGCGATGGCCGATCAGGCCGAGCAACTGAAGAGCGCGGTCGCGGTCTTCGAACTCGCGCACGCCGTCTGACCGGCTTGACACGGCGCGGGCGCGGGAGGGCAAAACAGCCGTAATATCGGTTCGCTTGCCACCCGGCAGCCCGCTCCGTACACTCGCGCCTGATTTTTCATCACGCGCGCCGTGCGGACGGCGCGTCACCGCCGCGAAGGAGGCCCGCCCATGTCCGATTCTTATTTCCCGCGCTGGCCCGTCCAGCCGGATGCCGCGGAGGGACGCGTCGTCGCGCCCGACGAGCGACTCGCCTGGCCGCAGATGATCGCGATGGGCATCCAGCACGTCGTCGCGATGTTCGGCTCGACCGTGCTCGCGCCGCTGCTGATGGGCTTCGATCCCAATCTGTGCATTTTCATGTCGGGCGTCGGCACGCTGCTGTTCTTCGTGCTCGTCGGCGGGCGCGTGCCGAGCTATCTCGGTTCGAGTTTTGCGTTTATCGGTCTCGTCATTGCGGTGACGGGCTACGGCGGCCACGGTCCGAACATGAACATTCCGGTGGCGCTGGGCGGGATTATTGCGTGCGGCGTGGCGTACATGATCATCGGGCTGATCGTCACGGCGGTCGGCACGAAGTGGATCGAAGCGCTGATGCCGCCGGTCGTCACCGGCGCGATCGTCTGCGTGATCGGGCTGAATCTCGCGCCTATCGCCGTCAAGGGCGTGATGGGCAGCAGCTTCGAGTCGTGGATGGCGCTGGTCACGGTATTGTGCGTGGGCGTGGGCGCGGTCGCGGTGTTCGCGCGCGGCATGGCGCAGCGGCTTTTGATCCTGATCGGGCTGGCGATGGCCTACCTCATCTACGCCGCGTTGACCAACGGCGCGGGCATGGGCAAGCCGATCGATTTCGCGATCGTCGCGAATGCCGCGTGGTTCGGCATGCCGCACTTCACGGCGCCCGTGTTCGAAGCCCCGGCGATGACGCTGCTCGCGCCCATCGCGATCATTCTCGTGGCGGAGAATCTCGGGCACATCAAGGCGGTCGGTGCAATGACCGGCAAGAGCCTCGACCCGTACATCGGCCGCGCGTTCATCGGCGACGGGCTCGCGACCATCGTATCCGGCTTCGCGGGCGGCACGGGCGTGACAACTTACGCCGAGAACATCGGCGTGATGGCCGTCACCAAGATTTATTCGACGCTCGTGTTCGTGATCGCCGCGCTGTTCGCGATCGTGCTGGGCTTTTCGCCGAAGTTCGGCGCGCTCATCCAGACCATTCCGGGGCCGGTGCTCGGCGGCGTGTCGATCGTCGTGTTCGGCTTGATCGCGGTGACGGGCGCGCGCATCTGGGTCGTCAACAAGGTGGATTTTTCGGATAACCGCAATCTGATCGTCGCGGCGGTGACGCTCGTGCTCGGCACGGGTGACTTCACGCTCAAGCTCGGCGGTTTCGCGCTCGGCGGCATCGGGACAGCGACCTTCGGCGCGATCATTTTTTACGCGCTCTTGCGGCGACGTGGATCTGGCGTAGTCTGACTGAGTTACCCGCTTCTTATCGTCACGCGGGCGGATGTGCCCGCGTGACCTTCGCTTCAAAGCCTCCTCTTTCCCTCCCTCCCCGCATTCGACGACTCACTTCATCGCCCCTTGCGACGAAGCGTCACCACGGACTTTCCTGTGCATTCGCGTATAGGAACCGTCTGATGTCGTGCCTAATCACTCCTCGATAGATTCCCAATTTATAGAGACGCGGCGCCGAATCTCAGACACCAACGTCCTAGTTCTCTGGCTTTCATCAGCGGTATTGCTTGATTTGCTGATTAAATCAGTATTGCTAAGTAAGTTTTAAGCGGTGACGTGCGTGGCTTTTTTTTGCCACCGCACCCATCACCGCATCGTTGAGAACGTGCCTGTCGGCACATTTAGGAGCGCTAAATTGATGATCAAGACAACATCTGAGCACCGGACGCCGCGTCTTGCCGGAGCGATTGCGCCAATCCGTTCGTCGCAACGGACGAAACTGTCGCGAATTCTGGCGGCGATCTCCCTTTCGCTGACGGGGCTGGCCTTCACGAGTAGCGCCTTTGCCACGATAACGCTGGACTTCGGCTCGCATTCGAATAATGTTGTCGGAGGCCGGCCGGGCGCCGGTGTTGCCATTGGCTATCTTGCGAATGCCGACTCGACGGCGCTCACGGGATCCTCGCCGGTTGCGATCGGGGCCACCACCAATGCGAGCGGCGCGGGCTCGCAGGTAGCAATCGGTGACCAGGCGGTCGCGACAGGCACGAATGCAATCGCCATTGGCGGCAACCCGTTCACGAACGCCACGTCGGCGCTCGGCGATTACGCCGTATCGATCGGTTCAGGTTCGCACGCGACGGGCTACGGCTCACTCGCATTCGGTGCCGACAAGACCGCGGGTGCTCAGGCATCGGGACAGTACGCACTGGCATTCGGGGCTCGGTCGGTCGCATCCGGCAACAATTCGTTTGCGTTCGGAACCGGCGCGGCCGCCTCGGCCGACAACGCGCTCGCTTTCGGCACAAGCGCCGCGGCGTCCGGACAATCCGCGCTTGCATTCGGCAATACGGCTGCAGCTTCAGGCGACAGCGCGCTCGCCTTCGGCAAGAACGCGCAGGCACTCAACGCCAACGACGTCGCCCTCGGTTCCAACAGCGTGACGGCGGCGGCAGTCGGCACGTCGTCGGTGACCATCAACGGCACGACCTACGCGTTCCAGGGCGTCAATCCGACCAGCACGGTCAGCATCGGCGCTGCCGGCGCGGAGCGCACGCTGACCAACGTCGCCGCCGGCCGGATCGACGCAACCAGCACCGACGCCGTGAACGGCTCCCAACTGAACGCGACGAATCTTGCGCTCGCGGCCGAAGACCAGAAGGTCAACACGTTCGGCGGCAGCGTGGCGAGCGCGCTGGGCGGCGGGGCGACCTTCGATCCGGCAAGCGGACAGATAAGCGCGCCGGTCTACGGCGTGTATGGCCAGTCGTATACCGGCGTAGCCAGCACGGTCGAGGCGCTGCAGAACAACGCGCCGTTGCAGTACTCGACCTCCGCCGCGCCCACGACCGGACTCGGCGCGGCAGGCCAGCCGGTATCGAACGACGTGACGCTGGTCGGCCCGAACGCGAGCGCGCCGGTGACGCTGCACAACGTCGCGACGGGCGTGGCCGGCACGGATGCGGTGAACGTCGCTCAACTCAAGGCGGCCATCGGCGGCGTGGTGATCAACGTGCTGCCGCCTTCCGGTCCGACCTACGTCGCCAACAATCCGGTGACTTACGTCGCACCGGCCGCCAGCGGTTCCAACGCGCTCGCTGTCGGCAGCGGCAGCACGGCATCGGGTACGTCTAGCACGGCAGTCGGTGGCGGCAGCGTCGCATCGGGCGCGTCGAGCACGGCGATCGGCAATGGCGCGGGCGCGAACGCGGACAATTCGATCGCGCTCGGCGCGAACTCGGTGGCGAATCAGGCGAACACGGTGTCGGTGGGTTCCGTGGGCAACGAACGCCGCGTGACGAACGTTGCGCCCGCCGTCAACGGCACGGACGCGGTCAACCTGAATCAACTGAACGCCGGTCTCGGCAACATGCAGAATCAGGTGAACAACGTCCAGCAACAAGTGAACGACAACCTGAAGAAGTCGTACGGCGGAACTGCGGCTGCCATCGCCATTGCCGCGCTGCGTTACGACGATCGTCCCGGCAAGATCTCGGCCGGGGCCGCGACCGGCGTCTATCACAATCAGATGGGTCTCGCGATCGGCATCGGCGGTACGTCGAACGATGGCACGTGGCGCGTGAACGGCGGCATCACCATGTCGCCGACGTTGTCGTCGCCGGATTTCGGCGGCGCGGTCGGCGTGACGCACACCTTCAACTGATCGTGGCGTGATCTGCTCCAAGGCGGGCGCATCCTGAACCGGTGCGCCCGCCGCCGCTTTCAACTGGCCGTGCCGCGCTTGCGGTTGACGATCGCCGTCTCCGAAAGATCGATTTCCCGCATCAGCTTGCTCAAGGTCTCGTCGTTGATCGCCTGGGCGTAGCGCAGTCTCAGCAGTTCCGTGCGTTCGGCGCGCAGCGCGGCCATCTTGAGGCGCGTTTCCATCAGCTCGCTTTTTCTGGCCGCCACGCGCGGCGCTTCTTCGTCGCCCAGTTGTTCGAGGCGGCGCCGGTACAGGCTCATCACGCGCGCGGTGGAATCGGCGCAGCGGGCGGACGCGGCTTCGTCCATTTGCTCAATGAGTTCGTCGTGCGTGTCGTCGATCGCGCGGATCGCCGCCTGCGCCGCGCTGCGACGCGCCATGCGTTCCTCGGCCGCGTGCGGATTGCGCTCCCGCGCGACGCCGCGCAGCATCAGCGGCAGGCCAACGACCGCGATCAGCAGCGACACCAGAATCACCGCCGACGCAATGAAGATCGCCAGATCGCGCCCGGCGAGCGGCGTGCCGTTCTCCAGCGCCACCGGCAGCGACAAGACGCCCGCGAGCGTTACCGCGCCGCGCACGCCGGCAATGGTGGTCAGCGCGAGCGTGCGCACGCCGGGCGCGGCGCTGTCGAGGCCCTGCTTGGCCGTTCTGCGCGCGGCGACCCAGCGCAGCGAATACACCCACACGAAGCGCAGCGCGTAGAGCGCGACCAGCGTCGCGAACACGTAGCCGAGCAGCAGCCCGACTTGCGCGTTGCCGTCGTGATGCGCCTCGATCAGCGCCTGCCCGATGATGTGTGGAAACTGCAGCCCGAGCAGGATGAACACCATGCCGTTGAAGACGAACTCGATCATCGTCCACGTGCTCGTCATGCGCACGCGCACCGCGCTCGGAACGCTGTCGCGCAGGCTCTGGATGTTCATCACCATGCCCGCCGACACGGCCGCCAGAATGCCGGAGCAGCCCGTGTGCTCGGCGACGACATAGGCCGCGAACGGAATCAGGATCGTCAGGATCACGCCGGCGGCCGGGTCGTCGTCTTCGGAGAATTTCAGCAGGCGCGACGGAATTTCGGTCACGGCCCAACTGATCACCGCGCCGATCGCGATCCCGCCCGCCGCGATGATGAAAAAGCTGACGGTGGCGTCGCGCAGCGAGAACACGCCCGTCAGCGCGGCCGCGATCGCGAATTTCAGCGCGACGAGGCCCGACGCGTCGTTCATCAGCGCTTCGCCTTCGAGGACGTGCATCAGGTTCGCCGGAATGCGATTGCGCCCCGCGATGCCCGTGAGCGCGACGGCATCGGTCGGCGAGAGCACGGCGGCGAGCGCGAACGCGACGGGCAGCGGCATCGACGGAATCATCGCGTGCAGAAAAAAGCCGAGCACGCCGACCGTGATGAACACGAGCCCGAGCGCGAGCATCAGGATCGCGCGGCGCTGCATGTACAGCTCGCGCTTCGGAATGCGCCAGCCGTCCGCGAACAGCAGCGGCGGGATGAACAGCAGCATGAAAAGTTCGGGATCGAAGGTGACGTGCAGACCGAGGCGCGGCCACGCCAGCAGCGCGCCGATCGCGATCTGGATAAGCGGCAGCGGCAGCTTCACCGGCAGCAGGCTCACGCCGAGTCCGGAGAGTGCCACCGCGAGCAGCAGAATGAGAACGGTAAAAACGATTTCCATGTGTGCGCTATAGCACGACGCACGCGGGCGTCCGGCGCGCGCGGCGTCTACGATTGTTTCGATGAGCGGAAAGTGTAGCCCGTGCCGGCGAAGCGGTCAGCGTCCCGTGCCGCGCCGTTGCCCGACGGACGTCGTCCGCCGATTTCGCACCGCAACGGTGCGCGTGCACGTGAAATCGCCTGCCGACGGTGCATGTCGCGGGCAAAAGGCCGACGAATCGCGTCGCTGCGCGCCTCGCCGTGCGCATGGAGCTTGCTTAAACGAAAGCCACGGGACGTTCAGACTCCCGACGAGATCATCGAGGGCTGTTCTATGAAAATGGTTTGGGGCGGATCCGCCGCGGGTCCGGTGGCAGTGACGACGCAACGCACGCGCAGGTCGGTGGCGCATCGCCCGGGCTCACAGGCGAGGACATCGACATGGTGATCGCAAATCCCGAGAAAGCGACGGTGACCACGCGCAGCTTCGAGCTCGGCGTGATGTCGGGACTCGAGCGCTATTCGGTCGAACACGGCGAGCTGACGTTATCGAGCGTGTTTCAGCCGGTGTTCAGCCTCTCGCATATGCGGGCGGTCGGCTACGAGGGGCTGTTGCGCGCGCACGATGCGCTCGACCGGCCGGTGTCGCCGCTCGACGTGTTCGGGCAGGCGTCGCGCCTGGGCGAGGCGTTGCAGATCGACCGGCTCGCGCAGGCGCTGCATCTCGAAAATTTCAAGATGCTCGGCGCGCAGACCGAATGGCTGTTTCTCAACGTGCATCCGGGCGCGCTGACCGAGCCGTATCACGCGGCCGCGCTGATGGCGAATCTCAAGCGCCTGCATATCGAGCCGCGCCGCATCGTGCTGGAAGTGCTGGAGCAAAGCGCCGACGACGTCGAGCGGCTCGCGCTCGCCGTGCAGCAATTCCGCGAGCAGGGCTTTCTCATTGCGCTCGACGACTTCGGCGCGGGGCATACGAACATCGAGCGTATCTGGCAGCTCGATCCGGATATCGTCAAACTGGATCGCGTGATGCTCTCGCACGCCGGACAGAACGTGCATGCGCCGCTCTCGCCGCGTACGCGCAAGCAGCGGCAGAACATGGAGGCGGTGCTGTCGGGGATCGTGTCGCTGCTGCACGAGGCGGGCAAGCTCGTGCTGATCGAAGGCGTCGAGACCGAGCACGAAGCGCAACTCGCGCTCGCGAGCGGCGCGGACTTCGTGCAGGGATTTTTCTTTGCGCGGCCGCATCCGGGACCGGCGGACAGCGTGCATGCGCAGACGATCATCGGCGAGCTGACCGAGCGTTATCGTCTGCAGACCGAGGCGCGCGAGCGGCGCGTCGCCACGCGCCTGCAGCCGTATCTGCGCGCGTTCGAGCGGGCCGCCGAACGGCTCGCGGCGGGCGAGCCGCTCGAAGAAGTGTGCTGGAATTTCCTCGCGCTCGACAACGCCGCGCGCTGCTTCCTGCTCGATCAGAACGGCAAGCAGGCGGGCCGCAATGTCGTGCTGCGCGCGGACCGCGCCGCGCACGAGGCGCGCTTTCTGCCGCTCATCGACGCGCAGGGCGCGAACTGGCTGCGCCGCCCGTACTTCCGCGCGGCGCTCGGCGACCCGGAACGCGTGCATGTGACCAAACCGTATCTGTCGATCAACGAGGCGATGCCGTGCGTCACGCTGTCGGTGGAGACGCGCTCGGGAGGCAAGCGCTGCGTGCTGTGCGGCGACATCGACTGGCTGCCCGACGACGCCGAGTGACGTCGCCGAGCAAGCGCGCGGCTTATTTCACGGCGACGACCGGAATGCCCTTCAGCGATGCCGCGCCTTTCATCGTGTCGATGGCGGCGCGGACCGCGTCGCCCGTCGCCGCCTCGATGCCGATGCGCGCCGCAAGATCGCGCTCGCTGCGCTTGACCATCGCGACGTTCGCGAGCTTCACGTGGCCGTAGCCGCGCACGCGCTCGAACAGCGCGGCTAGCGTCTCTACGTCGCGGGCGTTGTCGGCGTCGAGTTTCGCCAGCGCACGCGTCAGGGTGATTTCGAAGTCGTCGGCAAGTTGGCGTTCCATGCGGCGTTCGAGCGTCTTGCCGAAGACATCGAGCGCACTGCCGCGCAGCGCACGGAATTTCGCGAGACCGCCGAACACCGGCCACATCCATTGGCCGAACACCTTCTTCTTCGGCACGCCGCCGTTTGTCGAATGCGTGAGCGCGGGCGGTGCGAGATTGAACTTCACCGCATAACTTTCGCCCGCCGTGCCTTCGAACTGAGCGGCAAGCGCCGCGCGAAACGCCGGGTCCGCATGCAGGCGCGCGACTTCGTATTCGTCCTTCACGGCGAGCAGCTTGTAGAACGAGATCGCGATGCCGCGCGCGATGGCTTCATGCCCGGCCGCCGCATTCACCAGCTTGCGATAACGCTCGACATACTTCGCGCCGCCGTACGCAAGCAGCCGTTCCTCGCGATCGCGGATCAGCTCGGGCAGCGACATATGCGCAAGCGTGACGCGCTTGGCCAGCGCTTTCGCCTGCGCGCTCAGCGCATCGAGCGCCGACATGTCGGCTGCAGCCAGACGGCCGATCGCGAATGCCAGTTTGTTCGCCGTCACCGCGACGTTGTTCAGTTCGATGGCGCGCATCAGCGCCGCCAGCGACAGCGGCACGAGCCCGAGTTGCCACGCAAAGCCGAGCATCAGAATGTTCGCGCCGATGGTGTCGCCGAGAAAGCGCGTCGCGAGTGCTTGCGCGTCGCAGTGGCGCATTGCGTCGTGGGCATCGGGGCCGGCTGCGTGGCGCATCTTGTCGAGCAGCGCATCGGCATGAAGATTCGCTTCGGGGTTCTGCACGAAGCTCGCGTTCGGAATCGCGTGCGTGTTCACGACGATCTTCGTGCGATCGTGCCGCACCGTCTGCAACGCTTCCGGACTCGCGCCGACGACCATGTCGCACGCGAGCAGCAGATCGGCCTGTTGCGTGTCGATGCGCACCTGATTCAGCAGCGCATCCGTCGCGGCGAAGCGCACGAACGACAGCACCGAGCCGCCTTTCTGCGCGAAGCCCATGAAATCGAGCACCGACGCGCTCTTGCCTTCCAGATGCGCCGCCATGCTGATGAGCGCGCCCACCGTCACGACGCCCGTGCCGCCGACGCCCGTCACGAGAATGTCGTACGGCGCCTGATCGAGATGGCCGGCCGGCAGCGGCAAGGCATCGACGCGGCGCGCGAGTTCGGCCGGATCGAATGCGTGGCCCGCGGCTTTCTTCAGCTTCGCGCCTTCGAGCGTGACGAAGCTCGGGCAGAAGCCGTTCACGCACGAATAATCCTTGTTGCACGACGACTGATCGATGCGCCGCTTGCGCCCGAGTTCGGTTTCGACCGGCTCGACCGACAGACAATTCGACTGCACGCCGCAATCGCCGCAGCCTTCGCACACGGCTTCGTTGATGAACAGACGCTTGTCCGGATCGGGAAACTCGCCTTTTTTGCGGCGGCGGCGCTTCTCGGCGGCGCACGTCTGATCGTAGATGAGCACGGTCACGCCCGGCGTGTCGCGCAGACGGCGCTGCACGTCATCCAGCTCGCCGCGATGATGGAACGTCGTGCCGCGCGGAAATTGATCTTCGTGGCCGATGTATTTCTCCGGCTCGTCGCTGACGACAACCAACAGCGCAATGCCTTCCGCCTCCACCTGCCGCGCGATCTGCGGCACGGAGATGCTGCCGTCGACCGGCTGGCCGCCTGTCATCGCGACCGCATCGTTGTAGAGAATCTTGTACGTGATGTTGGCCTTCGCGGCCACGGCCTGACGGATCGCGAGAATGCCGGAATGGAAATACGTGCCGTCGCCGAGATTCTGGAAGACGTGCGGCGTCTTGGTGAACATCGAGTGCGAGGCCCAGTCGACGCCTTCGCCGCCCATCTGGATCAGCCCGGTGGTGTCGCGCTCCATCCACGACGCCATGAAGTGACAGCCGATGCCCGCCTGCGCGACCGATCCTTCCGGCACTTTCGTCGACGTGTTGTGCGGACAGCCCGAGCAGAAGTAGGGCGTGCGCTTCACGGCATCGGCGACATTCGAAAGAATGTGCGGCGCAACCAGATCGACCACCTTGTCGCGGCGATCGAGCGCAGGCTTGTGACGCGCGAGCCAGTCCGCGAACACCGGCAGCACGCGCGAAGGCCTCAGTTCGCCGAGCGCCGACAGCAGCGCCGCGCCGTCGCGCGCGTTCTTGCCGATCACGACCGGGCGCGCGCCATCCACACGGTTGTACAGATGCTCCTTGATCTGCTGCTCGACGACCGGCCCTTTCTCCTCGATCACGAGCACTTCGCTCAGGCCTTCGACGAAAGTGTCGAGCCGCGTCGTTTCCAGCGGATACGACAGCCCGACCTTGTAGATGCGCACGCCGGCGGCATCGAGATCGTCGACGGTGAGGTCGAGCCGGCGCAGCGCTTCCATCAGATCGAGATGCGCCTTGCCGCAGGTCACGATGCCCACGTTCGCGCGCGGGCTCGGCGCGATCCATTTGTCGATGCTGTTCGCGCGCGCGAAATGGCGCACGGCGTCGAGCTTCGCGGCGAGGCGCGCCTCGATAGTCAGGCTCGGGAGATCGGGCCAGCGGTTGTGCAGGCCGCCCGGCGGCGGCGTGAAGTCTTCGGGCGCGCGCCAGTCGGTGCGGATGGCGTCGAGATCGACGGTCGAGCCGGATTCGACGGTCTCGGAAATCGCCTTGAAGCCGACCCACGCGCCCGAAAAACGCGACAGCGCCCAGCCGTAGACGCCGAACTCCAGCATGTCCGCGACGTTCGACGGATTCACCACCGGCATGTGCCACGAGATCATCGTCTGGTCGCTCTGATGCGGCATCGACGACGACACGCAGCCGTGGTCATCGCCCGCGACCACCAGCACGCCGCCATGCGGCGACGAACCGTAGGCGTTGCCGTGCTTGAGCGCATCGCCCGCGCGATCGACGCCCGGACCCTTGCCGTACCACATCGCGAAGACGCCCTCGACGGTGCGCTCCGAGTCCGATTCCACGCGCTGCGTGCCCAGCACGGCAGTGCCGCCGAGTTCCTCGTTGATCGCGGGCAGAAAGCGCACATCGTGCGACGCGAGCAGTTTCTTCGCTTTCCACAATTGCTGATCGACCATGCCGAGCGGCGAACCGCGATAGCCGCTGACGAAACCCGCCGTGTTGAGACCCGCCGCGCGATCGAGTTCGCGCTGCATCAGCACGAGCCGCACGAGCGCCTGCGTGCCCGTGAGAAAGATGCGGCCGGTCGTGGCGCTCAGGTTGTCGCTCAGTTGGTAGTCCGACAGCGCGGGCGGAGAAAAAGCATCGGCGGGGACGCGTGCGTTCATGGAATCTCGTCTCGTTCTATGTATGTGAGGCAATGCAACATTCTTTGCCGACAAATGCGGAATGTTTTTGCTCAGTCGCCCGGATTTGACGCGCATCGGCAAACATCGGCCTCGTTTTCGCGTCGATGGAGAGAAATCTTCTCGATTCGGCGTCGCTACACGTAAACCCGAAGCGGGAATGGGCACGCATCGGGGCTAATCTGAATGCCTCAATCTCGGGGAATTTGTCGGGGAAACCTACGTCCATGAAGCTCTACTACTGGCCGAAGACACGCGCCTTTCGCGCGCTGTGGATGCTCGAAGAAATGCGCGTGCCGTACCGGCTCGAATTCGTGAATATCCGCGCGGGCGCGCAGAACGATCCGAATTTTTGCCGCGTCAATCCGATGTCGAAGTTGCCCGCGCTGGAGGACGGCGTGGTGCGCGTGGCCGAGTCGGGCGCAGTGCTGCTCTATCTTGCAGACCGCTATCCGGAAACCGGCATGGGCGTGCCGCTCGACGATCCCGCGCGCGGCCGCTTTCTGCAATGGATGTTTTTCACCGGCTCATGCCTGGAACCGGCGATGGCCGAGCGCATGACCGGCGCGCGAGGCAACACGGTGAGCTTCGGCTGGGGCGATCTCTCGCGCGTCGAGCACGCGATCGAAGGCGCGCTGGAGGAAGGGCCGTGGCTGCTCGGCGAACAATTCACCGCCGCCGATATTCTCGCGGCGAGCACGTTGCAGATCGCGTTCATGGCGAAGCTGGTCGGGCCGCAGGGCGTGCTGTTCGATTATGTCGAGCGGGCGCTCGCGCGTGAGGGCTACGAGCGCGCGTCCGCAATCGATCATCGTGAGGCGGAGCGGCTGGCGCTCAGGCCGCACGCGGGTGTCGCGCACGGCACGGAAGAATCGCAATCGTGAATGCGAAGATGCCGGATCAGGGGAACGTGCGCGGCTTCGGAATGCCCGCGCCGGCCTCGATATCCGACACGGCGCGTTGATGTGCCAGTTCGATGGCTTCGGCTTTGTCCGCGAGACCGTCGTCGCCGCCGACGGTCGACCACGGCTGGACCGCTTTGTCGTGATGCCGGATTTCGTATTCGGCGTCCCAGCGCGAGCCCTGTAGTTCGACCGGCCGAACGTGGATCGCGTAGACGCCGTAAAGGAAGATCTGCTCAGGCATGATGCCCTCCGATGCAGCCGTTCGGCGCCGCGACGCGAACGCGCCGCACGCCCGCGCGGCCGCCTACAGTTCGATTTCGCCGAGGATGCGGTGCGCAAGCGCCCGTGCTTCTTCGAGCGCTTCTTCCTCGTTGCCCGACGCGGCCTCGACTTCGTAGAGTGTCGCGTCGGCATCTTCGCCGTCGTCGCGTGTCAGCGAGACGAGCCCCTGGAACTGATCGCCGTCGATGGCGCGTACGCCGATCGTCGCGGTGTAGATGCCTTTCGTGTAGATCGTGTCTTCCATGTTGGCTTCGCCTCCGGCAAGGACGAAACCATGCTAGCACGCTGATATGTAATGCGTACGACGGCGCTCCGGCAGGTTTTCAGCCGGGGTTCGGCTATTTCAGAAGCTCCTCGACTTCTTCGAGCGTCGGCGAATGCGCGCCCGAATGCCGGCACGCCGCCGCGCCCGCCGCGAGCGCGAACTTCAGATGATCCGACCAGTCGCCGTGACGCGCCATGAGGCTATAGAGCAATCCGCCGATGGACGCATCGCCCGCGCCGACGGTATCCGCCACTTCCACGCTCGGCGGACGCGCGTCATAGCGTTGCTCGCCGGCGTACAAAGATGCCTGCGCCGAACCGCGCGTGACGAGCACGGTGGCTTGCGGATTCATCGCGCGCACTGTTGCGAGCGCGTCCGCCTCGGGCATGCCCTTGAAGAGCATGTGCAGGTCTTCGTCCGATACCTTGATGAGATCGGCGAGCCCCGCCATGTTGCGCAGGATCGGCTCGTAGCCGTGTTCCATCAGATTGCGATAGTTCGGATCGAAGCTGATCTTCACGCCGTGCTCGCGCAATTGCGCCGCCAGCCGCGCGAGCGTGGCGCCGAGCGGCTGACGCACGAGGCTGATGCAGCCGAAATGCGCCCACTTCACCCGCTCCATCCAGCCTTGCGGCAGCTTCGACGGATCGAACGCGAGATCCGCGCCGTTTTCGCCCATGAAGTAATAGGTCGGCGGTTGCGTCTTGTGGACGATCGCCAGCAGCGGCGGCCGCTCGACGCGCTGCATGAAGCGCATGTCGAGACCGGACGCGACACTCGCTTCCCACAGGTCGTCGGAGAAATTGTCGGTGCCGAGCGAGCCCGCGCAGGCGGTCGGCAGGCCGAGCCGCGCGACCGCGCGCGCGACGTTCCAGCCCGCGCCGCCCGGCCGCGAAAGCCAGCTCGACACGTCCGTGCGGATCATGTCGGTGAGAATGTCGCCGGCGGAGACGAATTGGGGGAAGTGGGTTTGCTCGCTTGCCATGCTTGTCACCGTGGAGTCGAAATCGGGCCGAGCGCGTTCAGCACTTCGTAGCATGCGCCCATCGTGTGGTAATCGGTCTTGCCGGCGGGACTTTTCTCGTCGCCGTATTTGCGGTTGTCGCACGTGAGGATGCGATACCACGCGCCGTATTCGTGATCGACGAAATGCGCCCAGCTATAGCGCCAGAGTTCGTCGTAGCAATCCCAGAAGCGCTCGCGGCCCGTGCGCGCGCCGAGCAGCGCCGCCGCCGCGAAGCTTTCCGCCTGCACCCAGAAGTATTTGTCGTGGTCGCAGATGGTGCCGTCCGGGCCGAAGCCGTAATACAGGCCGCCGTGACGGCTGTCCCACGCACGGCCGAAACCCGCATCGAACAGTTCGATTGCGCGCGGCGCGAGCCACGGCAACGCGCGATGCCGTTCCAGAATCAGCAGGAGCTTGGCCCACTCGGTCTGATGGCCCGGCTGAAAGCCCCACGGACGGAAGATATTCGAGCTGTCCGATTCGTTGTAATGCCAGTCGACCGACCAGTCGCGCGTGAAGTGTTCCCAGACGAGCCCGTTCGACAGCTTCGCCTGCCGCAGCGTGATGTTGCCCGCGATCGTCGACGCGCGATCCAGATAGATGACGTGGCCCGTTGCCTCGTACGCGGCGAGCAGCGCCTCGGTGGCGTGCATGTTCGCGTTCTGCCCGCGATAGTCCGAAAGCTGCCAGTCGGGCGTGGCTTCGTCGGCGTAGAGGCCGGCTTCGGCGTCCCAGAAGCGGCGTTCGAGGAGCGCGAAGGTTTCGTCGATCAGCGGCTTCGCTTCGTCGATGCCCGCCATCGACGCGTGCGCACAGGCGAGCAGCACGAAGGCCAGGCCGTAGCAATGGCGCGTGCCGTCGAGCGTGCGCTTCTGGCCGTCGCGCCACTCGATTTCCCAGTCGTAGCCTTCGAGCGTTGCGTCCCAGTGCGCATCGCGCAGGAATTTGAACGCGTGGCGCGCGTCGTCCTGATAGCGGGCGTCGCCGAAGTGACGGAACGCCATCGCGTAATTGAAGACGAAGCGCGTGCTGCTGACGAGATGGCGCGTGGTGCGGTCGTAGACCTGGCCGTCGTCCTTGAAGAAATGAAAGAAGCCGCCGGACGGGTCGCGCGCGTTGGGCGCGTAGAACGCCAGCGTGTCGCGCACGTGCGAGAGCAGGAAGTCGCGGCTGCGGAAATCGGTCGCGCGTTCCATTGGCGCTTCTTCCGCGAGGGCAGGTGAGGCGGTCATGTTCATGGCGTGCGGATGTCCTGGTTCTCTTCCCGTTTTTCGTCCAGCTTCGTGTCCGATCGCGCGCCCGAACTCGCGCGCGCGATGAAGTTGACTGCAACGAGCGTGTCGGCCTGAGCCGGCGTGCCGGCGTGACCCGCTTGCCCCGCCTGATCTTCCAGCAGCAATTCGACGCCGCGCCGCCCGAGCGCTTCCTTGTCGACGGTTACGGTCGAGAGCGGCGGCGTGCTCTGCGCGGCGGCCGGAATATCGTCGAAGCCGACGAACGCGACGTCCTCCGGCACGCGCAGACCGTGCGCGAAACAGACGCGCATCGCGGCGAGGGCCGCTGCATCGTTATAGGCGAAAACTGCGTCGGGCAACGGACTGGATTGCGCGCGCGCGTCGGCGATCAGCCGCTCCATGGCGTCGGCGGCGGCGAGATCGGCGGGCAGGCCCGGCTGCGTCATGATTTCGAGCGTCGGATCGAACAGCAGACCGGCATCGAAATACGCTTTCCGATAGCCGAGCGCCCGCTGCGCAATGCTGTGATGCGCGAGTGACCCGCCGATGAACGCGACGCGTCGCCGCCCGGACGCGAACAGATGCTGCATCGCGAGCGACGCGCCTTTCACGTTGTCGATGTTGACGGAGCGAAAGCCCGGCGCGCGCAGGTCGATCAGCACGGTCGGGCGCGCGAGCGAATGCAGATGCGCAAGCAATTCCGGTTCGACGAAGCCCGCGACCGCGATCGCATCGGGCGCATGCAGGCGCATTTGCTGCGCGAGATCCTGAGTCGGGCCGGCGGTCAGCACCGACGGCACCAGCCGGCGTTCGCGGCACGCTTCTTCGAAGCCGTTCAGCACGTGCGAAAAGAACGGGCTGACGGCGAAATTGTTGTGCTGCCGATGCAGCAGAAATGTCACGCGACGGATGCGGGTGCGCAACTGTCCGGAGTCGTAGCCGAGCTGCTGGGCGACTTCGACGACACGCACGCGCGTTGCTTCGGACAATCCCGGTTGATTCTTGAGCGCGCGCGAAACCGTCCCGATCGAGACGCTTGCCGCACGCGCGACATCGCGAATGGTGGTGGCCATCGTGGTGTTCTCTGTCTCCGCCTTTACGGCTGTTGTCTCGACGGCGCGATGTTTACCGCAGCCGTCAAATTCGCTTGATCGGCGCGATTGTATAGTAAAACAGGGTCGAAATTACGCCGCATGAGACTGGAGAAAACCACTAGATCGTTACTGGATATGCGATTGCTTGCAATCTGTTTGTTTAGTAAAAGACGGAAAACGCTACGCGGACGCCTCGCGTTGATAGACGGTTTTCGAGTTTGTTGTCCACACGTCGAGGACGAGATCGTCGTCCCAGTAATGGCCGAGCAGCGGAAGATTCATGCGGCCGCGCAGTTTGGCGTGGACGTCGTCGCCGGTTTGCGTCCAGCCCTCGATCGGCCTGCGCCAGTGACACGCCACGACCGCGCCGTCCGGCGACAAACTCTCGTGAAGCCGCTCGACGATGCCCCATAACTGCGGTTCGTCGACGTAATAACCCATCTCGCTGATCACGACGAGATCGAGCTTGCCGTCCGGCCAGTCTTCAGGCGTCGACATGGTCGCGACGGTTACGTTCGCCATTTCGGCGACACGCCTGCGCGTGAGTTCGACGGCCTCTTGCGCAATGTCCGACGCAATCAGTTCGCCGCAACGTGGCGCAAGCAGCGCGGTCAGTTCGCCATTGCCGCAGCCGGGCTCGAACGCGCGCGCGTAGTGTTCGTGCGGAAGCGAGGCGAGCGTGAGCGCCCGCTTGCGCCGTTCGTACCAGCGGTTCCTGATTTTCCAGGGATCTTCGCTGTCTCGATACAGATTATCGAAGTACTGCTTAGTATCGTTATTTTCGATTGTCATATCAGGACGACTTCAAAGGGACGAGTCAGCCGGGCCAGCACATGCGCGGGCAAGACCGGCGCTCGGCCCGTGGTTGCGTCGGATTCGAGCTGGCTTCGGAAAGCCTGTACCGCCCGAAGTTTGCGAGCGTGTGTGTTTTCGTCGAGAACGATGCGGCGAGCACGGCTCCATGGCACGCGCGTATCGTCCGGCGACGCCCAGTGCCACGTCCACAGCGGCACTTCCACGCAAGGGAGGTCGAGCGCGCTGGCCGCGGAATGAACGGCGCGTCCGGCTGCCTCGTGGTCGGGGTGGCCATCATAGCGCCAGGTCGTGAAGACGATATCTCCAGCCTGTAGTTGTTCTGATAGAAGTCCTGATAAAGCGGTTTCGAAGTGCGCGCCGTCGCCATCCTGCAGGCCGAGCCGTATCACTTGCACGTGACGCAGATGCAGGCGCTGCAAGGCCTCGCGCGTTTCCAGCGGACGCACGCTTGCGAGCCGTTCGGGCGGCCAGTCGCGCGACTCCGGGTGGCTGGCGGTGCCGTCCGTGACCGCGATCACAAGAATGTTCCTGCTGATCTCCGAGAGGCGCGCAAGCAAGCCGCCTGTGCCTAATACCTCATCGTCCGGATGGGGCGCCACGACGACCGCGCGCGCGCCGAGCGGCACCAGTTCTCCGGGATCCACCGCGGGCAGGGCGCTGAGTCGCGCCCAACCCTGCCATGCCGCTTCGGGCGTGCCGTCGCCGGAAATCTTGCGATCGTGGTCGCCTTGGTCCGTCGGCGTACTGGTGGTCACAATTGCCATGAAATCTGTTCCTCCTCGATGACGCGTTCGGCGAGCGATGCTTCGTCCCGCTCGGCGTGGCTTTGTCGAATGAAAATGGGCAGATCGGCCATCAGCTGGGCGAAATGCGCGTCGCGGCACAACGGCCCCGCGCCGAGCGCGCGGCCGGCGCGTTCGACCACGCACACCGCCGCCTGCTCGGCGGCGAGGCGCGCGCGCATGGCGTGCGTCGCGGCTTCGGCTTGCGGATGCCGGTCGATGAACGTGGCCGTCTCGCGCAACAATGCAGCCGTGCTGCGCAGCGTGGTGTCGATGGCGCCGAGATGCGCGAGCTTGTACGGACCGGCACGATGCCGCGCGTCGCGCGCGACGAACTCTGCGATGGCGGCGGCCGCGCCGAACCAGCAGGCGGCAATGCCCGCGCCGCCTTGCCAGAAGCCGGGCCGCTCGAGATAGGCACGCGGCAATCCGATGCGCCGCGCGGGCACCTGCTCGAAGTGCACATCGAGACTCATGCTCGCGTGCATGCCGACCGCGCGCCAGCCGGAATCGGTGATACGCACGCCGGGATGATTCAGTTCGACGGCGGCGAGCACCGGCTCGTCCTGCTCGTTCCAGGCGCTCACGAGCGCGTGCGTGACCGACGCCGCGCCGGAGCACCACGCCTTCGTGCCTTGTAGACGCAGCGTGTCGGCGCCGCTGTCGCCCAATGCCGATACGCGCGCGTTCGGGGGCTCCGCCGCCCACACGGCCCATGCGCTGCCTTCTGGCGCCTCCCAGGCGGCAAGTTCGGCGAGGATCGCGAGCGCATCGGTATGGCCTTCGTACAACTTGACCAGCGACAGATCGAACGCGGCAACTGCGCCGAGCGCGCGCCATCGCTCGGCGGTATCGCCGTGGCCCGGCAAGGGCGGACGGTCGAGGCGCATGTCGATCAATGCGCGCAACGCACGGCCCACGGCCTGCGCGCTCCCGCGCTCGAACGGCATCTCGCTCAGGAAAGCGCGCAGGGCGGATGCCGTGGCGTGCTGACCGGTGGTCGTGGAAATCGATATCGACATGGCCCGGTTCATTCCTTTTGTTCTGTCTGGCGTGGAGAGAATCGTGTGCGCATGGTGAGTCCTGTGTCCGCTTCTTGCATGATCCTGAACAAGAGTGTGGCAAGGCACATGCCCGACCGCCACTCGGCCAGACGGTATAGGCCGAAACGACGGGCGAAGGGCATCTTGTGCCGTCAAACGATTGCAGCGGAGCAGGGTTTCGGGCCTATGCCATCTGGCCGAATCGACGCCGGCGCGCAGCCGGGCTTAAATGACACAAAGGCCGCACGCGGCGGCCTTTATCAAGGAAAAGAACGGAGGGAAGCGATGACTAGCGAATCAGCGGCGGGCGGGCGCGGCCACGGGCTTGCCTTCGCGCGCCGGCTCGGCGGCGGTCTTGCGCGCGCCCCAACGTTGCGCGAGCACAGCGCACACCATCAGCTGAATCTGGTGGAACAACATCAGCGGGAGAACCACGGCGCCCACGGCATGCGAAGCGAAGATGACTTTCGCCATCGGAATGCCGGACGCAAGGCTCTTCTTCGAACCGCAAAAAATAATGGTGATCTGGTCCGCGCGGCTAAAGCCCAGGCGCTTGGCCGTGAAAGCGGTGATGAAGAGCGCCGCCGCCAGCAGCAGAATGTTCACGGCGACCAGGCCCGCGAGCGTGGAAAGCGAGATCGAATGCCAGATGCCTTCGTTCACGGCCTCGCTGAACGCCACGTACACCACGAGCAGGATCGAGCCCTGATCGACGAACTTGAGAATCGCGCGGTGCCGGTCGATCCACGCGCCGATCGCCGGCCGCAGCAATTGTCCGGCAATGAACGGCACGAGCAGTTGCAGCGTGATATTGCCGACCGTGTGCCACGGCGAGCCGGTGGTCGCGCCATGATTGCTCACGACCACGCCGACGAGCGCAGGCGTGATGAAAATGCCGAGCAGGCTCGACGCAGACGCGCTGCACACGGCGGCCGGCACGTTGCCCTTGGCCATGGACGTGAAAGCGATCGAGGATTGGACGGTCGAGGGCAGCGTGCACAGGAACAGGATGCCGGTATAGAGCGCGGGCGTGACGAGCGGCGTCAGCACCGGCTTGAGCACGAGCCCGAGCAGCGGAAACAGCGCGAAGGTGCTCAACAGGACGACGAGATGCAGCCGCCAGTGAGTCGCCCCGGCCACGATCGCCTCGCGCGACAGCTTCGCCCCGTGCAGAAAGAACAGCAAGCCGATGGCGATATTGGTGACCCAGTTGAACGCGATGGCCGCGCTGCCGCGGCAGGGCAGAAAACTGGCGAGGATGACGGTGCCGACAAGCGCCAGCGTGAAATTGTCGGGGAGAAGTTTGGGCCTTGCCATTCAGAGATCTCGCGCTTGGACTTGCAACTCAGCCGTGGCGGGCGTTTGCGGCGTCAAGTCAGGAAAAACCATGATTTTCGCTCGCGTCCGATTAAATTGGCAAATTCATTTCTTCGATCGATTGATTACCAAAGCGCATGGACCAGCGTAAACGGACGGTGGACCGGGGTTTAGTGCGAGCAAGGAACGGGCCGTTGACGGGTCATTTTGCGCACGCCGGAATTGATCGGTGTAGCAGAAATTTCGTCACATGAATCGGCGTCCAAAACGTGCCGCGGAAACGAAAAAACTCTGACGTAACATGGTGTTACAACCATCGTGGAGGCCTAACACTTTTTGGCTCGACTGTCGTCGCGCAGAGAAATAAATTGTTGGATACACCGGCGGCCTGTGTTGCACAAAGTCTCAGATTGCAACGCTCGAATGTTCCGACTACCGCCGGTTGTCCGATTGGCTCGATCGCCGCCGCTGAGTTGCGAATTCCACGGACGAGGATAAGTCGGACGCAGGCAGTTTCGACATGGCGCTCACTGGCTTTCGCAAGACTACCCGGCTTTTCGCATCCGCTGCGCTCGGCGCGCTGGCGGTCGCGGGTTCGCTCGCCCTTGCGGGGCCGCGCGCAGAGTGGTTGTCGCCAGCGGTGTTCGACAATTCCGCGAGCAGCAGGCAGTCGCTGCATTACACGGCTGTCGCGGCCAAGGACGGACTCACGCCCGTCAGCGCGGAAGTTCGTCCGGGTCCGCGCGTCGATCAGGCTGTTCCTATGCGCGGTTCGGGGTCCATTCGCGCCGACATCACCCGCTACAACGAAGAGCGCAGTGTGCCGCGCCCGCCGGGCCGTCCGTCCGATGACGGCCGCACGCCGGCCACTGCGAACTATCGCAACTGATTTTCACGCCGCTTTACACGGTTTTTCACCGCTTTCCACCATTCCACCATTTCGCAATTCGCGTCGAAGCCGGCTGAAAAATCGCCGCTGAATACGCACGCCGCTTTATCCCGCTGAACGAAAAACTATTGGCGCGTCCAGTTCCACTGTCACGTTGACGTAATCACGCCACAGTTACGCGTCGAAATCTTCATAAACATTCCTCTCTTTTTTCCGTGCGCGGACAATGCGCCCTGCCCGGAAGAATGTCGTTTTGCAGATATTTCGATTGGCTTTCGAGACTCGGACAAGCGCGCCAGCGCTGGCTCTGCCTACTGGCGATTTGCGCGCCGAGTCGAAGCGCGCACGCGCTCGACTGCGCCGGGCTTCGGCCACGCACAGTCGGAAGTATTCGAACCGCTATACCCGCAATAACCAAAAACATTTTTGACCGGAAAAATGGTCCGTAAAGATGGTGCCGCTCCACACGCGATGCCTCTCTCGCCCAAAAAACCGTCAGCCCGGTCAGACGAGGCGAGTGCAACGTCCCTCGCCCGCCAAGCCTTCAATTTTCGACAAAAGACAGGAGAGTTCATGAAGCCAACCGTCAACCGTGCGCCGAAGAATACGGTGAAAGCAACGGTCAAGGCCACCGCAGTCGCCGCAGCAATGCTCGGCCTCTTCGCGGCGGGGTCCGCGCAAGCGCAGTCGAGCGTGTCGCTGTACGGGCAGGTCGACGAATGGGTCGGCGCCACCAAATTTCCGGGCAGCGATCGCGCATGGAACGTGAGCGGCGGCGGCATGTCGACGTCGTACTGGGGCTTGAAGGGCGCCGAAGATCTTGGCGGCGGCTACAAGGCCATCTTCACGTTGGAAAGCTTCTTCCGTGCGCAGAACGGCCAGTACGGCCGCTTCCAGGGCGACACATTCTTCGCGCGTAACTCGTACGTCGGCATTCAAGGTCCGATCGGTACGTTCACCGCCGGCCGCCTGACCACGCAACTCTTCGTCTCGACGATTCTGTTCAACCCGTTCGTCGACTCGTACGTCTTCTCGCCGATGGTCTACCACGTGTTCCTGGGTCAGGGCACGTTCCCGACCTACACGACGGACCAGGGCGTGACGGGCGACTCGGGCTGGAACAACGCGGTTCAGTACACGTCGCCTGACTTCAACGGCCTGTCGGGCAGCGTGATGTACGCGTTCGGCAACAATGCGGGCGATGGCCGCTCGAAGAAGTACAGCGCGCAGTTCCTGTACTTCCACGGCCCGTTCGCGGCGACCGGCGTCTATCAGTACGTGAACTTCAACAACACGCCGGGCGACCTGCCGACGTCCAACGCCTTCACGATTCCCGGCTTCAAGAGCCAGAGCGTTGCGCAACTGGGCGCGTCGTATGACCTGAAGTACGTCAAGTTCTTCGCGCAGTACATGTACACGAAGAACGACATCGATGTCGGCACGTTCCACGTCAACACGGGGCAAGGCGGCGTGACCGTGCCGCTCGGCCCGGGCACGGTGATGGCGTCGTATGCGTACTCGCGCAGCAACGGCGGCCTCGACCAGACGCACAAGAGCTGGGCGCTCGGCTACGACTATCCGCTGTCCAAGCGCACCGACGTCTACGCTGCGTACCTGAACGACAAGTACACGGGCATCTCGTCGGGCGATACGTTCGGTGTCGGCATCCGCGCGAAGTTCTAAGCGGAACTACGCTTCAAACGAAAACACCGCGCTCCAGGGCGCGGTGTTTTTTTATCGGCTGCACAAACGCAGAACGCTTCAACCGATCGCGAGCCGCGCTTTTGCGTCCTCGTATTCGGCTTTCAGGCGTGCGACCAGTTCGGCGACGCTCGGCACGTCGCTCATCAGCCCGACGCCTTGTCCTGCGCCCCAGATGTCCTTCCACGCTTTGGCGCGGCTGTCGGCGAAATTCATCGCGGTTTTATCGGAGACTGGCAGGGCGTCCGGGTCGAGCCCCGCATTGACGATGCTCTCGCGAATATAGTTGCCGTGCACGCCGGTGAAGAGATTCGTGTAGATGATGTCCGACGCGCTCGCATCGACGATCGCGCGCTTGTAGTCCTCCTGCGCGTGCGCCTCCTGCGTGGCGATGAAGCGCGTACCCATGTAGGCGAGGTCCGCGCCCATGGCCTGCGCGGCGAGAATCGAGCCGCCGTTGGCGATCGCGCCCGACAGCACGATCGGGCCGTCGAAGATGCGCCGTACTTCGCCGACCAGCGCGAACGGCGACGTGGTGCCCGCGTGACCGCCCGCGCCCGCCGCGACGAGAATGAGGCCGTCCACGCCCGCTTCGAGCGCCTTCTGCGCGTGCCGCAGATTGATGACATCGTGCAGCACGATGCCGCCGTACGAATGCACCGCGTCGATCATCTCCCGGACCGGCGCGCGCAGGCTTGTGATGAAGATCGGCACTTTATGTTCGACGCACACGCGCACGTCTTCTTCGAGCCGCGCATTTGACTGATGCACGATCTGATTCACCGCAATCGGTCCGATCACGGCATCGGGATGCGCCGCCTTGTGCGCGGCGAGTTCGGCTTGAATCTGCGTGAGCCATTGGTCGAGCGCACCGGCGGGGCGCGCGTTCAGCGCGGGAAACGACCCGACGATGCCCGCCTTGCACTGCGCGAGCACGAGCTCCGGATAACTGACGATGAACATCGGCGAGCCGACGACCGGCAACGCGAGGTGCTGCAAGATGGCGGGCAGTGCCATGGCACGAGTCTCCTGAGTGTGTGCGCGCAGCGTTGAGCCATTCTACGAGCGAAAACCGCAAAGACCGGCACGCACGAACATTTTCCGTAAGGACGTGCATTCGGTCAGCGAACGATCGTTCGATTATAAGCAAGACATCGTTTGTGACACTCGGGACGTTCCCGAGGAAGTCCTCGGTTTCGGGCTTTTGCGCGTCGCGCGGGCATCAGCAATCGCGCCTGCGCGCCTACAATGGTCCGCAACGCCACGAACAAGAAAACACTATGTCTTTCGCAGACTACGAGCCGTTTCGCGTCGATGCGGACGGCGTCGACATAGTCGGAATGAGAGGCGGAGACGGGCCGCCGCTGCTGCTCCTGCACGGACATCCGCAAACGCACGAAATCTGGCACAAATGCGCCGATAAACTCGCGCGGCATTTCACCGTCATTGCCACGGACTTGCGCGGCTACGGCGCATCGGCCAAGCCGAAAAGCGATGCGCGCCACACGCCGTATTCGAAGCGCGCGATGGCCGCCGATCAGGTCGCCGTCATGCGCCACTTCGGCTTCGAGCGCTTTCTCGTGTGCGCGCACGACCGCGGCGCGCGCGTCGCGCATCGTATGGCGATGGATTTCCCCGATGCCGTCGATCGTCTGATGCTGCTCGATATCGCGCCGACGCTCGCCATGTATGACGCCACCGACCGCGCATTCGCGACCGCGTACTTCCACTGGTTCTTCCTGATTCAGCCGTCGCCGTTGCCGGAACTGTTGATCGGCGGCAATCCGAACGCCTATATCGATCGCGTGATGGGCAATCGCCACGCGGGTCTCGCGCCGTTCGCGCCGCATGCGCTCAAGGCGTATCGCGATGCGCTGGCGTCGCCCGGCGCGATCTTCGCGATGTGCGAGGACTATCGCGCGTCGGCGAGCATCGATCTCGAACACGATCGCGCCGATCTCGAACGCGGCCTGAAGATCGCGTGTCCGCTGCGCGTGCTGTGGGGCAAGGAAGGCGTGATCGAACGATGCTTCGACGCGCTCGACGAATGGCGGCGCGTCGCACGCGACGTGAGCGGCCGCGCGCTGCCGTGCGGCCACTACATTCCCGAGGAAGAACCGGAGGCGCTGCTCGCCGAGATGCTCGCGTTCTTCGAGTCCGATGCGCCGTGAAATTGCGCCGGCAGTCGTTCTTACGTGGCTTTCGCCGACGGTTATAGATTTGTAGGGAAAGCACCGATGCACGTGAAAAAGTGTCGCGCTACGATAGCTTGGACGTTGATCACGTCCTATGATTCTGCCGCTTGCCGTAGCTGACAAGCGGCTTTCTTTTTGGCGTCGCGGGTCACAGCGAAGCCTTCTTCATCAGGCGGCGAAGACGGTCTCACCGTCCACCTTCACCGAGCCGCCGCGCACCAATTCCCCGACGATCTTCCCGATGAGCGCCACGCGTTCGCCCGGCGGCGCGAGCATGTCGGCGGCGGCGCGCATTGCGCGGGCTTGTGTGGTCATCGAGAGCAAGGCGTCGAAGGACATCGCGCGCACTTCCATCAGCTTGAAAACGATCAGTACCTTGAGCGCGTTCTTCGCGTTGCGCGCGGGATCGGCTTCGAGATAATCGAGCCGCGAGTAGGCGGTGTCGAGCGCGCGCGCCACGTCGGTGAACGGCGCGCCGTGGCCGGGAATCACGAGATCGATTTCGAGCGTCGAAATGAGATCGAGCACCGCGCGCTCTTCCACGAAACCGCTCGCGCCTTCCAGTTCGGGAAAGATCACGCCGAAGCCGTTTTCCCACAATGCATCCGCGCTGATGAGCACGCGCATGTCCGGGCAATGGAGCATGAGCGAATGCGGATCGTGGCCCGGCGCGCCGAGCACGTTCCAGTCGAAGCCGCCGAGCGTGAGCATCGCGCCGTGCTCGATCGTGCCCGTGAAGCCGAAGCGCTCGCAGCGTTGGCCTGTCGCGCGGAAGGTGAGGGCGTCTTCGTCCCAGTCACGCACGGCGTGCGCTTCGCTTGTGGGAATCAGCGTCGCGCACGCGTGAGTGTGCTGAAGCAGCGCGTTGCCGCCGCAATGATCCGAATGCAGATGCGTATTGACGATCAAATCGAGTTTGCGCGCGCCAAGCATTTGCGCGACGAGCGCGGCCGTTTGCGGCGCGTGCGACGCGTAGCCCGTATCGACAATCGCCGTGCCCTCGTCGCTTGCAAAAAGCACGTTGTTCGACGAGAGCCAGCCGCGCTCGAACACGGTCACCGAATCGCGCATGGCTGGCGGCAGCACGTTCACTTCGCGTTCTCCTTCGGCATCACGACGATGGTCGCCGTCGCCTTCATGACCGTATCGCCCAACTGATTGCGCGCGCCGCCTGCGAGTTTCACGAGATCGCCGTTGAGGCTCGCTTTCCACTTCGCTTGCACGACTTGCCAGTGCATGGTCAGCACGTCGTCGGCTTTGACCGCGCGCGTCAGCTTGATGCCGAACTCGAGCCCGAGCGGCTGCGCGTCGCGCGAGAAATGCGCGGCGAGCATCGCCATCAGATGCGCGGTCGGCTGCGTGCCCGATGCGATCAGCGTGCCGAAACGGCTCGCGCGCGCGTAGGCGTCGTCGTGGTGCAGCGGGTTGAGATCGTTGACGAGCGTCGCGAAATGCTTGATCGACGCGGACGGCAGCGCGAGCGTCGCCTCGAACGATTCGCCGATCGTCACCACGCGCGCGCCCTGACGGCGGCTGGCGACGCGCGCAAGCACGGCGCGCTTGTCGTCATCGCCTGCGGACGCCCACGCGGCGATTTCGTCGATGGTGCGAAAGCAGCCGTCGCAGAACCCGGTTTGCGGATTCATGCGGCAGACGTCGATGCACGGCGACGACACGTCGTTCATGAGCCGGCCCGCATCACGTCACGTTCTCGCGCAACGCGACATCGGCGACAGGCGCGCCCGTCAGCTCGATCAACTCTTGCGGCGACAGATTGAACACCGCGTGCGGATGGCCGGCCGCGGCCCATAGACTATCGAGCGCGAGCAGGTCTTCGTCGATCAGCGTGACGGGCTCGACCGCGTGGCCGATCGGGCACACGCCGCCGATCGCGTAGCCGGTCTTCTCGCGCACGAACTTCGCATCCGCGCGCGCCAGAGCGCCGACACGCGCCGCGACCTTCGCTTCGTCGACGCGATTCGCGCCGCTCGCGATCACGAGCACGGGCGCGTCGTCTTCGCGGCGGCGAAAGAGAATCGACTTGGCGATCTGCGCGACCGCGCAGCCCAGCCCGGCCGCCGCTTCCGCCGACGTCTTGCCGGTTTCGGGCAGCATCACGACATCGTGCGGATGGCCGCGTTCTTTCAGCAGCAGCGCGACGCGGCGCGCGGAATCGGGTAATGGTTCGATCATCGTTTCCCTTTTTGCTTTTGTTTCAGGCACAGGCCGCGACGCCGTCGCGCTTTTTCGTGAAGAGCGCGCGTCCGGCGCGCGAGGAACTCGGTTTGTTGATCGCGCGTGAAATGAAATCGCCGATATCGACGAGCTGATCGAGATCGATGCCCGTCTCGATGCCGAGCCCGTTCATCAGATACACGACGTCTTCGGTCGCGACATTGCCAGTCGCGCCCTTCGCATACGGACAGCCGCCGAGCCCCGCCACCGACGCGTGGAAAATCTCGATGCCTTCGAGCAGCGCCGCATAGATGTTGCCGATGGCCTGGCCGTAGGTATCGTGGAAGTGCCCGGAAAGACGCTCGCGCGGAAACACCTTCGACGCCGCCGCGAGCACTTCGCGCGTGCGTTTCGGCGTGCCGACGCCGATGGTGTCCGCGATATCGATCTCGTCGCAGCCGAGCGCCTTCATGCGCTCGACGACATCCACGACCGACGCCACGCTCACTTCGCCCTGATACGGACAGCCGAGCGCGCACGAAATGCTGCCGCGCAGTCGCATGCCCGCGTCCTTCGCGGCTTTCGCGACCGGCTCGAAACGCGCGACGCTCTCGGCGATGCTGCAATTGATGTTCTTTTGCGAGAACGCTTCGCTCGCCGCGCCGAAGATCACGATTTCGTCGGCTTTCGCTTCGAGCGCGCCTTCGAAGCCGCGTATGTTCGGCGTGAGCACCGAGTAGATCGTGCCCGCGCGGCGCTCGATGCCGGCCATCACGGCGGCGGCGTCGGACATCTGCGGCACCCATTTGGGCGAGACGAACGACGTCGCTTCCACGTTCACGATGCCCGCCCGCGCAAGCCGGTTCACGAGCTCGATCTTGGTTTCGGTGGGCACGAACTCCTTCTCGTTCTGCAGGCCGTCGCGCGGCCCGACTTCGACGATTTTTACTTTGGCCGGAATCATGGCTGTCTCCTTTTGGTTTGATGGCGATGCGTTCAGTATCCGCGCCTGAAATCGACGATGCCGCTGATCGGCTCGCCGCGCGCGAGCGCCCGGATCTTGCCCGCAATCTGCACGATGCTTTCCTCGCGCAACGTTTCCGCCGAAATATGCGGCGTGACCGACACGCGCGGATGCGTCCAGAACGGATGGGCGGCGGGCAGCGGCTCGGTGTGGAACACGTCGAGCGTCGCGGCGGCGATCTGGCCTTGGTCGAGGGCGGCGAGCAGATCGGCATCGACGAGATGCGGGCCGCGCGCCACGTTCACCACATACGCGCCGCGCGCGAGCCTGCCGAACGTGCGCGCGTTCAGAATGCCTTCGGTGTCCGGCGTGTGCGGCAACAAATTGATGAGTACTTTGACGCCGTCGAGAAAAGCATCGAATTGTTCGGGGCCCGCGTGGACTTGCACGCCTTCGATCGTCTTAGGCGTTCGGCTGTAGCTGCGCACCGGCACGCCGAGCGCAAGCAAGCCCTTCGTGACTTCCGCGCCCAGCACGCCGAGCCCGAGCACACCGACCGTGAACGTTTCGCGCGCGTGCTGCGGCAGCTTTTCCCAGCGGCCCGCGCGCTGCAGGGCGTCGTATTCGTCGAAGCGGCGCATGTAGCGCAGCACGCAATACGTCGCGTATTCGACCATCTGCTGCGCCATGCCGGTATCTTCGAGCCGCACGAGTTGCGCGTTCGGCGGCAGCGTGCCCGGCTCCTTGCGCTCGACTTCGAGGATCGCATCGACGCCCGCGCCGAGGTTGAACACGGCTTTCAGGTCCGGACGATTCGCGAAGAGTTCGCGCGGCGCGCGCCAGACGATCGCGTAATCGGCGGGCGCGGTGTCGCCCGGTTCCCAGACGCGCAGGTCCGCATCCGGCAACTCGCGCCGCAGACCGCCGAGCCACGCATCGAGATCGGCGCCGTTTTCGTAGAAGATGATTTTCATGGCCGCGTCGATACCGTTCGTTTTAGTTCGCTTGTGCATGTGCATGTGCATGCGAATGTCCGCATGAACGCTCCGCATTCTCCACGCCGACATTCTGGGCCGTCTCCGCGCGCATGCCCAGCCGCGCGATCAGCTTGCGGTCCGCTTCCGCCTGCGGATTGCTCGTCGTGAGCAACTGGTCGCCGTAGAAGATCGAGTTTGCGCCGGCAGCAAAACACAGCGCCTGCAACGCTTCGTCCATCTGCTCGCGGCCGGCGGAGAGGCGGACCATCGCGCGGGGCATCGTGATACGGGCGACTGCGATCGTGCGGACGAACTCGAACGGGTCGAGCGCCTCGGTGCCGGTGAGCGGCGTGCCATCGACTTGCACGAGATTGTTGATCGGCACCGATTCGGGATACGGGTCCATGTTGGCAAGCTGCGAGATCAGCCCGGCGCGCTCGCGCCGCGATTCGCCCAGCCCGACAATGCCGCCGCAACACACGTTGATGCCCGCGTCGCGCACGCGTTCGAGCGTGTCGAGCCGGTCCTGATAGGTGCGCGTCGAGATGATCTGGCCGTAGAACTCCGGCGACGTATCCAGATTGTGGTTGTAGTAATCGAGGCCCGCTTCGCGCAGTCCTTGCGCCTGATGCGTTTCCAGCATGCCGAGCGTCACGCACGTTTCGAGGCCCATCGCCTTCACGCCGCGGATCATGTCCTTGATCGGTTCGAGATGACGGTCCTTCGGATTGCGCCACGCCGCGCCCATGCAGAAACGCGTCGCGCCGTTGGCCTTGGCGACTTCGGCGGCCTTCAGCACTTCGTCGACGGCCATCAGCTTGTCGGCCTTGAGGCCCGTGTCGTGATGCACGGATTGCGGACAGTACGCGCAGTCTTCCTCGCAGCCGCCCGTCTTGATCGACAGCAGCGTGGACAATTGCACCGCGTTCGGATCGAAATGCTCGCGATGCACGGTCTGCGCGCGATACAGCAGATCGTTGAACGGCAACTCGTACAGCGCGACGACATCGGCGACGCGCCAGCGCGCGGGCGCCGCTGCTTGCGTGGCGGGTTCGGAGACGGCAGTGTGAGTGGCGGTGTGCTGCGTCATGAGTTCAATCCTTTTGATGAAGCGAGTGTGTCAGAAGGCCGATGTCGAGATGATCGGCGGCGCGCGCGGCATCCGGCGGCGCCAGATGCGGAATCACGCCGATGAGCGGCGCGTCGATACGTTTCTTCAGCGTGGCGATATTTTCATCGGGATACAGCATGTTCGGATCGACGCGGTTCGCGACCCAGCCCGCGAGCGTGAGCCCGCGCGCGGTGATGGCTTCGACGGTGAGCAGCGCATGGCTGATGCAGCCGAGCCGCATGCCGACGACGAGCACCACGGGCAGCTTCAGCGCGAGCGCGAGATCGGCGGTGTCGTGCGTGTCGTCGAGCGGCACGCGAAACCCGCCGACGCCTTCCACGACGACGATATCCGCCCGCGCCGACGCAGTCTCGTGCGCCGCGACGATGCGCCCGATATCCAGCGCGATGCTTTCGCGCGCCGCCGCGATATGCGGCGCGATCGGCTCGCGCATCATGAACGGCGTGCGGATTTCCGGCGGCAATGCGACGTTCGCGGCGGCGTCGAGCTGATCGGCGTCTTCATTGTGCAGCACGCCGTCGCGCTCGATTGCGCCCGAGGCGATCGGCTTCATCGCGGCGGCGCGCAGTCCGGCGCGCGCGAAGCCGTGCAGCAGCGCGCAGGACACGAGCGTCTTGCCGATTTCCGTATCGGTTCCGGCGATGAACAGGGATAAAGCGGTCATAGCGTTTTCAGTGCGTGATCGAGGCGCGCGAGATCGTCCTCGCTGTGCGCGGCGGAAAGCGAAATGCGCAGGCGCGAGGTGCCTGCGGGCACAGTCGGCGGACGAATCGCCGGAACCCACAGGCCGTGCCGGTCGAGCGCGGCGGCGATTTGCAGCGTTTCGTCGTTGCCGCCGATCACGAGCGGCTGCACGGCGGTATGCGAATCGACCGGAAGCCAGCGCGTGCGCTTCAACATCGCGCGCGTGGTTTCGATGAGCGAGGCGAGATGCGCGCGCCGCCGATCGCCTTCATCGCCGCCGATAATTTCGATGCTCTTCGAGACCGCATGCGCCACCGCCGGCGGCGACGCGGTCGTGAAAATGTACGGGCGCGCGCGCTGAATCAGCCATTCGATAACCGTTTCATGCGCCGCGACGAACGCACCCGACACGCCCGCCGCCTTGCCGAGCGTGCCGACATAGACGAGATGCGGCGAGCGCAGCGCATAGTGCGCGAGTGCGCCGCGTCCTTGAGGGCCGAGCACGCCGAAGCCGTGTGCATCGTCGACGATGAGCCACGCGCCGTATTGCTCCGCGAGTTCGACGAGCCGCGCGAGCGGCGCGATATCGCCGTCCATGCTGAACACGGTGTCGGTGACGATGAGTTTGGTCGCTGCGCTGTCGCCCGAGGCGTCGAGCATGGCGTCGAGGGCGTCCATGTCCGCGTGGGGATAGATCTGCGTTTGTGCGCGTGAAAGACGCACGCCGTCGATCAGCGACGCATGATTGAGCGCATCGGAGAACACGAGCGTGCCGCGTCCGGCGAGCGCGGTCACGATCGCGAGGTTCGCCATGTAGCCGGTGCTGAAGTAAAGCGCGCGCGGATTGTCGACGAAACCGCCCGAGAACGCGGCGAGATCGTCTTCGAGTTGCGCGTGCGCGCGCGAATGGCCGCCAAGCAGATGCGAGCCGCCGCTGCCCGCGCCGTAGCGCGACGCGCCTTCGGCCAGCGCCGCGCGAATCGCTTCGTGCGCGGCGAGGCCGAGATAGTCGTTGCTCGCGAAGCCGACGATCTCGCGGCCATCGACCGTCATGTGCGCCGAACATGCGCCGTCGATCGTCTTGCGGCGACGGCGCAGGCCGCGCGCGTCGATATCGACGAGGCCTTGTTTCAGGGTTTCGTACAGCGCCTGCGACGTGTCCTTCATGCGACGTCTCCGGCGAGCGTGGCGTCGAGCGTGTCGCGCGTGCGTTGTGCGAGCAGCAGGAGTTCGTCGTCGCTGAGGATGTATGGCGGCATCATGTACACGGTCGTGCCGATCGGGCGCATCAGCAATTCGCGCTGCAATGCGTTGGCGAAGAAGCGGCGTGAGAATGTTTTGTCATCGGTAGCGACATCGAATGCGAAGATCGTGCCGCGTTCGCGCAGGTTCCTGACGCGTTCGTGCTTGCCGGAATGCGCGCGCAACGCGTCGCGCAGCAACGCCGACTTGCGCCGATTTTCCGTCAGCACGTTCGCGCTTTCGAAGAGATCGAGCGTCGCGAGCGCGGCGCGGCACGCGAGCGGATTGCCCGTGTACGAATGCGAATGCAGAAAGCCGCGCGTGACGTCGTCGTCGTAGAAGGCGGCGTAGATGTCGTCGCGCGTGAGTACGATCGACAGCGGCAGATAGCCGCCGCTGATGCCCTTCGACAGGCACACGAAATCCGGCCAGATTCCCGCTTGTTCGCAGGCGAAAAAAGTACCGGTGCGCCCGCAGCCGACCGCGATTTCATCGGCGATCAGATGCACGCCGAACTCGTCGCACAGCGCGCGCAATTGCGTGAGATACGACGCGTCGTACATCGCCATGCCGGCGGCGCACTGCACGAGCGGTTCGACGATCACGGCCGCGAGATGCGCCGCGCGTTGCTCGAACAGCGCGCGCATTGCGCCGATGGCTTTATCCACGCCCGCGACAGCCGGCGACGCGACCACATGCGCATGGCGGATCAGCGGATCGTATGCGTCCTTGAAAATGGCGACATCGGTTACGCCGAGCGCGCCGATCGTCTCGCCGTGATAGCTGTTGGCAAGACACACGAATTCGCGCTTCTCGCCGTGTCCGCGATTGCGCCAGAAGTGAAAGCTCATCTTGAGCGCGATCTCGACCGCCGACGCGCCGTCCGACGCGAAAAAAGCATGACCGAGCGTGTGCTGCGTGAGCGCGGCAAGACGCTCGGCCAGTTCGACGGCGGGCGCATGCGTGCAGCCGGCGAGCATCGCGTGTTCGAGCGTGTCGAGCTGATCCTTGAGCGCGCGATTGATGTCGTCGTTCGCGTGGCCGAAGAGGTTGACCCACCACGAACTGATTGCATCGAGATAACGCTTGCCTTCGTGGTCGTAAAGCCACGCGCCCTTGCCGCGCGCGATGGGCACGAGCGGCACGCGTTCGTGATGTTTCATCTGGGTGCACGGATGCCACACGGCGGCAAGCGAGCGGGCAACCCAGTCCTGATTGGCTTCTGTGTTCAAAAACGGCTCCAGGGCCCGCGTGCGGGGCGGACCGGATACATCGGGCGGGCGTCGGACGCCCGCGTTGCTGGGGAAACTGCGCCGTTCAATTATCTCTAAAAGCGCCGCAAGCTTCCGTATTCGGAAGGTATTTGCCCCGTGCGTGGGCGCGCAACGGAAATGCGAAAACGCGCTAACGCTGGCAACTTCGCTCAAATCGACGTGTTGTCGGCCGATCGACACGGAAGATGGGGATTGCGCAAAAGCAAACGCCGGCATGAAAGCCGGCGTTCGTCGAGGCAGAAAAGGGCGCGTTCAGCGCGATGCGGTGCGCGTCTCGGCCGCCTGATCGTTCCACACGACGCGATTGTTCACCGCGTAGAGCTTGCACGGATCGGCGCTCTGTTTCTGGCAACTGGCAATAGCGACGGCCATTGGATCGTCGCCGCCTTCGGCCCACGACCACGCGCCCGAATCGGACACGGCGAACGCGCGGCTCGAATACTGCGAGAGGAAATTGCGATAGCCGGCGCGGCCGCTTTCATCGACATACGGCACGGCCTGCACGGAATCGAGGTCCGCGAAGTCGGTCGCCTTCGGCATGCCCGGCTCGGCCACCTGATACTGCACGGCGGTCGGCATGCCGATCTGCGTAAGGAATGCCTTCACACGCGGCCACCAGACCTGCACGCCGTCGCGGTCGCCGACGAGCCGATGCGCGTCGTTCTTGTAGTTGCCGAAATCGACCAGATTGGCGCGCGCACCGTGCGACGTGTAGGCGGCGAACATTTTCGACGACAGATCGCCTTGCCACACCGAATCGTTGTCGCCGTAGAGCCACAGCGACGGCAGGCGTACGTGCTCGCCGTAAGAGCCGAATGCATCGACGAGATTTTTCTGCCAGCCCGCGCATTCGTCCTGACGCAGGCCGCCGGAGAAGTTGATGAGACCGCGCACGCCTGGCGCGGCGACGGCATCGCGCGCGCCGTAAGCGATGGTCGTCAGGCCGCCGTGCGACGTGCCCGCGACCACGACATGCGTTTTGTCCACATACGATTGCTCGCTCATGTATGCGACCGTCGCGGCGACGTCCTGCGCCTGGGCGAAACCGTTCGCCTCGACGTCGCAGCCGTGGCCCGCGTAGTCGCCGCCCGAGCCCGCGAAGCCGCGACGGTTCGGCACGACCACCACGTAACCGTGGCGCACGAATTCGCGCGCGAGCGCGACCGGACGATTGCGCGGTTGCGCGTGCGAGTCGCCGGGGAGCTTGCCGTGATTGAAGACGATCATCGGGAACGGGCCCGCGCCGTCCGGTTTGAATACGGTGGTTTCGAGCGCGATGTCGGCTTCGGGAATTTCGACGACGGTTTCGTTCAGACCATTGGCAACGGCGGGCAGGCTTGAGTCGAGCGAATCGGGAATGCGGGAGAGCGGCTGGCCGAATGCGGGCGCCTGCAAACCTTCGGACTGACGCACGCCGCCGATCGGCTCGGCGCGCACGGCGGACGTGACGAGCGACGTCGCGAGCGCGCACACCATGCTGCATCCGACCAACCAGGTTTTGATCGCCATCCGTGAACTCCGACCGCGCTTCCAATTGAGCGTTGAAACGGCGTGGCCCCAAACATCGGATTTTGAAGTCACAAACCTATCGCGCCGCTCTTGAAGAGCAGTATCAGCTTCGGGTTCCGGGAGTCATGCCCTGAAAAGGCGCGACATTTGGCTTCGAAACGGGGCTTCGCTGCGAGTGTCCGGGCACAGAAATGACTGCGCCCTGACATGACCACAGATTAACTGCTCAAAATTGCACTGCACAATAAGTGGTACCCCGTAACTGTTTAATCTGAAAGGAAAAACTTAGGAAATTAATACCGCGGGAATACGCATATTTTTAAAAGAACATTTACTTGTCGTGAGTGTCGCCGTCGACGTAAAGCCATTTTCCCGCCGCGTTTCGCGTGAAGCGGCTGGCCTCATGCAGACGATGCGCGCGCCCGCCCGTCTTGTAGCGCGCGACGAATTCGACTTCTTCGTGGTTCGCATCGACGACGGTATGGCGCTTGATCTGCAGGCCGAGCCAGCGGGTGCTCGTGGTGTCGGAGGCGTCGAGATCGGGCGGGCAGGTCGCGTCGGCCCAGGTCGCACGCAGGTACGCCGTGTCGCCGAGCACGTAGGCGGTGTAGCGCGAACGCATCAGTTCCATGGCATTCGCGGGCGTTTCGCCGCCTTCTATGAAGCGCCCGCAACACGCTTCGAAGCGCGGCGCGGGTGCGTTCGGGCGCTGGTTCGGCGCGGCGCCCCCGCAAGGACATTCCACCGGCTTCATTGATCGACACCCGGCATTTCGATGTGACGCGGCTGCACGCGCACCCGTTCGAGCCACGCGCGGATCGCGGGATAGCGCGACAGATCGAGGTTCGCCTCATCGGCGACGTGGGTGTAGGCGTACAGCGCGATATCGGCGGCGGTGTAGCGCTCGCCGACGAAAAACGTGCGCGTTGCGAGATGCTGCTCCATGACGTCAAGCGCGCGGTAGGAGCCGGCGAGCCTGTCGGGCAGGCGAGGGTCGTCGGGTTGCTTCAGGAATTGCAGGATGAAACGCGCCACCGCGACGTTCGGTTCGTGGCTGTACTGCTCGAAGAACATCCATTGCAGCACCTGCGCGCGCTCCAGCCGATCGTTCGGCAGAAGCGGCGTGCCATCGGCGAGATAGCAGAGAATGGCGTTGGATTCGGCGAGCGTCGTTTTATCGTCGATGACGAGCACCGGCACCTTGCCGTTCGGATTGAGTTGTTTGAAGGCGTCGGTGCGGGTTGCACCGTTCATCATGTCGACTTCATGCCAGACATAGGGCAGATTCAGTTGCTCGAGCGCGAGGCGCACCTTGTAGCAATTGCCCGATGCCGAGACGCCGTGTACGTGATAGGTCACTGCACTTTTCCTCTGATTTGTCTGCTTACCATTCCAGCTTCGTGCCGTCGTACTGGACGAAGCTGCCGTTGAATGCGTCGCGCATCGCGCCCGCTTCGGCGATGACCGCGCGCATGCCTGAGACGCTGTGCGCGACGTCGATCGCCGCCGACGGCCCGCCCATTTCCGTGCGGACCCAGCCCGGATGCAGCGCGATGCACGCCGAATGACGCGACTCCAGCGACGCCACCTTCAGCGCCGAATTGAGCGCCGCCTTGCTCGCGCGATAGAGCCAGCCGGTCGTGCCGCTCGCCTCGCCGATGCTGCCCATCTTGCTCGACACGACCGCGAGCACGCCGCGCGCGGCATCGGTGAGCGGCAAGAGCACGGGAATCAGTTGCATGGGGCCGCGCACGTTGGTGTGCATCACCTGATCGAAGTCTTGGTTGCTGATCGTCTCGACGCCTTCCGTGCGCGGGCCGTACACGCCCGACACGACGATCGCCACGTCCAGCCGTTCTTCGTCGAGCTGCCAGGCGAGCGCCGAGATCTGCTCGGGTTGCGTGACGTCGAGCGAAAAGGTTTGCGCGCCCATGGCGTCGAGCGCGGAGAGCGAGGCTTTGTCGCGGGCGGTGGCGAGCACGCGCCAGCCGTCGCGGGAATACTCGCGTGCAAATTCATGGCCGAGGCCACGCGACGCACCGACGATCAGGACGGTTTTCATGAGCGATGGGTTCCGTGAAAGGGGCTCTTTCGGAATATAGCGCGCGGGGAAAAGTTGCGCATGTGCAGATAGTCGACGATGTTTCTGAGTTTGTACACTAGGCCATTCGGATGAGTAGTTATGCGAAGTAAAAAGAGTAAAGTGAGCCCTCTCGTAACAATTCGACGAGGAGCAAGACATGACAGACTATTCAGCAAAGATAATTCAGCATCCCCTGCCGCCCAACATCAGCGAGCAGCGCCTTCAGGAGATTCGCGAGGAGGTTGCCGCTCAGAGAAAAGCGGAGGCATTGGCGCGAAAGATTCTGGGATACGAAGAACCGAGCGACTTGAACGAGCGGTTCATCGAACATCTGTTGAATTTTCCTAAGATCGATTGCGACGACTCGATCTTTGCGCGGTATCCAGAGACTCATCCGGACATTGGAGACTCGGATGTACCTCGCTGACACGAATGTTATTAGCGAGACCAGGCGACTGAATCGCGCGAACGAAGGTGTGCGCGCGTTTTTTCGTCAGGCAAGTCTCGATCAACGCGATATCCATCTCTCTGTTGTCACCGTCGGTGAACTCTGGCGCGGCGTCGAACAGCTCCGTCGCCGAGGCGACGTGGCGCAGGCGAATACGGTGGAAACGTGGTTGAAAGACGTCTTGCGTCGATACGACGGGAAAATTCTGCCTGTCAGCAAGCAGATTAGCGAGGTGTGGGGAGGTCTTCGCGCGCCGCATCCGGAACCCGCGCTGGACAAGCTCATCGCGGCTACGGCCATGTCTTATGGTCTGACCGTGGTCACGCGCAATGTGCGGGACTTTGCCATAACAGGCGTGAAGACCCTGAATCCCTTCGAGTAGCGGCTACGCCGGCCCGGCGCACTTGGCGCACTTGGTGCACCAAGCGCCCGACCGGCCCAACCGCACTCAAACCAGCTCGACGCCCATCGCGGTCGCTTCTCCGCCGCCGATACACAGACTCGCCACCCCACGCTTCAGGCCGCGCGCCTTCAGTGCGCCGAGCAGCGTCACGAGAATGCGCGCCCCGGAAGCCCCGATTGGATGCCCGAGCGCGCATGCGCCGCCATTCACGTTGACCTTGTCATGCGGCAGGTCGTGCTCGCGCATCGCGGCCATCGTCACGACGGCGAACGCTTCGTTGATCTCGTACAGATCGACATCGCCCGCGCGCCAGCCGTTCTTCTCGAAGAGCTTGCTGATCGCGCCGACGGGCGCCGTCGTGAACAACGCCGGCTGCTGCGCGAACGTGCTGTGGCCGACCACGCGCGCGAGCGGTGTCACGCCCAGGCGCTTTGCGGTCGATTCGCGCATCATCACGAGCGCCGCCGCGCCGTCCGAGATCGATGACGAATTCGCCGCCGTCACCGTGCCGTCCTTCGTGAACGCGGGCTTGAGCGACGCAATCTTTTCGATGTTGGCCTTGAACGGCTGCTCGTCGCGTTCGACGATTGTTTCGCCTTTTCTGCCTTGCAAGGTGACCGGCGCGATTTCCCACTTGAACGAGCCGTCCTCGTTGGCCAGCTTCGCGCGACGCAGCGATTCGACCGCGAATGCATCCTGCGACTCGCGCGAGAACGCATACGACGACGCGCACTGTTCCGCGAACGTGCCCATCAGACGGCCTTTCTCGTAGGCGTCCTCCAGCCCGTCGAGGAACATGTGGTCGAGCACCTGGCCGTGACCCATGCGCATGCCGCCGCGCGCCTTCGGCAGCAGATACGGCGCCTGCGTCATGCTTTCCATGCCGCCCGCGACGATCACGTCTGCCGAACCGGCGAGCAGCATGTCGTGCGCGAACATCGCGGCGCGCATGCCGGAGCCGCACATCTTGTTGATCGTCGTGCAGCCTGTGGCGAGCGGCAGACCCGCGCCGAGCGCGGCCTGGCGCGCCGGCGCCTGTCCTTGTCCGGCAGGCAGCACGCAGCCCATGATCGCTTCGTCGATATGTTCCGGCGCGAGTCCCGCACGCTCGCGCGCCGCGGCAATGGCGACCGCGCCGAGCTGCGCGGCGGTCAGCGTCGCGAACTCGCCCTGAAACGCGGCCATCGGCGTGCGTGCCGCCGAGACGATGACCACCGGGTCGACAGCCCGGTCCGTGTGTCTCTCACTCATGCTTCAGCTCCTTGATGACGCCTTGAATAACGGCAGGAACGTCGCCCAGGCGCGCCGCATCGGACGCGAGGACATCGTTCTCCGTGGAATGCGCGCCGCCGCGGGTCAGCGCGGCAATGCCCGACTGATACACCGGGTCGATCTCCTCCGGTGCGCTGATCATCATGCCCATGTTGCGCAGGCGGCCGTCGTGCACGCCGTACGTCCAGCCATGCACCGTGAGTTCCTGGCCGCGCGCCCATGCATCGTTGACGACGGTCGTGCGGCACACGTTGACGGTCTGCTCGATCGTGTTCAGTTCCACCAGCCGCCGATGCCGCGCATCGCCCATGGGCCAGTCGTCGAGCAGGAAGGCGTGCTTCTCGCGCACGTCCTCGACGTGACGCAGCCAGTTGTCGGCGAGACCGACGCGCCGCCCCATGAGCGCCGCGCCCACGCCCGAGCAGCCGTAATGGCCGACGACCATGATGTGCTTCACCTTCAGCATATCGACGGCGAACTGGATGACGGAAAGACAGTTGAGATCCGAGTGCACCACCACGTTCGCGATGTTTCTGTGCACGAACACCTCGCCCGGCGGCAGGCCGATGATCTCGTTGGCGGGCACGCGCGAATCCGAGCAGCCGATCCACAGATATTCCGGCGCCTGCTGATGCGCGAGGCGCTTGAAGAATTCCGCGTCCTCGGCGAGCTTGCCCTCGACCCAGTTCTGATTGTTCGCGAACAGGTGAGCGAGCGGATTCGGGACTTCGTTGTTGTCGTCAGTGTGGTTCATGTTCGATGGTCGGAACACGACGCGCATGCCTTCATGCGGCACGCGCGTCTGGTTGGCCGGATGGCGCGAAACGCTCCGGATAGCGGATGCAGAATCGGACATCGCGGTCATAGGGAAAGAAATCGGCGAGTTCGCCGCGCAGCAGTTGCTCCTTGTGGTGCTGCCAGAGCGCCGGATCGAAAAAATCGGCGTGATGGCGCATGAAGGCCGCGCGCACGCGCGGATCGCCGAGCAAAAACGTGCCGTACGTCTCGGGAAAGATGTCGTGCGGCCCGACGGTATACCACGGTTCGCCCGACAGCTCGTCTTCCTCGTAACGCGGCGGCGGCACGCGGCGCACGTTGCAATCGGTCAGATACTCGATTTCGTCGTAATCGTAGAACACCACGCGGCCGTGGCGCGTCACGCCGAAATTCTTGTACAGCATGTCGCCCGGAAAGATGTTCGCCTGGATCAGTTGCTTGATCGCGTCGCCATATTCCCGGATGCCGTGCTCGATGTCATCGTCGCTGCCGTTTTGCAGAAACAGATTGAGCGGCACCATGCGGCGCTCGATATACACATGCCGGATCACGAGCTTGTCGCCTTCGTATTCGATCATCGAGGGCGCTTCGTTTTCCAGTTCGCGGATGAGCGCATCGTCGAGGCGCGCGAGCGGCAGCGCGACGCTCGAATATTCGAGCGTATCGGCCATGCGGCCAAGTCGATCGTGACGTTTGACGAGCTGATACTTGTCCTGAATCTTCTCGCGCGTGGTTTCCTTCGGCGGCGGAAACGCATCCTTGATGAGCTTGAACACGTACGGAAACGAAGGCAGCGTGAAGACGATCATCACGAGCCCCTTGATGCCCGGCGCGATGATGAACCGGTCGCTCGAATGCGACAGATGATGCAGCAGGTCGCGATAGAACAGGTTCTTGCCCTGCTTCTGCAAGCCAACCGACGTATAGATTTCCGCCTTCGGCTTGCGCGGCATGATGGTGCGCAGGAACTGCACGTACGCGGACGGCACTTCCATGTCGACGAGAAAATACGAGTGCGAAAAACTGAAGATGATGAGCACCTGCTCCCGCGACAGCAGCACAGTATCGAGCGCGAGCAGCCCGGGCTGCGTATGCCGCACGGCGATCGCGAAGGGCAGCAGCGCATCGCCGTTGATGACGCGCCCGACGATATACGCCGCCTTGTTGCGAAAGAACAGCGACGAGAGCACGTGAATCTGGAAGTTGGGCGCGGGCGTGAGATCGCCGAAGGTATCGCGCACCGAATCGATCACGCATTGCACGTCGCGCGGCAAGTCTTCAAACGGCGTATCGAGCTGAAAGTTGGTGACGATGCGCTCGATGGTCGCGGCGAGCCCGTCCTTCTCCGGGTAATACGCGCGATACGTGGGCTTGGCCGCGGGCTCGTCGTTCTCGATGTACTCCGTCGACACTGCCGGCCGCACGAAAATAAAGTCGTTGTTGAAGTACGAACGATGCAGAATTTTGCAGCACACCGAGTTGAAGAACGTTTCGGCGCATTCGGGTTGCCGGTGCGTCATCAGCAAGCCGATGTAGTGCAGCTTGATCTGCTGCCAGACGTCGTCGTCGATATTTTCGGCGTCGTATTCGTCTTCGAGCAGCGCCACGCATTCTGCAACGCGCTCGTCATACGACGTGATGCGCTCGCGTGCAAGTTGCTGCAACGCGAGCCAGTCGCCGCGCTCGAACAGATGCCTGGCCCGGATCGCGGCCTCGCGAAACACACGGTAATGGCGATCGAATCCTTCGAGCATTGTCTGCGCGACATCGAAACCGATTTGCGACGACAGCAGCTTGGGGAAGTGATTCATATCGGCACTGCGCCTCGTGTGTTTGCGTTCAGATCATGCCGCTTTGACTTTGCGCGCGCGCTTTTCCATGCCCGCCACGAGCAGCGCGCGCCCCTGTTCCTCGTAGGCCGCGAGTTCGGCGAGCGTCGTGTTCAGATCTTCGAGCTGACGCGTCAGCACTTCGCGATGCGCGGCGATGGTATCGACGAACGCCTGCAACTGCGTCGCGGTGCCGGTCGGCGAATCGTAGAGATCGAGCAGCGTGCGAATTTCCGATAACGTGAAGCCGAGCCGCTTGCCGCGCAATGTGAGCTTCAGGCGCGTCCGGTCGCGTGCCGAATACACGCGGCGCAGGCCGTTCGAGCCTTCGCGACTCGGTGCGAGCAGGCCCTGATCCTCGTAGAAGCGAATGGCGCGCGGCGTGACGTCGAATTCGCGCGCCAGGTCGGTGATCGTGTAATGCGTGGGTTGAGTCATCGCGGGCCGAAAGCGCAAACGCGCGCGCAACGTTAGAATGGACGTTTACGTTATCGTCAACTTCGCCAAAATGCAACGCGGCGCAAACCCGGAGGCACGGACCGAATGAACGCACTCGAACACCAGCTCGATTATGTTTTCGCGGACGCATTGCCCGAGTCCGGCGCCGTCAGGGAAGTCGCGCCGGGTGTGTTGTGGCTGCGCATGCCGCTGCCGTTCGCGCTCGATCACATCAATCTCTGGCTGTTGCGCGACGAGATTGACGGCGTGCAGGGCTGGAGCGTCGTCGATTGCGGCATTTCGAACGACACGATCCGCGCCAACTGGGAACGCATGTTCGATACCGCGCTCGACGGCCTGCCGGTGCTGCGCGTGATCGTCACGCATTGCCATCCGGATCATCTGGGTCTTGCCGACTGGATCTGCAAGGGCGGCGATAAAAAGCGCTGGAACGTGCGCCTGTGGATGTCCCTCGGCGAATACGCGATGGGCCGCGTGATGGGCGCAGGCGACGGTTCCAACGCGGGCGGCGAGCGCGCGGCGGCGCATTTCGCGGCGCATGGTCTCACCGACGAAGCCTCGCTCGATGCACTGCGCAAGCGCGACAGCTATTACCCGACGCTCGTGCCGTCGATTCCGCACGAATATCGCCGCATCCGCAACGGTGACGTGCTTCGTATCGGTTCGCGCAATTGGGAAGTCGTGGCGGGCTACGGTCATTCGCCCGAACATAGCGCGCTCTATTGCGCGGCCGACAAGCTGCTCATTTCCGGCGACATGGTGTTGCCGCGCATCTCGACGAACGTGTCGGTGTTCGCGATCGAGCCGGAAGGCAATCCGCTCGCGCTTTACTTGGAATCGCTCGGGCGCTATGAATCGATGCCCGCCGATACGCTCGCGCTGCCGTCGCACGGCAAACCGTTTCGCGGCGTGCAGACGCGCATCGGGCAATTGCGCGATCATCATCGCGCGCGGCTGGCGGAAGTGCGCGAAGCATGCGCGCAAAAGGCATGCAGCGCAGCGGACATCGTGCCGATCATGTTCAAGCGCAAACTCGACATTCATCAGATGACGTTCGCGCTGGGCGAAGCACTCGCGCATCTGAATTTGCTTTGGCTCGATGGAACGCTCAAGCGCAAGACCGGCGATGACGGTGTGATCCGCTTCTCGCCGGCCTGAAGCGTGCGCTTTATTGAACCGACACGCTGCCGAGATTCAAACGCCCAAACGGACTCACGTTATAACCGCTGACATTTGCGCGCGTGAGCGCGGCGGCAGTCGGATACACAAGCGGAATCCACAGCGCCTGATCGTGGATGATCTTCTGCGCATCGACATACGACTTCGTGCGTTTGGCGACATCGGGCGTGGCCTTGCCGTCGGCGATGAGCTTATCGAGCTGACTGTCGCAGAAGCGCGCGAAGTTGATGCCCGACTTCACCGCGTTACAGCTGAACAGCGGCGACAGATAGTTGTCCGGGTCGCCGTTGTCGCCGGCCCAGCCCATGAACAACATGTCGTGCTGACCTTGCTTGGCTTCCTTGATCAGCTCGCCCCATTCGATGATCTTCACCTGCGCCTTCACGCCGATCTTCGCGAGGTCGGCCTGCAGCAACTCGGCGCCGGCCTTCGGATTCGGATTCAGCACGCTGCCGTTCGGGCGCACCCAGATGGTCGTGTCGAAGCCGTTCGGAAAGCCGGCATCGGCGAGCAGCTTCTTGGCATCGGCGGGTGAATACTTGTACGCCGCGATGTTCTTATCGTAGCTCCACGTATTCGGCGGATACGGATTCACGGCGGGCGTGCCCGTGTTGTCGAAGACCGTCTTCATGTAGGTCGTGCGATCGAACGCCATGTTCAGCGCCTGACGCACTTTCGGATTATCGAGCGGCTTCTTCTGCGTGTTGAGCGCGACGAACGCCGTCATGAACGCGGGCGCCTCGCTCACTTTCAACGCTTTGTCTTTCTTCGCGTCGAGCACGTCTTGCGGCTTCGGAGAGAGCGCGATCTGACATTCGCCCGCCTTGATTTTCTGCGCGCGCACGGCGGCATCGGGCGTGATGGCATAGATCAGCCGATCGATCTTCGGCTTCGCGCCCCAGTACGACGGATTCACGTCATAGCGGATGATCGAATCTTTCGTGTAGCTCTTCAGCACGAACGGGCCGGTGCCGATCGGCTTGCTGTTCAGATCGGTCTGCCGGTTCGCCTTGAGCAGCGTGTCCGCATATTCGGCGGAGTAGATCGACGCGAAGCCCATCGTGAGGATCGGCACGAAGGTCGCGTTCGGTTCGTTCAGTTCGAACTTGACGGTCTGATCATCGACTTTCGACACGGCCTTGATGAGCTTCACGAGCCCCATCGACTGTGCATGCGGAAAGCCGCTCGCGCCGGCGATCTTGTGCCACGGATTGCTGTCCGAGAGCATGCGATCGAAAGTAAAGACGACGTCGTCGGCCGTGAGCGGGCGCGTCGGTTTGAAGTAGTCGGTGCTCTGAAACTGCACGTTCGGACGCAGATGAAACGTGTAGCTCAGGCCGTCGCTGCTGACGTCCCATTTGTCCGCGAGCGAGGGCGCGACTTTCTTCGCGGCTTCGTCGTAGGCGACGAGCGTGTTGAAGATGACATCGGCGGACGCGTTCGTTGTTACGAGCGAATTGAACTGCACGACGTCGAAGCCGTCCGGGCTCGATTCGGTGCAGACGGTGAGGGGCTTCGATAACGCGAGCGCCGGTACAACAAAGATGGCGGCTGCGGCGAAAAGTTTAAGGCGCATGAGATCTCCCGTGATCTTATGGTCACACGATGTTTCGTTTTTGGTTGTTCGTCGAATGGCGTGGCGCGCAGCAAGCGGCGCGCCCGGCGCGGCTAGATTAGCGAATGCGTTCGCTGCCGACAACGATTCGATCGGCATACGCTTATGCGCGACTTGCCCAAATGATGTGCGCCGGGCTAAACTTGCGCCGTCTTTGGGGAGTAGCCTTCCTTCGCGTGCGAAGGAGAACGCGTCAACATCCTCGGCTCTGCTGCCGTGGCGCGTTCGACCGAAACGGTTTGGCGAGACCATCGATGCGCTATGTCGTTCCTGGCCGGACGGCGCTTGGCGCATCGTGGTTCGCTCGACGTCCGGCTTTGGAATCATCGTGTCCCCACAACTACAACATCCTCTTCTTTCGCGCGCGCATGTGTGCCTGCCCGCGCTCCTTTCTCGTCGATTCATGCGAGGTGCCGCATGACGATGCTCTTCCTCGAACTCGCGCTGATGCTCGCGATCATCCTGATTGCATCGGAGTTGTTCACAAATGCGCTCGAACATCTCGGCGAACGGCTCGGCATATCCGAAGGCGTGACCGGATCGCTTTTCGCGGCGGTCGGCACGGCGTTACCCGAGACGACGGTGCCGATCATCGCATTGCTCGGCGGCACGACCAGTCGCGCGGTCAACGAGGAGATCGGCGTCGGCGCGATTCTCGGCGCGCCGCTGATGCTCGCAACGCTCTCCACGTGCCTCATGACGGTCGCGATTCTCAAGTCGCGCGGCTTGCGTGGCCGGATCATGCCGGAGCGCAGCGGCTTCACGCGCGATCTCAACTTCTTTTTGATCGCATTCCTGATTGCCTGTGCCGCGATGTTCGTGCCGCATCATGCGTGGGAAGTGCGCGCGTTGTTCGCGGTCGGGCTCGTCGCGCTTTATATCGTGTATGTGATTTCGACCTTCAAGGCGTCGGCGAGTCTCGTCGAAAGCGGGCATGCGACGGAGGCGCCGGACGCGTTGTTCGTCTCGCGCGTCGGATTGCCGACGACGCTCGGCACGATCATCCTGCAATTCCTGATCGGCATCGTGTTGCTGGTGGGCGGCGCGAAAGGCTTCATTCACGGCGTGGAAGGCGTGTCCAGTGCGCTCGGGATTTCCGCGTTGCTGCTGTCGCTCATCATCATTCCGATTGCAACCGAATTGCCGGAAAAGGTGAACAGCATTCTGTGGGCGCGCCGCGGCAAAGATACGCTCGCGTTCGGCAATATCACCGGGGCGATGGTGTTTCAGGGCACGTTGCTGCCGGGCATCGGCATCATGTTGACGCCGTGGGAACCGCGCGTGGAAGTGCTGACCGGCGTGCTGATCACGCTCGCGGCCGCGGCGTGGCTGCGCTTCAACGCGAAGGCCAATGGCGTTGCGCTCTGGGCGTTGTTGGGGAACGGCGTGTTGTATGCCGTTTATCTCGCGCTGACGCTCGGGCGTTGAAACTAGGGCGTTGAAACTCGGGCGATGAAAATAAGAATGCCCGCCGAAGCGGGCATCAAGAGCGAAGCAGCGCGCCTTGAAGCGGCGCGTTGTTCTTGTTGTTCTTAGAAGAGTTATCGGCGCGTGCGGGGAAAACTTTAGAAGCGCGCGGCCTGATGATATCGGCTGGCGGCTTGCGCGCCTTCCATCGAACGGCGATACGTCGTCGCGAGCGAGGTTTGTGCGTCGCGCGCGCGCGCGGCGACCGCGTCGATGCTCGCCTGAATCTTGCGGATGATCTCGAGCGCCGCGGCCGGTTGTTCGGCCTGAATCGCCATCACGAGCGGCGCGCGCACATCCGCGAGTTCGGCGGCGCGCGCCCAGTCTTCCTGGCCCACCGCTTCTTCGATCGCCTCGGTCAGCGACCACGCGTTTTGAATCAGATCGTGCTGGTTCATGGTTCCGTTCATCGCTTATGGATACTTCGGTTACTTCGAGTTCGTGGCCAGCGCGCCCGCGCTGTTGTTGCCGCCGAAGAGCTGCGTGAGATAGTTCGATTGCGTCGACATTTGCGACATCAGCGCATTGAGCGCGGTGAACTGCGCGTTATAAGCCGTCGTCAATTGCGCGGTGTAGGACGTGAGCTGCGTTTGCTGATCGGCGATGCTGGTGAGATCGTCGTTGAGCGCGGTCGTGCGCGTGTCGATGATGCCGCCCGTCTGCAAGAACGACGTGAGGCTCGTGTTCAATTGCGCCGCGACGCCGTTGGTCGAATTGAACAGCGACGCGATCTTGCCCGAGCTGTTCGTGAGCGCATCGGTGAGCGCGTCTTCGTCGGTCTTCAGCGTGCCGTCCGGCTGCAACGCAATGCCGATCGACGCGAGGTTGACCTGACTCGTGCCCGAGCCGACTGCCTTGCTGATCGTGCTTGCAATCGTGTTCTTGATCGTGTTCATCATCGAGTCGCCGAGCAGCGCGCCGCCCTGCGAGCCCTTGGCCTGCGTCGAATCGAACGACGTCAGCGACTGCGCCGTGCTGATGAAGTTGTTGTACGCCGTGACGAACGATTCGATTGCCGTCTTCTGACCGGCGACGTCCTGAGCGATCGAGAGCGTCTGAGTCGTACCGACCGAGTCCGACGTGAGCGTCATCGTCACGCCGGTGATCGCGTCCTTGATCGAGTTGGTCGCGCTCGACACGGCCGTTCCCGCCACCGTCAGATTTGCGTCCTGGCCGGCCGTGCTTTGCGTCCAGCCGGCCGTGTTGTCGATCGTCGTGCGCGCGGGCGTGGTGATCGTCTTGGTCGAGTCGTTGGGATCGGGCGCCGTGCTCGCAGCGACGGTCGTCGTGTTGACGGCGAGCTTGTTCAGCGCCGAGCTGCTGTCGTCGGCATTGACCGCGATGTTGATGCCGTTCGAAAGACCCGTCGACGAGGAGCGCAGCACGAGGTGCGCGCCGTCCGTGCCGTTGACGATGGTCGCGGTGACGCCCGGATTGTCGGACGCCGAGTTGATCGCCGAGGCAATGCCCGACAGCGTGTTGTTGGTGCTGTCGATCTTGATCGTGCTGGTCTTGCCGTTCACGTTGAGCGTCATCGAGCCGGTGCCGAGCGTATCGGTCGACTTGAAGGCGCCGGACGTGAGCGACTGCGCCGTCGCGATGTTCTGCACGTTCACCGCATAGCTGCCCGCGACCGCGCCGGTGCTGGCGGTAGCCGTGAGCCCCTTGCCGTCGGCCGTTGCCGTGAAGGCGGAAAGGGTCGTGCCGTTCGCGAGATTCGTGATCGAGCTTTGCAGCAGCGAAAGAATCGACTTCAACGTGCCGATCGCGGTGAGCTGCGTGTTGTCGGCCGTTTTCTTGTTGTTGAGCGCGTCGGTCTGACCCGCGACCTTCGCGTTGACGATCGCGCTGACGAGCGAGTTCACGTCCATCGTGGAATTCGTCGAACCACTGATGATCGACTGCGCGGCCTGCTGGACGGCGCTGTTTGGATCGACAGTCGAACTCGATGTCGTGGCTACGGTGGTCATGTGCGCTCCGGTCGTGATGCTTCGCGATCGTGTGAAATTGGGCGGAAGCGAGGCTTCCGTGAGGCTTCCATAAAACGCGCACAGGGAGACGAGCTCCCGGTGCGCTGACTGCGGTACTTCTGCTGCATGATTCGATTACATCCGGCGCGCATCCTGCTGATGTTGCGCGCCGGTTGCTGCATCGGCCGTGTTGCTTAGCCGAGGAGCTTCAGAACCTGCTGGGGCATCGAGTTCGCTTGAGCCAGCACCGAGATACCAGCTTGTTGCAGCACTTGAGCCTTCGACAGATTCGCCGTTTCCTGCGCGAAGTTCGCGTCGGTGATTTGCGACTGAGCCGAGGACAGATTGGTCGACTGCGCCGTTTGCGTGGCGGCGATCGACGAGAAGCGGTTCTGTGCTGCGCCGAGGTCAGCCTGGATGCCGTTGACCGAGTTCAGCGCGTTGTCGATTGCTTCGATAGCCTGGTTGGCGCCAGCGGTCGTGCTGATGTCGATATCGGCGACGCGCGGCGGCACGTTGGCGCTGTTCGCGAGGCTGATGCCGGCGGATGCAGCCTTGCCGTTCGTCGAGATGTTCGTCGTGGCCGTACCGATGGTCGCTTGCAGTGCGAGCGCGCCGCCGGCAGTCGTCGTGGCTGCGGTGCCCGTGCCGAAGAGTGCGTTTTGCGCGCTGGTCGACAGGCTGTTGCCGTCCTGGTCGGCGAACGAGAAGCCGCCTGCGCCGTCGGACTTGACGACCACCGAGGTGATCGTTGCGCCGCTTTCGTTTGCCGCGATGAAACCGCCGCTGCTGTCGAGGCTCAGGCCCGAGATCGTGCCGAGAACCTGACCGCTCGTTGCACGGCCGGCGACGGTCGAACCGTTGGCCGCGTTCGCGCTGTTGATCGCGGAAACGGCTGCCGACACGTTCGCGCTCGCAGCTGCCGGAACGCTGGTGATGTTGCCGAGTGCGCCCGTCGATGCGCCTTGCAGCGTCAGTGCCGTGCCTGCGCCGGCGGTGGCGGTGCCGAACAGCGACGTCACGGCCGTGTTCGACAGCGCGACGTTGTTCTGGTCGGTGAACTTGAAGCCGCCCTTGCCGTCAGCGAGCACGTTGATCGACGTGACCGACGGCTTCGCGCCGTTGGTCGTCGCAGCGCCCGAGGAGTCGAGCGACAGACCCGACAGCGTGGCGACTTGCGAACCCGAAGCGAGCAGGCCGGTGCCGAGCTTGGCGGCCGACACGCTGTGGCTCATGTCGATCGAGATCGTCTGACCGACGTTCGCGCCGACCTGGAACGTCACTTGACCGGCGGTGCCGTCGAGCACGTTGGTGCCGTTGTACGTGGTTTGCGAAGCAATACGGTTCACTTCGGCGATACGCTGCGTCACTTCCTTTTGCAGCGCGGCCTGGTCGCTCGGCGACAGCGAGCCGGTCGCCGATTGCACGGCCAGCTGGCGGATACGTTGCAGGTTGTCCGTGATCTGCGAGAGACCGCTCGATGCCGTCTGGGTCATCGACACGCCGTCGTTCGCGTTCGAGATGCCTTGGTTCAGGCCGTTGATCTGCGACGTCATGCGCGATGCGATCGCCTGACCTGCAGCATCGTCCGCTGCGCTGTTGATCCGCTTGCCGGACGACAGGCGCGTGATTGCCGACGACAGCGCGCTTTGCGTGCCGTTGAGGTTTTGCTGAGCGATCAGCGAGTTGATGTTGCTATTGATACCGATCATTTATTCTCTCCAGTCTTGCTGGCCGTTCGTTGAATGAACAACGCCTGTTTGGCGGAAGCGACGTCATTGCTGGCCGCTTGTTTAGGTTTTCGGCCCGGGTCCGGGAAACTTTAGACAGATTGATCGCTTGTTGATGCAGGGCGCGCGGGCAGCCCGTGCGCGCGGCCTGCGCGCGCGGCAATCGCCCCTTCAGTGGGCAACGGCCGGCAGTTCCACGGTGCGAGGCGTTTCGCCGGCGCACCAGCGTCGCCACATGGTTCTGAGCGATGCCGCGAGGCCCGCGGAAATCACGTCTGCATTGAAGGAAGGAGACAGCGCGCAGCGCTCACGCATGCCCGCACGCAGTTGCGCGAGTTCGTTCGGATGGTTCGCCCAGTAGACGCCCTTGGCGACGAAGTCGGCTTCATCGTTCGCCACGAAGGCATCGAGTCCGGCGTGCGACAGCGCGGACATGCTGCCCCGGCTCGCCACGAGCGGCCCGGGCAGCGTGAGCGTCGGGACGCCCATCCACATCGACTGAAAGGTTGTGACGCCGCCGGCCCACGGAAAGGTGTCGAGATTGATATCGACTTGATGATGCTGCTGGAGATACACCGGAAGCGCCGCGCGCGGACGGAAATCCAGTCGAGCGCGCTCGATGCCCTCGCTGGCGAACCATTCGGCGATCTGCTCGTGTTTGCCGTCGTTCGGCATGGCGGCCAGTTGCATGCGCGCAGTCGGCACGGCGTGCAGCAGTTTCGACCAAAGTTTGATCGCGGCGGGCCGCACCTTGTTCACGCGGTTGAAGCTGCCGAAGGTCACGTAGCCATTGTGCAAAGCCGGAAGCGCGTTGACAGGCGGCGCGAGCAGCTCGGGTTGAAAGCAGGCGTAAGCCGGCAGATAGGCGATCTTTTCGGTGAACTGCCGGGCGGCGGCTTCGTTCGGCACGTAATAGCGGTCGGCGATGTAATAGTCCATCGCCTGCAGCCCGGTCGTGTTGAGATATCCCATCCAGCTGGCTTGTATGGGCGCCGGCTTGCGTGCGAAGGTCATCAGGCGATTGCGTGCCGTGTGCCCCGAGAGGTCGATCAGGATATCGATGCCGTCGTCCTGAATTTTCCGTGCGAGCAGTTCGTCGCTCATGCCGGCGACGGAATGCCAGTTCGGCACGGCGCGTTGCATGCGAGCGGTGACTTCATCCTCGATCGTATGGTTCGAATAGGCGTGAACGATGATCGACGGGTCGCGCGTGAGATGCGTGATAACGGCCTCGACGAACGCAGTGACAGGGTGACGGATGAAATCGCCCGACACGAAGCCGACGTTCAGACGCCGCTCCGGATCCCGATTGTTGCGATGACGCGGCCACGACGCGCGCAGCGGCGCTTCGCACATCTCGCCGAAATAAGCGTGGTCGGCGAAGACCGCGGCCGGATCGACGTCGTCCTTATGGGTGAGGCAAAAGAGCAGCGCTTCGTGCACATGCGGTGCGCGCGGGTTCAATGCGAGCGCCCGGCGACCATGCTGTTCGGCCTCGGCGATCCTTCCGGCTTCCAGCAGCGCGATGGCGAGCGTGCTGTGCCCATTCGCGAAATCGGGCGTCAACTCGACCGCCTTTTGTAATGCCGCGAGCGCTTCCTCCAGTCGCCCGAGATCCTGCAGCGTCATGCCGAGGATCCGGTGCACCTCGGCATAGTCGGGACGCGCCGCCAGAATCTCGCGACATTCCTGCTCCGCTTCCTGCGCGCGGCCCTGAAGCCTGAGCGAGTCCGACAAGACGCGGCGGATTTCCATTTCGCCCGGCTCGAACTGTTTCGCCGTCTGCAGCGCGCCGATCGCCTCGACCGTTTTCCCCGATTGATGCAGCAGGATGCCGAGCACTTTCCATCCGAGGAAGTAGTTCGGATATTCGATGGTCATCGAATGTGCCAGCGCAAGCGCTTCTTCGACGCGTGCCTGATTGAAGTAAGTCGTCAGCTGGCTGATTTGCTGGCGGGACGGCTTGCTCGCAGCGGATGCGTTCGTTGCGGTCGTTGCGCTCGTGGCGACTTCGGCGGGCGCCGGGACGGTCATCGGCTGGGTCGCGCTTTCGTGCAGCGTCGCAGTTTGAGCGCCTTGCGGCGCTTCCGCCTTCGCGGCCTCGATCGCGGTGAGCCGCACGATCAGCGTGTCGATGGCCGGTCCGCGCAGGCCCTGCTTCTGCGCCATTTCGAGCGCGAGCCATGCAGCGGCTGACTGCCCCGACTGCGCCAACGCATCGACGTAACTGGCCCAGTACTGCCCCTCGTCCGGCTGCGCGCCGATGGCCGCTTCCAGGCGCGCAATCGCCGATTGCGGGTCGCCGCGCTGCATGCGCAGCACGCCCAGGTTGTAATTCGCGATTGCGTGCGCGGGTGCGGCGTCGAGCACGATTCCGTACAGTGCTTCGGCTTCGTCGAGTTGCTGGGCGCCGTGTTGCTCGATGGCGGCGCCGAGGACTTCGGCGAGCGCATCCTCGAAGTCCGGCTCGGAGGCGGCGGACGGGGCAGAGTTGAGTTCGATCGAAGTTGTCATGAATGCACTGGCGGTATCCTTGGGTTGACGGAATTATCGGCCGCCCCATTCATTCCTAAAGGACGGAACTGAGTGGCAAATGACCACCTGTTCGCGCGATGCACGCGCCCGGAACGGCGATTGCGCCGCCGCCCGGCGTGGCCTTCGCCGGGCAGACCTTTTCATCGGAGCACACATGCAGACACGCAGTATCGGCACATCGGAAATCAAAGTCGCGCCGCTCGTTTTCGGCGGCAACGTGTTCGGCTGGACCGCCGACGAGCGCACGTCGTTCTCGATCCTCGACGCGTTCGTCGATCACGGCCTCGACTTCATCGACACGGCGGACGTCTATTCCGCCTGGGTCGACGGACATCACGGCGGCGAGTCGGAGACGATCATCGGCAAGTGGTTCAAAGAAAGCGGCAAGCGCCATCGCGTGGTGCTCGCGACGAAGGTCGGCAAGCTGAGCACGCGCGCGGGACTATCGGCGGCGAATATCACGTCCGCCGTCGACGATTCGCTGCGGCGTCTCAAGACCGATTACATCGACGTCTATTTCTCCCATTTCGACGACGAGAACACGCCGCTCGACGAAACGCTCGCCACGTATCAGACGCTCATCAAGGCGGGGAAGGTGAGGGTGATCGGCGCGTCGAACTACACGGGCGAGCGGCTCGATGCGGCGCTCAAGACCGCGAAGGATTCGGGCTTGCCGGCCTATCAGATCCTTCAGCCCGAATACAACCTGTACGACCGAGAAGCTTACGAAACCGGTCTCGAACCCGTCGCGGAGCAGCACGGAATCGCGGTCGTGCCTTACTACGCGCTGGCGAGCGGCTTTCTGTCGGGCAAGTACCGGTCGAAGGCAGACACGCAGCACAAGGCGCGCGGCTCGCGCGTGGAAAAATACCTCGACGCGCGGGGGCTCAGAATTCTCGACGCCCTCGACGAAGTCGCGAAGCGCCACGACACGACGCCCGCCACGATCGCCATCGCGTGGCTGATCGCGCGCCCGAGCGTGACGGCGCCGATCGCAAGCGCAACGTCGGTCGCCCAGCTCGAAAGCCTCGCGGCCGCAACGCGCCTGACACTCGCCGGCGAAGACGTGCAACATCTCGACGAAGCCAGCTCGTGGCAGAAATGAGGCAGAAATGAGGCAGAAATGAGGCAGAGATAAGGCAGAAATAAATCTGTTGCATCAAGGAGTTGGATGGGCCGGGGTGGTTGGCAACGGCGCGGTGTTCTGGTAACATCGCGCCCGAATCGAGAAATGTGCCCGATTTTCTGCCTTCGCCGCTGAAAGTGACACCGTCATTTGCCTGCGTCGAACGGCCTCGAAATGCGCGTTCAGGTCCTTCCTTGGAAGGCGCAAGCCGCTTCGGCGGTTGAATCCCAACTCTCTCTTTTCCGGCCTCCGTGGCCGCTTTGCTCGTGTCCGCCGTGCCGTTTCGCTTTCGGCGGACGATCGGAGTGCCGGGGCGCGGCGGTTTTGTCGTCGCGCACTTAGAAATACGTTTAGCAAAACAGGATTTACATGACCACTATCGTCCTCAAAGAAAACGAGCCGTTCGATGTCGCGATTCGGCGTTTCCGCCGCACCATCGAGCGCAATGGCCTGATCGCCGAACTGCGCGAGCGCCAGTCGTACGAAAAGCCGACCACCGAGCGCAAGCGCAAGAAGGCAGCCGCCGTCGCGCGTCTGCGTAAGCGTCTGCGCAGCCAGATGCTGCCGAAGAAGATGCACTAAGCGTGCATTGAGTCTTTGCGGCTGGCGAAGATCCGCCTTCGCCGGCCAAGCAAAACGGCGGTGCGACCCATCTGGGCGCACCGCCGTTTTGCTTGGCTTCCTGTTTTGCTTTTTGCTTGGCTTTTTGCTTCGGACTGCCGCAGTTGCCGGCTTAGACGAATGCGTGCCGTCGGCCGAGCGCTGCGAGCAGATGCGGCCATTCGGTGACGTCGGAATCGTCGTGAACCTGTTCAAGCTCGATGAGCAGATCGATGATATTGGGATCGTACGCGTTCACGTTCGACGCAAAGAGCGCCCGCAGCAGATCGCCGTCCTGCGCATGCCGGTAGTACGAAATGCCGACGCCTTCGAGCGCGGGCTGATACAGGTCGTCGCGCAGGAGCGAGCCGATCGCGCACTTGCGGCCTTCCGGACTGCGCAGCCGGCACGAACCGTTGTCGTCTTCCGAGACCGCGCGCTGCATCAGCAAGTGCGAACTCACGCGCTCGTAGATGTCCTTCGGGCTCAACATCGTGATAGGGCTCAACATCACAGCACCTGCGTTTTCAAGCAGCCGTTTTCAAAAGCTCGGCGGAAAGGCCGAACTGACGCGCGATCGACGTGAGACGCTCGCGCCATTCCCATTTGCCGAAGACGTCATGGACGTTCTGCAGGCATGAGAGCAATTCGACGGTATTGGGATCGAACACGTTGATGCGTGCACGAAGCAGCGCGCGCTTGAGCGCCGCGACACCGACATCCATGTAAGCCGGCACCAGTTCGGGCGGTTTCGCGATGAAGCGGATGGGCACGCCTTCCATGGCGGTGACATAGTCGCGCGGCTTGATGAAACGACCGACGGGGCAGCCGCCGCAGTATCCGCGATACGCGCCGCCTCCGTGGGGCAGCAATGCCGCCTGCCCTTGCACGAATAGATGCTGTACTGCGCTGTTGAAAATCTCCTGATGGGTCAGGAAGTTCAAGCTTTTCATGATCTTCTCCCCTGCGCCCCTGCGCAGCGGCCATGCGTTAGATATTCGAGAAACTGCGCTTGCCTTAACCGGTGCGGCGGCGTCGTCGCGAAAATCCGCAACCTGAATAAACGCTTGCCGCCCGGACACTGCATCGAGCACGGCGGTTTTCCCGGCCTGGGCGCCCGGTCTCATGGCGCCCTGTGTGCTCGCGTCGGATTTCTGCACTCAATGAACGATCCGTACACCGCCATTTATAACGGGTTGGTCCGGTAAAAAGGTGCGCCAGCGCACGCGAGGAAGCCATTTTTACACGGACCGCACGTTCGTGCAGTGCGGAAAACCCGCCGAAAACCCTTTCAGATCGGGCATTTGGGCGTGCTTCACTGCAAAAAAATCGGCTTCTATCGGGATATACCCTGGGTCACTGCGTTTGCACTCAAGTATGTTGTCAAAAAGCAAAAATCTTTCACATAGGAATGACCTCAATCCGTAGATTTGACTGACTTCTTCGGTTTTGTCTTAGGTTTTCCTCGGGACAGGCAGTTCGCGGCGTGATCGTTGACCATGCCGGTGGCCTGCATGAACGCGTAGCAAATGGTCGTGCCGATGAACTTGCAGCCGTATTTCTTGAGTGCTTTGCTCAATGCATCGGACTCCGGCGTAGAGGCGGGCGTCGGATGCTTCGCGTCGCGTGGCGTATCGATGGGCGCCGCGCCGACGAACGACCACACGAAGTCGGCGAACGAGCCGTGTTCCTGCTGGATCTGCTTGACCGCGCGCGCATTGAGCACGGCCGATTCGATCTTTGCCCGGTTGCGCACGATGCGCGCGTCCTGCACGATCCGCTCGACATCCTTTTCCGTGAAGCGCGCCACTTTGTCGATGTCGAAGTTCGCGAACAGCGCGCGATAACCTTCGCGCTTGTTGAGAATGGTCGACCACGAAAGGCCCGCCTGCGCGCCTTCGAGAATGAGCATCTCGAACAGATGCTGATCGTCGTGCGAGGGCACGCCCCATTCGTGGTCGTGATACTGGATCATCGCGTCGGTGGTGGCCCACGCGCAGCGAGTCTGTTCGGTTTCTGCCATTGTGCGTTCCCGTCATTTTTGGATCGCGTCAGCATAGCGGAACGTGCGCGCCGCGCCATCTATGCCATTCGGCTGATTGGCGCGCGCCGCCGTGGCCGGTAAGCTTGCGGCCATGAATACTTCTTCGACTTCAGCTTTGGACGGCTTTCTGCTCGGCATAGACGGCGGCGGAAGCGGCACGCGCGTGATTCTCGCCGACGCGCAGGGCACCGAACTCGCGCGCGCGAGCGGCGGACCTTCGGGACTCGGCCTCGGCGTGGAGCGGGCGTGGCAGTCCATCGGCGATGCCTGCCGCCGCGCGTTCGAAGCCGCCGCGCTGCCGTTCGACTGGCGCGCATGTTCGCTCGGTTGCGGACTCGCGGGCGTGAACAACGCAGACTGGCTCGCGGCCTTCCTCGCCGCGGCGCCCGATGTGCGCGCGCTGCACGTCGAGAGCGATGCGTACACGACCATCCTCGGCGCACACGGCGGCGAGCCCGGCGTGATCGTCGCGCTGGGCACGGGCAGCATCGCGGCGTCGCTCGATGAAAAAGGCGTTTGCCGCATCTCCGGCGGATACGGTTTTCCGAGCGGCGACGAAGCCGGCGGCGCGTGGCTCGGCCTGCGCGCCGTGGTACATCTGCAGCGCGTGCTCGATGGCCGCGCGCCGGAAGACGGCTGGTCGCGCGAGTTGCTCGCGCGAACCGGCGCGACGGATCGCGACAGTCTCGTCGTGTGGCTGTGCAACGCGAATCAAACCGCGTATGCCACGCTCGCGCCCACGGTTTTCGAGTTCCGCGATCATCCGGAAGCCGCGCGTTTGCTGAATCTCGCGGGGCAGGAGATTGAACGGCTCGTCGCGGCGCTCGATCCTGGCGCGACCTTGCCCGTCGCGCTGTGCGGCGGTCTCGCCGCGCCTTACGAACCGTTCGTGCCCGACGCGCTGCGCGAGCGCCTGCGTGCGCCGCGCGCCGATTCCGCCGCCGGTGCGCTCGAACTGGCGCGGCGAGCGGCATCGGCGTCGGCATCGGCGCTCGCGGGCTCGGCAAGCCCTTCGCGATAAAATATCGAGCTTCGCGGCAGAACCCATCCGCGCATCTGGCGCATTAGAAAGGCAGTCATGTACTCGGTTATCGCTACTGATCTCGACGGTACGCTTCTGAACAGCGACCACCAACTCGATCCCTTCACCGCTGAAACCGTGCGCACGCTGGACGCGCGCGGCGTGCCCATCGTCATTGCGACGGGCCGGCATTATCGCGATGTCGCGGGCATCCGCGATGTGCTCGGCGTCGACGCCTACCTGATCACGTCGAACGGCGCGCGCGTGCACGCGCCCGGCGACGAGCGGATCTATTCGCGCGACCTCGACCCCGCCGCCGTGCGCCGTCTCGTGCAGCCCGAACTGGCGGGCGGCGAGGGCCGCGTCATCGTGAATCTGTTTGCCGACGACGCCTGGCTCATCGATCGCCACGCGCCCGAACTGCTGGTCTTTCACCAGGATTCGGGCTTCAAGTACGAGGTGATGGATCTGCGCGAACATGACGGGATGAATATCGCGAAGGTGCTGTATATCGGCGAGCCGGCGGATCTCAAGGAAACCGCGGCGAATCTGGAACGCGAATTCGGCGACGCGCTTTACGTCACCTATTCGCTGCCGGACTGTCTCGAAGTCATGACCGCCGACGTTTCGAAAGGCCGCGCGCTGCGCTTCGTGCTCGATCGGCTCAAAGTCGATCCGTCGCAGTGCGTTGCGTTCGGCGACAACATGAACGACATCGATCTGCTGGAAACCGCCGGGCATCCGTTCATGATGAACAACGCGAACCCCGATCTCATCACGCGGCTGCCGAACGTGCCGCGCGTCGGCAACAACTTCGAGGCGGGCGTCGCGCATCAACTGCGCAAGCTGTTCGACATTCGCGACGAACTCGCGTCGCCGGGACAGGCGCCGGACTGAGCGCCTGACGCGCTTCGGGCGACGCGTCCGACTCCCGAGCGAGGGGGACGGGCGACGTCCGCCCCACGCCCGAAGACGCCACATCCTTAGCCGCGATGGCCCCAGTTGTTGCCGTAACCGCCGTTGCCGTAACCGCCATTGCCGCGATGATCCCAGCCCGCGCGGTGTTCGTAGCCGCGGCCGTAGCCGTCGTGCCAGCGCGGCGCTTCATGGCGATAGTACGGCGCGCGATAAACGGGCGCTGCCGGACGCACGTACACCGGAGCCGGCGCCACATAAGCGGGCGCGCCGAGCGAAACGCCGATGTGCAGATCGCTGTGAGCCTGAGCCGCTCCGACTGCACCGATTGCGAGGCCGGTCGCGACGAGCATTTGGGTGACGATGCGCTTCATTGTGTTTCTCCTTTTTCGCGACGTGTGTCGCATGAGTCCAATGTAAGGGCGCGTCGTCTTACACGCTTCGACGACTTGTTACCGTGTGCAAGGGCTGCGTAAGGAGAGCGGGAAGAAGACGTGAGGCGGCGTAACGGCGGAGAGCCTTGTCGGACGGACCTCCGGCGGCATACGGCCGCGCGCGGGACAGCGTAACGCAGCAAATCATAAGCATGCTGCGTAATTCGGCATTACATTTGTCGCGCCGGTTTAATCATTCGAATGCAGCGCGGTGGCGCAAAAACAAAAACGGGCGCCAATTGGCGCCCGTTTCGTTACTGCTATTTGACTGCGTCAATACTTACTTCTGACGCGTTAGGCACGGATAGAGCAGACCGGCGAGGATCGCACCGACGATCGGCGCAATCCAGAACAGCCACAGCTGATCCAGTGCCCAGCCGCCGACGAAGAACGCCTGGCTGGTCGAACGCGCCGGGTTCACGGACGTGTTGGTGACCGGAATCGAGATCAGGTGGATCAGCGTCAGGCACAGGCCGATGGCGAGCGGCGCGAAGCCCTTCGGCGCGCGGTCGTCGGTGGCGCCGAGGATCACGAACAGGAAGAAGAACGTCATCGCGATTTCGCAGATCAGGCCAGCGATCATCGAGAAGTGACCCGGCGAGTGCTCACCGAAACCGTTCGCCGCGAAACCGCTGGAGGCGAATTGGAAATCCGGATTGCCCGTGGCGATCAGGTAGATGACCCATGCGCCCAGCGTTGCGCCGATAACTTGCGCCACGATGTACGGCACGAGATCACGCACCGGGAAACGGCCTGCGGTCGCGAGACCGATGCTGACAGCCGGGTTCAAATGGCAGCCGGACACGTGACCGATGGCGTAGGCCATGGTGAGGACCGTGAGGCCGAACGCCAGCGAGACGCCGGCGAAGCCGATGCCCAGTTGAGGAAAGGCCGCGGCGAGTACGGCGCTTCCGCAACCGCCCAGCACGAGCCAGAAAGTACCGAAAATTTCAGCGCCGAGACGCTTCGACAAATGCATGATTCTGCCTTGGTGAAAAGATGAAAAGCCGTTGATTTGAAACAAGAACGTGTGACGGACTTGCGGAGCGCAGTTTAAGCGCGGTGTCGTCAACGAACTGTCAAAAATGGTTGATCGGCCGCCAATTCACCGGTATCGGGCAGAATCTTCGGATTCTTCCTTAGTCAAATTGCCACAAAAAAATGCCGCCCGGCATGCGGGCGGCATTTCACTCAACAAGTTGAAGCTGGCAATCAGCCCACGGCGACCTGGCGCAGCACCGGGCGCTTCGCGGCTTGAAGCATGGCCGTGTAACTATCGACGTAGTTCTGCGCCATCGTCTTCGCGCTGAAACGGCGCTCGAACTGCGCGCGGATTTCCGTGCGCGACAATTCGTCCAGGCGCTGCAGCGCGCCGACCGCGCCCTGCACGTCTTCGCAAATGAAGCCCGTCACGCCGTGATCGATCACTTCCGGCACCGAGCCGCGATTGAACGCGATCACCGGGGTGCCGCATGCCATCGCTTCGATCATCACGAGGCCGAACGGCTCGTTCCAGTCGATCGGGAAAAGCAGCGCCTTGGCGCCCGACAGGAATTCCGGCTTCTGCGCCTCGTTGATCTCGCCGATGAACTCGACATGCGCGTGCGACAGCAGCGGCTCGATCGTCGACTTGAAATACTCCTGATCGACCTTGTCCACCTTGGCGGCGATCTTCAGCGGCAAACCGCTTTGCGCCGCGATCTTGATGGCGAGATCGGCACGCTTTTCCGGGCAGATGCGGCCGAGGAATGCGAGATATTCGGGCTTCTTGTGCGGCTGCGGCGTGAGCAGCTGATCCGGCAGACCGTGATAAACAGTGTTCAGCCAGTTTGCCTGCGGCAGCGGTCCGCGCTGGTTGTCCGAAATCGAGATGACGTTCGCCTTCGTGAACGTGTCGAAGATCGGCTGCAGTTCGGGCAGGTCGAGGCGGCCGTGCAGCGTGGTCACGAACGGCGTGTCCATCTGCGTGAACAGCGGGAACGGCATGTAGTCGAGGTGGAAGTGCAGCACATCGAACTCGTGCGCGCGCTGGCGGACGTTTTCGAGCAGCAGCATGTGCGGGGCGAGCGCGTCGCGGATCGTCGGATCCAGGCGCAGTGCACGCGGCCAGGCCGCTTCGAGGGTTGCCTTCGTTTGCGAATCGCCGCTGGCGAACAATGTGACATCGTGCCCGAGGTCGACGAGCGCGTCGGTCAGATACGACACCACTCGCTCAGTGCCGCCGTAAAACTTCGGGGGTACTGCTTCGTGCAACGGTGCAATTTGTGCGATTCGCATAACGTGACTCTCCTGTATCGATCAGAGTTGGCGCGGTAGCGTCTGACTCCGTTCTCAATGCCTGTTAGGGCCATATGTGAGGGCATTGCAGTCACGCTCCGGTCGAGCGCTCAACACATGCCATTCGGGCGGGCCGCGTAGTGAGACGCCGCCCGAGATCGGCCCGGATATGAAAAATCATCGCGACCGGGTTATCCCTTACTGCCCATTATCGGGATCGACGGCGGCATTTCACTTCATTTTTCAATCGCTTATCGTTGTTACAGCGCGAAACAACTGCTGTTACGAAGTCAGAAATTGCACCGATATGGGCGATGGAGGCAAATGTGAAGCGCGAAAAAGACCGCGAGGCTTAGGTGAGCACGGACCGTTCCCGCTCCGCCCGGCGCGGCATCGAGAACACGGTTCGTGCTGGGCCAAAAAACGGCAAAACGAAAATGTCACCATTAAGTCAGACGATTGAATGCCGATAAAGAATTTGGTCATCGGCAACAATGGCCGATGCGCTCGCACGATGTAGGAAAAATTCCTACATGAATCGTCGCGAAAATCCGTCGCGGTGTCGGAAGCTTTGTCCGACAGGCGCCGCCGTTCGCATCGGCGACAATCGAATCGACACAAAACCGCGCGCGGGGCCGGATTCGCCTGTCCGTTGCGAACCGAGCAAACGTTCCCCGCCAGGCCTGACCAGCCATGTATCGATTCGGGGAAAAGATGACGACCAGTCATACGAATACGCTCGCGGAAATCCGCGAGGTGAATCTGTCGTACCTGCTCCTCGCGCAGCGGCTTCTGCATGAAGACCGCGTATCGGCGATGTACCGGCTCGGACTCTCCGCGCAGGTCGCGCAGGTGCTCTCGTCGCTGACGCTCGCGCAGGCGGTGAAGGTGGCGTCGTCGAGCCATCTGCTGTGCCGGTTCCGCTTCGACGATCACACGATCCTTTCCTCGCTCGCCGACAAGGACAAGAGCGCGGCGCTCACGCAGGCGCACGCCGCGATTCTGCTGGCGGACGCCCCCGTTACGCAGATCGGCTGAACCCACGCACCCGGGCCGCCGATGGCGACGAAGAGCGTAATTGCGGAAGTCCGCGAGATCACCCTGGCGATCGAGCTGATCGAGCTGGGCGCGCGCCTGCAGTTGCTTGAAGCGGAGACGAGCCTGTCGCGCGACAGGCTCATCAAGCTCTATAAGGAATTGCGCGGCGCCTCGCCGCCAAAGGGCATGCTGCCGTTTTCCACCGACTGGTTCATGACGTGGCAGCCGAACATCCATTCGTCGCTGTTTCACGGCATCTACCGGTTTATCGGCGAGCATGGCGGCGCGGATGTCGCCCACAGCCCGATTCAGGCGATCGTCAAAAGCTACCGGCTTTATCTGGAGCACGTCGCGCTTTACGGCGACGAAGCCGTGCTCTCGCTCACGCGCGCATGGACCCTCGTGCGCTATTTCGAATCCGGCATGCTCCAGACGAACGCGTGCACGCGCTGCGGCGGGCGCTTCGTCGCGCATGCATACGATCTGCGCGCGGGCTATGTCTGCGGTTTGTGCCAGCCGCCCTCGCGCGCCGGCAAGACGCGCAAGGCAGGCGAGAGCGCGGCAGCGCGGCGGATGGCGGCATGAAGGCCGCGTGAGGGCGTGACTAGAAGGTGTTCGAATACCTGAGGCCGACGGTCATGCTGTGCGCATTGCGCTGATACATGATCGCCCAGTGCGTCACCGATGCACCGATCAGCGCGCCGAGCGCGTCGGCGGCGAGGTCCTTGTAGGAAAAGCCGTCGGTGCGGCAGGTGCCGTCCAAAACTTCCTTGGCGAAGCCCGGCGCCGTGCCGATCAGCGTGCCGTAAATCACCGGATGCGCGGTGTCGCGGGTCAGATAGGCGCCCAGCGCGCCGAACGGCGCGGACGCGGCCAGATGAACGAGCTTGTCGGAGCCCGTCCAGTCATCGGATGTCTGCATGCGCCAGCCGCCATGCGAGCCGCTGCAATCCAGTCCCGCATGCGCGAGCGAGCTTGCGGTCATCGTCAGGGCGAGTGCGCCCATCTGCTTCATTCCCTTGGTCATCAGTCTCTCCGTGCTCTCTCTTTGTCGCGCCTTTTTTTCGGACGAATCCTAGGTGCGTGTCCGCATTATCGGCAGAGAACGTGATTATTTGTAGAGAACTGAGAAATTTATTTTACTTTATTGCCATAAGTCAGTGATTTATTTCTTTTCGTCCGTCGCCCGGCAAACGGTGGCAACGATCCCGGCCGGGCCCGACGCCGGCCCAAAGTTTTTCAGTCGAGTGCCGTTAACGGACATAACTGCGCATCCGAGCGCAGGCTGATTGCGTCGAAAGAGGACTCACCGTGCTGATTTTCGTTGGAACGCTCGTGACATTGCTGTCCGTCTTCGGCGGTTACGCGCTCGAAGGCGGCCACCTTGGCGCGCTCATGCAGCCCGTCGAAATCCTGATGATCGCCGGCGCGGGCGTGGGCGCGTTCATCCTCGGCAATAACGTCAAGACCATCAAGGCGACCGTGCTCGTGCTTCCCACGCTCTTCAAGGGCGCGAAGTACGACAAGGACACGTACATGGAGTTGATGGGCCTGCTCTACGTGCTGCTCGCGAAGGCGCGCAAGGAAGGCACGCTCGCGCTCGAAGCCGATATCGAAGACCCCGCGAAGAGCCCGGTCTTCAGCCAGCACCCGAAGATTCTCGCGGACCATCACATCGTCGAATTCCTGACGGACTATTTGCGCCTCATGGTGAGCGGCAACATGAACGCGTTCGAGATCGAAAGTCTGATGGACGAGGAGATCGAGACGCATCACGTCGAAGGCGAAGCGCCCGCGCATGCGTTGACGAAGGTCGGCGACGCGATGCCCGCGTTTGGCATCGTCGCGGCCGTGATGGGCGTGGTCCACACGATGGCATCCGCCGATCAGCCGCCCGCGATTCTCGGCGAGATGATCGCGCAGGCGCTCGTCGGCACCTTCCTCGGCATTCTGCTTTCGTATGGCTTCATCGGGCCGCTCGCCAACGTCGCGGAGCAGCGCGTCGCCGAGCAGACCAAGATGTTCCAGTGCATCAAGGTGACGATCCTCGCGAGCCTGAACGGCTACGCACCCGCGATCGCGGTGGAGTTCGGCCGCAAGGTGCTGTTCTCGACGGAGCGTCCGTCGTTCTCCGAACTGGAAGAACACGTGCGCCGGGTCAAGTCGAAGTGATCGCAGTGACGCAGCGCTTCGCAAACGATCCAACCATCAGCGCACAGCCATGAGCAACGAGAGCGGACGTCCCATTTTCATCAAGCGCATCGTCGCGGGCCGCAAGGGGCATCACGGCGGCGCGTGGAAGCTCGCCTATGCGGACTTCATGACCGCGATGATGGCGTTCTTCCTGCTGATGTGGCTGCTGTCGTCGACGTCGCCCGTGCAGCGGCGCGGCATCGCCGAGTACTTCAACATGCCGCTCAAGGCCGCGATGGTCGGCGGCAAGTCGGTCGGCATGGACAACAGCATTCTGATGGGCGGCGGGCGCGATATCTCCAGCACCGAAGCGGGCGCGGCGCGCAAGACGAACGGCAGCACGCAACTCGCCGAGCGCGACGAGGAAATGCTCAAGGCGGCGCAAGGCGAACTCGAACGACGCGAGCAGGCGCGTCTGCACGACCTGCAGGTCAAGCTGATGGCCGCGATCGAGGCGAACCCGACGCTGCGCCAGTTCAAGCAGCAAATTCGCATCGAGTCGACGCAACAGGGCTTGCGCATCGAGATCGTCGATACGCAGAAGCGCCCGATGTTCGCGCTTTCCAGCGACGCCGTGCAGCCATACATGCGCGACATTCTGCGCGAGATCGGCAAGACCCTGAACGACGTGCCGAATCGCATCGTTGTGCAGGGCCACACGGATGCCGTCAAGTATGCCGGCGGCGAGAAGGGCTACAGCAACTGGGAGCTGTCCGCGGACCGCGCGAACGCATCGCGGCGCGAACTGGTGGCGGGCGGCATGGACGAGGCGAAGGTGCTGCGCGTGCTCGGACTCGCGTCGACGCAGAACCTGAACAAAAAAGATCCGCTCGATCCGGAGAACCGGCGTATCAGCGTGATCGTATTGAACCGCAAGACCGAGATGTCGATGCTGCGCGACGACGGCGGTCCGCGCGCCACGCTCGACAACGGCACGGACGACACCGACGCGCCCGCAACCGCGCTCGGCCAGCTCATTCCCGGCGTGGCGGCGAGGCCGGCTGCGCACTGAGCTCATCGCATCCGGGAAATTGCTCAAAAAATACGCTCAAGACTCGACCCGTTTCGACCGTCATCAGGGCAAGAGACAAACATGATCAAGAACATTCTGGCAATCGACGATTCAGCCGCGATGCGGCAAATCATCTCGGCGACGCTGGCGACGGCGGGCTACGAAGTGACCGTCGCGTCTGACGGCGAAGAAGGGCTGGAGTGGGCGCTCGCCGAGCGCTTCGATCTCGTTCTGACCGACCAGCACATGCCGGGCAAGAGCGGGCTCGATCTGATCGTGGCGCTGCGCGCGAACCACGCCTACCGGGCGACGCCGATCCTGCTCCTCACGACCGAAGGCGGCGAGCCGTTCAAGGATGCGGCGCGCACGGCGGGCGCGACCGGCTGGATCGAGAAGCCGCTCGATCCGGACCTGCTGACCGAACTGGTCGCGACGCTCTCGGACGGCACGCAGCACTGAAGCGAAAGCAAAAGACAACCGCGCACGCACGCGCCGACGGTGACTCAAGCATGACACTCGACATTACCCAGTTCTATCAAACCTTCTTCGACGAAGCAGACGAACTGCTCGCGCAGATGGAACAACTGCTGCTCGTTCTGGACATCGCGAATCCGGATCCGGAAGACCTTGCGGCGATCTTTCGCGCGGCGCATTCGATCAAGGGCGGCGCTGCGACCTTCGGCTTTACCGCGCTGACCGAGACCACGCACATTCTCGAATCGCTGCTCGATCGCGCGCGCAACAACGAACTCGTTCTGCGCCGCGACATGATCGACACGTTCCTCGCTACCAAGGACGTGCTCTCCGATCAACTTGCCGCATATCGCGCGAGCGCGGAGCCGGATGCGGCGGCGGCCGCCGCGATCTGCGCGAAGCTGGAACGCCTGAAGAACGAAAGCGCATGCGCACCCGCGACGCAGGTCGTGCAGACGACGCAAGCAGCGCATATCGAGCCGCCCGCGCTGCCGGGAACCACGGCGGATGCGGCGCGCGCGAACCTCGCGCCGGCTTACGAAGGCGTGAACGCGCCGCCCGCGCATGTGCTCGCGCAGGCAATGGACGCGATTGAAGACGACGGCAACTGGGACGGCGCCTTCGAACTCACCGATGTATCGACGCATGCAGGAACCGTTGCCGATGCAACGCCGGGACACACCGGCGGCGAGGCAGCGGAAGTTGGACCCCACCTGAAAATTACGCTACGGGGGGTGGGCGAGAAGGACCTGGCGACTCTGATCGAGGAGCTGGGCAATCTGGGAAGCATCGTCGGGGAGAAGAAGACGGATGTCGAGTATGTCGTCTGGCTCGACTCGGACGTTTCGGCTGACGATATCGTCGCTGTGTGCTGCTTCGTGATCGATGAATCGCAGATCACGATCGGCCGTGGCGATGCGGCGGCACCATCGGCAACACAGCCGGCAACACAGCCGGCAACATCGGCGATGCAACCCGGCCTACGGGAAGAGCCGCAGCAATCGCAGGCGCTCGAAACGCCCGCATCCGCGGCGAGCAACGAAGCAGTCAAAGAAGAAGTGGCGACGGCGGCCGGGCAACCGGTCGCCGCACCGCCCCGCGATACGCAGAAACCCGCAAGCGACGCCGAGAAGAAGGCGCGCCCGCAAGCCGCCGCATCGGCGGAAGGCAGCTCGATTCGCGTCGGCGTGGAGAAGGTCGATCAGCTCATCAACCTGGTGGGCGAACTCGTCATCACGCAGGCCATGCTCGCGGAAACCACGAGCACGTTCGACCCCGCATTGCACGACCGTCTTTTCAACGGCATGGCGCAGCTCGAACGCAATGCGCGCGATCTGCAAGAGGCCGTCATGTCCATCCGCATGATGCCGATGGATTACGTATTCAGCCGCTTCCCGCGCCTCGTGCGCGACATCGCCGGCAAGCTCGGCAAGGAAGTGGAACTCGTCACGTTCGGTCAGGCGACCGAGCTGGACAAGAGCCTGATCGAACGCATCATCGATCCGCTCACGCACCTCGTGCGCAACTCGCTCGACCACGGTATCGAAACCGTGGAAGCGCGCCGCGCGGCGGGCAAGTCGACGACCGGCCAGCTCGTGCTGTCGGCGGCGCATCACGGCGGCAATATCGTGATCGAAGTGAGCGACGACGGCGCCGGTCTGCGCCGCGACAAGATTCTCGCGAAGGCGCAGAAGCAGGGCATGCAGGTCAGCGAATCGATGAGCGACGAAGAAGTGTGGCAGCTCATCTTCATGCCGGGCTTTTCGACCGCCGAACAGGTCACCGATATTTCCGGCCGCGGCGTGGGCATGGACGTGGTGAAGCGCAATATTCAGTCGATGGGCGGCCATGTCGAAATCATGTCGCGCCAGGGCGCGGGCACGACCACGAAGATCGTGCTGCCGCTCACGCTTGCAATTCTCGACGGCATGTCGGTGAAGGTCGGCAACGAGATCTTCATTCTGCCGCTGAACTTCGTGATGGAATCGCTGCAACCCGTCGCCGAAGATATCTACACGGTCGCGAACGGCGAACGCGTGGTGCGCGTGCGCGGCGAATATCTGCCGCTGGTCGCGCTGCATGCGGTGTTCGATGTCGAGAACGCGCGTACGGAGCCGACGCAGGGCATCGTCACCATCATGCAGACCGAGGGACGGCGCTTCGCCATGTTGATCGACGAACTCGTCGGCCAGCAGCAAGTGGTCGTGAAGAACCTCGAAACGAATTATCGCAAGGTGCACGGCATTTCCGCCGCGACCATTCTGGGCGACGGCAGCGTCGCGCTGATCGTCGACGTGGCCGCGCTCAATCGCGAATCGCGCGTGCAGCACGGCGCGCACGCGCACTGATCCAACTCATACCACCAGACCAACGACAGGCCAAAGGGAGCTCTCGTGGCAGACATTCAATCGATTCATCACGCAACGTCGTCCAGCGCCATGCGCCGCGATGCGCAACACGCCGAAGCGGCAGGACAGGAGTTCCTCGTCTTCACGCTCGGCGCCGAGGAATACGGCATCGACATCCTCAAAGTGCAAGAGATTCGCGGCTACGACAACGTCACGCGCATTGCGAACGCGCCGGGCTTCATCAAGGGCGTGATCAATCTGCGCGGCATCATCGTGCCGATCGTCGATATGCGCATCAAGTTCAGTCTCGGCCGCGTCGAGTACGACAACCAGACGGTCGTGATCATCCTGAATGTGGCGCATCGCGTGGTCGGCATGGTCGTCGACGGCGTCTCGGACGTGCTCACGCTCACGCCGGAACAGGTGATGCCCGCGCCCGAATTCGGCGGCACGCTCGCGACCGAATATCTGACGGGGCTCGGCACCGTCGATGGCCGCATGCTGATCCTGATGGACATCGAAAAGCTCATGACGAGCCGCGAGATGGAGCTGATCGACTCCGTCGCCGTATAAGCATCAAGGAACCAAGCCATGCTGAAGAAGTTGTCGATCCGCACGACGCTCACGCTCGTCGGCCTGTTGTTCACCGGATGCGCCGCGGTGATCGGCGCGCTCGCGCTCACCGGGCTCAATTCCGCGAGCAACGCGCTCAGCTCGCTCGCGCAACAGGACATGGTCGCGATGCGGTCGCTGGCCGAGACGTCGTCGTATCTCTTGCGCTCGCGCATCACGCTCGACCGCGTACGCTCGCTCGCCGAAGCGGGCAGCACCGAGGAAGCGAAGAAGGCGATCGAGCGCGGCCAGTATCTGCTCGACAAGAGTAACGAAAACTGGAAGGTCTATCTCGACACGCCCAAGCCGACGCTGCCCAAGGAAACGCTCGACGCGCTCGTCGCGCAGCACGACGCGCTCTTGAAAAGCGGCGTGGAGCCTGAGTTCACCGCGATCCGCGCGAACGACATGGCCGCCTATCACGCGATCGCCGACACGAAGATCAGCCCGATGTTCGTCGCCTTCGATCAGGCCGTGACGGCCGCCGTCGCGTCGCATCAGGAACACGCGGAAAGTTCGCGCGCGGGCACGGCGTCGCATATCGCGGCGCTCAACGTGACGATCGGCGCGGTGCTTGCGCTCGCGGTGCTGATGCTCGTCGGCACGCGTATCGCGTTGTCGAGCCTGATCGTGAAGCCGATCAACGACGCCGTCGATCACTTCGACCGCATCTCGCGCGGCGATCTCACGCAGTCCGCGCAGACCGACAGGACCAACGAGATCGGCCGCCTGTTTGCAGGCATCGAACGCATGCGCGGCAATCTCACGACGATGGTCGGCGCCGTGCATCGCGGCGCGGAATCGATCGATGTCGGCGCGCATGAAATCGCGAGCGGCAACACGGATCTGTCGCAGCGCACGGAAGAGCAGGCGGCGTCGTTGCAGGAAACGGCGTCGAGCATGGAAGAGCTCACGAGCACGGTGAAGCAGAACGCCGACAACGCGCGTCAGGCGAGCCAGCTCGCGGTGAATGCATCGGATATCGCGTCGCGCGGCGGCGAGGTGGTCGAGCAGGTCGTCGAGACGATGCACGCGATTGCGTCGAGTTCGAACAAGGTCGTCGACATCATCGGCGTGATCGAAGGCATCGCGTTCCAGACCAACATTCTCGCGTTGAACGCGGCCGTCGAGGCGGCGCGCGCAGGCGAAGAGGGCCGCGGCTTCGCGGTGGTCGCGGGCGAAGTGCGCTCGCTCGCGCAGCGCAGCGCGGCGGCGGCGAAGGAGATCAAGACGCTGATCGGCGATTCGGCCGCGAAGGTCGACAGCGGCACGGAACTCGTCGCGCGCGCCGGTCAGACGATGGGTGAAATCGTGCAGGCGGTGCGCCGCGTGACCGACATCATGGGCGAGATCAGCGCGGCGTCGGAGGAACAGTCCGACGGCATCGGGCAGGTCAACCTCGCTGTCACGCAGATGGACAGTGTTACGCAGCAGAACGCCGCGCTCGTCGAGCAGGCGGCGGCTGCGGCGGCGTCGCTCGAAGAGCAGACACGTCAATTGAAGGAAGTCGTCGCGCAATGGCGTGTCGAAGGCGCGGCTCCCGTGCGGACGAGCGCATCGGCGGCTGTGGCGAGGCTCGCGCCCACGATGCCGGTAGCGCGCGTGGAACCGCGCGTCGCAAAGCAAGCGAAAGTTGCGCCGCAGCCTAACGTCGCGCCGGATACGGCCGATATCAAGGAAGCGGGCAACGAAGTACGCAAGACCGCAAGCAAGCCGGCGAACGTCGCGCGTGCCGTGAAGCCCGCAGCGCGCACCGCGACAGCGGCAGTGGCTCCGGCGTCGCGCGCCAAAGCCACGACCGCCGACGACGGCGACTGGGAAACCTTCTGACCGAATGTGAAACGAGACGACCATGCAAGCACAGCGCAATGAAACCGGCAACCGGCGCTTCGTAAAAGCGTGCGGGATGCGCGCGTGCACATGGTCTTCGACTGCATCGCAAGCCGCGAGCGCGATCGACACGCCAAGGACGCACGAAACATCATGATGGCCACGCGCAACGCGCGCGCCGACTCGCCCGCCAGCGTGCGCGGCCCGGAAGTCGAGCGCGATTTCGAATTCACGGCGGCGGACTTCGCCCGCATTCGCGAGCTGATTCATCGGCGCGCGGGCATTTCGCTGTCGGACCATAAACGCGACATGGCGTACAGCCGCCTCGCACGCCGTCTGCGCGCATGCGGCATCGACACGTTCAAGCAGTATCTCGATCGTCTCGAAACGCACGAGGACAACGCCGAGTGGGAAGCGTTCGTCAACGCGCTGACTACCAATCTGACGGCGTTCTTCCGCGAGTCGCATCACTTTCCGATTCTCGCGGAGTTCGTCAAGCGCCGCCCGCAGCCGTTCTCGGTGTGGTGCTCGGCGGCGTCCACCGGCGAAGAGCCGTATTCGATTGCGATGACGCTCGTCGAAGCGCTCGGCGAACACGCGGCGCGTCAGTGCACGGTGTTCGCGAGCGACATCGACAGCCAGGTGCTCGCGAAGGCGGAAGCGGGCGTGTATTCGCTCGATCAGGTGAAGGCGCTGCCGGTCGAGCGGCTGAAGCGCTTCTTCCTGAAGGGTACGGGCTCGCATGCGGGACTCGTGAAGGTGCGTCCGGAATTGCGCGCGATGGTGAACTTCGGCCGCGTCAATCTGACGGATGCGCGCTACGACATCAAAGGCCCGTTCGACGCGATCTTCTGCCGCAACGTGATGATCTACTTCGACAAGCCGACGCAAGGACAAGTGCTGTCGCGCTTCGAGCCGCTGATGAAGCCGGGCGCGCTGCTGTTCGCCGGGCATTCGGAGAATTTCACGTACGTGTCGCAGGCGTTCAGGCTGCGCGGACAGACCGTGTACGAGCTGTCGCGCGACCTCAAGACGACGGGCAAGCCGCAGCGCGCGCTCGCAGGAGAGGTGGCATGAGCGGCCTGCCTATCGCGTCGAATCTCTATTACGACAATCACTTCAAGAAGCCGGGCGTGAAGCTGCTGCCCAACGAGTTCTACATGACGAGCGAGGACATGGTGCTCGTCACCGTGCTGGGTTCGTGTGTCGCGGCGTGCATCAACGATCGCACGGCGGGCATCGGCGGGATGAATCATTTCATGCTGCCCGACGACGGCTCCGATGCGTCGCATGCGGCATCCGATTCGATGCGCTACGGCGCGTACGCGATGGAAGTGCTCATCAACGAACTCATCAAGCGCGGCGGGCGGCGCGAACGTTTCGAAGCGAAGGTGTTCGGCGGCGGCGCGGTGCTCGCCGGCATGACCACGATCAACATCGGCGATCGCAACTCCGAATTCGTGCGGCGTTATCTGGCGCTGGAGAAGATTCGCATCGTCGCCGAGGACTTGCAGGGCATGCATCCGCGCAAGGTCGCGTTCATGCCGCGTTCGGGCCAGGTGATGGTCAAGAAGCTGAAGACTGCGCACGATCCGGTGGTCGTCGAACGCGAACAGGCGCTCGTGCAGCGCTCGCCCGAAGAGCGCGCGGAGCGGCTCGCGAAGGCGCGTGCGCGCGTCGAATTGTTTCAGTCGAACGCGACGGCTGCGATGACCACAAAGCCGCGGGCGGAGTTGTTCGCGATGAATGCATCGAACGTGAAGCGCCCGCGCGCGGAACTGTTCTCGTCGCGCATGAAGACCGCGGAGGAAGCATGACACTCAGCCACGCGCCGAAGATCAAAGTGCTGTGCGTCGACGACTCGGCGCTCGTGCGCAGCCTGATGACCGAAATCATCAACTCGCAGCCCGACATGCACGTGTGCGCGACCGCGCCCGATCCGCTCGTCGCGCGCGAACTCATCAAGCTGCATAACCCGGACGTGCTCACGCTCGACGTCGAAATGCCGCGCATGGACGGCCTCGACTTCCTGGAAAAGCTGATGCGTCTGCGGCCGATGCCGGTCGTGATGGTGTCGTCGCTGACCGAGCGCGGCAACGAAATCACGCTGCGCGCGCTGGAACTGGGCGCAGTCGACTTCGTCACGAAGCCGAAGGTCGGCATTCGCGACGGCATGCTCGATTACGCCGAAAAGCTCGCCGACAAGATTCGCGCGGCCTCGCGTGCGCGCGTCAAGCAGGTCACGCATGCGCCGAGCGCGCCCGCGAATGCCGCCGCGCACAAGCCCGCGCCGCACTTCAACAATCCGCTCGTGTCGACGGAGAAGCTCGTGATCGTCGGCGCATCGACGGGCGGCACCGAAGCGATTCGCGAAGTGCTCGTGCCGCTGCCGCCCGATGCGCCCGCGGTGCTCATCGCGCAGCACATGCCGCCGGGCTTCACGAAGTCGTTCGCGCAGCGTCTGAACGGGCTGTGCCGCATCACGGTGAAGGAAGCGGAACACGGCGAGCGCGTGCTGCCGGGCCACGCGTATATCGCGCCGGGACACGCGCATCTGGTGCTCGCGCGAAGCGGGGCGAACTACGTCGCGCATCTGTCGGATGCACCGCCGGTGAACCGGCATCGGCCGTCGGTCGATGTGCTGTTCCGCTCGGCGGCGCAGCACGCGGGCAAGAACGCGATCGGCGTGATCCTGACCGGCATGGGCCGCGACGGCGCCGCCGGTCTGCTCGACATGCAGCAGGCGGGCGCGTACACGCTCGCACAGGACGAAGCGAGTTGCGTGGTGTTCGGCATGCCGCGCGAGGCGATTGCAATGGGCGGCGCAAGCGAAGTCGCGCCGCTCGTGGAAATGAGCCGGCGCGTGATGGCGCGACTGGCCTCGATGGGCGAACGCGTGCAGCGCGTCTGACTTTTGAATTTAAGCGGCGTCGCCGCATTGAGAACACACGGGAGTGATGATGGACAAGAACATGAAGATCCTCGTCGTCGACGATTTTCCGACGATGCGCCGTATCGTGCGCAACCTGCTCAAGGAACTGGGCTACTCGAACGTCGATGAAGCCGAAGACGGCGCAGCCGGTCTCGCGCGCCTGCGCGGCGGCGGCTTCGACTTCGTGATCACCGACTGGAACATGCCGAACCTCGACGGTCTGTCGATGCTGCAGCAGATCCGCGCGGACGCATCGCTCTCGCATCTGCCGGTGCTGATGGTGACGGCGGAGTCGAAGAAGGAGAACATCATCGCGGCGGCGCAGGCGGGCGCGAACGGCTATGTGGTGAAGCCCTTCACGGCCGCCACGCTCGACGAGAAGCTCACGAAGATTCTCGAGAAGATGGCCAAGGCCGGGAGCTGATCGTGAACGATCTGACCACTGAACTCACGGCCGCGGTGGCCGAAGCCGAAGCTGGAAGCGACGGCGATCCGTCGAGCGATCGCATTCTCGCGCGCATCGGCCAACTGACGCGCACGCTGCGCGATTCGATGCGCGAGCTGGGCCTCGACAAGCAGGTCGAGGCCGCTGCGCAAGCCGTGCCCGACGCGCGCGACCGCCTGAAGTACGTCGCGACGATGACCGAGCAGGCCGCCGAGCGCGCGCTCAACGCGATCGAACTCGCCAAGCCCGTGCAGGAAGCGATGCAGACCGAAGCGCAGGCGCTCGACGCACGCTGGGCCAAATGGTACGACGCGCCGCTCGCGCAGGCCGAAGCGGGCGCGCTGCTCGCGCAAACCCGCACGTTCCTGCAAAGCGTGCCGGAACGCACGCAGGCGACCAACGCGCAGTTGCTGGAAATCATGCTCGCGCAGGACTTTCAGGATCTGACCGGGCAGGTGATCAAGAAGATTACGGACGTCGTGTATCTGATCGAGCAGCAGTTGCTCGGCGTGCTGCTGGAGAACATCGCGCCGGAGCGGCGTGAGCAGTTCGCGGCGTCGGCGGCGGCGCTGATGTCGTCGTCGTTGTCGATGCCGGGCGGCAATCCGGAAGGCTTGCTCAACGGACCGCAGATCAATCCCGAAGGACGCAGCGATGTCGTGCAGGATCAGTCTCAAGTCGACGATCTGCTCGCAAGCCTCGGTTTCTGAGGGCGGACCGGAGGCATCGTTTCGACCTGCCTGGAGCCGGTAAAAAGACGCGAAGCGCATATGAATGTGCTTCGCGTTTTTTATTGTGTGCGCTCGCGAACGTGAGGACCATTCCACGCGGCTGGCATACTGACGGTATTCGCACTGTGAGAGTCAGCGTGAAAAAGCGGTGACGCATCTGTCACTAATCGTCATGAGCCGGCCGCTCGGGAGGGCCGGACGGCGGAATGGATAGGAGGCCCAGTGAAGGCACCGAAGCAATCCCGACATGGGCATCTGGCTGGAACGCTGGCGATCGTCGCCGGCGCGTTGAGCGTGTTGTGCGCAGCGGCGCCCGCGTATGCAGTACTCGGCGGCGAGCCGATGAACGCGCCGCAGGGCGCTCTCGCCACATCCGCGAAGGCTGTCGTGCATGCGGCCGGCGCGAGCGGCGCAAGCGGCGCATCGTCGGCATCGACATCGAATTACACCGTGCGCACGACGACGCTCGCTAGCGGCACCGTTGTTAACGAATATTTGTCCACCGAAGGCATCGTGTTCGGCATCGCATGGCACGGGCCGCGCGTGCCCAATCTCCCGACCCTGCTCGGGAGCTATTTTCCGCAATATCAGCAAGGCCTTCTGGCGCAGCGCGCCGCACGCGGCGGCCGGGGGCAGGTGAGCGTGGATGATCCCGGTCTGGTCGTGAATTCGGGCGGACACATGGGCTCGTTCGCGGGCAGCGCGTATCTTCCGCAATCCTTGCCCGCCGGCGTGTCCGCCAGCGATATCCAGTAAGCGACGGGAGAACCCAGTATGCATCGAACGACACGCGGCCTTCCCGCCCTCTCTTCGCAACGCGCCGGCGGCATGGTCCGCTGGCTCGGCGTGCTCCTGCTCTCCGTCATGCTGGCGGCCTGCGGTGGCGGCGGCGACAGTTCCAGCTCCAGCAGCGGCGGCAGCTCGGGCGGCAACTCCGGTGGTAACTCGGGCGGCTCCGGCGGCGGAAGCTCATCCACCAGTTCGGCGAACGCACAGCCGACCGCGGCCAACGGCACGAACGCAGTGCCGATCAACGTCAACTCGGGCGTCGCGAACTTCGTCAATATCCCGAACGTCAGCGTGACGGTATGCGCGCCGGGTTCGTCGGTATGCCAGACCATCGACAACATTCAGGTCGATACGGCGTCATTCGGCCTGCGCCTTCTCGGATCGGCGGCGCAGTCCGTGCTCGGCAGCCTGCCCGGCACGCGCGCGGCGAACGGCGGGCAACTCGCGGAATGCGCAGGTTTCGCCGACGGCTACACGTGGGGCACCGTGCGCACCGCTGACGTGAAGATTGGCACCGAGGTCGCCTCAGCCGTGCCGGTGCAGATCATCGGCGATCTGGATGCAGCGGCGGCGCCGACCGGCGTCAACGGCTGCCCGTCGGGCAACGACGAGAACTCGACCGCCGATATCGGCGCGAACGGCATTCTCGGCATCGGCCCGCAGACCTACGACTGCAGCGCCGGCTGCGTCAGCACGGCGCTCAACGGGATGTATTTCTCGTGCACCAACGGCGCGAATTGCGTCGGCAGTTCGGTGCCGCTCGCGCAGCAGGTCACCAATCCGGTCACGAAGTTTGCCGTCAACAACAACGGCGTGATCCTCCAGTTGCCGCCGGTGCCGGATGGCGGTGCACCGAGCGCGGCCGGCGTGCTGATATTCGGCATCGGCACGCAGAGCAACAACGGGCTTACGGGCGTGACGAAATACGGCACCGATCAATACGGCGATCTGAGCGGCACGTACAAGGGCAACACGTACACGACGTTCTTCGATTCCGGATCGAACGGCAACTTCTTCCCGGACAGCTATCCGCTGTGTTCGTCCACCAGTGCGTTCTATTGCCCGAGTTCGGAGCAGTCGTTGTCGGCGACGATCCGCGGCACCGAAGGCAACAGCGCCGTCGTGCCGTTCCAGCTCGTGAGCGCACGCACGCTGACGCAGAACAGCTCGAACTTCGCGTTCAACAGTCTTGGCGGCCAGCTAGGCCTCGACAACATGTTCGACTTCGGCCTGCCGTTCTTCTTCGGGCGGCATGTGTATGTCGGATTCCAGTTGCCGAATAGTCCGGCCTATGTGGCGTTCTGATCGTCGGGTTTTTTAGACGATGACAAAACCGGCTGCGCATTCACGCAGCCGGTTTTTTTTCGTCACTCGGCGGCGCGCGGCTTGCGCGGCGCGCGCTCGAAAAGCGCGTCGTAGAGCCAGCGCGGCAACGCATGCAGCAGCATGCCCGCGATGCGCATCTGCCACGGAAACGTCGCGTAGCGCACCTTGCGGTCGATCGCGCTCGCGGCCTTCGCGGCGAAGCGCTCGGCGTCCATCAGGAAGGGCATCGGATACGGGTTGTGCGCGGTCATCTCCGAGCGCACGTAGCCCGGCGCGATCGTGACGACGGATACGCCGAGCGGCCGCATCTCGACGCGCAGCGCCTCCAGATATTTCGCCGCCGCCGCCTTCGACGCGCTGTACGCGCCCGATCCCGGCAACCCGCGCACGCCCGCGACGCTCGCGATACCGACGAGCGTGCCATGCCGCGCGGCCGTCATCGATGCGACGAAGGGCTCGAAAGTCGCGACCATGCCGAGATAATTGACGTCCATCACGGCGCGGAAGGTGGGGAGATCGCCGTGGCCGGTCAGCACGCCGCGGCTCATGCCCGCGTTCGCGATGACGATATCCGCCGCGCCATGCTCCGCGATGAAACGGCGCGCGGCGTCGGCGAGCGCGTCGGTGTCGCGGACATCGACGGGATAGATCGAAATGGGAGCGTGCGGATGGCGGGCCGCGAAGGCGGCGAGAGAATCGGCGCGGCGGGCGACGAGGCCGACCACGGCCCCGCGCGTCACATAATGTTCGGCCAGCGCGAGACCGATGCCGCTCGATGCGCCGGTGATGAAGACCTTCAGGCGAACTGCGTTCATACCGGCGCGCGGGGCGAAAAGGGGGATCAGAGCTTCTTGTCGCGGACTTGCTGGACCAGGAAGTCCATCACCTGCGTGGTGCCGGACAGGCTGTTGGTCATCGCCGGGCCGGTTACGTATTTGCCTTGCACGATGACCGTCGGCACGCCGTCGATCTTGTAGTCCTGCAGCAACTTGGCGTCGCGCTGCACGGCGCTTTGCGTCGAGAAGGAGTTATACGCGTCCATGTACTTCTTCTTGTCGACGCCTTGCGTGGCGAGGAAGTCGGCCTGCGCCTGAGGCGTGAGCAGATAGTTCTTCTTCACGTGGATTTCGTTGAACACGGCCGGCGTGACCTTTTCAGCAACGCCGAGCGCGTCGAGCGCGTGATACATCTTCGAATGCGGGATGAAGTCGTCGCGGAACGCCACCGGCACGCGTTTGAACACGACGTCCGGGCCTTGCTTCTTCTCCCACGCCTCGATGTACGGCTCGAACTCGTTGCAGTGCGGGCAGCCGTACCAGAAGAATTCGATGACTTCGACCTTGCCCGCAGGCGCGCTGACCGGCTGCGCCGCCTGCAGCACCGTGTAATCCTTGCCCGCGGCGGGCTGGGCTGCGGCCGTGCCCGCGACGCTCAACGTGGCGGCAGCGATGCCGAGGGAAAGAGCAAACGCGCTAAACAGTTTTTTCATGATTGGAGAGTGAACGAAGGGTTCGCGAATGGACCGCGACAGGTACAAAAGCTGGTGCGTAAGTGGGACATACGACGCTTAAACCACGCTTAAGCCGGACCGGCGATGCGAGACTTCGCAGCACCGGCCCTCTTGCTCGCCTGCGCGGTATTTAACCGCGCAGACGCCTCGACTTCGCTTGCTGCTTTATTGCTTGGAGAAACGGATCACGGCGGTATCGACGCCCGCATCGGACAGACGCTGACGCGCGGTGTTCATGTCCTCGAACTTCGCGAACGGACCGATGCGCACGCGATAGTACGTCACGCCACCCGCATCGCGCTGCGTGACCTTCGATTCGAAGCCCTGGAAGCCGAGACGCGCGCGCTGTTGCTCGGCGTCGGCCTGCGTCTTGTACGCGCCCACTTGCAGGAAGTAGCCGGTGTTCACGTCACCCGGTGCGGGCGGCGTGTTCTTCGCCGTGGCGGGCGCCGAGGCGCCCTTCGGCGGCGTGGCGGCAGCGTTGCTCGACACGCCGGGTGCGGTCGGCGCGCTCGCGTTTTCGGGCTTCTTCGTGGCCGTCGTGCTGGCCGACTTCGGCGCGGACGTGGCGCCCGACGGCGGCACTTCGACGATCTGCGGCTCGTCGAGGATGCCCGACGACTGCGTCTGGTTGTTGGTCTGGCCCGGCGCGGTGTTCGGCGGCGTAGGCTGCGCGGCTTGCGGCACCGGCTGACCCGGCGTCTTGCCCTGCAGCGGACGATTCGGGTCGTACGGCTGCGTGGCGGCGGGCGCGGAGTTCGCCTCCGATGCCGGCGGCGCGACCTTCGCCACGAACGGCGTAGGCGCACGCGTGATGTACAGCGCGACGATCACGGCGATCGCGAGGCCAACGATCAACCCGAGCACGATGCCGAGAAAGGTTCCCCCGGTTTGTTTCGACTGCTTGGACTGCCTGGGCGTGCGGCTTGGTTTTGCCATCGTATGAATCACCTGCGAGAAAAGCTTCTGGTTGGCCGACGATTATAGCGGCGGCTCAAGACGAACCCGCCCGAAGTTCCCGTCCGCCCACACAGAAAACTCCTATTTTCTGGGTGTGCGTTCGGGAGGCGAGGCAGGCGTTCACATCTTTTGGGGAGCGGATACACCGATTGTTGCGAGACCGTTTTCGAGGACCTGGCGCGTCGCCGCGAGCAGCGCGATGCGTGCGGTGCGTTCCTTTTCTTCGTCCACGAGCACGCGCTCCGCATTGTAGAACGAGTGAAATTCGCCAGCGAGATCGCGCAGATAAAACGCAACAGCGTGCGGCGCGAGTTCGTTCGCGGCGTGTTCGAGCATTTCCGGATACTCGGCGAGCTTGTTGAGCAGCGCCATGGCGCGGTCGCTCGAAAGCGGCGAGAGATCGGCCTGCGCGGCCTGCGCGAGATCGCCGCCGTAACGCTCCTTCCAGTCATTCAGAATCGTGCAGATGCGCGCGTGCGCGTATTGCACGTAGTAGACCGGGTTTTCGTCGTTCTGCTTGAGCGCGAGATCGATATCGAACACGAATTCGGTGTCGGCCTTGCGCGAGATCAGGAAGAAGCGCACGGCGTCGCGGCCGCGGCGGATGGTGTCCGGATCGATCTGATCGGGCGCGGTCTCGTGGCCCGGCATCAGGCCGCCCGACCATTCGATCAGGTCGCGCACCGTCACGTAGCTGCCCGCGCGCTTGGAAATTTTCACTTCCTGACCGTCGCGCATGACGGTCACCATCTTGTGCAGCACGTAGTCGGGATAGCCCTTCGGAATGCCGACGCCGAGCCCTTGCAACCCGGCGCGCACGCGCGCGATCGTGCCGTGATGGTCCGAGCCCTGAATATTGATGACCTTGGTAAAACCGCGTTCCCACTTGGCCACGTGATACGCGACGTCCGGCACGAAGTACGTGAACGTGCCGTCGGATTTTTTCATCACGCGGTCTTTGTCGTCGCCGTCGTCGGTGGTGCGCAGCCACAGCGCGCCGTCCTGCTCGTACGTCTTGCCTGCATCGACGAGCGACGCGACCGTTTTCTCGACGCGGCCTTCCTTGTACAGCGACGACTCCAGATAGAACTGGTCGAAGCGCACGCCGAACGCGGTGAGATCCATGTCCTGCTCGTGACGCAGATACGCGACGGCGAAATGGCGGATGGCTTCGAGATCGTCGACGTCGCCTGCGCCCTTCACCGGCTCGCCGTCCTTCGCCGCGACCGTTGCGCCCGCCATGTAGTCGCGCGCAATGTCCGCGATGTACTCGCCGTTGTAGGCCGCCTCGGGCCATTCGGCGTCGCCCGGCTTGAGGCCGCGCGCGCGCAATTGAGTGGACGTGGCGAGATTGTTGATCTGCACGCCCGCGTCGTTGTAATAGAACTCGCGATGCACCTCGTAGCCCTGCGTTTCGAGCAGGTTGGAAAGCGCGTCGCCGAGCGCGGCCTGGCGGCCGTGGCCGACGTGCAGCGGGCCGGTCGGATTCGCCGAGACGAACTCGACGAGCACGTGCCTGCCGGCGTCGCGCGTGGAGCGTCCGTAAGCGGCGCCGCTGCCGAGCACGGCCGGGATCACGGCTTGCTTCGCCGTCGCTGCAAGACGCAGATTGATGAAGCCCGGGCCCGCGACTTCCGCGCCTTCGACGAGACCTGCCGCCTGCGGATGACCGAGCAGCGCATCGACGATTTGCTGAGCGAGCTGGCGCGGATTGGCGCGCAGCGGCTTGGCGAGCTGCATCGCGACATTCGACGCCACGTCGCCGTGGGCCGCGACCTTCGGGCGTTCGAGTACGATCGTCGGGGCGATGAACGCCGCTTCGCTGGCGCCCTGCGTGGCGAGCGCGACCTGCTTGACCGCGTCGGTGAGAAGCGTTTCGAGAGTGTGTTTGTGTGCGGGCAGCATGCTGAATGTGATCCAGTGGAGCGGGTCCGAGGCGTCGGTTCCTTCGGTTCCGGCGGTTCCGAGGGTGTCGTTGGTTCCGATACGGCGATTGGTTTGAGGCCGGCGCGGGCTGCGTCGAAGCGTCAGTCGCCGCATTCGCGAGGCGTCGCGGATCAATGCCGGATGATGACTCGGTTATAACCCTGCAAAGTGTGGATTTTAGCAGGTGCTAATATGTCGAATCAGGGTGTTGTCATGTAGTCAGGGAGACCGGCTCGTCTGCGTGTTGCGATTGCAAACCGCCAATAACCCAACATAAAGCAAAAGGACCATGCCATGCTGATCACATTTAAAACCAGCGCTGCACCGGACGTCATGATGCTGGAAAACCTTGCGGAATACTTGCTCGGCATCATCGGCAAGCCGCTCGGCGAACGGGGCGTCATCACGCACGATGAATTGCCTTCGGCAATCCAGAAACTCGAAGCCGCGGTCGTCGTCGATAAAAAAGAACGCGCCGAGCACGACGGCCACTTCCACGAAGGCGAGGAAGGGCACGAGCCGCACGAAATTCCTATCGGCCTCGCACAGCGCGCCTATCCGTTCCTCGACATGCTGCGCCTCGCGCAGAAGGCGAACACGGATATTTTGTGGGGCGTCTGATTCCGCGCCTGAGCCTGAACTGAGCTTGAACGGGCCTGAAAACAGAAAACCCGCATCGCTGCCGATGCGGGTTTTTTTCTTCCGATGTAACGTCTGACGGCTTCTAGTCGCGCCGTGCATTACTGCGACTGACCGCCTTCCGCCGGAGCGGGTTTGGCGGGCGTGCGCGGCTTCTTCGGCTTCTTGGGTTTCTTCTTGTGCTCCGTCTGCGGCGGCGAGTACGAGGACGCCTGAGTGCTGCTGGCCTGCGCAAACGCAGCCGAACTCGATGCCGCGAGCACAGCCGCGGCGATCGCTACGGTTACGGTGGACGTCATCTTCTTCATGCGACTTTCTCCGTGACGAAAAAATGCGTGCCCGTCGTCGTGACGGTCCATCGCGGTGACAAGTCTACGGAAATCAAAAAGTTCCCGCCGTCAGCCCGTGTTTTTTTCGATATCACGCGGGCGATATGTTGCTTGCCCGCCGCGTTGCTTTCCGGTCCTCAACGTTGCGGCGCGAGTGCACGCTCCGCATCCGCCGTCGAGATGGCCATGCGCTCGGCATAGCTCGCCAGTTGATCGTCGCCGATCTTGCCCACGGAAAAGTACGTGCTCTCCGGATGCGCGATAAAGAAGCCGGAGACGCTCGCCGCCGGCAGCATGGCGAGCGACTCGGTCACGCTCATGCCGATTTCTTCTGCCTGAAGCACTTCGAACATATCGCGTTTGACGAGGTGATCCGGGCACGCCGGATAGCCCGGCGCCGGACGAATCCCGGCGTATTTCTCGGCGATGAGCGCCTCGTTGTCGAGCGTCTCGCTCGCGGCGTAGCCCCACAACTCGCGGCGCACGCGCGCATGCAGCGCTTCGGCGAAGGCTTCCGCGAAACGGTCGGCCAGGGCCTTCAGCATGATCGCGCTGTAGTCGTCGTGATCGGCTTCGAACTGTTGTTCCTTTTTATCGACGCCCAGGCCCGCCGTCACCGCGAACAGGCCGATGTAGTCCTTCACGCCCGAGTCCTTCGGCGCGATGAAATCTGCAAGCGATCGGTTCGGGCGCATCACGCCGTCGACGACCGGACGCACGCTTTGCTGACGCAGATTGCGCCACGTCAGCGCCACTTGCGAGCGGGTTTCGTCCGTGTAGATTTCGATGTCGTCGTCATTCACGGTGTTCGCGGGCAGCAGCATGACGACGCCGTTCGCCGTCAGCCAGCGGCCCTGAATGAGGCGCGAGAGCATCGACTTGCCGTCCGAGAACACGCGCCGCGCCGATTCGCCGACGATGTCGTCATTGAGAATCGCCGGATAGGGACCCGCGAGATCCCACGTCTGGAAGAACGGACCCCAGTCGATGTAGTTCGCGAGATCCGCGAGATCGTAGTTCCTGAACACGCGCCGGCCGATGAAGGTCGGCTTCTTGGGCGTGTACGTGCTCCAGTCGATCTTCGTTTTGTTGGCGCGGGCCTCGGCGTAGCTGACCATCGGCTGCGCTTTCTTGTTGGCGTGCTGATGGCGGATGCGGTCGTAATCGCTCTTGAGGTCGTCGAGATACTTCGCCGCGCCTTCGTCCGACAACAGGCTCGACGCCACCGATACCGAACGCGATGCATCCGGCACGTACACGACCGGCCCTTCGTAATGCGGCGCGATCTTCACGGCCGTATGCACGCGCGAGGTGGTCGCGCCGCCGATCAGAAGCGGCGTTTGCTTGCCGCGGAAGTAGTCGTCGCGCTGCATTTCGGACGCGACGTAGGCCATCTCTTCGAGACTCGGCGTGATGAGGCCCGACAGCCCGATGATGTCCGCGCCTTCTTCCTTCGCCTTTTGCAGGATGGTCGCGCAGGGCACCATCACGCCCATGTTGACCACTTCGAAGTTATTGCACTGGAGCACGACCGACACGATGTTCTTGCCGATATCGTGCACGTCGCCCTTCACGGTCGCGATGACGATCTTGCCCTTCGGCCGCACGTCCGCGCCTGCATCGGCGAGGCGCTTTTTCTCTTCTTCGATGAACGGAATCAGATGAGCGACCGCCTGCTTCATCACGCGCGCCGATTTCACGACTTGCGGCAGGAACATCTTGCCCGCGCCGAACAGGTCGCCGACGATATTCATGCCGTCCATGAGCGGCCCTTCGATCACGTTGATCGGCCGCCCGCCCGCCTTCTCGATCTTCGCGCGCACTTCCTCGGTATCTTCGACGATGAAGTTCGTGATGCCGTGCACGAGCGCATGCGACAGCCGCGCCTCGACCGGCTGGTTGCGCCATTCGAGGTTTTCTTCCTTTTTCGCGGCGCCGGTCTTAAAGCGGTCGGCGACTTCGAGCAGACGATCGGTGCCGTCGTCACGGCGATTGAGCACGACGTCTTCCACGCGCTCGCGCAAGTCGGCGTCGAGATCGGCATACACGCCGAGCATGCCCGCGTTGACGATGCCCATGTCCATGCCCGCCTGAATCGCGTGGTAAAGGAACACCGTGTGAATCGCTTCGCGCACCGGATCGTTGCCGCGGAACGAGAACGACACGTTCGACACGCCGCCGCTCACCTTCGCGTGCGGCAGATTTCGTTTGATCCAGCGCGTCGCCTCGATGAAATCGACCGCGTAGTTGTTGTGCTCCTCGATGCCCGTCGCGATTGCGAAGATGTTCGGGTCGAAGATGATGTCCTCGGGCGCGAAGCCCACTTCGTTCACGAGGATGTCGTAGGAGCGCTTGCAGATTTCGGTCTTGCGTTTGAACGTGTCCGCCTGGCCTTGCTCGTCGAACGCCATCACGACCGATGCCGCGCCGTAACGGCGGATCAGGTTCGCGTGATGCCGGAACGCGTCCTCGCCTTCCTTGAGCGAGATCGAATTGACGATTGCCTTGCCCTGCACGCACTTGAGGCCCGCTTCGATCACTTCCCACTTCGACGAGTCGATCATGATCGGCACGCGCGCGATATCCGGCTCCGACGCGATCAGATTCAGAAAGCGCACCATGGCGGCTTTCGAATCGAGCATGGCTTCGTCCATGTTGATGTCGATGACCTGCGCGCCGTTCTCGACCTGCTGGCGCGCGACTGCCAGCGCTTCGTCGAACTGGCCGTTCAGGATCATGCGCGCGAACGCCTTCGAGCCGGTCACGTTGGTGCGTTCGCCGACGTTGATGAAGAGCGAGCCGTCGGTGACGTTGAACGGCTCGAGGCCGGAGAGACGCATCGTGTGATCGGTCATGGTGTCTTATCTCTTTTGTGGTGCTAGGTCAGGCACGCTGTTTTACGCAACTTCGCGATACTGCGAAGGGAACGCGCGCGGCTTCACTTCCGCAAGCGCCTTCGCGATCTCCGCGATGTGCTCCGGCGTCGTGCCGCAGCAACCGCCCGCGAGATTCACGAGCCCCGCCGTCGCGAATTCCTTCAGCAGGCCTGAGGTCACGTCCGGCGTTTCGTCGAAGCCCGTGTCGCTCATCGGATTGGGCAGGCCCGCGTTCGGATAGCACGACACGTAGGTATCGCACAGCTTCGCCAGTTCGGCGATGTACGGGCGCATCAGCGCAGCGCCGAGTGCGCAGTTCAAGCCGAAGGTCAGCGGCTTCGCGTGACGCAGCGAGTTCCAGAAGGCCTCGACGGTCTGGCCGGAGAGGATGCGGCCCGAGGCGTCCGTGACGGTGCCCGAGATCATGATCGGCACGAGTTCGCCCGTGTCTTCGAACAACTCGTCGAGCGCGAACAACGCGGCCTTGGCGTTCAGCGTGTCGAAGATCGTTTCGACCAGAAACAGGTCGCAGCCCGCATCGAGCAGCGCCTTCGCCTGCTCGTAATAGGCCTCGCGCAGTTCGTCGAAGCTCACGTTGCGCGCGCCCGGATCGTTGACGTCCGGCGAAATGCTGGCGGTTTTCGGCGTCGGCCCGATCGCGCCCGCGACGAAGCGCGGCTTGTCCGGCGTCGAGTACGCATCGCAGGCGGCGCGCGCGAGCTTCGCCGATTCGATGTTCATCTCGGCGGCTAAGTCTTCCATGCCGTAATCGGCCTGCGCCACGCGCGTCGCCCCGAACGTGTTCGTTTCGATGATGTCCGCGCCCGCCGCCAGATACTGCTCGTGAATCTCGCGGATGACGTGCGGCTGCGTAATCGACAGCAGTTCGTTGTTGCCCTTGATGTCGCGGCCATAGTCCTTGAAGCGCTCGCCACGGTAGGCGGCTTCGTCGAGCTTGTAGCGCTGGATCATCGTGCCCATGGCGCCGTCGAGAATCAGGATGCGCGTGTCGAGAAGCGCGGGCAGCGCAGCGCCGCGCGTATAGGCGCGCGCGGAGGCTTTCGGAATGGCGTTCTGGGTCATGACGGACAAGGCCTGCACCAAGTGTGAAATAGCCTGACATTGTAGCCGCAGCGGGCAGCAGCCGCCCCGGCGGGCAGGCGCTTTGGCGGCACCGACAGGATGGATGGCGGCAAAAAAAGAACCCCGCCGGTTACCGTGCGGGGTCTTTAGATGGGTCCTGCAGATGCAGGCAGGTGTCGCCTGTGCCGCATGCTGCCGAAGTGATCGAAGCGATTGCGGCAATGAGCGCGGGACGGCCAGCCGCCCGCGCCTGCGCGTCAGTGAAGCACGACTGGCTGATTCATCAAGATATCGAACTGACCGAGAAATTCGTCGACGTCTTCGAGCGACAGTTCTTCCTTGATCAACTGCTGCACGCTCTCGCGAAACTTTGCGGCGAGCGCCCCGTCGATAAAAATTTCCCGCTGCGTGTTCTTGTCGACGATCTCGTATCCGCCCGCCTTCATGGCGAGATGGTTGTCCTGCGGCGGAAACTCGACGACGCAATAGTTGGGGCTGTTGTAAATCATTTGCATGGCGACACTCCTAATTCCTCGTTTGCTCCGTGGCAAAACCTGACGCGTATTTGGAGCGATTGGGTTGGAATTCAAGGGGTGGCCTCGATGTGATGCCGGTGATCGAGGCTTTCTTTTGCAGCAGAAACGGTACGAATCAAGCGGAATCGCGCAAGAATCCTCCCAGAAGCGCGCTAAAGCGCTGCGATTCCTCGACCGGTGACAGGTGCGCCGCGTTGAGTAGTTCAAATTTCGCGTCCGGCACCGTGTCCGCAATCACACGGGATTGAGCATGCGGCGTGCCAACGTCATGCTCGCCTGCCACGACCAGTGTGCGTTTCGCAACGGAGGCGAGTTTGTCTCGTGCATCGAAACGGCTGACGGCCTCCGCCGCGCGCGCAAACCCTTCGGCAGGCGTGCGCGCGATGGTTTCCCCGATCGGCTCGACCACTTCGGGGTGCGCCTGGCGGAATCCGGGCGTGAGCCAGCGTTCGAGCGTCGCATCCACGATACTCGCTGTGCCGTTTTCGCGCACGGAAGCGGCTCGTTGCGCGAAGGCCGGGCGCGCATCCTCGGCAATGGCGGCCGGCGCGCCGACCACGGTCAGCGTCTCCACTCGGTCGGCATGGTTGATCGCGAGCTTCTGCGCGACCATGCCGCCGATCGACAACCCGACCACATGCGCCGAAGGCGCGCCGAGCTTGTCGAGCAGCGTGGCCAGGTCGTCGGCGAGATCGTCGATGGTGAAGGGCTCGGGCGAGACCGCCGTTTCGCCGTGGCCGCGCAGGTCGTAGCGCAGCACGGTGAAGTCGTGACGGAAGTAGCCGGCCATCTGATCCCAGACCGAGAGATCGCCTGCCAGCTGATGAACGAAGACGAGCCACGGACCGCCGCCTTCGTTGTCGAGTACATAGCGTGTGTCGATGCGATTGATCGTCAACTGCATATCGGCTCCGAAATTGATGCGGGTTGAGATGCGGTTTCTGATTGACTGCATGAAGCGATTGACGCGCCCGTCCGCCGCTTGCTTGCCACGATGTGTTACGGCGATGTGACGGGCTGTCGTTACGGCTGCGTTACGGCTTGTCCGGTTGAGGCAGCGCGGGCGCGGCGGGCGCGGATTCCTCAGACGCATCTTGCGTGCCCGCGACGGCGTCCGGGGCGGGCGCGGCGGCCTGCGCGATCTTGCCGGCCCACAGCAGTTCGATTTGCATTCCGTTCGGTTCGGTTTGAAGAATCCGCACGGGCAGCCAGCCGACCGAGGGCGAGAGCCAGATATCGAGCTTGCGCCGGTCGCCGTCGCGGCGCGGCAGACGCGTGAAATGGCGCGCGGTCGTGAAACCGTCGCGCGTCTGCACGGTTTCGTCGCCGACGGTTTCTATCTGCCAGATTTCGTTGCTATCGTTGTCCGACACGCTGAATTGCCGCGTGACGCCCGGCTTGTACTTGTCCGGGGCGCCGCGCACGAGGCTCGACAGTTGCATCACGACGCTGAAGCGGTCCTGCGCGCCGTCCGCGAGCGGCTGGCTCTGCGGCGTCTTCGTATAGACGATCTGCTTCGCTTCCCGATTGAAGATGGCGACATCGGCGGCACGGCGGCCACGCTGCTCCGAGTACTGCTCGGGCGCGATACCGAAGCCGTCGATATGTCCCTTGCTCGAATACACGTACGGACCGACGAACGGCAGCGGAATCGACACGACCATTTCGTAATGCTGGCCGTCGTTGCTCCAGTGGATCGTGCCGGTCTGATTCATCATGCCGTTCACGAGCGTGTCGTAGCGCAGATCGCCGGTGGGCGGAACGTCGAATTTATCGCCCGATGCGACGGCGGGCTGCGACGCGGCTTGCGGCAGCGCGGACGGCGCAGCGGTTGGCGCGGCAGGAGCGGACGCCGGAGCGGCAGGCGCTGCGGCGGGCGCAGACGCGACAGCGGCCGCGTCCGGCTGCGGTGTCGTCGCGCTCAGGACGGGAGCCGGAGCCGGGGCGGGGGCCGCGGGCTTCGGCGGCACCGGTGCGGGTTTCGGAGGCGCGGGCGCAGGCGCTGGCGGCACCGGCGCAGGCGGCGCAATAGGCTTCGGCGTCAGCAGTTCGATCTGCACCGGCGGCGTTTCCGGCGGCGGATTCGCCGGCTGCCGATTGCGGTCGATCCATCGCATCGCGCTCAAATGCAGGCCCGCCACGATCAGCACGGCCAGCACCCAGCGTCCCCAGCGGCGCGGGGCGGCGTCGGGAACGGCAGCGGGCGGCTCCCCGGAAGTCGGGCGAGGACGGCGGAACGGGAAAAATGGCATCGGGCAGAGGGCGGGGTGCAGGTCGCGCTGAGGCGGATGGTTTTCGACACGCGCCGAGGAAGCGATGTTCCTCGTTCGACCAAGCTTTACGTTCAGCGGCTTTTAAGCTTTGTACCCCAATTCATACGACAGACCGCGCGCGCACTCGCGCAGCGCGGAATCGATTTCACCGCCCCAGCGCGTATCGAATGCGCCTTCGTGGCCGAGCGCGATCAGCCCGAGCGCGAGTTCGCCGGTCGAATCGAAAACCGGCGTGCAGAACGCATGGATGGTCGGCAGCAGCATGCCCTCGACGCGCGCCGCGCCGTGCTCGCGCACATCGGCGATGAGCGGCTCGACGTCGGCCATGGTCTTCTTGAGCGCGGCGAGTTCGCGATCGAGCATCGGCTGCGTCTTGCTGCGCGGCAGATAAGCAGCGAACAGCAAGCCCGTGGCCGATGAGAGCAGCGGCATCACGTCGCCCAGTTTGAGCGAAGCCTTCGCCGGATGACTCGACTCCATCCAGTGCACGACGGTCGGCCCCTGATTGCCCCACACCGCGATGCCGACCGTCTGATCGAGCCGGTCGCGCAATTCCGCCAGCGCAATGCGCGCGAGTCTCACGCCATCGACGCGCGCCAGCCGCGCCAGACCCATCTGCAACGCGAAGCCGCCGAGTTCGTAGCGCCCCGAAACCGGATCTTGCGACGCCAGCCCGAGCCGCAAAAAGCTCACGAGATAGCGATGCGCCTTCGCCGGGCTCATGCCCGCGCGCTGCGCGAGGTCGCGCAGCATCATCGCGCGCGGCTCGTTGGTGAGCACGTCGAGCAGCCGGAAGCCGACTTCGATCGATTGAATGCCGGAGCGCGTTTTCTCTTCGGCGGAATCGGTGGAGTCGGTGGAATCGGCGGCGTCGAGGGCGTCTTCGTCGTCGGGCAGGGCAGGTTGGAGCGATGGCATCGAGCGTTCAGGAACATCCAGGGGGATTCACCATCGTAAAATAGATTTCCCTTAACGTCATCTCACCGACATTCGCTCTATGAAACTCGCCACGCTGAAGGACGGCACCCGCGACGGCCAGCTCATCGTCGTTTCGCGCGATTTGCGCACGGCCGCCATCGCCGACGGAATCGTATCGACGCTCCAGCGCGCGCTCGACGACTGGACCTTCTACGCGCCGCAACTCATGGAGGTCTACGAAGCGCTCAACACGGGCCGCGCGCGCAACACGTTTTCGTTCGATGCGAAATCCTGCATGGCGCCGCTGCCGCGCGCGTTCCAGTGGGCGGACGGCTCGGCGTACGTGAATCACGTCGAACTCGTGCGGCGCGCGCGCAACGCGGAGATGCCGCCGGAATTCTGGACCGATCCGCTCATGTATCAGGGCGGCAGCGACGACTTCATCGGCGCGACGGACGACATCGTATGCGCGACAGAGTCCTACGGCATCGACTTCGAAGCGGAAGTCGCCGTGGTCACCTCCGACGTACCGATGGCCGCGACCCCCGACGAAGCGCTGCGCAGCGTGCGCCTGCTGATGCTCGCCAACGACGTGTCGCTGCGCAATCTCATTCCCGCCGAGCTTGCGAAGGGCTTCGGCTTCTTCCAGAGCAAGCCCGCGACGGCGTTCTCGCCCGTCGCCGTCACGCCCGACGAACTCGGCGACGCATGGCGCGAAGGCCGCGTGCATCGGCCGATGATCGTCCACTGGAACGGCAAGAAAGTCGGCCAGCCGAACTGCGGCGTGGACATGGTGTTCCACTTCGGCCAGTTGATCGCGCATGCGGCGAAGACGCGCAACCTGCGCGCGGGCGCGATCGTCGGCTCCGGCACGATCTCCAACAAGGACGCGACGCGCGGCTATTGCTGCATCGCCGAGAAGCGGTGTCTCGAGACCATCGAGCACGGCGCGCCGCAGACGCCTTTCATGCAGTTCGGCGACAGCGTGAAGATCGAAATGTTCGACGAAGACGGACGGTCGGTGTTCGGCGCAATCGATCAGGCCGTGGTCCAGCCGGAACATTGAACGGGCGCGCCGGGTCTACCGCGCTGCAACGGGTTTAGCCCGATGCGACGCGCGCAAGCCTCGTCTTACACTTTGCCGGGCTGCGTTGGCGCGGCAAAAGAACGATCAAAAAAAGGAGACTTCGATGGCGGCAGGCGGGTGGAAATTTCTGGCGGGCGCGGCGTTCACGCTCGCCGCGACGGCGGCAGCATTCGCGCAGACGGCGCAGCACGTAAAAATCGGGCTCGTGCTTTCGCTCACGGGCCCGGCGGCGTCGCTCGGCATTCCCGCGCGCGACACGGTCGCGCTCTTGCCGAAGGAAATGGGCGGCAGGCCCGTCGACTACATCGTGCTCGACGACGCATCCGACACCACGCAAGCCGTGCAGACCACGAAGAAGCTCATCAGCGAAGATCAGGTCGATGCGATCATCGGCTCGTCGATCACGCCGAACTCGCTCGCGATGATCGATGTCGTGGCGCAAGGACAAACGCCGATGATCTCGCTGGCGTCGTCGGCGAAGATCATCGAACCGGTCGACGACAAGCGCCGCTGGGTCTTCAAGACACCGCAGACCGACGCGATGATGGCCTCCGCCATCGCCGAGCATGCGAGCAATCACGGCGTGAAGACGCTCGCGTACATCGGCCAGGCGGACGCGCTCGGCGAGACCTTCTATGCGGAAGTCGCGAAGTTCGCGCAACTGCACAAGATAGAAGTGGTCGCGAACGAACGCTTCAACCGCACCGATCCGAGCGTGACCGGGCAAATCCTCAAGATCCTCGCGGCCAAGCCGGATGCCGTGGTGGTCGGCGCGGCCGGCACGCCCGCCGCGCTGCCGCCGAAAACGCTCGCGCAGCGCGGCTACAAGGGCAAGATCTATCACAATCACGGCGTCGGCAACCGCGACTTCCTGCGCGTGTGCGGCGCGGACTGCAACGGCACGTTCCTGCCCGCGAGCCCGGTGCTCGTCGCCGCGCAATTGCCGGACGATCATCCCGCCAAGCGTCTCGCACTCGACTACATCAAGCTGTATGAGGCGAAGCAGGGCGCGGGCTCGGTATCGGCGTTCGGCTCGTACGCGTGGGACGCGGGCATGCTGCTCAACCGCGCAGTGCCGATCGCGCTCAAGGCCGGCGCGCCGGGCACGCCCGCGTTTCGCCAGGCACTGCGCGACGCGCTCGAAGGCACGAAGAATTTCGCCGACACCAACGGGCAGGTCAACATGACGCCCAACGATCACATCGGCCTCGATCAGCGCGCGCGCGTGATGGTCGAAATCCGCGACGGCAAGTGGATCTATCAGCCGCGCTAACCTTCGGTGAACGGAAACATGAGCGATCTTTCTCTTTACGCAGGCTATCAGTCGCTTCAGCTTCGCCGTCATCCGCACGGCGTGCTCGAAGTGGTGATGCCCGGCACGGGCGCGAACAAGAGCGGGCTCTCCACCGCCGACGCCAACATGCATCGCGAACTCGCGGACATCTGGCGCGACATCGACCGCGATCCCGATACGCGCGTCGCGCTGATCCGCGGCGAGGGCAAGGGCTTTTCGGCGGGCGGCGATCTCGGGCTCGTCGAGGACATGGCGAACGACTTCGACGTGCGCGCGCGGGTCTGGCGCGAGGCACGCGATCTCGTGTACAACGTGATCAATTGCGGCAAGCCGATCGTCTCCGCCATGCACGGCCCGGCGGTCGGCGCGGGGCTGGTCGCAGGGCTGCTCGCGGATATCTCGATCGCGTCGAAGACGGCGCGCATCATCGACGGGCACACGCGGCTCGGCGTCGCGGCGGGCGATCACGCGGCGATCGTCTGGCCGCTGCTGTGCGGCATGGCGAAGGCCAAGTACTATCTGCTGCTATGCGAGCCGGTGAGCGGCGAGGAAGCGGAGCGCATCGGGCTGGTGTCGCTCGCCGTCGAGGAAAGCGAACTCATGCCGAAGGCGATCGAAGTCGCGAATCGTCTCGCGCTGGGCTCGCAGACCGCGATCCGCTGGACCAAGTACGCGCTCAATAACTGGCTGCGCTCGGCGGGGCCGACCTTCGATACCTCGCTTGCGCTCGAATTCATGGGCTTCGCGGGGCCGGACGTGCACGAAGGCATGCGCTCGCTGCGCGAACGGCGCGCGCCGGATTTTCCGGGCGGCGCGCCGTTCTGAGCCACGCGAACACACACGCAGGAAACAAGGAGAGGCGAATGACCGATCACTCAGGCGGCACGCCGCCCTACTCGATTCCCGGTTTTCCCGGATTCGGCCAGGCGGACATGATGGGCAAGATGTGGGAACTGATGCGCCTGAATCCATTCGCCGCCGCAATGCCGGGCGGCGGGCAGGGCATGGGTCCTTCCCTTTCGATGATGTCCGACATGCTCGCACCGCTCACCAATATCGAAGAACTCGACAAACGCGTGACCGACATGCGCGCCGTCGAGCACTGGCTGAAGCTCAACCTGAACATGCTGCAATCGGCGATTCAGGCGCTCGAAGTGCAGCGCGCGACGCTCGCGACGCTGCGCGCGTTCGGCGCGTTTGCGCAGACGTCGGTGGAAAGCGCGCAGAACACCGCGAGCGAAAAGCCGAAATCCGCGGCTGCCGGCTGGCCGATGAACACCGCCACCGCGAAACCGGAGGCGCCCAGGCAGCAGGCGGCCGCCGAAGAATCCGGCGCGGAAGGTGACGACCCGGCCGCGGGGCAGGCCGCGCCGCCGCCCGGTTTCGATCCGTCCGGCTGGTGGAACGTGTTGCAGTCGCAGTTCAACCAGCTTGCGCATCTGGCGATGATTCAGCCCGGCATGACCGGCCCGCTCGGTTCGACGGGCGATGCGCCGTCCGCCGTCGCCCAACCGGGCGCGCAAGATCCGGCTGCGGGCGCCGGCGAGGAGAAATCCGAAGGCGCCGCCGCGAAGAAGGCGCCCGCGAAAAAGGCCGCGCCGCGCAAGAAACCCGAGTAAGCCCGACGGCGGCGCGCCATGCGCCGCCGCATCCACCGAATCCCTTCGATGCGCCGCGCATCGGACCGCGTCCAGCGTTTTTTGCATCCGTTGTGCATCCGTTGCGCATCCATTTGGCTCGCCGCTTCGTACACGAACGTGCAGGTGTACGTCCCGCTATTGCCAGGCGTTCAACTTTGTCTATGATGAAAACTGGACGTCGCTAGAATTTGTCCACCCTCTGGAGCGGGCACATAACCTGCATCGGTAGAGACGTCATTTTTTTCATCGATCTGTCCATGACAAATTCAACTGAACAGGAATTTGATTCCGATCCGATTTCTGACGACGCAACGCTCCCCGAGCCCGAGCCGAGGCGCGCGCAGGCGTCTGGAGCGGTGGGTGTCGGGATTGGCGCGATCGCGCAAGAGATTGGTCTGACGAAGGACACGCTGCGCGTCTGGGAGCGGCGCTATGGCTTTCCGAATCCGATGCGTTCGCCCGGCGGCGAGCGGCTGTATCCGCAGGAACAGGTGTCGAAGCTGCGGCTCGTGAAGCGTCTGCTCGACGCGGGGCATCGGCCGAGCAAGGTGCTCGCTCAGTCGGTCGAGATGCTGCAGCAACTCGCCGAGAGTTCGGGCGTGGGACAGGACGCGCCCGACGCGGAGCTCGATCATCTGATTGCCCTGCTGCGCGCCGGCTCGTTCGAAGATTTCCGCTTTGGGCTGCTGAAACGCGCGACCCGCGACGGGCTCGAACGCTTCGTACTGGACGTGGCGGCGCCGCTGGCGGCGCGCGTCGGCAATGCGTGGGCCGCCGGAACCTTGCAGGTGTATCACGAGCATTTGTTCAGCGAGGCGCTGCAAGCCACGCTGCGCAATTTGATGCGCCCGCTGTCCGACGCGCTGCGCGGTCGCGGCAGCCGCCCGCGCGTGCTGCTCACGACGCTGTCCGGCGAAGGCCACGGCCTCGGCATTCTGATGGCCGAAGCCATGTTCACCCTCTCCGAGTGCGAGTGCGTCCAACTCGGACTGCAGACGCCGCTGCACGATATCGTCGATGCCGTGGCGGCGCATAACATCGATATCGTCGCGCTGTCGTTTTCGGCTGTGCTGCCCGCGCAATCCATCTCGAACGGCATCGCGGACCTGCGCAATCTGCTGCCGTCGCACGTGCGCATCTGGGTGGGCGGAAGCAGTCCGGCGCTGCGCCGCAAGTTCAACGACGGCGTGCATCACGTCGAAGGGCTGACGCCGATCGACGAAATTGTCGCGGATTGGCGTCAAACCTCCGTGCTAAGATGAGAAACGCTCGCAGGGCGGGCGTCGGCGCATGTGCGTGGCTCGCGTAGCTCTTGCGGCGGGCCAATTCAGCGTACGGAGCATCGTACGGTTGTCACGCAGGCGCGCGATACTGCGCGGCCGGCGCAGTATCGACGGCAGGCTCGGCGCCGGTTGAACATACCCCAGGCACAGGTTTCGCTCCTCACCCACGGTAGAACAAGACGCAGGACACGCAACATTTGCACGGTTAGTGCAGTGTTTTCGCGGGACCCGACGCGATGTCGCAGCGCTAATTCCGGCGCTTCTTTGTCGCTTTTCGTCTTAGGCCGACCGAATCCCGCGTAAAATTGAAAGCTTGGCTGCTCGCGTGCATGAATCGCCTGCATGCGTCGGTCGAACGTCTTGTAGATATAACGTCGCATAAGTGGCATCAGGGGTGGACTATGAACACCATGCTTTATCCGGAACTTTATAAATCGCTGGAATCCGTCCGCTGGGATATGGAGAAGGATATCCCCTGGGACAAATTCGATGCGTCCCTGCTCACCGACGAGCAGGCCCGGACCATCAAGATGAACGCGATCACCGAATGGTCCGCTCTTCCCGCAACCGAAATGTTCCTGCGTGACAACCACAACGACAGCGATTTCTCCGCTTTCATCAGCGTGTGGTTTTTCGAAGAGCAGAAACACTCGCTGGTTTTGATGGAATATCTGCGGCGCTTCAAACCCGAATTCGTGCCGACCGAAGAGGAGTTGCACGAAGTGCGCTTCGAGTTCGATCCGGCGCCGCCGCTTGAAACGCTCATGCTGCATTTCTGCGGCGAAATCCGGTTGAATCACTGGTATCGGCGCGCGGCCGAATGGCATACCGAACCGGTCATCAAGCATATTTACGAAACCATTTCGCGCGACGAAGCCCGCCACGGCGGCGCGTATCTGCGCTACATGAAGAAGGCGCTGGCAACTGCGGGCGATACCGCGCGCGCCGCGTTCGCCAAGATCGGCGTGCTGATGGCGTCCGCGCGCCGCACGGAAAAGCCGCTGCATCCGACCAACCTGCACGTCAATCAGGCGCTGTTTCCGCGCGATACCGTGCAGTCGCGCCTGCCCGATCCGGAGTGGCTCGAGCGCTGGCTCGACGACCAGATCCGCTTTGACGACAGCTGGGAAAAGAAGGTGGTCGAACGCATTCTGCATAACCTGTCGATTCTGTTCGAGCGTTCGTTCGTGACCGCGCAGGAACTGAACCGCTACCGCAAGGAAGTGGTTTTGCGTCTGCAAGCCGCGGCGCCGGGCGGTGCGGCCGAGCAGCCGGCCTGAGGTTTATCGCATCGAAGACGAGACGGCCCGCCGGGTAATACCGGCGGGCCGTTTTACGTCGGCTGCGCTGATTCGCAGTCTGTGCGCGCAACTCGTCGTGGCACAATGCGCGCTTCCCGAAACCCCAAGATTCCTGCAACGAGCGCCGCTATGTCCGTCATTTTCGAACGCAAGATCACCACGCGCGATGCGCTCGCCGCGCTCCGTCCGACGCTCGCCGGTCCCGTTGTGTTCACGAACGGCGTCTTCGACATTCTTCATCGCGGACACGTGACCTATCTGGCGGACGCGAAGGCGCTGGGCGCGACGCTGATCGTCGGCGTGAACAGCGATGCATCGGTGCGTACGCTCGGCAAAGGCGACGATCGCCCGATCAATCACGAGGACGATCGCATGGCGCTGCTCGCGGCGCTGGAAAGCGTCGACTGGGTAGTGAAGTTCGGGGAATCGACGCCGCTGGAACTGATCGAGGCGTTGCACCCCGACGTGCTCGTGAAGGGTGGCGACTACGACATGGACAAGCTGGCCGAATCGGCGCTTGTGCGCAGTTGGGGCGGCAAGGCGCTCGCCATTGCCTTCGAGCATGATCGCTCGACGACCGCGCTGCTCAGAAAGGTCCGCGCGCAGTCCTGATCCGCCGCGCCGCTCATTGTCCGAGCGGCACCGTCTGCACGTTCGCGGCGGGCGCCGGTCCGCCGACGCGCGGCTGATCGAACGATTCCTCGGGATGGATCGAACGTGTGATCAGCGCTTCGGGACGAACCTGCTGCAATAGATGATGCGGTTCGCGCGCGCCCGCGGCCGGCAACGGACCGAAGACGCCGCGCATGACCGCGAACATCAGCAGGTTGGCGAGAATCAGGAAGGCGATTAGCCAGCGCAGCATGCTTGGGGCTCCGTGCTTGGGTCCGTTTTTCGGCAGATCAGGATGAATGGCGTGCCGTCGCGTCACGCGCGATGAGCGCGAGTCCGGACAGCACGAGGGAATCGTGTCGCGTATGCGGCACGCCGAGCGCGCCCGCGACTTCATTGGCGGCGCCGCCGCCGAGCACAAGACGGACATCGGCTTGCCAGTCCGCTTTCAAATCGCGCCACGCGCGTTCGATCAGGCTTGCCTGCGCGAGCAGACAGCCGGCGGAGAGCGCGGCGGCGGTGTCGGTGGCGAACAGGCTGCGCGTCTGATGGAGCGCTTCGCGTGCGGACGCGGCATCGAGTGTCGGTAACTGTGCCGTATGGCTGCCGAGCGATTCCATCATCAGCGACCAGCCGGGCGCGATCAGTCCGCCTGTGAAGACGCCGTCGGCGCGCAGCGCTTCGAGCGTGGTCGCGGTGCCGAAAGTGGCGACGAGCAAATGCTCGCCGGGATACGCCGCGCGCGCGCCGATCATTCCGCACCAGCGGTCGCTGCCGAGCCGCGACGGTTCCTCGTAACGGTTGATCACGCCGCATTGTTCGGCCTTTGCGCGCACGACGGTGCGGGGCAGCGTCGGCCAGCGCGCGTCGATCAGGCGCTGGATGCGGTTCTGCACCGGCATGCCCGCGACGTTCGAGATCCATGCGCTCGCCGGCGCGGCGAGTTCGGACCAGGCGTCGAGCGCGGCTTCGTCGGCGGCGCTCGAATGATGTGCGTGCTCGAACGCGCCGTGCGCCAGCACCGCGCCGCGTTCGTCGACGAGCGACCACTTGATGCGGCTGTTGCCGGCATCGATCAACAGATACGGCGCCTCGTTTGCCGACGCGTTCACGGACGCTCCTTCGCGAGCCGCAGCGTCAGTTCGCCGGTTGCGACCGCGCGCGGGCCTTCGGGTGCGTCGATCAGCAACTGACCGCTTTCGTCGACGCCCGAGGCGATGCCGCGCGTCACTTCGCGGCCCTGATCGAGCAACAGGACTTCGCGTCCGGACCACGCGTGGGCGTCGAGCCAGCGTTGGCGAAACGGCTTGAAGCCTTCGACCTCGAAGCGCGGCAGGGCGGCGTCGAGCGCGTTGAGCAACGCGGCGAGCGTGTCGGTGAGATTGGCGTCGGGCCATGCGCGAGCGAGCGTGGCGGGCATCGCGCCCGGCACGGACGACGTGGCGAGGCGGTTGGCGTCGTCGACCTGCGCGGCGAGTTGTTCCGCGCCATGCAGATTCGTGCCGATGCCGATGACCACCGCCGTCGCGCCCGGCGTGTTCCACGCGGTCTCGATCAGGATGCCGGCGAGCTTGCCGTCGTCGAGCAGGACGTCGTTCGGCCATTTCAGCGCCGGACGCGCGGACGGCGAGAGCGGCAGCCGCGCGAGCGCATCGAGCACAGCGGTGCCGATGGCGAGGCTCAGGCCCGAGAGCCCTTCGATGGGCCGCCCGATCACGCAGCCGACCGACATCAGCAGCGCGTTGCCCGGTTCCGCGAGCCAAGTCCGGCCACGCCGTCCGCGCCCGGCCGTTTGCGAATACGCGACGCGCACGGTCGGTGCGGGCGGCGTGTGCGCGGCGCGGTCTCGCGGCAGTGCGCGCAATTGCGCTATCAGATCGGCATTGGTGGAGCCCGTTTCGTCGACGATCTCGATGGTCCAGTCGCGAGCGGGGCGTTCGGCGAGCGCGGCCAGCCGCGTGCGGTCGATGCGCCAGGGAGCGTCGGGGGCGAAGGAAGAGGTCGGGTTCATGACGGATATTGTAGCGGCGCGGCAGCGTGGCTTGCGATGCCGCGTGGCCGGGCGTTACACCAGTGAGATGCGCAGTGTTTTGCCGCAGGCCTTCGCGTATTTACGCAGCGTCGAAATGGATGGTGAGTGCTTCTCGCTGATCAGCGACCCTTCGAGCCGCGCGACTGCGGATGCGGTCGTTCCCATGCGCTCGGCGATTTGCGCTTGTGTCAGACCCGCTTCCTTGCGGGCGTGAAGCAGGGCGTCGAGTGCTTCGTATTCAGGTGCGAGTGCATCGTATGCGGCCTTGAGTTCGGGGTTGGCGGCCAGCTGCCGGGCGACCTTGCCGTCGTCATGCGACACAGGAACGTACTGTTCCGCCAATTCCTTTTGCCAACGCGTCTTAGCCATTCCGTTGAGCCTCCATTAAGCGATTCCGGGCAAGGCGCAGTTCCTTGGGCGGCGTCCTTTGCGTTTTCTTGATGAACGAGTGCAGCATGATGATTCGCTTTCCCTGCATTGCGCCGTAGAACACACGAGCGATCCCTTCCCGTCCTGCTGGCCGAAGCTCGAAAAGCTTGTCGCCCAGCGATCTGGAATACGGCATGCCCAGGTCGGGACCATGCTGTTTCAGCGCGGACAGGAGGCGCAGATAGCCGGCAAAAATTCCGACCGGCAACTCGGAAATCTCGCGCGCGATCCGCTCGCTGTAGTACGTAATCGCCCAGGCATCGACATCGGCGGATGTTAGCATATTTGCTAAGTCAAAGAGAGTGGATGACTTTGCAGTTTTGCTTTTGCAACGATTCCGGGAAACTCGGCCATCCGATATAAGCCGATCTCCAAATGCAGCCCGCACACCATCCCCGCGCCCCCAATACAACCTTCGCTACAATGTCCTTTCCCTTTTAACCGCGTCTCACCGCGCCTCCGATCCTTGGACTTCGACACGCCGCCGCGCCTGAGAGTGGAGGCCGGCCAGCAGGGCAAGGTGGTCCGGCTCTCGGGCCAGTGGACCGCGCTCGCGCTCGCCCGCGACCGCGCGAAGAGCGGCGTCACGCGAAGGCTGCGCGCCATCGGGCGCGAGGCGATCAGCCAGTGGGATCTGCTTTCCGTCGAACGGCTCGATCACGTCGGCGGTCAGGCGCTGTGGCGCGTCTGGGGGCGCAAGCTGCCCGCGACCATCGCGCTCTCCGACACGCAACGCGAAATCTTCGAACGCGTCGCGCTGCTCGACGCCGAGCGCGAGGAGCCCGAAGCCGTCGATCACGTCGATCCGGTCACGCGCCTCGGTCAGCTCATCTTCGGCTTCTTCGATCATCTCTACGGCGGTCTCGCGATGTTCGGCGGCTTCGTGCTCGATCTCGCAAGCCTCGTGCGCCGCCCGCAGCGCACGCCGTGGACGGAAATCTCCGCCAACATCTACAGCGCCGGCGCGCAGGCGCTCGCGATCACCGCGCTCGTCGCGTTTCTGATCGGCATCGTGCTGAGTTATCTGTCGGCGCAACAACTGCGCGTGTTCGGCGCGAATCAGTACATCGTCAACATTCTCGGGCTGTCCGTGATTCGCGAACTCGGGCCGGTGCTTTCCGCGATTCTCGTCGCCGGACGTTCGGGCTCGGCGATCACCGCGCAGATCGGCGTCATGCGCGTCACCGAAGAACTCGACGCGATGCAGGTCATGGGCATTCCGCACGGCCTGCGCCTCGTGCTGCCGCGCGTGATCGCGCTCGGCGTCGCCATGCCGCTGCTCGTCATGTGGACCAACATCGTCGCGTTGACGGGCGGCGCGCTCGCGGCGAAGCTCGTGCTGTCCATCGACGTGAACTTCTTCGTGCGCTCGCTGCCGTCCGTCGTGCCGATCGCGAATCTCTGGATCGGGCTTGGCAAGGGCGTCGTGTTCGGCATGCTGATTGCGCTCACCGCCTGCCATTTCGGCTTTCGCATCAAGGCGAATTCGCAGAGTCTCGGCGAAGGCACGACGACATCCGTGGTCACGTCGATCACCGTCGTGATTCTCGCGGACGCCGTGTTCGCGATCCTGTTCCAGAACGTCGGACTCTGACCGCCATGTCCACCACGCTCGCCACCGCCGTTCGACATCAGCCGCCGCCCGTGATCGCGGAGCCGGTGATCGAAGTGCGCGATGTGACCAAGCGCTACGGCCGCACGGTGATCCACGAGCATCTGAATCTCGACGTGCGGCGCGGCGAGATCGTCGCGTTGCTGGGCGGTTCGGGCTCGGGCAAGACGACGCTCGTGCGGCAGATTCTAGGGCTCGAATCGCCGACTTCGGGCACCATTCGCCTGCTCGGCGAAGAATGGGCGCAGATGGACGAGGAAACCGCCAAGATGCTGCGCACGCGCTCCGGCATGATGTTTCAGCAAGGCGCGCTGTTTTCTTCGCTGACGGTGTATGACAACATCGCGCAGCCGTTTCGCGAGCTGGGCAAGATTCCCGAGGACCTAATCCGCGAGTTCGTCATGCTCAAGCTCGAAATGGTCGGCCTTTCGTGCAAGCACGCGAGCAAGATGCCGGCGGCGCTTTCGGGCGGCATGATCAAGCGCGTGGGCATCGCGCGGGCGATCGCGCTCGAACCCGAACTGCTGTTTCTCGACGAACCCACGGCCGGTCTCGATCCGAAGGCCTCGGACGAGTTCGTCGATCTGATCGCCACGTTGCATCGCGCGCTCGGGCTCACCGTCGTCATGGTCACGCACGATCTCGATACGATGGTCGCGCTGTCCACCCGCGTCGCCGTGCTGGCGGACAAGCGCGTGCTGGTCGCGGCGCCGGTGGAGGAAGCCTGCGCGGTGGATCATCCGTTCATCCGCGAGTATTTTCTCGGGCGGCGCGGACGCCGCGCGTTGCAGGCGCTGCCGCCGGAGCGCCGCGCGAAATTGCCCGCGGCCGCGCTCGAGGACGCGCCGATCGCCGTCAACAAGTAACCAGCCGCGCGACGCGTTGCGCGGCCGGCGCCGCCGGGAAGTCAAAGGAACCTGCAGATGGAAAACAAATCACATGCGTTCTGGACCGGGCTGTTCACGATCGCCCTCGTGCTGGCCGTCGCGTTCGCGGTGTTTTTCTTCAACGTGGATCGCACCGTGCGCGTGCCCTATGACCTGATCGCGCGCACCAACGTGACCGGGCTCTTCACCGACGCGTCCGTGCGTTACCGCGGGCTGGGCGTCGGCAAGGTGGAATCGATCCGCTTCGATCGCGCGCATCCGGGGCAGATCCGCATTCGCATCCTCGTCGATCAGAACGCGCCGATGACGCATTCCACCTTCGCGACGCTCGGCTTTCAGGGCGTGACGGGCATCGCGTTCGTGCAGCTCGACGACACCGGTGCCAACACGGCGCCGCTCGCGTCGTCGCCGCAGCATGTGGCCGAAGTGCCGATGCGCCCGGGCCTGTTCGAGCAGTTGCAGCAGCGCGGCGACGTGATCCTGAAGAAGTTCGAGCGCCTCTCCGAAGACGCCGACAAGTTCCTGTCCGACGACGTGCGCAATCAGCTCCTCGACACCACGAAGAGCCTGAAAGGCGCGGCGGACGGCATCGCGACGCTCGCGAGCCAGGTCCAGCCCGCGACGGCGCAATTGCCGCAGACGCTCAGGCAGCTCGACACCACGCTCGCATCGACCAATCGGCTCGTGCAGAACCTGAATCGTCCGGATGGTCCGTTCGTCGTCAACCTGAACAAGGCAGGCAAGGCCGCCGAGGATGCAAGCGCGGCGCTCGCGGACATGAACGAGTCGCTGCGCTTCGTGACGGCGCGCGTGGGCTTCGAGGCGTTGCCGCGCTTCTATTCATTCAGCGACGACGTGAGCGCCGCCGCCCGCTCGGTCGACCGCGCCGCCGACGCGTTCAGCACCAATCCGCGCAGCGTGCTGTTCGGCGCGCCGCGTCAGGCGCCCGGGCCGGGCGAACCGGGTTTCACGTGGCCCGCGCAGCCGGCGCATTGATCGAGAGAACGGAACGGATCTGGATAACGACATGGCAGACATCACGATGAAAAGAGCGCTCGCGGCGTGCGCGCTCGCCTGCGCCGCGCTGCTCACGGGCTGCGCCTCGACTCCGGCCGCGATGCCCAACGCGCATTACGACCTCGGCATGCCGCCGGTCACGACTACGACCACCGGCGCCTCGCCGATGCCGCCGGTGAAGCTACTGGCGGTGAGCGCGCCGCGCAATCTCGAAACCGACGGTTTCACCTATCGCCTGAGTTACGTCGATGCACAGCGCGCCGGCACCTATTCGGACAGCCACTGGACGATGCCGCCCGCGCAACTGCTGACGCAGCGTCTGCGCGAGGCGCTCGCGGCGCGCGGGCCGATCCTGTCGGGCGCCGATCCGGTGCGCGCGGTGCCGCTGCTCGAAGTCGAGCTGACGAGTTTCGAACAGGTCTTCGATGCGCCCGAGCAAAGCCACGGCGCCGTGTCCGTGCGCGCAACGCTCACGCAGCAGGGCCGCGTGCTCAGCCAGCGCACCTTCGCCGCGAACGCGCCCGCGTCGAGCGCGGATGCATCGGGCGGTGCGCGGGCGCTCGCCGCCGCATCGGACGATGTGATCGCGCAACTGTCCGCGTGGCTCGCGGCGCAACCGCTCGCTGCTTCGCGATGACCTTCGGCTGTTGCACTTTCCGCCCAGCGCGAATGCATCCGGGCGGCTCATGACGATCAAGCAATGGCAGCGCCGCCCGTCGGCGTTTTCCCGGCAGGCGCTTGCAGCGTACGCGGCGCTCGTCGTGTATGGCTCGCTGTATCCGTTTTCCGGCTGGCGCTCGCTTGGCCTGAGTCCGTTCGCGTATCTCGCGGATCCGATGCCGCAGTATCTGACCGTGTTCGATGTCGTCACCAACGTGCTCGGCTACATGCCGCTCGGCGCGCTGATCGTGCTCGCGCTGTATCCGCGTTATCGCGGCACGTTCGCGGTGGCGGCGGCGCTCGCGGGCGGCGCGCTGCTGTCCGGCGCGATGGAAGCGATCCAGACCTATCTGCCGACGCGCGTCGCCTCGAATCTCGATCTCGCCGCGAATGCGTTCGGCGCGCTGGTCGGCGGCGTGCTGACCGCGCCCGCGACGAGCGCGCTGCTCGATCGCGGGCTGCTGCGGCGCATCCGCTTCACGTGGTTCGAGCGCGACGCGGCGTATGTCATCGGGCTGTCGGCGCTCTGGCCGTTCGCGGCGCTGTTTCCCGCGCCGTATCTGTTCGGCGGCGGCGACCTGCCGCGCGTGCTGTGGGACGAACTCGATCCCGCGATGCAGGACGCGATCCTCGTCTGGACGCCCGCCGCGTGGGATGTCGAAAGCTGGCCGGACCGGCTCGGCGCGCTGTTGCCGGACGACTCCTGGGAAGCAATCATCACGTCGAGCAGCCTGTTCGCCGCGCTCGTGCTCGCGACGCTGCTGACGCGCACGCGCGCGCCGCGCATCCGCCTGATGCTCGGCCTGATCGCAACGACGCTCGTCGCGAAGGTGGGCGCCGCGTTCCTGCAATCGCGCGCGGGCCTGACCTTCGACTGGGCGACGGATGGCGCGCTCGAAGGCATCGGGATCGCGACGGTCGCGGGCGTGCTGTCGGTGTCGTTGCCGCGCGGCCTGCGGGCGGCGCTCGCGGGCGCGGCGCTGGTGCTGTCGCTGGCGCTCGTCAATCTGCTGCCGGTGAATCCGTATTTCGACATCGTGCTCGCCGACTGGCGGCAAGGCCGCTATCTGCACTTCAACGGGCTCGCGCACTGGCTCTCGTGGGTGTGGCCCTATGCGGCGCTCGGCTGGCTCGCGTCGGCGGCGGAGCATGCGTGGCTCGCGCGGCGGCGCGCGCGACGGGCGTAGGCGCATGCGCGGACCGGATGGTCGCCGGCAGCAGGCACAAACATCGCTCGTTATAATCGACCGACATTCCTACCGCCCACGCTCATGGATTCCTTCTACAAGTATCACGTGTTCTTCTGCCTGAATCAGCGCGAGCCCGACGCTTCGCGGCCGAGTTGCGCGAACTGCAACGCGCAGGCCATGCAGGAGCACGCCAAAAAGCGCGTGAAGAAGCTCGGCCTCGCCGGCGAAGGCATGGTGCGCATCAACAAGGCGGGGTGTCTCGACCGCTGCGAACTGGGGCCGGTCGTCGTCGTGTATCCGGAAGGCACGTGGTACACGTATGTCGATGAAACCGACATCGACGAGATCGTCGATTCGCATCTCGCAAACGGCAAGATCGTCGAACGTCTTCTGATCGATCAACCGGCATGAACGCGCAAACCGAGAAGTTTTTGATCGACGGGCCCGTCGGCAAGATCGAGTGCGCCCTCGATCGTGCGGATGCCAATGGCCAACCGGCGCGCGGCATTGCGCTCGTCGCGCATCCGCATCCGCTGTTCGGCGGCACGATGGACAACAAGGTCGCGCAGACGCTCGCACGCACTTTCGTGCAGCTCGGCTACACGACTTACCGCTCGAATTTTCGCGGCGTCGGGCAGACGGCGGGCGAGCACGATAACGGCATCGCCGAGCAGGACGATCTGCTTGCGCTGATCGATCACATGCGCGCGCAACCCGGCCAGGCCGACGTGCCGATCGTGCTCGCGGGCTTTTCGTTCGGCACCTTCGTCCTGTCGCACGTCGCGAAGCGCATGCTTGATGCAGGCCGCGAGATCGAGCGAATCGTGTTTGTCGGCACGGCGGCGAGCCGCTGGGACGTCGCGCCGGTGCCCGACACCACGCTCGTGATCCACGGCGAAGTGGACGAAACGGTGCCCATCCAGTCCGTCTATGACTGGGCGCGTCCGCAGGAATTGCCCGTGGTCGTCATTCCGGGCGGGGAGCATTTCTTTCACCGCAAACTGCATATTCTGAAACGCGTGATCGTCGATGCATGGCGCTGAGGCCTTCCCGGCCGACAAGCGCCGCAAGGTCGCCGAAGGGCTTGCCGAGTGCGTGTTCCCCTAATCGGTAAAACCGGCTAGGCCTACCCTGAAAAACGTTAAAACGCGTGACAACGGCGCAGATTCCGAAGGAAATCGGCCGTGACCCGCGCGTATAATGGCGCAGCAATTTTTGCTGTTTCCGGCCGCGCGCGATGTTAGTCCGAACGGTAGTCCGAACGTCCGCAGTCCGCGAAACGCCAGCTTTCGAGAACCGTTTGCGCGTCCGTCTGTCGAACGAGCGCTGTTTCGCCGCGGCGCCGCGCGTGCCGCAGTCATGGCGCAGCGCCCGACCCGAGCGGACGGTCTGCCTGTCCAACCCGTGCTTCGCCGATCATCCGATCCCCGATCCCTGTCGTCGCAGCCTGCTTTTTCCGCCGATCGATCCTATGCGCTTTGTCCCTCCCGGCCTGACCGTTTCTTCCGTATCCACTTCCACCGTTCATCGCCGCGCCTTCAAGGCCGCCCTCGCGCTGCCCGCCGTTCTGGCCGCCGCGAGCGCGTTCGCGCAAGTTCCGCCGCCCGATGTGACGGCGCATTCGTGGGTGCTCGTCGATGCCACGAGCAATCAGGTGCTCGCATCGGGCAATGCCGATGAGCGCGTCGAGCCGGCATCGCTCACGAAGCTGATGACCGCGTATCTCGTCTTCGACGCGCTGAAGTCCAAGAAGATCAACATGGACCAGACCGTCACGCCGAGCGAGGCCGTGCGCCGCGTGCGCACGGACGAATCGCGCATGTTCATCGAGGCGAACAAGCCGGTCACCGTGCACGATCTCGTCTACGGCATGATCATCCAGTCGGGCAACGACGCGGCTATCGCGCTGGCGGAACTCGTCGGCGGCAGCGAAGCCAACTTCGTCACGCTGATGAACGCGGCGGCGAAGCGCATCGGCATGAAGCACACCAATTTCGCCGATGTAAACGGCATGCCCGATCCGCAGCACTACACGACCGCCGGCGACCTGGCCGTGCTGTCGACGCACCTGATCCGCGAATTCCCCGAGTACTACAGCATCTTCTCGGTGCGGGACTTCACGTACAACAAGATCAAGCAGCCGAACCGTAACCGCCTGCTGTGGCTCGATCCGACCGTCGACGGCCTGAAGACCGGCCACACGAAGGCCGCCGGCTACTGCCTGATCGCGACGGCACAGCGTTCGCTTGCGAGCACGCCGGATGCCAAACGCCGTCTCGTCGCCGTGATGATGGGCGAACCGAAAGAGATCAATCGCGTGCAGGACGCCCTGAAGATGCTGAACTACGGCTATTCGGCATATGACTCGGTGCGTCTCTACAAGGCGAATCAGGTGATCGAGTCGCCGCGCGTGTACAAGGGCGCGACCGACAACGTGCAGGCCGGCGTGTCGACCGACCAGTACATCACCGTGCCGAAGGGCATGGGCGACAAGGTCAAGCCGACGGTCACGAAATCCGACCTGCTCGTCGCGCCGATCAAGAAGGGCCAGCAGATCGGCACCGTCAAGATGATGGCGGACGGCAAGGAAGTCGCGCAGTTCCCGCTGGTCGCGCTGCAGGACGTGCCGGAAGCCGGTCTGTTCGGCCGCCTGTGGGACTCGGCGCTGCTGATGTGGCAAAAGCGTAAGTAATCCACTGACTGAAAAGGAGCGGTCTCGATGAGCCAGGCTGAAGTATTCGATCCGACGGTCTATCTGAACGGCGAGTGGGGTCCGCTTTCCGAAGCGCGCATTCCCGTGCTCGACCGCGGGTTCATCTTTGGCGACGGCGTGTATGAAGTCGTGCCGCTCTACGCACAGGCCGAGGGCGCGCGTCTGCCGTTCCGGCTCGCGCAGCATTTCGCGCGGCTGAACCGCAGTCTCGGCAAGATCCGCATCGACAATCCGTTCGACGACGCCGGCTGGCGCGCGCTGATCGATCGCGTCATCGACGACAATGCGGGCGCCGGCGACGCGCTCGTGTATATCCAGGTCACGCGCGGCGTCGCGAAGCGGCGCGGGCATGCGTTTCCGGCGGGCCTCACGCCGACCGTGTTCATCATGCTCAGCAAGATCGCTTTCCCGAGCACGGAAGAACGCGCGCGCGGCGCGGTGGCCGTGACCGCCGAGGACAAGCGCTGGCTGCATTGCGACATCAAATCGGTGTCGCTGCTGGGCAATGTGCTGATGGCGCAGCACGCAGCCGAAAACGACGCGCTCGAAACCATCCAGTTGCGCGACGGCTTGCTGACCGAAGGTTCGTCGTCGAATGTGTGGATCGTGAAAAACGGCACGCTGCTCGGCGCGCCGCGCGGGCCGCGCATTCTGGAAGGCATCCGCTACGGTCTCATCGAGGAACTGGCGAGGGAAGCGGGCATCGCGTTCGAGGAACGCGACATCACCGAAGCCGAACTGCGCTCGGCCGATGAAATCATGATCAGCTCCGCGACCAAGGAAGTCATGCCGATCACCACGCTCGACGGGAAAAGCGTCGGCGGCGGCCGGCCCGGTCCGGTCTATGCTGCGCTCTTCGAGGCTTACCAGCGAGCCAAAACGCGCGAGTTCGCCGCTGAGGCGGCTCGGGCCAAATGAAGCGCGAAGTGAAGGAGAAAGCCATGTCCGAATCGAAACCTGAATCAAAACCTGAATCGAAACCCGATCTCAAGCCCCAACGCACCGACCCGACCGACGCCGCAGCACACAGCGCCGACGAACTCTTCGACTTTCCGTGTGACTTCCCGATCAAGGTGATGGGCAAGTCGCATCCGGATTTTCAGGACACGATCGTCGACGTACTCAAGGCGTTCGATCAGGATTTCGACGCCTCGCGTGTCGAGACGCGGCCGTCGTCCGGCGGCAACTACACGGGCCTCACCTGCACGGTGCGCGCGCAAAATCGCGCTCATCTCGACGATATTTATCGCGCGCTCACCGGCCATCCAATGGTCAAGGTAGTGCTTTAAGCTCGCCTGCGGGCGCATCGCACACAGCCGGCGTGCGCTCGTATAGCAGCCTGAACTGGTCGACCTCGTCGACCAGCCATTCGCGGAACGCCTGCACGCGCGCCGTTTCGAGCAGCGCGGCCGGGCACACGAAGTAGTATCTCCACGGACTCGGGCCGTCCACATTGAACAGCCGCACGAGGCGCCCCGCGAGAATTTCCTGCATCGCGAGCGAGCGCCGCACGAGCGCGATTCCCTGACCGTCGATGGCCGCCTGCAGCAGATTCGACGAATCCTCATACAAGACGCCGCGCTTCGGTTCCGCGAAATCGGCAAGTCCGGCCGCGTCGAACCATGGCCGCCACAGTTCTTCATCCGAGCGCAGCAGCGGCACGTTCGCGAGATCGCGTGGCTCGCGCGGCAAGTCGCCGCCGCGGAAATTCGGCGAGCACGCCGGAAAGAACACTTCGTCCAGCAGTTCCTCGGCGTGCACGCCGGAATATTTGCCGTAGCCGAAGCGAATCGCGACATCGACGTCATCGCGGTTGAAATCGGTGAGGGCGTTGGTCGACAGCAGTTCGAGGTCGATTTCCGGGTGCTTTTCGATGAACCTGCCGACACGCGGCGTCAGCCAGCGCGCGGAAAACGACGACAACATCGACACGATCAGCCGCCGGTCGCGATCGCCGGAGCGGATGCGGCGCGTTGCGTCCGCCAAGGCGACCAGCGCCGCGCGCACTTCGGCCGCGTACTGCCGGCCGCGGTCGGTGAGGCGCACGCGCTTGCCGTCGCGCGCGAAGAGCGGCAGGCCGAGCTCGGCCTCCAGCGCGCGAATCTGGTGACTGACCGCGCCGTGCGTGACGAAAAGTTCGTCGGCGGCGCGCGAAAAACTTTCGTGACGGGCGGCGGCCTCGAAGGCGCGCAGCGCGTTCAGTGCTGGAAGCTGGCGGAGGTCCATATGGAGTGTCGGAGAGGTCGTTGTCAATGAAACTCACATAGCCGTGAAAATTGCTCGTTTTGCCTGATGCCTTGCCACGCCTAGGATTGTAGTCATCGAAACGTTCCCTTGGCGGAGTCGATCATGCGAGAAATATCAACAAGTGTCACCTTCGAAATCAAGCCCGGCGAGACTATCCCGATGCGCATTGCACGCGGCACGCGTCTGAAAGTCCACGGCAGCGCCGTCTGGGCGACGCGCAGCAACGACATCGAGGATTACTGGCTCACGCCCGGCGATCAACTGAAGCTGCGCGAACGCGAGCGCCTGTGGCTCTCGGTGGAAGGCGACCGTCCGGCCTATGTCGTGTTCACGATTCTGCCGCGTTGCGACGAGCGCGCCATGCGCTGGCTCTCGACGCGCATCGAGCGTCTGACGCAGCGGCTGCGCGCGGGCTGGCGGGTGGTCTGACGCGTGGTGTGACGCAAGTATTCGCATTTGTCATCGAAGGCATGCGAATTCACCATCGGCGGGCATGGTTCGATTTCGGTAAACTACCGGCACCATGTCCGCCACTCCGCTTGCACTCCCGCCGGAAACACGCAGCGCGCCCGGCACCGAACTCGCGTCCGGTGATTTTCCGGTCACGCTGCACTGGCGCGGCCTCGAACCGTATCAGGCGAGCTTCGACGCAATGCGCGCGTTCACCGACGCCCGCACGCCCGACACGCCCGACGAAATCTGGCTCGTCGAGCATCCGCGCGTGTTCACGCTCGGCCTCGCGGGCGATCCCGCGCATTTGCTGCTCGCCGACAGCGGCATTCCGCTCGTCAAGGTGGATCGCGGCGGACAAATCACGTATCACGGGCCGGGACAGATCGTCGCTTATCTGCTGATCGACCTGCGGCGGCGCAAGCTGGCGGTGCGCGAGCTGGTGCGGCGCATTGAAGAGGCCGTGATCGAAACCCTTGCATCGTATAATCTCGCGACTGGCCGCAAGCCCGGCGCGCCCGGCATTTACGTCGCGCAACCCTCCGCGCGGCAGGCGGAAGACGGCGCGAACGTTCGTCTGCATGGCCTTCATCCCGGCGCGAAGATCGCCGCGCTCGGACTCAAGATTCGCAACGGCTGCAGCTATCACGGCGTCAGCCTCAACGTGAACATGGACTTGCAGCCGTTTCTCGCGATCAACCCGTGCGGCTACGCGGGACTCGAAACGGTCGACATGGCGACGCTCGGCGTCGCAGCCGGCTGGCGCGACGTAGCCCTGACGCTCGCCGAACGGCTGGCACATCAAATCGGCGGCCTCCCCGCAAGCGCCGCTCAACCGCAAGACGGCACGACGGCGCAAACCGTCCCGCTGCAACAACCGGATCGACCGAATGACTGACGCAACCGCAAACCTGGCTGGCGACACCGCTTCCGTCCCGGCGGCTCCCGCCTACGACGCCACCGCGAAACAGAAAGCGCAGGCGAAGACTTCGCGCATTCCGATCAAGGTCATTCCGATCGAGAAGCTCAAGAAGCCGGAATGGATCCGCGTGCGCACGGCGACGGGCAACTCGCGTTTCAACGAGATCAAGCAGATCCTGCGCGAGCACAACCTGCATACGGTCTGCGAGGAGGCGAGCTGCCCGAATATCGGCGAATGTTTCGGCAAGGGCACGGCCACCTTCATGATCATGGGCGACAAGTGCACGCGCCGCTGCCCGTTCTGCGACGTCGGCCACGGTCGTCCCGATCCGCTCGATCCGGACGAGCCGCTGAATCTCGCGCGCACGATCGGCGCGCTCAAGCTGAAATACGTGGTGATCACGAGCGTGGACCGTGACGATCTGCGCGATGGCGGCGCGGCGCATTTCGTCGAGTGCATCCGGCAAGTGCGCGAGCATTCGCCGGAAACGCGCATCGAAATCCTGACGCCGGACTTCCGCGGCCGGCTCGATCGCGCGATCAACATCCTGACGGCCGCGCCGCCCGATGTGATGAACCACAATCTCGAAACGGTGCCGCGTCTCTACAAGGAAGCGCGTCCGGGCTCGGACTATCATCATTCGCTGAAGCTGCTGAAGGACTTCAAGGCGCTGCATCCGGAAGTCGCGACCAAGTCGGGGTTGATGGTGGGCCTGGGCGAAATGGAAGACGAAATCCTTCAGGTGATGCGCGATCTGCGCGCGCATGACGTCGACATGCTGACGATCGGCCAGTACTTGCAGCCGTCGGAGCACCATTTGCCGGTGCGGGCTTACGTGCATCCGGATACGTTCAAGATGTACGAGGAAGAGGCGTACAAGATGGGCTTCACGCACGCGGCCGTCGGCGCGATGGTGCGCTCAAGCTATCACGCGGACGAGCAAGCGCACGGCGCGGGCGTGGTCTGAGCGGAACGCATCGGCAGAAAGCGAAAAACCCACGGGATGCCGTGGGTTTTTTCTTTTGAGCGTTCCGGTCGCGGTGATTTTCCCGTGCCGCGTCTTCCAGATCACCGGACACATCGATTCCGGATTTCCGGAAAGCCGGATTGCGGCGCGCCTGCGCCTTAAAAATATCCAGCAATATCAATGGTTTGCGGGCAAACCAAAGCTGGCATTCCCCTTGCGATAAGAAAGGCACGGCCATCGAGCCGCCCATAAAATCCAAGGAGACAAATCGATGACCCCTCTCGCATCCCAACGTCCCTGATCCGTCGACGAAGCGGCTATCGCTTACGCGACGCGATTCGACGTGCGCATCCCACGGAGTGATCGCGCACCTCAACGCTCCCGCGCGTCAAGGCCCGCCGCTGGCTGTACCTCGCCAACTGCTTGTCATTGCCTGGAAACATCGTGAAAAAACCTCTTCATAAAGTCCTGTACGTGCAGGTGATCGTGGCCATCATCATCGGCATCGCGCTCGGGCACTTCTATCCTGCGCTCGCCACCGACATGAAGCCGCTCGGCGACGCGTTCATCAAACTCATCAAGATGGTGATCGGGCCGATCATCTTCTGTACGGTCGTGACCGGCATCGCGGGCATGGAGGACATGAAGAAGGTCGGGCGCGTCGGCGGCAAGGCGCTGCTGTACTTCGAAATCGTGTCGACGTTCGCGCTGGTGCTCGGTCTCGCCGCGACGCACATCCTGAAGCCGGGCGTCGGCTTCAACGTCGATCCCGCGACGCTCGACCACAAAGCCGTCGACTCGTTCGTGACCAAGGCGCACGGCCAGAGCACGGTCGATTTCTTCATGCACATCATCCCGGACACGCTGGTTTCGGCGTTCGCCCAAGGTGAAATCCTGCAGATCCTCTTGATCGCGCTCTTGTTCGGCTCGGTGCTGGCGCACATCGGCGAGCGCGGCCGTGTTGTGACGACGTTCATCGAAGGGCTGTCGAGCATTCTGTTCGGCATGGTCGGCATCATCACGAAGCTCGCACCGATCGGTGCATTCGGCGCGATGGCGTTCACCATCGGCAAGTACGGCATCGGTTCGCTGCTGCCGATGCTCAAGCTCATCGGCACGTTCTATCTGACCTCGATCATCTTCGTCGTCTTCGTGCTCGGTGCGATTGCGCGCATGGTCGGCTTCTCGATCCTGAAGTTCGTCGCGTACATCAAGGAAGAAATGCTGATCGTGCTCGGCACGAGTTCGTCCGAAGCCGCGCTCCCGCAACTGATGCTCAAGCTCGAAAAGCTCGGCTGCTCGCGCTCGGTAGTGGGTCTCGTCGTGCCGACCGGCTATTCGTTCAACCTCGACGGCACCAACATCTACATGACGATGGCCGTGCTGTTCATCGCGCAGGCGACGAACACCGACCTCACGTGGGGCCAGCAACTGACGCTGCTCGCCGTGACGATGCTGACCTCGAAGGGCGCGAGCGGCGTGACCGGCGCAGGCTTCATCACGCTCGCGGCGACGCTCGCCGTCGTGCCGACCATTCCGCTCGCCGGCATGGTGCTGATTCTCGGCATCGACCGATTCATGAGCGAGTGCCGGGCACTGACGAACATCGTCGGCAACGGCGTGGCGACGGTTGTCGTGTCGGCGTGGGAGCACGAGCTGGATCGCTCGAAGCTGAAAGCCGCGTTGTCGCGCGAGGTCGACGTGACCGACACCGAAGAAGCCAAGTCCGTCTAAGCAGCCTCATCAAGCGGCTTCATTCTCCGGACGCGATCATGCAAGCGGCGAAGCCTCACCCTGCGAGCGCTTCGCCGCAGCCGCTTTCGGCGGCCGCTGGCGCTTATCCCGAAGGCGCCTATGCCACAATGACAGATCCTCTTTCGCGGGAATCTGCTCACGTGACGCGCCGCATCCTCGTGTTCTTCGCGCTCGCCGCCACGCTCGTGGCGTGCTGCGCGCTCACGTGGCACGTCGCCTGGCAGCGCGGCATCGACGAATTGCGGCTCAATGCCGCGAGCCGCGTCGATCGCACCACGAACACGCTCAAGAGCACGCTCGACCGCTACGAATATCTGCCGTATCTGCTGTCGCGGCATCCGGTCGTGCAGGGCGTGCTCGAGCATCCCGATCAGGCCAACGTCGATCGCGCGAACCGCTATCTCGAAGACCTCAACGCGCGCGCGCACGCGACCGTCACGTATCTCATCCGCGCGAACGGCATGTCCGTGGCCGCGAGCAACTGGAACGGCGCGGACAGTTTCGTCGGCGTGGACTATAACTTCAGGCCGTATTTCATCGATGCGGAGAAGGGCGGCGTGGGCCGGTTCTTCGGCATCGGCACGATTTCGACGGAGCCCGGCTATTACATCTCGCAGCCGGTGTACCGCGAGCACACGAAAGAGTTCATCGGCGTGGCGGTGGTGAAGCTCAACCTCGAATGGCTGCAAGGCGCGGATGCCGCCGAGCCGCTCATTGTCACGGACGATCACGGTGTGATCTTTCTCTCGTCGGTGCCCGCGTGGAAATATCACACGGTGCGGCCGCTGCCGCAGAACATCGAGGCGTCCGTCTACGCGACGCGCCAGTACGCGCAGCAGGTCATCACGCCGCTGCCGATGACCATCGTCAAGACGCTCGAAGGCGGCGCGCAGATCGTGCGCGTCGGCGGCGGACGCAATGCGCCGGCGTTTCTCGCAACGCATCGTTCGATCGGCGAGCCGGACTGGCAACTGATCACGATGGCGCCGCTCGATCCCGTCGAAAGCGCGGCGCAGAACGCGGTGATCGTCACGGCGCTCGTGTTCGTGTCGCTGTGTCTGCTCGCGTTTTACTGGCGCATGCGGCGCGCGCGCGTGCGCGAGATGATTCGCAGCCGCGGTTTGCTGCAAACGGCCTATGCCGAACTGAACGAGCGTGTCGCGGAGCGCACGGCTGATCTGTCGGAGGCGAACGCGCAACTGACGAAAGAAGTGAACGAGCGCACGCGCGCCGAGCAGGATCTGCGCGCCGCGCACGACGAACTGATTCAGGCGAGCAAACTCGCCGCGCTCGGCCAGATGGCGGCGGGCATCACGCACGAACTGAATCAGCCGCTGGCCGCCTTGCGCAGTTTCTCGGACAACACGCGCGTGCTGATCGAGCGCGGCGATCAGGCGGCGGCGCGCGAGAATCTCGAAGCCATCGCGTCGCTGACCGAGCGCATGGGCAACATCACGAATCAGCTCAAGCTGTTCGTCACCAAGGCGCGGCCGAAGAACGCGCGGGCGGACGTGGCGCACGCGCTGCGCAATGTGTTCTCGATGCTGCGTCCGCGCATGAAGAACGTCGTGGTCGATATCGCGCCCGAACTGAGCGGCGACAGCGCGCCCGTGTTCGTGCGCTGCGAAGATCTGCGTCTCGAACAGGTGCTGATCAATCTGGTCGGCAACGCGCTCGATGCAGTGGCGTCGTGCGACAAGCCGCGCATCGTTATCGAACTGGATGCGCGCGCGGATATCGTCGAACTCATCGTGCGCGACAATGGTCCGGGCATTCCCGCCGATGCATTGCCGCGCCTCTTCGAGCCGTTTTTCACGACCAAGGAAATGGGCCAGGGACTGGGCCTTGGACTGGCGATTTCATCGGCGATCGCGCGCGATTACGGCGGCACGCTCCTCGCGCGCAACCGCGAGGCGCCGATCGTCGCGGACGGCCCCGAAGGCGGCACACAGGCCGACGCCGATCACTCTCACGGCGCGGAATTCGTGCTGACGCTGCGTCGCGCGTAAAAAACATAGTTGAGGCAAGACATGAGCACCGGTTTGCAGGTGATCTTCATCGAAGACGACGAACTCGTGCGGCGCGCGAGCGTGCAGAGTCTGCAACTCGCGGGCTTCGACGTGACGGGGCACGGCAGCGTCGAATCCGCCGCGCATGCGATCGACGCGCGGTTTCCCGGCGTGATCGTGAGCGACATTCGCCTGCCGGGCGCAAGCGGCCTCGATCTGCTCGCGCAATGCCGCGAACGCGCGCCCGAAGTGCCGGTGATTCTCGTGACCGGCCACGGCGATATCTCGATGGCCGTGCAGGCGATGCGCGACGGCGCGTACGACTTCATCGAGAAGCCGTTCGCATCGGAGCGATTGATCGAAGCCGTGCGCCGCGCGCTCGAACGCCGCAAGCTCGTGCTGGAGAATCAGGCGCTGCGGCGCGAGCTGGCCGAGCAGAGCAGCGTCGCGCCGCGCATCATCGGGCGCAGTCCTGCGATCGATCAGGTGCGCCGTCTGATCGCGAACGTCGCGCCGACGGATGCGTCCGTGCTCATCAACGGCGATACCGGCGCGGGCAAGGAACTGATCGCGCGCAGTCTGCACGAGATGTCGCCGCGCCGCGACAAGCCGTTCATCGCGGTGAATTGCGGCGCGCTGCCGGAACAGATGTTCGAGTCCGAAATGTTCGGCTACGAGCCGGGCGCGTTTACCGGCGCGCAGAAGCGGCGCATCGGCAGGCTGGAGGCGGCGTCCGGCGGTACGCTGTTTCTCGATGAAATCGAGAGCATGCCGCTGTCGCTGCAGGTGAAGCTCTTACGCGTGCTGCAGGACGGCGTGCTGGAGCGGCTCGGCTCGAATCAGCCGGTGCGCGCGAACTTGCGCGTCGTCGCGGCCGCGAAGGGCGACATGAACGAACACGTCGCCGATGGCACGTTCCGGCGCGATCTGCTGTACCGGCTCAACGTCGTGACGATCACGCTGCCGCCGCTCAACGAGCGTCGCGAAGACATCGTGCCGTTGTTCGAGCACTTTCTTCTCGACGCCGCCGTGCGCTACGAGCGTCCCGCGCCGCTCATCACGGACCGTCAGCGGGCGGAACTGATGCAGCGCGACTGGCCAGGCAATGTGCGCGAGCTGCGCAACGCGGCGGACCGGATGGTGCTGGGCATTCTCGACGACGGCGGCGCTGCATCGTCCGATACGTCGACGCAATCGCTCAAGGAGCGCACCGAGCAATACGAACGCGCGGTGATCGGCGAGACCCTGGAGCAGTGCGGCGGCGCGGTTGCGGTGGCGGCGGATCGCCTGCAGCTCGGCAAGGCGACGCTGTACGAGAAGATCAAGCGGTATGGAATCGTCGTGAAGGGTGACTAAGGGCGATTCGTCGGAGCGTTAAAAAAGCCCGCTGGTATTTGCCAGCGGGCTTTTTCGTTGTCTTCGTTCGACCGGATACGCGTCAGGCCGAACCGAGCGCGTTGTCGAGCAGTTGATCCAGTTCCGCGAAGGTCGGCTCGCCGACATAGCGCTTCAGAATCCTGCCGTTTTTGTCGATGACGAAGGTCGTCGGCGTGAGCTGGACATTGCCGAATTGCTTGGCCGCGCTGCCGTCGTCCATTGCGACCTTGAACGGCAGATTGCGGGTCTGCGCGTAATTGCTCACGTACATCGGCGCGTCGTAGTTCATTGCGACCGCGACGAACTCCAGTCCGCGACCCTTGAACTTGTTGTACGTGTCGATCATCTGGGGCATTTCTTTCATGCAGGTCTCGCAACTCGTCGCCCAGAAATTGACGAGATAGACCTTGCCCTTCAGATCGCCCGTGGTGGAAATCTTCTGTCCCGACAACAGCGTGAAGGTGGCGTCCGGCGCCTTCTGCTGGCCGCCGAAGGCGAAGTAGCCGGTGCCTGCGATCACGGCCGCGACGAGCGCCATCACGATGTAGCGCAGCGGGCTCTTGGCGCGCGTGGATGTTTCTTGCGTGGCTTGGGACATTTGAAACCTCGGATGGCCGGACCCGCCGCCGCGATCGGGCGACAAGCGACGGATAAGTGACGCGTATTTTAGCGCCGTTTTCAGGATGCAGTCGTGACGCGCCGATAAGGCCGGAATTGCAGCGCGATAATGATGGTTTTCACGCATCCGCCTGCGCATTCATCCTTTATGAAACGAGTTTTCTCCCGCCATCCTGGCCTCGCTGCCAAAACGTTTCGTCTGAATTTTTCCGTGTTTCGTGCGGCCGTGTGCGCATCTGTCGCATGCGGCGCGCTGCTCGCGTGCACGCCGGCATACGACTGGCGCACAGTGATGAACAACGACGACGGCTACGAAGTCACGCTTCCCGCCAAGCCGCGCTCCGAAGAACGGAAGATCGAGATCGCCGGCCAGCCGATGACGATGCGCATGCAAACCGCCGAAGCCGGCGACGCCGTGTTCGCCGTCGGCACCGTGGTCCTGCCGAGCGCCGATCCCGCGCTGCAGCGCGCGACGCTCGATTTCCTGCAACAGGGACTCGCGCGCAACGTGAGCGCGCAACCGGCGGCGCGCGCGGCACAGATCGATCTCGCGGCGGGCGGACGTGTGCTGGGCAGCGAGATTGAAGTGAACGGCGCGAGCGGAGAAAAGCGCGAGTCGCGGACCATTCACGCGCGCTTCGTCGCGCGCGGAACGCATGTTTATCAGGTGGCGATCGTCTCGGACAAAGCGCCGCCACAGGAGCAGGCCGACCAATTCTTTACGTCCTTCAAACTCTTTTAGAGGAAGGTCTCGAATTCTGCGACCACTGATTTCGGAATGATCTTAGGGTTAATTTCAAACCGGAAGTTTCTTCGCAGCAAATTCAGCTAATGCCTAGATTTGTATGGACTTTTTTAACTATCCACAATGTCTGTGGATAACTATGTGGAAAAGAATGTGCGGCAACGCGCAAAAGCCCGGTCTGTGCGGTTAACGTTAGTTTGCCTCCGTTCGCGGCAAGTTAAATAGTTCAATAAAATCAATGGTCTGCGAAATAGGCAGGAGCAGCGGAATTGATCCGAGGAAAAGGTGTCGCGGATCGACTCAGTGTGCATAAGTCAAGTCTTGACAGGCGATTTTCTGTCCGGCATGGCGTGATCGGCGTGGTCTCAAGCAAGCGATAGCATCCGCCGATATTGCACCGCCTCGGCTACATGAGCGACGTCGGGCGTTTTGGCGTCGGCGAGGTCCGCGATCGTTCGCACCACCTTGAGTACGCGGTAGTAGGCGCGCGCCGACCAGCCGAAGCGCTCGCCGGCTGCGCGCAGCAACGCCTCGCCGGCTGAATCGGGGCGGCAGACGTCGTCGGCCTCGCGGCCATCGAGTTCGCGGTTGGTCTTGCCTTGACGCTGCGTCTGAATGTCGCGGGCCGCCGCGACGCGCGCCGCGACCACGGCGCTCGACTCGCCTCGCTCGGCGCCGCGCGCGGACAATTCCGCCGGCGTCAGCGCCGGCAGCTCGATCTGAATGTCGATGCGATCCATCAACGGTCCCGACAACTTGCGCAGATAGCGCGCGGCGATATCCGGCGAACAGCGGCAACGCCCGCTCGGATCGCCGCGCCAGCCACACGGGCATGGATTCATCGCCGCGATCAGCTGACATGCGGCGGGAAAGTCCGCCTGCTGCGCCGCGCGCGAAATCGTGATGTGCCCGACTTCGAGCGGTTCGCGCAGCGTCTCGAGCACCTTGCGGTCGAATTCGGGAAGTTCGTCGAGGAACAGCACGCCGTGATGCGCGAGCGTGATCTCGCCCGGCTGCGGCGGATTGCGTCCGCCGACCAGCGCCGCCGAACTCGACGAGTGATGCGGCGCGCGAAACGGCCGCCGCCGCCATTGCTCCGGCGTGAAGCCGATCGAACTCGCAGAAAGAATCGCGGCGGATGTGAGCGCTTCGTCGTCGCTCATGGGCGGAAGGAGGCTCGGCAGGCGCGCCGCGAGCATCGATTTGCCCGCGCCGGGCGGGCCGATCATCAGCAAATGATGGCCGCCCGCCGCCGCCACTTCGAGCGCGCGGCGCGCGGCGGGATGACCGATCACGTCGGCGAGATCGGGCGCGGGCGCGGCTGTTTGCGGAAGCGTCACGGCGTGCACCGGCCGCAGGCGCGCGTCGGGCACGCCGTTCAGGTGCGCGCAGAGCGCGGGCAGGTCGGCCGCGCCGAAGACGTCGATGCCCGGCACCAGCGCCGCCTCCGCCGCGCTCGCAAGCGGCAGATAGATTTCCGGCGCGCGTTCGTCACGTTCGCCACGTTCGCCCGCCGCCGCGTGATGGCGCGCCGCGCCGCACACCATCGCGAAGGCGCCGCGCATCGGCCGTAACGCGCCGGTGAGCGATAGCTCGCCCGCGAATTCGCGATTCGCCAGCGACTCGGCCGGGATTTGCCCGCTCGCGGCGAGAATGCCGAGCGCGATCGGCAGATCGAAGCGCCCCGATTCCTTCGGCAAATCGGCGGGCGCGAGATTGACGGTGATTCTGCGGACGGGAAAGTCGAAGCCGCAGTTCTGCAGCGCGGCGCGCACGCGCTCGCGGCTTTCGCGCACTTCGAGATCGGGCAGGCCGACGATGGAAAAAGACGGCAGCCCGTTAGCGAGATGGACTTCGACGACGACTTCGGGCGCGCGCCCAGGAGCGGGCGCGCGGCTGCGTACCACGGCAAGCGACATGATTTCACCTGAAACGGCGCAGCGGCTGCGCCGGCAATGACACTAGAAACTCACGGCTCGCTAGCCGAGGTATGACGGAGCGCTGAGGACGCTTAGTCTTGCGCGGCGGAGCCGCCGCTCGCGAGACGCTGCTCCAGCTGCGCCACGCGCTTTTCGAGCTCTTCGAGACGCGCGCGCGTGCGCACGAGCACCTGCGTTTGCGTGTCGAATTCTTCGCGCGTGACGAGATCAAGCTTCGAAAAACCTTGCGACAGCATGGCCTTCATGTTCCGTTCGACGTCCTTCGCCGGCGAATTCTTGAACAGCTCGCTCATTTTCTGCTGCAGATCGTTGAAAACGTCGTTGGGCTGCTTCATCGTTTTTCTCCCTTGCACAAAATTAGTGCATTCGTTGTTAGGTCAGTGCCCCGAAATATCGAATGTTCGATATTGGTGCGCGCTGCCGACTACCCGGCGCGCCTCGGAGCACCTTCGAGGCGCCGCGATTTTAGCGCCGCAGCGCCCTCGCGTTTTCCGCCCTTGCCCCTTTTTGCGGGACCTTGCGAGCACTCTAGCAACGAACCCACCCCGGCGCCAGCAGGCGCGGCGCGCGTTAGCCGTTCGGCAGACCCCGCGCGCGGGAGTTTCCCGAAATCGCTCAAACCCGCATGAATACACGCATGGCATACGAGTTGCATGGAAGGCGCGGACCTTTTCTGCACGCTTCTCTGAGCGGCCCGGCAGGGCGGACGTGGCGGTAGCACCCAGCGCATCCCGCTTTAGAAGGCATCGAAGGATCAGCACACCACAGCGAGGCATACATGAAGCTCATTACCGCAATCATCAAGCCGTTCAAGCTGGACGAAGCGCGCGAAGCGCTGTCGGCCATCGGCGTCTCGGGCATCACCGTGACCGAGGTGAAAGGCTTCGGCCGACAGAAAGGGCACACCGAGCTGTACCGGGGCGCGGAGTACGTCGTCGATTTTCTGCCGAAAGTGAAGATCGAAGCCGCCGTGTCGGACGACATCGTCGATCAGGCGATCGAGGCCGTCGAGCGCGCGGCCCGCACGGGAAAGATCGGCGACGGCAAGATCTTCGTCACCACGATCGAACAGGTCATTCGTATTCGCACCGGCGAAACCGGCGCGGACGCTCTCTAAAAAGAAACTTGCGAAGTATTTGGCGATAAGAGGAACCAGAAGAATGCGCAACTTTTTGATGTCATTGATGGTGGCCGCCGCGCTGACAGGCGCGAATGTCGGCACAGCCCTCGCTCAGGACGCGTCCGCTCCGGCCGCGGCCTCCGCACCGGCGCCCGATGCCGCAGCTTCCACCTCGGCAAGCGCACCGTCCAGCGCCAACACGGCGATGGCGTCCTCGGCGGATGCCGCCTCAGCGGCTGCGGCCTCAGGCGCATCCGACGCCGCGCCCGCCGCGCCGACCGAACCGGTCATGGTCGATTCGTCGAAGATCAGCTCGGGCGACACGGCGTGGATGCTCACCTCCGTCGCACTCGTGCTGTTCATGACGATTCCGGGCCTCGCGCTGTTCTACGCGGGCATGGTGCGCAAGAAGAACGTGCTCGCCACGGTGATGCAGAGCTTCGCGATCTGCTGTCTGGTGACGATCCTCTGGACCGTCGTCGGCTACAGCATCGCGTTCACGCCGGGCGGATCGTTCATCGGCGGCTTCTCGCGCGTGTTCCTGCACGGCATGGCCTACATCAAGGGCGACAAGGCGACGACGCTGACCGTCAGTCACCTCGCCACGACCATTCCGGAGTCGGTGTACTTCGCGTTCCAGCTGACGTTCGCGATCATCACCCCGGCGCTCATCACCGGCGCGTTCGCCGATCGCATGAAGTTCTCCGCGATGCTCGTGTTCATGACGCTGTGGTCGCTCCTGGTCTACTCGCCGATCGCGCACATGGTCTGGGAACCGACCGGCTGGCTGGCATCCGCCGGCGTGCTCGACTTCGCGGGCGGCACGGTGGTTCACATCAACGCCGGTATCGCGGGCCTGATGTGCTGTCTGGTGCTCGGCAAGCGTGTCGGCTACGGCCGCGAAGTCATGGCGCCGCACAACCTCGTGCTCTCGCTGATCGGCGCATCGATGCTGTGGGTGGGCTGGTTCGGCTTCAACGCGGGCTCGGCAGTCGCGGCTGACGGCCGTGCCGGCTTCGCGATGCTCACGACGCAGATCGCCACCGCCTTCGCCGCCTTCGGCTGGATGTTCGCGGAGTGGATCACGAAGGGCAAGCCGTCGGTGCTCGGCATCATCTCGGGCGCGGTTGCGGGTCTCGTGGCAGTGACGCCGGCTTCGGGCTTCGTCGGCGTGACGGGCGCGATCGTGATCGGCATCGTCGCGGGCGTGGTCTGCTTCTGGTCGGCAACGTGGCTCAAGCACAAGTTCAACTACGACGACTCGCTCGATGCGTTCGGCGTGCACGGCGTGGGCGGGATCATCGGCGCGCTGCTGACGGGCGTGTTCGCGGTGAAGGATATCGGCGGTTTCGACGGCAGCGTGCTCGTGCAGGCCAAGGGCGTGCTCGTCACGCTGGTCTATAGCGGCGTCGTGAGCTTCGTGCTGCTCAAGGTCATCGACATGGTGATGGGTCTGCGCGTCACGGAAGAACAGGAACGCGAAGGTCTCGACGTCACGCTGCACGGCGAGCACGTCGAATAAGGATTGCGCCGCGACCGGACGCCGCGAGAGGGCGTTCCGGTTCGCGGTCGAGAACGAGCGCAGCGACTTTGCCCGCCTTCATGGCGGGCATTTTTTTGGCCGATGTTCCGGGCGATGCGCTTTCGTCGTGTTTTCGTCCAGCGCGGGCGCGGATGCGCGTCCGAAATCTATCGGTCCGATAGCGGAAATTGCGCGAGACGGCCGCGCCACAAGGCTCGGGAAACCTTGGTAATTGACGGTTCATCCCCAGTTAGGCAGGGCAATTGCTCTACAATCTTTTCCTCCCTGTCGGCCGGAGCGGGCGCGCGAGCGTGCGATGCCGGTCCCATGCAAAGCACCGCGAGATATCAATGGTTCCGCACCTTGTTACGGCGTTAAGTGGCCCGCTGCTCGATCTCGAGCGGAAAATTCTCGAGGCCATGCCCGCGATCGAGCGCTGGTTCCGTCTCGAATGGCAGGAGCACACGCCGCCGTTCTACTGTTCCGTCGATCTGCGCAACGCGGGGTTCAAGCTCGCGCCCGTCGACATCAATCTCTTTCCGGGCGGCTTCAACAATCTGCCGCCGGAAGTGTTGCCGCTCGCGGTGCAGGCCGCCATGGCATCCATCGAGAAGATTTGTCCCGATGCGAAAAATCTGCTCGTCATCCCGGAGCGCCATACGCGCAACGCGTTCTATCTGGAGAACGTCGCGCGGCTGGCGTTGATCATGCGGCAGGCCGGACTCAACGTGCGCTTCGGCACGCTCGACGAGAACATCCACGGACCGGTGACCATCGCGCTCGCGGATGGGCAGAAGATCGTGCTCGAACCGCTCGAACGCACGCCGCGGCGTCTGGGTCTCAAGAACTTCGATCCGTGCTCGATCCTGCTCAACAACGATCTCTCCGCCGGCATTCCGCCCGTGCTCGAGAACCTGCACGAGCAGTACGTGTTGCCGCCGCTGCACGCGGGCTGGGCGGTGCGCCGCAAGTCGACGCACTTCTCCTGCTATGACGACGTCGCGAAGAAATTTGCGAAGCTCGTCGAGATCGATCCGTGGATGGTGAACCCGTATTTTGCGCACGTGGAAGGCGTCGACTACGAAGCGCGCACCGGCGAGGAAGCGCTCGCCGACGCCATCGACGGCGTGCTCAAGAAGATCGCGAAGAAGTATCGCGAGTACGGGATCAGCGAGAAGCCGTATGTCGTCATCAAGGCGGATGCCGGCACGTACGGCAAGGGCGTGATGACCGTGCACGACGCGAGCGAAGTCGCCGCGCTCACGAAGCGCGAACGCGCGAAGATGAACGACGCGAAGGAAGGCCTGCAAGTGCACGACGTGATCGTGCAGGAAGGCGTGCACACGTTCGAGCGCGTGGAAAACGCGGTCGCGGAGCCGGTGGTGTATATGATCGACCGGTATGTCGTCGGCGGGTTTTATCGCGTGCACGAATCGCGTGAGCGCGACCAGAACCTCAACGCGCCGGGCATGCGCTTCGTCCCGCTCGGCTTCGAGCACACGGCGCTTCCCGACGCGCACGCGAAACCGGGCGCCGCGCCGCCGAACCGCTTCTACATGTACGGCGTGGTGGCGCGGCTGGGTTTGCTGGCGGCATCGGTCGAGCTCGAAAAGACCGATCCGGAAGCGATTCAGGTCTGATTCGGCGGCTTGCGGTAAGCTCGCAAGCCGCGCACCGAACAAGCGAATTCTCATGAACATCCTTTTTATCGCCGACCCGCTCGATCGCTTCAAGATCTACAAGGACACCACCTACGCGATGATGGCCGAAGCCGCGCGGCGCGGCCACGTGCTCTACGCGTGCGAGCCGCAGCATCTCGCGCTGACGGGCAACAAGGTGGAAGCGGGCGTGCGGCGCATCGCTATCGTCGGCGATGAAGCGAACAGCGACCGCTGGCCGTGGTACGCGGCCGAACAGGCCGAGCATCTGCCGCTCACGCACTTCGACGCAGTGCTGATGCGCAAGGACCCGCCGTTCGACATGGAGTACGTGAATTCCACCTGGCTATTGGAAATTGCCGAGCGTGGCGGCGCGCGCGTGTTCAACAAGCCGCAGGCGATTCGCGATCACTCCGAGAAGCTCGCCATCGCGGAATGGCCGCAGTTCGTCACGCCGACGCTCGTCACGCGCGACGCGGCGCGTCTGCGCGCATTCCACGCCGAACACGGCGACGTGATCCTGAAGCCGCTCGACGGCATGGGCGGCATGGGCGTGTTCCGCGTGAAGGCGGACGGCATGAACCTCGGTTCCATCGTCGAGATGTTGTCGGAGGACGGTGCGCGCACGGTCATGGCGCAGAAGTTCATCCCCGAGATCACCGAAGGCGACAAGCGCATTCTCGTGATCGGCGGGCAGCCGGTGCCTTACTCGCTCGCGCGTATTCCGCAGGGCAGCGAAGTGCGCGGCAATCTCGCGGCGGGCGGGCTCGGGCGCGCGCAGCCGCTGTCGGCGCGCGATCGCGAGATCGCGGAGACGCTCGGTCCGGTGCTGCAATCGCGCGGCTTGCTGCTGGCCGGGCTCGACGCCATCGGCGATTACCTGACCGAAGTCAACGTGACGAGCCCGACGTGCTTTCGCGAAATCATGGATCAGACGGGCTTCGATGTCGCCGGCATGTTCATCGACGCACTGGAGCGCGCGGCCCGGTGAGTCTGCCGGCGCACGGAGCGCGCGCGGGCGCCGGCTCAAACTCCCGCCAGCGGGACTGTTACAATCGACTTCCCGGCGCCTGCATTTTCAGGGAGCAATTGCGTTTCAAAGTCGACGCTTTAAAGCCGGTTTAAGAATACGGTCGCAAGCTGATTGCATGAATTCGAAGGTAACGGGCTCGCGTCTTGCAAGGTGGTTGATTCCGCCGTTTGCGCGCCCACTTTAGAAACATGTTCCGCGACGCTCGCGCGCTTTCGAGCGAACTTCGACGATTTCGTCTGATTTTTATCGCTTTTTTGTCGCTTAGGGCACTATCCTGACATGGCTGGCATCCTGATCATCGCGCACGCTCCTTTCGCCACCGCGCTACGTGAATGCGTGGCGCACATCTATGGCGGCTTGCCCGCGCGCATCGGCGTTATCGATGTGACGCCGGACTGCGATCCGGTCGAAGTCCGCGCGTTCGCGCGCTCGGAAATCGATCGTCTGAAGGAAGACAACGGCGCCATCGTTTTGACTGACGTTTTCGGGGCAACGCCCGCGAATATCGCGGCAAGCCTGCACGACGCCGACGTGCGCGTGCTCGCCGGCTGCAATTTGCCGATGCTGGTGCGCGCCGTCTGCTACCGCGCGACGCCGCTCGACACGCTTACCGAAAAAATTCTGCAAGGCGGCTCGAAAGGCATCCAGGAACTGGATGACTCCACGCCGCTTAATCCCTGCGCGCTCGCAACCAAAGCGGCCGGTTCGCCCGATCCGGCCTGCTCGGCGAGCGCCGATCTCGTGAGCGCCAAGGCCACCGCCAGCCACTGACGTCGCTCATTTCATTCATATCGCGCTTCGGAGCATCATGCTGCAACAAGAAACAACCATCGTGAACAAGCTGGGGCTCCACGCACGCGCATCGGCGAAGCTCACGCAACTGGCGGGCAATTTTCAATGCGAAATCTGGATGAGCCGCAATGGCCGCCGGATCAACGCGAAGAGCATCATGGGCGTGATGATGCTCGCGGCGGGCATCGGCAGCACGGTGACGATCGAAACCGAAGGCGCCGACGAAGCCGAAGCCATGCAGGCCATTCTCGCGCTCATCGCCGATAAATTCGGCGAAGGACAGTAAGCGCCGAATTCATCGTTCGCAGAGATGTACAGAAAAGCCGCGCACCGACGCGGCTTTTTTGTATCCGCTGCCTGAGCGCAAGCGTTCCGGCCTTGCTGCGTCAGGGTGTTCCGGGCTCAACGCCGCATTCGAATCTATAATTGCCGAGCGGCTTGCGCCCGCCGCGGGCCCCGAGAACCGCGGACATCACAACTAGAGGAGGTGCGCGTGTCCTTCACGCTGCATGGAATTCCCGTTTCGCGCGGCATCGCCATCGGGCGCGCTTATCTGATCGCGCCGGCGGCGCTCGACGTGGATCATTATCTGATCGAACCCGATCAGATCGACGCGGAAATCGCCCGGTTTCTCGCGGCGCAGGCGGCTGTGCTCGTGGAACTGGAGACACTGCGCGACGACCTCGCCGCCGACGCGCCCAGCGAGATGAGCGCGTTCATCAATGTCCATACGATGATCCTGAACGACGCCATGCTCGTGCAGGAAACGATCGACCTGATTCGTACGCGCCGCTACAACGTCGAGTGGGCGCTCACCGAGCAACTGGAAATCCTCGGCGGTTATTTCGACGATATCGAAGACGAATATCTGCGCGAGCGCAAGGCGGATATCGAGCAGGTCGTGGAACGGCTGCTCAAGGCGCTCGCGGGCGCGCCGACGGCGGCATCGCTCGTCGTGCACACGGCTGCGAGCAACGGCCACAACGAGATGATCGTCGTCGCGCACGATATCGCGCCCGCCGACATGCTCCAGTTCAAGACGCAGGCGTTCAAGGGCTTCGTGACCGATCTCGGCGGGCGCACGTCGCATACGGCGATCGTCGCGCGCAGTCTCGGCATTCCGGCGTCGGTTGGCGTGCAGCAGGCGAGCGCGCTGATTCGTCAGAACGATCTGATCATCGTCGATGGCGACCATGGCATTGTGATCGTCGATCCGGCGCCGATCGTTCTCGAAGAATATTCGTACCGGCAAAGCGAGAAGGTGCTTGAGCAGCGCAAGCTGCAGCGCCTGAAGTTTTCGCCGACGCAAACGCTGTGCGGCACGAAAATCGAGTTGTGCGCGAATATCGAACTGCCGGAGGACGCGCAGGTGGCCGTCGAGGCGGGCGCGATGGGCGTCGGCCTGTTCCGCACGGAATTCCTCTTCATGAATCACAAGGACCAGTTGCCGGAAGAAGAGGAGCAGTTCGAGGCGTATAAGCGCGCGATCGAGCTAATGAACGGCAAGCCCGTGACGATCCGCACGATCGATGTGGGCGCCGACAAGCCGCTCGACTCGATGACCGGCGGCGACGGCTACGAGACCGCGCCGAACCCCGCGCTCGGGCTGCGCGCGATTCGCTGGAGCCTTTCCGAGCCGCAGATGTTCATCACGCAGTTGCGCGCGATCCTGCGTGCGTCGGCGTTCGGCCCGACCAAGATTCTGATTCCGATGCTCGCGCACGCGCAGGAGATCGACCAGACGCTCGACCTGATTCGCGAGGCGAAGCGTCAACTGGACGAGGAGGGCGTCGCCTACGACCGCAAGATTCAGGTCGGCGCGATGATCGAGATTCCGGCCGCGGCCATCGCCGTGCGGCTGTTCCTGAGCCGTCTCGATTTCCTGTCGATCGGCACCAACGACCTGATTCAGTACACGCTCGCGATCGATCGCGCGGACAACGCCGTCGCGCATCTCTACGATCCGCTGCATCCGGCCGTGCTGAATTTGATCGCGTTCACGCTGCGCGAGGCGAAGCGCGCGGGCGTGCCGATTTCGGTGTGCGGGGAAATGGCGGGCGACCCGTCCGTCACGCGTCTGTTGCTTGGCTTGGGCCTCACCGAGTTCTCGATGCATCCAAGCCAGTTGCTCGTCGTGAAGCAGGAAATTTTGCGATCGAGCCTGAAGGCGCTCGAAAAGCCCGTCGCCGACGTGCTCGCCGCCTACGAGCCGAAAGAACTCGAAGCCGCGCTCGCGCAGTTGCAGCGGGCCTGACGCGGCTTCAACGCGGCACACGCGCGCGGCATACCGGGCAATCCGGCTGTCGCGCGATTTTCATCGTGTTCCATTCCATGCGCAGCGAGTCGAGCATCATGAGCCGGCCCGCGAGCGTCTTGCCGAAACCGCCGATCACGCGCAACGCTTCCGCCGCCTGCATCGCGCCGATGATGCCGACCGTCGGCGCGAACACGCCCATCGTCGAGCAGGCGACTTCCTCGAACGCCTGATCCGGCGGAAACACACACGCGTAGCAGGGCGAATCCGGCGCGCGGAAATCGAAGGTGCTGATCTGTCCGTCGAAGCGCAATGCCGCGCCCGACACGAGCGGCACGCCGTGCGCCGCGCAGGCCGCGTTGATTGCGTGACGGGTTGCGAAGTTGTCCGTGCAATCGAGCACGACGTTGGCTTTGGGCACGTTGGCGTCGAGCCACGCCTGATCGGCGCGCGTCTCGACGGCATGAATGTCGACATCGGGATTGAGCGCGTTGAGCGTCTGCTTCGCCGATTCGACCTTGAGCGTTCCGACCGAGCGCGTCATGTGCACGATCTGCCGCTGCAGGTTGGTGAGATCGACGGTGTCGCCATCGACTAGCGTGATCTTTCCGACGCCCGCCGCCGCGAGATACATGGCCGCGGGCGCGCCCAGTCCGCCCGCACCGACGATGATCGCGTGCGCATCGAGAAAGCGCTGCTGCGCTTCGATGCCGATTTCATCGACGAGAATATGGCGGGAATAGCGAAGGAGTTGATCGTCGTTCATCGAGCTCGCGCTTGAATGCGCTGTGACTGCTGCGAAGGGAACGCCGGGGAAGGCGGCGCTTAAGCGGAATATTTTAAGCGCGTGCGCGGGGAATGGCTTCGCGGCGCGGCGCCGCGAAGCCGTGTTGCTGCGGAATTACTTCGATTGCTGCTGCGCGGTCGGCGACGAAGCCGGCTGCGCGCCCGATGCCGGCGAAGAGCCGGGCGTTGCCGGCAGCGCGGGCTGCGCGACCACCGGAGCGGACGCCGAACGCGGCGGCTTGTTCTGCGCGAGCTTGCGTTCGCTGTACGACTTCGACTCGACCACCGTCTTGCCTTCCAGCTTGTTCAACGCCTGCTGCAGCATGAAGTCGTCCGAACTGCCGAACTCGACCGGCTTGCGCTCGCGATCCTTGCGGCGCTGTTCAGGCGTCTTTTTGTCGTTCTGCTCTTCGAGAAGGCGCAGTTGCTCCAGACGATCCGCTTCGCGCTGTTCCTGCTCCTTCTTCTCGTTCGGGTCCTGCGTGTTCGCGAGGTGATTCGAGTAGTCCACTTCGCGCGTGACGAGCGCGTCGTCCGGATCGCCGTCCGCGTACTGGTCGACCGGCACGTCGGGGCGCACGCCCTGGTTCTGGATCGACTTGCCGCTCGGCGTGTAGTAATAGGCCGTGGTCAGACGCAGCGCGCTGTCCGCGGTCATCGGGCGGACCGTCTGCACGGAGCCCTTGCCGAAGGTCGTCTTGCCGACGATCAGCGCGCGATGATGATCCTGCAGCGCACCCGCCACGATCTCTGACGCCGACGCCGAATAGGCGTTGGTCAGCACGACCATCGGGACCTTCTTGAAGATCTCCGGCACGTTCTTGAGCGGATCGGAATCGAAGGAGGGCAGACGGTAGTTGTCGTAGGTGTCGCGGAAAGTTTGCTTCGCGTCCGCGATCTGGCCGTTGGTCGACACGACCACCGAGTTGTCCGGCAGGAACGCGCCCGCCACGCCGACCGCGCTCTGCAGCAGACCGCCGCCGTTATTGCGCAGATCGAGCACGAGGCCCTTCAGGTTCGGTTGCTGGCGCGCGAGGTCTTGCAGCTTGGCCGCGAGATCCGGCACCGTGCGTTCCTGGAAGCTCGTGATGCGGATATAGCCGTAGCCCGGCTCCGGCACCTTCATCTTCACCGACTGCACGCGGATCAACGCGCGCGTGACGGTGAGCGGGAACGTGCGGTCGTCGCTCTTGCGGAAGATGGTCAGCGTGACCTTCGTGCCCGGCTCGCCGCGCATTTGCTTGACGGCCTTGTCGAGCGTCATGCCGCGCACGGGCTTGTCGTTGATGCGGGTAATGAGGTCGCCCGGACGGATGCCTGCGCGGAACGCGGGCGTGTCTTCGATCGGCGAGATCACCTTGATGAGCCCGTCTTCCGACGAGATCTCGATGCCTAGGCCCGCGAAGCGGCCCTTGGTCTGCTCCTGCAGTTCTTCGTAGTCGGTCTTGTCGAGATAGGACGAGTGCGGGTCGAGGCTCGACACCATGCCCTTGATGGCGGCGGTGAGGAGCTTTTTGTCGTCGACCGGTTCGACGTATTCGTGCTTGATTTGCCCGAAGACTTCGGCGAAAAGCCTCAACTGATCGAGCGGAAGAGGCGATGATGCGGCTTGCTGCGCGGACGCGGAAATCTGCAAGGTTGCGAGTGCGCCGGCAGCAACGCCTGCGGCGACCAGGCCGAAATTTTTCAGGTTCTTTCGCATAGAGGAGTGCGGTCGGAGCAAATGGGCAGCATCGTAGGTGACGGGCCAGTATACCCGCTCACTTCGAATGGCGACTTAAACGCAACTTAAATGCCTGAGGCTTTTGCGCCTGTCAGCGTAGGGTGGCGCACGTTTCGGACCATCTGCCGATGCTGCCGGGAAGATGTCAGCGGCGCGCCATATCGAGTGACGCATGCGTGCCTGGCGAACGACGCGCAGCACGACGGACCGGACGGCGCCGGCCCGTCATGGGGAAAGCATTCGCCCGGTCAGCCCGCCTTGCCCTGCTTGGCGACCGCGGCCTGCGCCGCCGCGATGGCTGCCGGGTCGCCCAGATAGTAGTGCTTGATGGGCTTCAGGTTCTCGTCGAGTTCGTAGACGAGCGGCACGCCGTTCGGGATGTTGAGCCCGACGATGTCGTCATCGGAAATATTGTCCAGATACTTGACCAGCGCGCGAATGGAATTGCCGTGCGCCGAGATCACGATCTGCTTGCCCGACTTGATGGCCGGCGCGATCGACTCGTTCCAGATGGGCAGCACGCGTGCCACGGTGTCTTTGAGGCACTCGGTGAGCGGCAGTTGCTCGCGCGGCACCTTCGCATAGCGCGGATCGTTGAACGACGCGCGTTCGTCGTCCGGTGCGAGCGCGGGCGGCGGCGTGTCGTAGCTGCGGCGCCAGACGAGCACCTGGTCGTCGCCGTATTTCTTCGCCGTTTCCGCCTTGTTGAGGCCCGCGAGCGCGCCGTAGTGCCGCTCGTTCAGGCGCCACGAATGCACGACCGGGATGTACATCTGGTCCATTTCGTCCTGAACGTGCCAGAGCGTGCGGATCGCGCGCTTCAGCACCGACGTGTAGGCGATGTCGAACGCGTAGCCGGCTTCCTTCAGCAGCACGCCCGCCTGGCGTGCCTCGCGGTTGCCCTGCTCGGTCAGGTCGACGTCGACCCAGCCGGTGAAGCGATTTTCCTTGTTCCACGTCGATTCGCCGTGGCGGATGAGCACGAGCTTGTACATGATTTCGGTCGGTCAGTTGGAAAAGCGGAGCGCCGATCGCCCCCTGTCATCCTGCCTGCGAGCGCGAGGCGCCGCCATCGGCCGGACGGCAGAGGCCATCGCGGGAAACGGTTATTTTATAATGCCCCGATTGCCCTCATTTCCCTTTCTTGTTTTCCTACTCAATTTCGGCGGCCCTCGACGTGAAGTTCTTCACTGATTACACGAATATCGCACTCATCGTCATCGCGCTCGTTTCCGGCGCGCTGCTCCTCTGGCCGGCCATTGCCCGGCGCGGGCGCGGCGGCATTTCCGCCGCCGAAGCCACTACGCTCATCAACCGCCGCAACGCCGTCGTGGTCGATCTGCGGCCCGCCGCGGAATTTGCGAAGGGCCATTTGCCGGCGGCGCGTAATATCGAGTTCGCGGAGATTCAAGCAAAAATCGGCCAGATCGCAAAGAATAAGAACAATCCGGTCGTTTTGGTGTGCCAGACCGGTCAACAATCGCAACGCGCGAGCCGCACCGTGTCTGAAGCGGGCTATGCCGAGGTCCACGTTCTGGAAGGCGGCCTTGACGCCTGGCAGAAGGCCGGCATGCCGGTGGTGAAACAAGGAGCAGTCAAGTGAAGAAGGTCCTGATGTACAGCACGGTCGTGTGCCCGTATTGCCAGATGGCCGAACGTCTTTTAAAGTCCCGCGGGGTCGAAGCTATTGAAAAGGTTCTGATCGACCGCGAGCCCGGCCGCCGCGAGGAAATGATGACACGCACCGGCCGCCGCACCGTGCCGCAGGTTTATATCGGCGACACGCATGTCGGCGGCTACGACGATCTTTCCGCGCTCGACCGCAAGGGCGGCCTCGTGCCGCTGCTCGAATCAGCCTGACGAACACCACGCATGGCGGCGCCCGCTTCAGCCGAATCGGCGCCGCCTACGGAATTACCTAGGAAATCAACATGTCCGACGACAACAACCAGCCGTTTTTCAACATCCAGCGCATCTACCTGAAGGACATGTCGCTCGAGCAGCCGAATTCGCCCGGCATCTTCCTCGAGCAGGACATGCCGTCGGTGGAAGTCGAGGTCGACGTGAAGGCCGACCGCCTCGCCGAGAGCGTCTTCGAAGTGCTGGTGACGGGCACCGTCACGGCCAAGGTCACGGACAAGGTCGCGTTCCTGATCGAAGCGAAGCAGGCAGGCATCTTCGACATCCGCAACATCCCGGCCGAACAGATCGACCCGCTCGTCGGCATCGCATGCCCGACCATTCTGTTCCCGTACCTGCGCTCGAACATCGCCGATGCGATCACCCGCGCGGGCTTCCCGCCGATCCATCTCGCGGAAATCAACTTCCAGGCGCTGTACGAGCAGCGCATCGCCCAGATGGCGGGTGCGCAGGAAGGCGCGGCGAACGGCGCGACGCACTAACTTTTCCCCGAATCTGCCGGACCGGAGCCGAGCCATGAAAGTAGCCGTTCTCGGCGCCGGCGCCTGGGGCACCGCGCTTGCGGGCCACCTTGCGACCCGGCACGACACGAAGCTCTGGGCGCGCGATGCCGCGCTCATCGAATCTCTTTCCCGCGCGCACGAAAACACCCGCTATCTCGCGGGCGTGACGCTGCCGCCGACGCTCGCCTTCGAGGCGGACTTCGCGGCGGCGCTCGCGCACGCGGCGGCGGACGACGCGCTGTGCGTCGTCGCAACGCCTGTCGCCGGATTGCGCGCGCTATGCCGTTCGATGCGGCAGGCCGGCATCGTTCCGGCGCATATCGTCTGGCTCTGCAAAGGCTTCGAGGCCGACACGCAGTGCCTGCCCAATGAAGTCGTCGCGGCGGAACTGCCGGAGCATCGCAGCCACGGCACATTGTCCGGCCCGAGTTTCGCGCGCGAAGTGGGGCAGGGCTTGCCGGTTGCGCTGACGGTCGCGAGCGCATCGGCGGAACTGGGCGCGCGCACGGTCGCGGCGTTTCATCACGGCGCGATGCGCATCTATACCGGCGACGACATCATCGGCGTCGAAGTGGGCGGCGCGGTGAAGAACGTGCTCGCCATCGCCACCGGCATCTCAGACGGCCTGGGCCTCGGCCTGAACGCGCGCGCGGCGCTGATCACGCGCGGGCTTGCCGAGATGTCACGTCTGGGCGTCGCGCTCGGTGGGCGCGCCGAGACCTTCAACGGCCTGACCGGACTGGGCGATCTGATCCTCACCGCAACGGGCGACCTGTCGCGCAACCGCACCGTGGGCATGCAGCTCGCGAGCGGGCGCACGCTCGACGAAATCCTGGCGGCGCTCGGGCACGTCGCGGAAGGCGTGCGCTGTGCACGCGCGGTGCTGGCGCTCGCTCAGTCGCGCGGCATCGATATGCCGATCACCCAGGCGGTATGCCGCGTGCTCTTCGAGAACGTGACGCCGCGCGACGCCGTGCAGGCGTTGCTCAGCCGGGACGCGAAGGCCGAATAGCAGCAGCGCCCGCGGCATCCACGTGTGCACGGAGGTGCGAGATGGTCACGCTCGAGGCGAAGATCGCGGACATCACGACGCTCGACGTCGACGCGATCGTGAACGCGGCGAACAAATCGCTGCTCGGCGGCGGCGGGGTCGATGGCGCGATTCATCGCCGCGCGGGCAAAGGCTTGCTGCGCGAGTGCGAAACGCTGGGCGGCTGCGAAACCGGCGACGCGAAGATCACCGGCGGCTACGCACTACTCGCCAGGCACGTGATTCACGCGGTTGGCCCGCGTTGGAGCGGGGGCAATCGTCGTGAAACCGAACTGCTCGCGAATTGCTACCGGCGCTCGCTCGAACTCGCCGACGAAGCCGGCTGCGCGTCGATCGCCTTTCCCGCGATCAGTTGCGGCATCTATCACTTTCCGCTCGAACAGGCCGTGCCGATCGCGGTGCGCACGGTCATCGAGACCTTGCCTTCGACGCCTTCGATCAAGCACGTGATCTTCGCGTGCTTCCAGGACAACATGCTCGCGCTCTATCAAGCCGAACTCGACGCTCAGGCGCCGCCCTCGAAACCCGCCTGACGCCACGCTTCGAACGTCACGATCGCCACCGTGTTCGACAGGTTCAGGCTGCGATTGCCGGGACGCATCGGCAGACGCACGCGCTGCTCTGTCGGGAAGCGTTCGAGCAGATCCGGCGCGAGGCCGCGCGTCTCCGCGCCGAACACGAACCAGTCGCCGGAGCGGAACGCGTGATCGAAGAACGGCGTCGAGCCGCGCGTCGTGAACGCGAACATGCGCGTCGTATCGGGCGCTTCCTTCGCGAGGAACGCGTCCCAGTTCGCATGCACATTCATTTCGGCGTACTCGTGATAGTCGAGGCCGGCGCGACGCATCTTCGCGTCGTCGAGGGGAAAGCCGAGCGGCTCGATCAGATGCAGCCGCGCGCCGGTGTTCGCGCACAGGCGGATGACGTTGCCGGTGTTCGGCGGAATTTCGGGTTCGACGAGAACGACGTTGAACATGGATTGCAGAAGGTAAAGGAAGTTAGTCTTTCGGCGTGCGCAACGCCACGAAGTTGGTCACGCGCCGCGCGCCCGCGAACTTGAACGCGCGGGCGAGCGCGTCGAGCGTCGCGCCGGAGGTCATCACGTCATCGACAACGCCGATATGCCGGCCGCGCACATCGCCCGAAATGGCGAACGCGTTCGCGACGTTGCGGCGCCGCGTATCGAGATCGAGCCGCGATTGCGCCGACGTGTGCCGTACGCGCGCGATCAGCGATGCATCGCTGCGCACGCCCAGTCGGCGCGCAAGCGGCTGCGCGATCGCCCACGCCTGGTTGTAACCGCGCGCGATCAACCGCGGACGCGACAGCGGCACCGGCACGATCACATCCGGCCGTGGCAGGCCGCTGTCCTCGAATACGCGATGCAAATGCCGCGCGAACTCGGCGCCCGCCGCGAGCCGCGCGCGGAACTTCAGTTCGACGGCGAGCGTATCGAGCGGCGCGCGATAGTCGGCAAGCGCGAGCGTGTCGTTGAAAGCGGGCGGCGCCTCGAGGCACGCGGTGCAATGCGCGCGCACGTCCTCACGTTCGCGCCGCAGATACGACGCAGCCAGCGGCAGCGCACAGGTCGCGCAGCGCAGGCGCTGCTCGTTCCAGTACTGCGCGTCGCAACCACCGCACAGCAGCGCTTGCGACAAATTGCCACACAGCGCGCACTGACCCGGCAGCGCGGCGCGGGCGAGCTGGCGCGTGGCCGCCGCGAACTGGCGAACGCGCGCGGCGATGGGTATTTGAAACGAAAAACGGATGCTGTCGGCTTTCACGGGGCGTGACTCGGAAAAAACGCGGCCCGAAGTAACTAAACATGCGTATTCGTTGCGCTTCAGGAAGCTTTTATGCCTCGTATCAGCACTTCGCATGGGTCGTTTTCGGGATGACCGAGTATACTTCGCACTCTCCGCGAACAGATCGACATGTCCCCAACGCCCCCCAAAACTAGCCGTCCGGCCTATGATCCGCGCCGTTTGCGCGCGATCTTCGATGGCCGAGCCGCCGCCTTCGACGAGGTCGCGTTTCTGCCGCGCGAAATCGCGGAGCGCATGCGCGAGCGGTTGCAATACATCAAGGTTGCGCCGACGCGCATCCTCGATGCGGCGTGCGGCGTCGGTGCGGACCTGGGTCCTTTGCGGGAGCGTTTTGCCGAAGCGTCGGTGACGGGTGTCGACGTTTCGTCCGCGATGCTCGCGCGTGCCCGCGTCGCGGAAGCCGCCGAGGCCGATGGCGGCGCAGGCTGGCGGCGCTTTCTGCCCTCGACGCTCGCCAAGGCGTTCGGCGCGCGCGGCCCGCAGCTCGCGCAGGCCGACTTCGCGGCGCTGCCGTTCGCATCGGGCGCGTTCGAATTGCTGTGGTCGAATCTCGCGCTGCACTGGCATGCGCGTCCCGACCTCGTCTTCCCCGAGTGGCAGCGCGTGCTGAAGGTCAACGGCCTGCTGATGTTCAGCACGTTCGGCCCCGACACCCTGCGCGAGCTCGCCGCCGCCTATCGCGAGGCGGAGCGCACGCTGGGTCTCGCGCCCGTGCCGCACACGATCGATTTCGTCGACATGCACGATCTCGGCGACATGCTCGTGGAGAGCGGCTTCGAAATTCCGGTGATGGATCAGGAGGTGCTGACCATCACGTACAAATCGCCCGAATCGCTGCTCGCCGACGTGGCGCGCTGGGGCGCGTATCCGTTCGAGCGCGCATACGAGGGCGGCCGTGCGGAGACGCGCGCCGTGCGCGACGCGGTTCATCTGGCGCTGGACGCGCGGCGTCGCGACGACGGCACGATCCCGCTGAATTTCGAAGTGATCTACGGCCACGCATGGAAGGCGATTCCGCGCACGACGCCGGAAGGACACGGCATCGTGCGGCTGGACGATATCGGCCGGGGTCCGAGAAGAAACCGGTGAACGGATTCGCAGCAGCGGTAAAGAGGGCGGCGGTTATGTCTGAAATTTGCGCGGAAAAGACGCGCAAAAAGGTGCGTCAAAAAGGCGCAGAAGCTTGTGGCGCTTGGCTTTGCGAGGTTACGACCCTTGCTTGTGGATGCCACCCAAGACGCCTATAATGCGTCAGTTTGTCGCCCGGAAGGACACAAATTTGGGCGAATTCCGAGCAAAAGTATGTGATTGCGTGCGGATCTGATGGAGGCAGCGATGCAGGCCAGCCAGACGCTGACAGATTCGGAGCCGGTCATCAAAGACTGGCTGATGAAGCGAAACTGCTCGGTATCGCCACGGCAGTTCGTGGGCTTCTATCTGTCGCTTGCGCTGTTTTCGCTGGCAATCGCAACGCCGCTGTTTTTGAACGGCGCCTGGCTGGTGCTGCCGTTCACCGGAGTCGAGCTGACGGTCGTGGGCGTCGCGTTCGTGATTTACGCGCGCCATGCCGTCGATTTCGAACGAATCCGGCTGTATCAAAACCGGTTGTTGATCGAACAGATGAATGCCGAAGAGCTGACGCAGTTCGAGTTCAACCCGCGCTGGGTGCGGGTCGAAGCGGGCGCGACGCCGAGGGAACCGCTCACGATCGTATCGCGCGGTCAATCGGTGAAAATCGGACAACACCTTGCACAGCATCGTCGCGAACAGTTTGCTGCCGAGTTGCGGGCGTCGCTCAGATGTCGCTGATGCGCGCCTTGGAGAGGAGCCGGCAGCAGCGCGGTGCCCACGGGGGGTCGAGGGTTTGAATGGAAAATTTGGGTAAGGATGCTATGAAAACAATCAAGCGAGCCCTCTCGGGCGTGCTGGCGGCAGGCGCACTGCTGAACGCCGGCGTAGCCCTGGCGGTCAGCGACAGCCCTGGCGGTCCTCGTGTGAACGAGATCAACTTCCAGCAGCCTGTGACGAAGATCGCCGAGGAGCTCTACGGCCTCCATATCTTCATGCTCATCATCTGTACCGTCATTTTTCTTGGCGTGTTCGGGGTGATGTTCTATTCGCTCGTCAAGCACCGCAAGTCCAAGGGCTTCAAGCCGGCCAATTTCCACGAAAGCACCACGGTCGAAATCATCTGGACGATCGTGCCGTTCATCATCGTCGTTCTGATGGCGCTGCCCGCGACGAAGGCCGTCGTCGCGATGAAGGACACGTCCAACGCCGATCTCACCGTCAAGGTCACCGGCTATCAGTGGAAGTGGGGCTACGACTACGTGAAGGGCCCGGGCGAAGGCATCAACTTCCTCTCGACGCTTTCCACGCCGCGCAGCGAAGTGAACGGCCAGAAGCCGATCTCCAATCTTTATCTGCAGGAAGTCGACAACCCACTCGTCGTGCCGGTCGACAAGAAGATCCGCATCATCACCACGGCGAACGACGTCGTGCACTCGTGGTACGTGCCGGCGTTCGGCGTGAAGCAGGATGCCATTCCCGGCTTCGTGCGCGACACCTGGTTCAAGGCCGAGAAGGTGGGTACGTATCGCGGCTTCTGTACGGAACTGTGCGGCAAGGAGCACGCGTACATGCCGGTGGTCGTCGAAGTGCTGTCGGCTGACGACTACGCGAAATGGGTCGACGCGCAAAAGAAGAAGATGGCTGCAGGCGCCGACGATCCGCTCAAGACCTACACCATGGAAGAGCTGAAGGCGCGTGGCCAGCAGGTCTACACGTCGAACTGCGCGGTCTGCCACCAGCCGACCGGCAAGGGCGCGGGCCAGTTCCCGGCGCTCGACGGCTCGAAGATCGCGAACGGCTCGATCGCCGACCATCTGAATATCGTGCTGCACGGCAAGGGCGCGATGCCGCCGTGGCAGGGCGTGCTGAACGACGTCGAAATCGCTTCGGTCGTCACGTTCGAGCGCAACAACTGGGGCAACCACACCGGCGATCTGCTCCAGCCGAAACAGGTGATCGACGCCAAGGCAGGCAAGATGCCCGAAGGCGGCGGTCAGAAGGCGGCGGGCGGCGAAGCGGCCAGCGCACCGGAAGCGGCATCGGCGGCGCCGGCTGCAGCCGAAGCGAGCGCACCGGCCGCAGCGCAGGCCGGGCAGTCCGCCGGCTTGCCCGCCAGCATCTACTTCGAGACGGGCAAGGACGCACTGCCCGCCGACGCGAATAACGCGGTGCAAGCGGCCGCAGCCTACGCAAAGGCGCATCCCGACGCGAAGCTCGCGTTGTCCGGCTTCACGGATGCAACCGGCAACGCCGACCTCAACGCCGATCTCGCCAAGCGGCGCGCGCAGGCAGTGCGCGATGCGCTGAAGGCAGCAGGCGTGTCGGAAGACCGCATCGTGCTGAAGAAGCCCGAGTCCGTTACGGGCGGCACCGATGCGAAAGAAGCACGTCGCGTGGAAATCAGTCCGGCTGCTTGACATGTCTCTCGCGCTCTTCGTTCGCCCGTCAAGGCAACCGAAGAGCCGCAAGATGAGCCAAGTGCCCCGAGTATTCGCTTTAGGAGATGATTGTCATGTCTAGCATCGGACACGATGTAGGCGCAGGTCACGACCACGCGCACGACCATGCGCACGAGACCCCGCATGGCTGGCGCCGTTGGCTGTTCGCCACCAACCACAAGGACATCGGTACGCTGTACCTGTTGTTCTCCTTCATCATGTTCCTCTCCGGAGGCGTGATGGCGCTCGGCATCCGTGCCGAGCTGTTCGAGCCGGGCCTGCAGATCATGCGCCCCGAGTTCTTCAATCAGCTGACCACCATGCACGGCCTCATCATGGTGTTCGGCGCGATCATGCCGGCGTTCGTCGGCTTCGCGAACTGGATGGTGCCGCTGCAGATCGGCGCATCGGACATGGCGTTCGCGCGCATGAACAACTTCAGCTTCTGGCTGCTGCCGGCCGCGGCCGTGCTGCTCGTCGGCTCGTTCTTCGTGCCGGGCGGCGCCACCGCCGCAGGCTGGACGCTCTACGCGCCGCTCTCCACGCAGATGGGCCCGGGCATGGACTTCGCGATTTTCGCGGTCCACATCATGGGTGCGTCGTCGATCATGGGCGGCATCAACATCGTCGTGACCATTCTGAACATGCGCGCGCCGGGCATGACGCTCATGAAGATGCCGATGTTCGCGTGGACGTGGCTCATCACCGCGTATCTGCTGATCGCCGTGATGCCGGTTCTGGCAGGCGCCATCACCATGGTGCTGTTCGATCGTCACTTCGGCACGTCGTTCTTCAACGCGGCGGGCGGCGGCGATCCGGTCATGTACCAGCACATCTTCTGGTTCTTCGGTCACCCCGAGGTGTACATCATGATCTTGCCGGCGTTCGGGATCGTGTCGCAGGTGATTCCGGCGTTCTCGCGCAAGCCGCTGTTCGGCTATAGCTCGATGGTGTACGCAACCGCATCGATCGCGATTCTGTCGTTCATGGTGTGGGCGCACCACATGTTCGCGACCGGCATGCCGGTGACGGGCCAACTGTTCTTCATGTACGCGACCATGCTGATCGCCGTGCCGACGGGCGTGAAGGTGTTCAACTGGGTCGCGACGATGTGGCGCGGCGCGCTGTCCTTCGAAACGCCGATGCTTTTCGCGATCGGCTTCCTGTTCGTGTTCACGATGGGCGGCTTCACGGGCCTGATCCTGTCGATGGCGCCGCTCGACATCCAGATGCACGGCACTTACTACGTGGTGGCGCACTTCCACTACGTGCTGGTGGCGGGTTCGCTGTTCGCGCTGTTCTCGGGCTGGTACTACTGGGCGCCGAAGTGGACGGGCTGGATGTACAACGAAATGCGCGGGAAGATTCACTTCTGGGCGTCGATGATCTTCTTCAACATCACGTTCTTCCCGATGCACTTCCTGGGCCTCGCCGGCATGCCGCGCCGCTATGCGGACTACCCGGCGCAGTTCACGGACTTCAACCAGGTCGCGACCATCGGCGCATTCGGCTTCGGCTTGGCGCAGGTGTACTTCCTGTTCGCGGTTGCGCTGCCCACTTATCGCGGCGGCGGCGAGCTTGAAAAGGCGAGCGACAAGCCGTGGGATGGTGCGGAAGGCCTCGAATGGACCGTGCCGAGCCCGGCGCCGTTCCATACGTTCGAGCATCCGCCGACGGTTGAATAATTAGTCATTCGGTCTGCGAGGCTTCCTGAAAGCGAAGCCTCGCAGCCTGGCATCACAAGAGAAAGCATGACCCTGGATCCACAAAAAAGACGCACGCCCGAGGAAATCCGCGCGGGCAACAAGCGGCTCGGAATCGTCATGGTGTTGATCGCCGCCGTTTTCTTTGTGGGTATCGTCGTCAGGCAATACCTGTTGTCGCGAGGGTAGGTAAGCCAAGTGTCCAGTCAGCCGCAAAATCCGCAGGTCGACCGCTCGTTCAACCGGTCGATGCTGGTGAAGCTCTTCGTCGTGGCGGCGCTGATGTTCGGCTTCGGCTTCGCGCTCGTGCCGATGTACAAGGCGATCTGCCAGATCACCGGCATCAACAATCTCGTGCAGCGCGATGTCGGCGCGCGCGAGGCGAAGAATACGCAGGTCGATGCGAGCCGCACGGTGTCAATCGAGTTCGATGCGAACGCGCGCGGCCCGCTGCAGTTCAAGCCGGAACAGAACGCGCTGGACATTCATCCCGGCGAAGTCATGACGGTGATGTATCAGGTGACCAACGAGCAGAACCGCACGGTGAAGGCGCAGGCAATTCCGAGCTATGCGCCCAAGCAGGCCACCGAGTATTTCAAGAAGATCGAATGCTTCTGCTTCACGCAGCAGACGCTCGGGCCGAACGAAACGAAGCGCATGCCGGTGGTGTTCGTCGTCGATCCGAAGCTGCCGAAGGACGTCAAGACGATCACGCTGTCGTACACATTCTTCGAACTGGACGCGCCGAAGTCTGTGGCCAAGGGATCGTGACGGCGATGAGTGCGGACATGCGGAACAAAGGCGGCTTCCTGAAGCTCGTGAAGGCGGTGTTCTGGTCGTTCTTCGGGGTGCGGCGGCGCGCGGATCTGGAGAACGATGCGGCGCAACTGAACCCGCTGCATCTGATCGCGGCGGGCATTATCGGCGCGGTGTTATTCATCGTCGTGTTGCTGCTGATCGTGCGCGCTGTGGTGGGATAAGTCTGTCACGCCGGGCGCTCGGGTCGGACGCGCGGCGGCATAAGAAAATTCAAGCAACTGGATCGAAGTGGAGAATCAACAATGAGCGGTCAAAACGAGAGCCCGTACTATTTCGTGCCGCATCCGTCGCGGCATCCGGTCATGGCCGCAAGCGGTTTGCTGATCATGCTTGCGTCGCTGGCGTCGTGGGTGAACGGGCACACCTTCGGTCCGGTCGGCACCTTCATCGGCCTGCTGTTCGTGCTGTTCGTGCTGTGGCACTGGTTCGGCGACGCGATCGGCGAATCCGAAGGCGGCATGTACGGCAAGCGCGTCGACGTGTCGTATCGCTGGAGCATGAGCTGGTTCATCTTCTCCGAAGTGATGTTCTTCGCGGCGTTCTTCGGCGCGCTGTTCTACGCGCGCGCCATCGCAATGCACGAACTCGGCAGCCTCGATTACAAGCTAATCTGGCCAGACTTCACCGCCGTCTGGCCGAACAACGGTCCCGCCGCGCTCGTGCCGCATTTCCGCGCGATGGTGCCGTGGCCGCTGCCGACCATCAACACGGCGCTGCTGCTGTCCTCGGGCGCGACGCTGACCGTGGCACACCATGCGCTGCGTGAAGATCATCGCAAGAAAGCGATCATCTGGCTCGGCGCGACCGTGCTGCTCGGCATGATCTTCCTGTTCTGCCAGGGCTACGAATATTTCCACGCGTACAACGAACTGAACCTCACGCTCACGTCCGGCGTGTACGGCTCGACGTTCTTCCTGCTGACCGGCTTCCACGGCTTCCACGTGTTCCTGGGCGGTACGATGCTCGCCGTGGTGATGTTTCGCCTGATCCGCGGCCACTTCACGGCGGAGCACCACTTCGCGTTCGAAGGCGCGGCGTGGTACTGGCACTTTGTGGACGTCGTGTGGCTCGGGCTGTACGTCGTCGTCTACTGGCTGTAAGCGGGAATTCGGGCGTGCGCGCGGCGCCGCCCGTCAGAGCATGGAAGTCGTGACCAGCACGCCGCCCTCGATGAATCGCGGGGCGGCGTCGTCGTTTTGGAGAGGGCTTCGCGGCAATTTCGCGTGACTGCGAAGCGCGACAATTCGTCTCGTAGGGCGGAACCCGCGTGACGGGTTATCGTCCGAGAGGAATGCCGGTCGACTGGATCCAGCCCATCCAATGCGCGAACAGGATGAACAGGAACAGCGAGATCGACAGCCCGACGCGCATGGCGAGCGACCACACCATGCGCTTCGTCTTGCCGCGGTCGGTCATCATGAAGTAGAGCGCCGAGCCCAGGCTGCCGATGATAAGGATGAATGCAATAGCAACGATGATGTGCATGAAACCAGCCAGCGTTTTGCTCAGGAACCGCGTTGAGCAGTATTGAATTGAATCATCTCATTATCTCACTCGATGGAATGTGCCGTGTGCCGCCCAGGCGGATGCCGGCGGTAAGGTTTGCAGCATGAAGATTCGTTTTTGGCCCGCGCTTTTGATTTTGATCGTCGTCGCGGTGACGATGCGCCTGGGCTTCTGGCAACGCGACCGCGCGCATCAGAAGGAGGCGCTCAACGCGCAGATCGTCGCCTTCGAGCATGCGCCGGCGCAGCCGGTCGGCGTCGAGCCGATGCCGCTCAAGTCGATCGAGTTTCATCGTGTCGAGGCGCGCGGCGAGTTTTTGCCGGAGCGGGTCGTGTATCTGGACAATCGTCCGTATAACGACCAGCCAGGCTTTTATGTCGTGATGCCGCTTAAACTCGAGGGTGGCGGCTATGTCCTCGTGAATCGCGGCTGGCTGCCGCGCAATCTCGCCGATCGTACGGGCATCGAGCCGTACGAGACGCCGAAGGGCCTCGTCGATGTACAGGGCATCGCGCGCGCGAATGCGTCGCAGGCGTTCGAACTGGGCAGCGGCGGATCGGCGGCGCACAAGGAAATTCGCCAGAACCTGGACATCCGCTCGTATGCCGCCGAAACCGGACTCGCATTTCAGCCGTTCGTGATTCAGCAGACGAACAACACCGGCGACAAACTCGTGCGCGACTGGCCCGCGCCGACGCTCGGTGTCGAGCGCAACTACGGCTACATGTTCCAGTGGTGGGGCATGGCGGCCGCGGCCATCGCGTTCGGCCTGTATGCCGCGTGCCGCGCCGCCAAAAAAGGCGACGCACGCAACGAAGGCGACGAGGCCGACGAAGCCGACGAGGAAGCCGAAAACCACGCTTGAAACTTCGGGCGCACGCCGCGCCCGATCGACCGAACAGAGGCACGTCTCACCGATGCAATCACCACGCTCCACCGCCGCCGCCGACAAGACGGGCCCGCGGCAACGACAGGCCTCGAAAGGCTCCTGGCTCAACGGCCGCTGGATGCTCCTGCTGCTGGCGCTCGTGTGCGCCGCGCCGGTGATCGCGTCGTACCTGATGTACTACGTGTTCAAGCCGGCCGGCGGCACGTCGAGCTACGGCGCGTTGATCGAGCCGCAACGGCCGATTCCCGCGCAACTCGTCGTCACTGATGAAAGCGGGCAGCGCCTGCCGTTCAAATCGCTCGAAGGCAAATGGCTGATGGTGATCGTCAACGGCAGCGATTGCGACGAACAGTGCGCCACGCGCCTCTACTTCATGCGTCAGGTGCGTGCGCTGCAAAGCGGCGAGCGCGAGCGCGTCGTGAACGTCTGGCTGCGCACCGATGACAAACCGGTCTCCGACGTCCTCAAGACCGCCTATCCGCAGCCCGACACGCGTATGCTGGTCGCGGACGAAAAGGCGATCGCCGCGTGGCTGCCCGCGGGCGACGGCACGAAACTCACGGATCACATCTTTCTCGTCGATCCGAACGGCAATCTGATGATGCGCTTCCCGAAGAATCCCGATCCGAAGAAGATCAACGCGGATGTGGCGAAGCTGCTGAAATGGTCACGCATCGGCTGAAGGTAGACAGGCATGTTCTTACTGCAACTTGGTCTGATCGGCTTGTGCATTGCGCTGCTGCCGCTTTCCTACGTGTGGGTCAAAGCCGACGACGACAAATTCCGTAAGCTCGTCTGGCTCACGACCTTTCTGACGCTCGACCTCATCATGTTCGGCGGCTTCACGCGCCTGACCGATTCCGGTCTCGGCTGCCCCGACTGGCCGGGCTGCTACGGCACGTCGTCGCCGTTCATCGCGCATGCGCAGATCGCGGCCGCCTATCAGGCGATGCCCACCGGCCCCGTCAGCATGGTGAAGGCGTGGATCGAGATGCTGCACCGCTATTTCGCGATGGCGATCGGCGTGCTGATCATCGCGCAGATGGTGATTGCGTGGACGGCGCGCGTGAAGAAGCGTCCGCTGCACGTGTCGCCGTGGTGGCCGACGGGCATCCTGCTCCTGATCCTGCTGCAGGGCGCGTTCGGCGCGTGGACCGTCACGCTCAAGCTGCAGCCGGTGATCGTCACGACACATTTGCTGCTCGGACTTGCGCTGCTCGGCGTGCTCGGCTGGCTCGCGGCGCGCATGACGCCGATTCCGTCGCTCGACACCGCGGCCGCGCGCTGGATGCCTGCCGCCGCGTTCGGCCTGATCTTGCTTGTCGTGCAGATCGCGCTGGGCGGCTGGGTCAGCACGAACTACGCGGTGCTCGCGTGCACGGACTTTCCGCTGTGCAACGGCCAATGGGTTCCGCCGATGAACTTCGAGCACGGCTTTCACCTATGGCGCGCGCTCGGCATGACCGGCGACGGCGACGTGATCTCGCAGGACGCGCTCGTCGCGATTCACTGGACGCACCGCACGTTTGCGGTTGTCGTGGTGCTGTATCTGCTGTGGCTCGCGCTCAGACTGCGACGATTCGAATCGCTGCGCAAGCCAGCCAATGGCGTATTGTTGATGATCGTGATCCAGTTCCTGACCGGCATGTCGAACATCGTGCTGCAATGGCCGCTGCCCGTCGCGGTAGCCCATAATGGCGGGGCCGCGATCCTGTTGCTGCTGCTCGTTATGCTAAACTTTCGAATCTCTTCCAGCCGTCCCGGCCGCGCCGCAGTTCCCGCGCGCGACGTCGTTTCAGCGTGACTCCACATCATGGATAGCACGACACTACATTCCCCATTCGGCAGCCGCGTATCGCAATACATTGCGCTGACCAAGCCGCGCGTCACGCAGCTCGCCGTGTTTTGTGCCGTCATCGGCATGTTCCTGTCCACGCCGGGCATGGTGCCGTGGGACAGACTCATCGGCGGCGCGATCGGCATCTGGCTGCTGGCCGGCGCGGCGTTCGCAATCAACTGCCTCGTCGAGCAAAAAGTCGATGCAAAAATGCGCCGCACCGCATGGCGTCCGTCGGCGCGCGGGCAGATCACGTCGACACAAATTCTGACGTTCTCGGCGGTGCTCGGCGGCATCGGCATGTGGACGCTCTACACGTTCACCAATCCGCTCACGATGTGGCTCACCATCGCCACGTTCGTCGGCTATGCGGTTGTTTATACGTTGCTGCTCAAGCCGTTCACGCCGCAGAACATCGTGATCGGCGGCGCGTCCGGCGCCATGCCGCCCGCGCTCGGCTGGGCCGCCGTGACCGGCGCGCTTCCCGGCGACGCGTGGATTCTCGTGCTGATCATCTTCGTGTGGACGCCGCCGCATTTCTGGGCGCTCGCGCTGTATCGCCGCAAGGATTACGAAAACGCCGGCCTGCCGATGCTGCCGATCACGCACGGCGAGAAGTACACGCTGCTCAACATCTTCCTGTACACCCTCGTACTGTTCGCGGTCACGCTGATGCCGTATATCTCCGGCATGAGCGGCGTGGTGTATCTGGCGAGCGCGGTGGCGCTCGGCGCCGGGTTCATCGGCTATGCGTGGAAGATGTATCGCGAATACTCGGACGCACTCGCGCGCAGGACTTTCCGTTACTCGATCGTGTATCTGTCGCTGCTGTTCGGCGCGCTGCTCGTCGATCATTACGTCCGTACGGTGATCGGCGCATGATGGTCTTTCTGCGTCGTTTCTTTGCGCTGCTGGTTTTTGCGGCGCTGCTCTCCGCGTGCGAAAAAGCGCCGGACTTCAAGAACCTCGACATCACCGGGAACAAGCAGTTCGGCAGTGAATTCTCGCTGCCCGACACGCACGGCAAGACGCGCACCCTTGCAGACTTCAAGGGCAAAGCGGTTGTGTTGTTCTTCGGTTACACGCATTGCCCCGACGTCTGCCCGACGACGCTCGCCGAACTCTCGCAGGCGATGCAACAACTCGGCGACAAAGCGAAGGACGTGCAGGTGCTGATGGTCACCGTCGATCCGGCGCGCGACACGCCCGACTTGCTGGGCCAATACGTGGCGGCGTTCAATTCGTCGTATATCGGCTTGCGGCCGGCCAACGACGCGCAACTGGCGCAAGTGGCCAAAGACTTCCGCGTCTACTACGCGAAGTCGCAGGGCAAGACGCCCGGCGATTACACGATGGATCACACCGCCGCGAGCTATGTGTTCGACCGCGACGGCAAGCTGCGTCTGTTCGCGCGCGACGGTCAGGGCGTCGAGCCTTGGGTGCACGATCTCAAGTTGCTGATCGACTGATTGCGACTGAAGCGACAAGCGGCCCACTCGGGCCGCTTTTCACTTCAGGCTTCCGAAGAAGGTTCGGGCAAATTCAGTCCGGGCGCGAGACGCGTCGCCTTGAACTCGGTGATGTCGTAGTGCGCGAGCTTCTGGCGCGCGAACGGATCTTCCGCGAGGATCGCATCGAGCCGTTCACGCTCGATGCCCGACGCCAGAATGATGCCGCCCTCGCGCGGCACCTTGGGCCCGGCAATCACGAACACGCCGGCCGCGAAATAGCGTTCGAGAAACACGCGATGCGCGTCCAGCGCGTCGTCGATTTCGGCGAGCGCGCCGGTGTAACGCAGATTGATCACATACATGGCGATGCTTTCTCCGGTGCGTGAATTCGAGACTTTCTGTCGCGATTCTATCCGCCCCGTGCCGGCCGTGATATTCACATAAACATTCTGTATTTCAATTTGCACCAAGGCCGTGCGAATATCTTGCGGCTCGGTTTGAATCGAATCGCAGGCCGAATGATCAGGCAATCCCGCAGCAAGAACGCATCATCGAAACAGGAACACCATGCAGCGCAGAAATTTGCTCAAAGCTCTCACCGCCGTCGCCATGTTGACGAGCGTCGCCGCTCACGCCGATGACAAGGTCATCAAGGTCGGAACGATCGCCGGTCCCGACGCGCAAATCTGGCAGGTCGTGCAGAAAGTGGCGAAGCGCGAAGGGCTCAACGTGAAAGTGATCGAGTTCAACGACTACATTCAGCCGAACGCCGCCCTCGACGCCGGCGATCTCGATGCGAACAGCTTTCAGCACCAGCCTTATCTCGACAGCCAGATCAAGCAACGCGGCTACAAGATCGTGAATGCCGGCCTGACCTATATCTCGCCGCTCAGCGTGTATTCAAAAAAGCTGAAGTCGCTGAAGGATTTGCCGCAGGGCGCAAAGGTCGCGGTGCCGAACGATCCGTCGAACGAGAATCGCGCGCTGCTGCTGCTTCAGACGCAAGGCGTGATCAAGCTGAAGGCGGGCGCGGGCATCAACGGCAATAGTGCGACGGCGCTCGACGTTGCGGAAAATCCGAAGAAGATCAAGCTCGTCGAACTCGATGCCGCGCAACTGCCGCGCACGCTCGCCGATGTCGATGCCGCCGCGATCAACACGAACTTCGCGCTCGCGGCCGGTCTGCAGCCCACGAAGGACGCAATCGCGCTCGAGGACGTGCACAGCCCGTACGCGAACCTGATTGCCGTGCGCGCGAAGGACAAGGATCAGCCGTGGGTGAAGAAGCTCGTTGCGGCGTATCAGTCCGACGACGTGCGTCAGTTTCTGAAGAGCGAGTTCAAGGGCTCGGTCGTGCCTTCGTTCTAAGTTCGAAAGACCGCAGCGATCGAACGGCGTCCCGAGGGACGCCGTTTTGCGTTGATGCGTCGCCGTTCAGTCGACGTACATCCGCTGCAATTCCTTTTGCCACAGCACGCCCCGTGCGTCATCCTGCACGGGCTTGAAGCCGGCGTGCATGAACAGTCCGCACAAATCTTCCTGCGGTTCGTCGAGCCGACAGCTCACTTGCTCGTAACGGGCGCCGTGCGCAAAGTTCACGCACGCGGAAACGAGCCGCTCACCCAGCCCATTCCGACGCGCGCCCGGCTCGACGAACAGCAACTCGATGCGCGCTTCTGATTCGGAATCCGAAGAAAGCAGGGCAGCACCAACGCGCGTATGGACATCTTGTTCGGCGACCCAGCACGCGATGCGCGGCGTGTTGCTTTGCATCGCGGCGAGAAAGCGCGACACCCGGCTCGTTGCGATTGCTTCACTGGTGAGCCTCGGCCGGTCGCCCGACGACAGCAGCGCGTAGCGTTCGATTATCCAGCCGAAGTCTCCGCCGCGCGGCGCGCGTAGCCGCGGCTCCGGGCCCGCGCCGGGCGGCGACAGTAGACGTTCGACATCCGCCATTGCCGTGCATAACTGCTCGATTTCCGGGACCGACAAATTCTTGAGCAGCGCGGCAGCTTCGGCGGAGACATGCAGGTCGATTTCGTCGACCTTTTCTTTGGCCTCCGGCGTGATCGAGAGCAGATGCGCGCGGCCGTCCGACTCGTTTCTGCGGCGCTCGACGAGACCGAGCTTCTGAAAGTTGTTGATCAGCCGGCTCAGGTAGCCGGTATCCAGCCCGAGGTTGCGCGATAAATCAGCGGCCGTGCTTGCGCGGTGCTGACCCAGTTCGTGCAGGATGCGCACCTCGGTCAGGGAAAGCGAGCTCTTATGCAGCCGCTCGTGCAGCGCGCCCGTATGACGCGCATAAAAGCGATTGAAGCGGCGTACGGCTTCAACGGCCCGGCTCGGATCAGGATGGCCCATATATCTAGTCTCTCAAGTGATTAAATTAGTTTTGAATCCGAACTAATATGGACATTGTGCCAAAGTCGTACGACCGTGCGAATACGAAAATGCCCGAAAAGTGAGAAACATGCGAGGGCAGAACCAATTCGGCAAAGTGGATTGCCGGTTGGGGTAAGTCCCGATATCGAGTATGTTTTCGTAACTTCAGATAAACATCATCTAACTGGATGATTTCAATCAAATAAATGAAGTTTTGGTGAGGTCGATTCTCAACGTTGACTGGTATTATGTTGGTTATATAATGGGCTCCAATTCGACATATGAGGGCGTTCGATGGGGCACCGCTGGCACGACTTGACGCCCGATGCGCTGAGCAATACCCCGCTTTATCTTCAGTTGGCCTCGCGGCTGGCCACGGCCATCCACGCGGGAACATGGTCGGCCGGCGAGGCGCTGCCGTCGGAGCGCACGCTGTCGGAAGGCGTTGGGGTGTCGCGTATCACGGCGAGAAAGGCTATCGCGCTGCTTGTCGAGCAAGGGTTGATCCGGCGCGTGCGCGGTGCGGGCAGTTTCATCACCCCGCGCACCGAAGATCCGCTGTCGCGTCTCACCGGGTTCAGCAGAAAGATGGAACAACGCGGTTTCACGCCGGACTCGGTCTGGCTGGATCGCGGACTGCGAGCAGCAAATCGTGACGAAACCGTGCGTCTCGGCTTGTCTCCAGGTGCGGCGGTTGCCAGTCTGCGTCGATTGCGGCGCGCGGACGGCATTGTCATGGCGGTCGAGCATTCGACGCTGCCTGTCGCCGTGGTGCCGGACCCGCTTGCGATCGGCGCGTCGCTTTATCGGTATTTGGAGGAGCGCGGTTTGGCGGTGGTGCGCGCCTTGCAACATTTCCGTGCCGTGAACGCGGGTGTGGACGTGGCGCGGTTGATGGGCGTGGCGCCGCGCGCCGCACTGCTCGTGATCACGCGGGTCGGCTATTCGGCCGATCATCGCGCGATCGAGTTGACGGACACCTACTGCCGCGACGACTACTACGATTTCGTCGCGGAATTGCATCGATGAGCGCCGGAACAGGCGCCGACGTAACGAACCAACACGCACGATCAGCAACCAGCGACAAGCAAGAAGAGAAAGAGAACGAGAGGACTCAAAGGAAGCCGTTTGCTTCTTCCGCGATGGAAGCCTGCTCGCAGCACGGCGCGAACGGCACTGAACCTCATTTTGGCAGCGCGCACCTCCAGAGAAATTCATGCTGAAAGGAAACATACTCACTACCGACGGCTGGATCCACGGATCCGTCCGCTTCGAGAACGGCCGCGTGACGGCGCTCGAAGGCCATATCGCCGATCCGCTCGCCAACGATGCGCCGTACATCCTGCCCGGCTTCATCGACCTGCATGTGCATGGCGGCGGCGGGCGCGACATCATGGAAGGCGGCGATGCGGCGGACACCGTCGCGCGCCAGCACGCGCAGCACGGCACGACAAGCCTGCTCGCCACCACGATGACCGCGCCGCGCGACGAACTCATGGCAGTCGTCGCAGGCCTGGGCGAACAGGCCAAGCGCCGTGCCGCCGGCGGCGCGCGCGTGCTCGGCGTGCATCTCGAAGGCCCGTACATCAATCCCGGCAAGCTCGGCGCGCAGCCGGACGCGGCCGCCGTCGCGGTGCGCGAAGAGGTGCTGAAGTATCTCGAACTCGCGCCGATCCGCGTCGTCACGATCGCGCCGGAAATCTCCGGGCATCTCGGCATCATCGCGGATCTGGCGGCGCGCGGCGTGCGCGTGCAACTCGGCCATTCGCTCGGCACCTATGACGACGCCGTCAACGCGCTCAAGCACGGCGCGCGCGGTTTCACGCATCTGTTCAACGCGATGTCGCCGCTGCATCACCGCGATCCCGGTATGGTCGGCGCGGCGCTCGCGCATGCCGAATACGCCGAACTGATTCCTGATCTGCTGCATGTGCATCCGGGCGCCATCCGCGCCGCGATGCGCGCGATCCCGCGTCTTTACGTGGTGACCGACAGCACGTCGGCGGCCGGCATGCCCGACGGCGAATATCGCCTCGGCAGCCAGCACGTCACCAAATGCATGGGCGGCGTCCGACTCGCGGACGGCACGCTCGCCGGCAGCACCCTGACCATGGATCAGGCGCTGCGCAATCTCGTCTCGCTGGGCATTCCGCTCGCGGACGTCTCGAATCGCCTGTCGCGCTTTCCCGCCGACTACCTCGGACTCGAAGATCGCGGCTGCATCGCGCGCGGCGCATGGGCCGATCTCGTCGTGTTCGACCGGGACCTCGCGCTGACGGCCACGTATGTCGAAGGAGAATCAATTGTCGAATATGCTTAATGAGGCGCTGGAGTCCGCGGATGTCGTCGCGGCCCAGCTCGCCGACACCTCGCGCATCGAAGCGCTCGCCGTCAAGCTCGCCGAACAGCCGCGCCATGTCGCGCTGACGGTCGCGCGCGGCAGTTCCGATCACGCCGCGAGTTATTTCGCCAGCCTGACGATGAGCCGCATCGGCGTGCCGGTGGCTTCGTTGCCGATGTCGGTCGCCACGCTCCAGCAAGCGCCGCTGCGCGTGTCCGGCCAACTGGCCGTCGCGTTTTCGCAGTCGGGCAAGAGCCCCGATCTCGTCGGCACGATGCAGGCGCTGCGCGATGCGGGCGCGTTCACGGTCGCGGCGGTCAACGTCGCGGGTTCGCCGCTCGAAAACGCGTGCGAATACTTCCTGCCGCTGCTCGCCGGTCCCGAACTTTCGGTCGCCGCGACCAAGAGCTATATCGCGATGCTGTCGCTGTCGGCCATCGTGATCGCACACGTTCAGCGCGACGTCGAATTGCTCAAGGCACTCGACTCGCTGCCGGAGAAGCTGCGCGCCGCGGGCAAGCTCGACTGGACGCGCGCGGTGAACGAACTGAAGGGCATCGACCGCATGATCGTGATCGGCCGCGGTCTCGGCCTCGCGATCGCGCAGGAAGCGGCGCTCAAGCTCAAGGAGACGTCGGGCATTCAGGCCGAAGCGTTTTCGAGCGCGGAAGTGCGTCACGGGCCGATGGAAATCATCGACCGCGACTATCCGCTGCTCGTGTTCGCGCCGCGCGGGCCGGAGCAGGCGGGCCTCGTGCAACTCGCCGCCGACATGCGCGCCCGTGGCGCGCGTGTGCTGCTCGCGGCGCCCGACGACATCGCGGATGCGGATTTGCCGCTCGTCGCGACCGATCACCCGGCGCTCGATCCGATCGCCGCAATCCTTTCGTTCTATGTGATGGCCGCGGGTCTGGCCGCCGCGCGCGGGCGCAATCCCGACGCGCCGCGCCACCTGAACAAGGTCACCGAAACCCATTAAGCGAGAAAGCCGATGCGTCGCGCCGAGGAGTCTCTGTTGAATCACCCCATCGAAAATCCGAATGACGTCGTTCTGCTCGCGCCGTTCACCGGCCCGGTCGTGCCGCTCGCCGACGTGCCCGACCCCGTGTTCGCCGAAGGCATGTTCGGCGACGGCATCGGTATCGATCCGCTCGACAACGCGCTCGTCTCGCCCTGCGACGGCACGGTCACGCATCTCGCGCGCACGCATCACGCGGTGACGCTGCGCACGAAGGAAGGCGCGGAAATTCTCGTGCACATCGGCATCGACACGGTCGGGCTGGGCGGCAAGGGTTTCGCGCCGATGATCGAACAGGGTGCGACGGTGCGCGCCGGGCAGCCGCTCATCGAGTTCGATGCCGATTTCGTCGCGCAGCACGCGCCGAGTCTCGTCTCGGTGATCGCGATCGCCAACGGCGATGCGTTCGAGGTTATCGAGCGCGCCGGGCGCGGCGTGCTCAAAGCGGGCGCCCGCCTGCTGGTTCTGCGCGCCAAGCAGGGCGAGAAAGCGGACACCGCACGCTCCGGCACGCTCATCATGGAAGAAGCGCGCCGCAGCCTGACGCTCGCGCATGCAGGCGGTCTGCACGCACGGCCGGCGGCGCGGGCGCGCGAAGCAGCGCGCGGCTTCGACGCGAAAGTCGAAGTGCGCTACGAAGGCCGCAAGGCGGCGGTGGAAAGCGTGGTCGGCCTGCTCGGCTTAGGCGCGGGCGAGGGCGCGACCATCGAACTGGTTGCGATCGGCGGGCAGGCGCAACAGGCGGTCGACGCCGTCGCCGCCGAATTGCTGCGTGCGGCGCAGGGCGAAGTCGAAGAGACGCCGGCGCGCGCGAAGTCGCCGGCGCCCGTCGCGCGGGCAGCCGCGTCCACGCAGCCGTTGCCGCCGAACACGCTCGCGGGCGTGTGCGCGGCGCCGGGCGTCGCGGTCGGCACGCTGGTGCGCTGGGACGACAAGGAGATCGTGCCGCCTGAGCAGGCGAGCGGCTCGTCGGCGGCGGAAAGCCGGACGCTCGATAAAGCCATCGCGCAGGTCGATGCCGAACTCGGCGAAACCGTGCGCACCGCGTCGCAGCGCGGCGCGATCGGCGAAGCGGGCATTTTCGCGGTGCATCGCGTGCTGCTCGAAGACCCGACGCTCGTCGATGCCGCGCGCGACCTGATCAGCCTCGGCAAGAGCGCGGGCTTCGCGTGGCGCGAGGCAATCCGCGCGCAGATCGCGCTGCTCAACAATGTCCACGACGAACTGCTCGCCGAACGCGCAGCCGATCTGCGCGACATCGAAAAACGCGTGTTGCGCGCGCTCGGGCTCACCAACACGGCGGCGCTCGAATTGCCGAAGGAAGCCGTGCTTGCGGCCACGGAGTTCACGCCGTCCGATCTGTCGTCGATCGATCGCACGCGCGTCACGGCGCTCGTCATGGCGCGCGGCGGCGCGACGTCTCATGCGGCGATCATCGCGCGGCAAATCGGCCTGCCGACGCTCGTCGCGATCGGCGACGCGCTGCACGCGATTCCCGACGGCACGCAAGTGGTCGTGGATGCATCGACGGGACGGCTCGAACACGCGCCGACTCAGCTCGACGTCGAACGCGCCCGCGCCGAACGCGAACGTCTGGCCGGCGTGCGCGAAGCGAACCGGCGCATGTCGCAGCAGGCTGCGTCGACGAAAGACGGCCGCGCGATCGAGGTCGCCGCGAACATCGCCACGCTCGACGACGCGAAGGCCGCCGTCGAGAACGGCGCCGACGCGGTCGGCCTGTTGCGCACGGAACTGCTGTTCATCCACCGCCAGTCGGCGCCGACGACCGCGGAGCATACGGAGAGCTATCAGGGCATCGTCGATGCGCTGGCCGGGCGCACCGCGATCATCCGCACGCTCGATGTCGGCGCGGACAAGGAAGTCGATTATCTGACGTTGCCGCCCGAGGAAAACCCGGCGCTCGGCCTGCGCGGCATCCGTCTCGCGCAAGTGCGCCCCGATCTGCTCGACGACCAGTTGCGCGGCCTGCTCGCGGTGAAGCCTGTCGGCGCCGTGCGCATTCTTCTGCCGATGGTCACCGATTCCGGCGAACTGCAACGTCTGCGCGTGCGCATCGACGAACTCGCGCGCGAAGCCGGCCGGACCGAGCCGATCGAAGTGGGCGTGATGATCGAGGTGCCGTCGGCGGCGCTGCTCGCCGATCAGCTCGCGAAGCACGCGGATTTCCTCTCCATCGGCACTAACGATCTCACGCAGTACACGCTCGCGATGGACCGCTGCCAGCCCGATCTCGCCGCGCAGTCCGACGGCCTGCATCCGGCCGTGCTGCGTCTCATCAAGACGGCGGTGCAGGGCGCGGAGAAGCACGGCAAGTGGGTCGGCGTATGCGGCGCGCTCGGCGGCGATCCGCTCGCGGCGCCGCTCTTGATCGGCCTCGGCGTGACCGAGTTGTCGGTCGATCCCGTGTCCGTGCCCGGCATCAAGGCGCGTGTGCGCAATCTCGATTACCAGCTTTGCCGTCAGCGCGCCGAGGATTGCCTCGCGCTCGAATCGGCACAGGCAGTAAGAGCGGCAAGCCGCGAAATCTGGCCGCAGGACTAATCGTCCGGTTTGTGGCGAGCTTCGCGGAAGCCTTTTAGCATCCCCCGACGCAGTAACGACAAGACTTATATTTTTGGAGAATCCGATGGACGCCAACCCGTTTGCAAAGATGCAGCGACTAGGCCGTGCGCTGATGCTGCCGATCGCCGTACTACCGGTGGCCGGCCTGCTGCTGCGTCTCGGCCAGCCCGATGTCTTCAACATCAAGATGATCGCCGACGCCGGCGATGCGATCTTCACCAACCTGCCGCTGCTGTTCGCGATCGGCGTGGCGGTGGGCTTCGCGAAGGACAACAACGGCACGGCGGGTCTCGCCGGCGCAATCGGCTATCTCATCGAGATCGCCGTGATGAAGGACATCAACGACAAGCTCAACATGGGCGTGCTGTCGGGGATCGTCGCAGGTATGGTCGCGGGCTATCTGTACAACAAGTACAAGGACATCAAGCTGCCCGAGTATCTGGCGTTCTTCGGCGGGAAACGCTTCGTGCCGATTGTCACCGGGGTCGCGTGTCTAATACTCGGCATCGTGTTCGGCTACATCTGGCAACCGGTGCAGGCGGCGATCGATGCCGCGGGCGGCTGGCTCACCACGGCGGGCGCGCTCGGCACGTTCGTCTTCGGCGTGCTGAACCGCATTCTGCTCGTGACGGGTCTGCATCACATCATCAATTCGCTCGCGTGGTTCGTGTTCGGCTCGTTCACGCCGCCCGATGGTGGCGCGGTCGTCCACGGCGACCTGCACCGCTTCTTCGCAGGCGACAAGACCGCGGGCGGCTTCATGACGGGCTTCTTCCCGATCATGATGTTCGGCCTCCCGGCTGCCTGTCTCGCGATGTTCCACGAAGCGCCGAAGGAGCGCCGCGCGGTCGTCGGCGGCCTGCTGTTCTCGATGGCGCTGACCGCGTTCCTCACGGGCGTGACCGAGCCGATCGAATACAGCTTCATGTTCCTGGCGCCGGTGCTCTACGCGATCCACGCGGTTCTGACGGGCCTTTCGCTCGCCATCTGCTCGGCGCTCGGCATCCATCTGGGCTTCACGTTCTCGGCGGGCGCGATCGACTATGTGCTGAACTACGGTCTGTCGCAACGCGGCTGGATGGCGATTCCGCTCGGCCTCGTGTACGGCATCGTCTATTACGGCCTGTTCCGCTTCTTCATCCGCAAGTTCAACATGGCGACGCCGGGCCGCGAACCGGCCACGACCGACGCTGAAACGGACGCGCAGACGACCGTCGACGGCGGTCTGATTCCGCCGGTGCCAGGCATGGCGGCGACGTCCGCTTCGGCGACGCGTGCATCGAAGTACATCGCGGCGCTGGGCGGCGCGTCGAACCTGACGTTGGTCGATGCCTGCACGACGCGTCTGCGTCTGTCGGTGGTGAATACGGAGAACGTCTCGGAAGCGAAGCTGAAGAACATCGGCGCGCGCGGCGTGCTCAAGCGCGGCGCGACCAACGTGCAGGTGATCATCGGACCGGAAGCGGATCTGATCGCCGATGAAATTCGCGGCGAACTGGAGCATTCCTCGACGCGCGGTGCGACGCCTGCATCGTCCGCGCCGGCTCAACCGGCCGCCGTTGCAGCGGCAGGCAGCGCCGATCAGACGCAAGGTCCGCTGGATCCGGATCCGCTGCGCTGGCTGGCGGTGTTCGGCGGCGCGACCAATATCGCCTCGCTCGACGCGGTCGCCGCGACGCGCCTGCGCGTGGTCGTGCGCGATCCGTCGTCGGTGGATCGTCAGCGTTTGTCGTCGCTGGACGTGGCGTGGGTGTCGGCGGATACGTTCCACATCGTCGTGGGCGCGGCAGCCCCGCGTTACGCCGCGCAGCTGGCCTCGCGTCTGCCGGGCAACGGCGGCGGCGCGGCACCGCTGCCGGCATGATGGATTGCTGAACCTGTTGTAGCGAAACGGCGCCTGCGGGCGCCGTTTTCATGTCGGCGCATGAAAACGCATAAGTGCGGATGCGGATGTGGATGGAGACGCGGCGCCAAAGAAAAAGCCCGCCGTCGGGAGACGGCGGGCTTTGCAATTACCGCTGTTACTGCTGAAGCACAGTCATGAGTTACGCGTAGTCGTGCAGCGCCGAGCGCATCTTCTTCATCGCGCTCGCCTCGATCTGGCGAATGCGCTCAGCCGATACGCCGAACTCGTCGGCCAGTTCGTGCAGCGTCTTGCCGCCCGAGCCGTCGTCCTGCACGTCGAGCCAGCGCGCCTTGATGATGCGGCGGCTGCGTTCGTCGAGCGACTCCAGCGCGTCGGCCAAGCCGTCGCTTTGCAGCTTGTCAAACTGGCGCGCGGCGATGACGTTGGTCGGCTCGTTGTGCGAGTCAGCCAGATAGGCGATCGGCGCGAAGGCTTCCTCGCCGTCGTCGACCTGGCCTTCGAGCGCGATATCGCCGCCCGACAAGCGGGTTTCCATTTCCGCGACTTCCTCGCGCTTCACGTTCAGCTCGTTCGCCAAGCCTTCGATTTCATCTGGCGTGAACGCCGAATGACTGGTCTTGTGGCTGCGGAGGTTGAAGAACAGCTTGCGCTGCGCCTTGGTCGTCGCGACCTTCACCATGCGCCAGTTGCGCAGGATGTACTCGTGAATCTCGGCCTTGATCCAGTGCATGGCATACGACACCAGGCGCACGTTTTGCTCCGGATCGAACCGCTTTACGGCCTTCATCAGACCGATGTTGCCTTCCTGAATCAGGTCCGCGTGCGGCAGGCCGTAGCCCAGATAGTTGCGGGCGATCGAAACAACCAGGCGCAAGTGCGACAGCACGAGCTGACGCGCCGCGTCCAGATTGCCTTGTTCGCGGAATTCGGTGGCGTACTGACGTTCCTCTGCCGGCGACAGCATCGGAATACGGTTCACTGCTTGTATGTATGAGTCGATGTTGCCAATCTGGCCGGTCAACATGGACGACTGTGCGTACGTCAGCGCGCCTGCCGAAGATCCCTTGGCAGGTGCCGAGCTCAATACATTCGGAAGGGTCATCGCATTGGTCACGCTCATAAGCTCCTTATCGACAATTCAGTGCCCGATGCCGCTATGCAGCAACGGCAAATCAAACACGATATTAGCACTCCCGTTTAGCGAGTGCTAAGGATTAGAGGGCTCGGAAACGTGTGAGTTCCCACAAAAGCTATCGAATTTGTGTGGCTGATAGGACAGTCTGTTGCGAGATATTGTGGTCGAATTTACCGATATGGCGCGAACTGTCGAATTGATTACCGTGTTTGCGCGCCGCAGCGAAAGAATATTCAGCAAAACCTGAACTGTTGCTGCGATTTCTGCAATTCTTTTAGAACATAACTAGAATCGGCCAAACGTTATAGTTTGTGAAACACGCCGTCATCCGAGAATATGGGGTGCTCATGGATAAAAAAAAGAGTTTGTGGCCTGCTTCAATGCTCCGTCTGGCAACTTGCGCGACGCTCGGCCTCGCGTCCGCGGCGGCTCATGCGGACCGCTTCGGCGTTCAGTTCGCGGCCGGTGTGGCCGATCGTGACATCAAAAAGGTGGATCTCGGCGTGGCCTGGGACCCGGGCCTCACCTGGTGGGAGATCGGCGGCTTCCATTTCACGCTGATCGGCGAAGGCCACGTGTCCTACTGGCATTCGACCGAGGATAACGCGGTCAACCCGAATATCTGGGAGTTCGGCATTACGCCGGTCGTGCGCTTCGTGAAGAGCGCGGGCTACTTCCGGCCGTTCATCGAGGCGGGCGTCGGCGTGCGGCTGCTCTCGCATGCGCGCATTACGCAGGACTTCACCGTTTCGACGGCGTTCCAGTTCGCCGATATGGTCGGCGTCGGCATGATCTTCGGCGACAAGCAGAACTATCAGGCGGGCTTCCGGTTTCAGCACTTGTCGAACGCCAGTATCAAAGAGCCCAATCCTGGTATAAATTTCAGCCAGCTATATCTGCAATACAACTTCTGACGGGGCGCCGGCGCATCGGTTCCCCGGCGCAAGGCCGTGACCCAAGGTCCTGACCCAAGGGGAACCGACAGATGCCGGCAAAAACCATTGAGGCCATCCGCGGCCTCGAGCGCGATCGCTTCCGGGCGATGGTCGAGGGCGACGGTCCGGCGCTCGATGCGCTGCTGGCTGAAAACGTCAGCTACGTGCACACGAACGGCAAGCGCGAGACGAAGCGCCAGTTCATCGATGCCATCACCGCGGGCCGCCGGCGCTATCGGCAGATCGAGATCCAGTCGCAAGATGTGTTGCCCGCCGGGCGCGACACCTGTCTGGTTTCCGGCCGCGCGCTGATCGAAATGGAATCGAAGAACGGCGCGCTGCTCTTTCCCATCGCCTACACGGCCGTGCATGTGCAGACCGACGGCCAGTGGCTTCTGCTCGCACTGCAAGCGACGCGCGTCGCCCTCGAATAGCGCTGCGCGCGTCGTTCCCTACAGTTTCTACGCTTCCACGGCCTCGTCGTGCCGTTCGTCACGCTGCTCGTCCTGAGCCGTGCGCCTCGACCGGTTCACGGCGCTCACCACCGCATCGGCGACCGCGAGCGCCGGATTCGCATGCAGCGCCACGCCGAAGCGCGCCGGGCCGTCGCCCACCCGGCAGCCGACGAACGCCGCCGTATCGCCGTCGGCCGTCACGGCCGTCTCGAACCAGTTGACGGTCGCATCGACGCCCAGCGCCGCCGCGACCGTCTGCGCGTACGCCTCGCCGCTCGGCGCGCCCGATGCCGGCGCCACCGCGACGCGTCGTCCGAACACGGAAAGCGTCGATGCATCCACGCGCGCGACCGGGCCGCCCGCATCGAAATATTCGCGCCTGAAGAGGGCGCAGATCGCGTCGCCGCTGATTTCCTCGCCGGATGCGTCGGCGAGCGCCTGCACCGCGTGGCTGAACTCGATCTGCACGCGGCGCGGCGGCGTGAAGCCGAGGCCGCGTTCGAGCAGATAGGTCGCGCCGCCCTTGCCGGACTGGCTGTTCACGCGGATGACGGCGTCGTAGCTGCGGCCGAGATCGGCCGGATCGATCGGCAAATAGGGCACGTCCCAGACGGTTCCGGCCACGCGCTGCGCGAAACCCTTGCGAATCGCGTCCTGATGCGAGCCCGAAAACGCCGTGAACACGAGATCGCCCGCATACGGATGGCGCGGATGCACCGGAATCTGGTTGCAGCGCTCGACGACGCGCCGCACCGAATCGATGTCGGAGAAATCGAGGCCCGGATCGATGCCTTGCGTGTAGAGATTGAGCGCGAGCGTCACGAGATCGACATTGCCCGTGCGCTCGCCGTTGCCGAACAGACAGCCTTCGATGCGGTCCGCGCCCGCGAGCAGCGCCATTTCCGCGGCCGCCACCGCCGTGCCGCGATCGTTATGCGGATGCACCGAAAGCACGATGCTGTCGCGAAAACCCATGTTGCGGTCCATCCACTCGACCTGATCGGCGAACACGTTCGGCATCGCGGCTTCGACGGTCGCGGGCAGATTCACGATCATCTTGTGCTCGGGCGTCGGACGCCACATCTGCGCGACGGCGTCGCAGACTTCGCGCGCGAACGGCAGCTCCGTCATGCTGAAGGTTTCGGGCGAATACTGGTAGATCCAGTGCGTCGCGGGGCGCGCCGCCGCGCATTCCTTGATGATGCGCGTGCCTTCGACGGCGAGCGCCTTCACTTCTTCCTTCGACTGATTGAATACGATACGACGAAACGACGGCGCGATCGCGTTGTACAGATGCACGATCACGCGGCTCGCGCCCTCGACCGCCTCGAACGTGCGCTCGATCAGTTCGCGACGCGACTGCACGAGCACTTCGATGGTGACGTCGTCCGGAATGCGTTTTTCGTCGATCAGCTTGCGCACGAAATCGAAATCCGTCTGCGATGCCGACGGGAACCCCACCTCGATCTCCTTGAAACCCGTCGCCACCAGCATGTCGAAGAATTCGAGCTTGGCCGCGATGCTCATCGGCTCGATCAGCGACTGATTGCCGTCGCGCAGATCGGTGCTCATCCAGATCGGCGCGCGCTCGATCGTGCGATTCGGCCAGCGGCGGCCGTTGAGTCGGACTTGCGGAAACGGGCGGTATTTCTCGGCGGGGTTCGGCATCATGATCGTCGATCTCTCTCGGGACGGTTTGCGTAGCGTCTGCGAGAGAGGCTGTGTCCGGCGGCTGGCCGGGCGCGGCACGATGCACGTGAAGCCGGGCCGCGCGCGCGGTCACACGAATCACCAGCGATGGTGACGCCTGCGACCAATGTGAACGTGCGCGAAGCAGCGTGCATTTGACCCTCGCGTTTCCGTCTCGCGGGATGCGCGAACGAAAAGCTGACGACTACAAGTGGTAAGAAAAGGAACTGCGGGAACTGCCGGAGGACCGCGCTTGCCCGGAAAACCCGGCAATGCGCGGCGCTACGTTTAGCGACTTACGCTAGACGTAGCGATAGGGGCCGCGCTAGGCGGCCCGAAATAATTCGGAGGGAGGAGACTTGGGTGAAGCGCATGCGTTCGACTTTAAACCAGCGTTGAATAGCGTGTCAAATGACTATTTCGCTGATCGTTGCCATTACACAGGTTTGCGCACGACATCGGCGATCACTTCGACCTGACGCACGAGCGCGGGCGGGACCGGCACGTCGCCGCGCAGCACGCACTCGATCCAGCGCGCGGTGGTGGCGGCGTCGAGCGCCTCGGGTAGTTCGACGGGCGGCGCATCCGGCTGGGAATGCTCGGGCGAGATCAGCGTTTCGACATGGCCGTCGTGGAACCAGTCGACCTGTACCTGACGCCGCGTATCCGCGACGGCTTCGCCTTCCGTGCCGCGCGCGAGCAGTGCGCCGCCCGCCGCCGCATCCGGATGCTCGGTGAACAGCCCGGTGAGACTCTCGCGATATTCCGGATGCGTGTAGTTGACGAGCCGCAGGCCCGGATCGGCAAACGGCTGAAGAATCTTGACGAGCGTATGCGTGGAGTTGCGCACGCCCATCCGGCGCCTCAAGGCCAGAAGCCGCGCGAGCTTCGGCGCCAGCACGGCGACCGGCGCGAAGGCGAGCCGGCGCGACGCGAGACTGTCCTCGATTTCGTCGTGTGAGGTCGCATGCGCGATGCCGAGTTCGGCGAAGATTTCCGCGCTCGTCACGCGGCCGGGATCGTCGGTCACGCCGTGCACCAGCACCGGCACGCCTTCGCGCGCGAGCAGCATCGACAGCAACGGGACGAGGTTCGGCGTCCGGCGCGCGCCGTTGTAGCTCGGAATCGACACGGGCCGCGCATGTTCGCGGCCATCCTGAACGTGCAGCGGCTCGAACGACCGATGCGCCGCCGAAAGCATCGCGGCGAGTTCGGCGGACGTCTCGCCCTTCACGCGATAGGCAAGCAGCACGGCGCCGAGTTCGAGATCGGAGACGCGGCCATCGAGCATGGCTTCGTAGAGCGCGTAGGTATCGTCGCGCGAGAGGGCACGCGCGCCGTTCGGCCCGCGGCCGATTTCTTTGATATAGCGTGCGCAGGCAAAAGTGGGGGCAGCAGTGTCATTCATCGGAGGGGTGCGCGATCGGGCGCTCACTTCCGTAATGTGAGCGATGCCGCCGCGCGTATAGGATGCGGGAGACTCATTCAGTACCGCATTTGAGATGCGCTGGCAAGTTGCGTCGCTCGAACGCTTCGCCGCGGTTCGGCGTGAAGCACGCGCGCCGAAGGCTCCCCGAAAGCTCGCAAACCCGCGTCCGACAAGCGTCGCCACGATTCTCCGTCGCACGTTAAACTCCCTTTTCTCGCGAGCGGTCCGCACCCGCGCACGCGCCCATGAATCTGGCATTTGAAAACAGCAACAGGAGAGCGGGATGACTTACGTGTTTTCTCCGGCACCGGCGGCAGCCGTGCCCGTCGACGGTACGAACGAGCAGTTTCCGGTGCGCCGCATCTACTGCGTCGGGCGCAACTACGAAGCGCACGCGCGCGAGATGGGCCACGATCCGGATCGCGAGCCGCCGTTCTTCTTCAGCAAGCCCGCCGATGCCGTGCTGTACGTCGCGCCGGGTGCGACCGGCGAGTTTCCGTATCCGTCGCAGACCAAGAATCTGCACTTCGAGATGGAACTCGTCGCCGCGATCGGCAAACAGGGCCGTGACATTCCCGTCGATCAGGCGCTCGACTATGTCTACGGCTACGCGCTCGGCCTCGACATGACGCGCCGCGATCTGCAAGCCGAAGCGAAAAAGCTCGGCCGCCCGTGGGACACGGCGAAAGGCTTCGACCGTTCGGCGCCCATCGGCCCGATTCATCCGGTCTCGAAGGTCGGGCATCTGGAAAAGAGCGCGATCTGGCTGACCGTCAACGGCGAGCAGAAGCAGCGCTCGGACATCTCGCAACTGATCTGGTCGGTGGGCGAGACGGTCGCGTATCTGTCGACGCTCTTCGAGCTGTTCCCCGGCGATCTCATCTTCACCGGCACGCCCGAAGGCGTCGGCGCGGTCGTGAAGGGCGATGTGCTCAAGGGCGGCGTGGACGGCATCGGCGAATTCTCCGTGCGCGTCGTCTGAGCTCATGAACATGAAGCTCTACAGCTATTTCCGCAGTTCGGCGGCGTATCGCGTGCGCATCGCGCTGAATCTGAAGGGACTCGACTACGAGTACGCGGCGGTGCATCTGCTGCGCGACGGCGGCCAGCAGCTCAAGCCCGAATATCGCGCGCTCAATCCGGACGGCATCGTGCCGACGCTCGTGGATGGCGACGACGTGCTCACGCAATCGCTCGCGATCATCGAGTATCTGGAGGAGACGCATCCGGAGCCGCCGCTGCTGCCGAAGAATCCGTCCGATCGCGCGTTCGTGCGCGCGGTCGCGATGCAGGTCGCGTGCGAGATTCATCCGCTCGATAACCTGCGCGTGCTCAAGTACCTGAAGCATCAGGTCAAAGTGCCGGACGAAACGAAAGATGCGTGGTACAGGCACTGGGTCGAGGCCGGTTTCGACTCGCTCGAAAAGCGTCTCGCGAGCGACAAGCGCGTCGGCGCGCTGACCTTCGGCGACACGCCGACCGTCGCCGATCTGTGCATCGTGCCGCAGGTGTTCAACGCGCGGCGCTTCGGCATCGACACGAGCCGTTTCCCGACGATCGAGCGCATCGCCGATCACGCCTGCACCATCGACGCCTTCGCGCGCGCAGCGCCTGGCCAGCAGCCGGACGCCGAATGACGGCAGTGCTTTCTGCGGGCGCGTTGTCGAGTTATTTGTCGGGCATGGGGCTGGGCGCGAGTTTGATCGTCGCGATCGGCGCGCAAAACGCGTTCGTGCTGCGGCAGGGCCTGAAGCGGCGGCACGTCGGCATCGTGGTGTCGATCTGCGCGGTCGTCGACGTGCTGTTGATCGCGCTCGGGGTCGCTGGAATGGGCGCGCTGATCGCGCGTGCGCCCGTTTTGCTCGACGTGATTCGCTGGGCCGGCGCGGTCTTCGTGTTTCTGTACGGCCTGCGCGCGTTCATCGCGGCGTGGCGCGGACCGGGGCATTTGAACGCCTCGGACGGCGACTCGCAGACGGCGATCGGCGCGGCCTCCACCGTGCTCGCGCTGTCGCTGCTCAATCCGCACGTTTATCTCGACACCGTTGTGCTGCTCGGCGGCATCGGCGCGCGTCGCGGCTGGCCGGGCAACGCGTGGTTCGCGGCGGGCGCGATGTGTTCGTCGGTTCTCTGGTTCACTACGCTCGGCTACGGCGCGCGTCTTCTGGAACCGTGGTTCGAGAAGGACATGTCGTGGCGCGTGCTCGACGTGATCGTCGGCTGCGTGATGATGTGGATCGCGGCGTCGCTCGTTTTCGCGCGATAAAAAAGGGCGTTCGCCGGAACGCCCTTTTTCGTTTTGTTTGCCCGCGTGCCTGGGCTTCAGCCAAGCAGCGCGTCCGCGAATTCTTCCGCGCTGAACGGCTGCAAGTCTTCGACTTTCTCGCCCACGCCGATGAAATACACCGGAATCGGGCGCTGCCGCGCGATCGCCGCGATGATGCCGCCTTTTGCCGTGCCATCCAGCTTCGTGACGATGAGACCGGTCAGGCCCAGCGCGTCGTCGAACGCCTTCACTTGCGCGAGCGCGTTCTGACCCGTGTTCGCATCGATCACGAGCAGCACTTCGTGAGGCGCGTCGGGCATGGCTTTGGCGATGACGCGGCGCACCTTGCGCAGCTCTTCCATCAGATGCAGTTGCGTCGGCAGGCGGCCGGCGGTGTCGGCCATCATCACGTCGATCTTGCGCGCGCGTGCCGCACCGACCGCGTCGAAGATGACGGCGGCCGCATCGCCGCTTTCCTGCGCGATCACCGTGACGTTGTTGCGCTCGCCCCAGACGGTCAACTGCTCGCGCGCGGCGGCGCGGAAAGTGTCGCCGGCGGCGAGCAGCACCGACTGATTGAAGTGCTGCAGATGCTTCGCCAGCTTGCCGATGCTGGTCGTCTTGCCGGCGCCGTTCACGCCCGCGATCATCATCACGAGCGGTTGGGCGCGGCCGAGCATCAGCGACTTTTCGAGCGGACGCAGCAGGTCGATCAGCAGATCGCGCAGCGCGGCCTTCACCTGCGACGCGTCGGTCAGACGCTCCGAGCGCACTTTTTCCCGTAGCGATTCGAGCAGGAATTCGGTCGCGTCGACGCCGGCGTCGGACATCAGCAGCGCGGTTTCGAGCTCTTCGTACAAATCCTCGTCGATTTTCGCGCCGACGAAGATGCCGGTCAGGTTCGAACTCGTCTTCGAGAGACCGTGGCGCAAACGGGAAAGCCACGATTTCTTCGCGGCGGGATCCGGCTCGGGCGGCGGCACGAACTCTTCGCTCGCGAGATCGGTTGCGGGCGCGCGCGACCATTGCGACTGCGTCCGGCCTTGCCAGTATTCCTTCGATTCCTCTGCGCTTTCTGCCTTTTGCGACGGCGGGGCGGCGGGTTTGGCGGGCGCGGGCGCAGAAGGCGCAGAAGGCGCGGGCGCCGGTGCGGGCACAGGCTGCGCAGGCACCGGTGCAGCAGACTCGGCCTTTTCGCGCGCGGCTACAGGCGGCGCTTCCGGCGGCGCCTCGGCTGCGAGCGCCTGCCGTTCCAGCTCGTCGTCGGAAAGCTCTTCGTCGTCAAGCGCCTCGGCGGATTCGTCCTGAGGCGTGTCGAGCGGCCCGTCAGCCGGCTTTTTGAATCGTTTGAAGAAGCTGAACATGAGTGTCTGACGATGATGCGCGCACGAGGCCCGCGCACGGGGATAGGAGCCGCGTATTTTATCAGGCGTAGCTCCTATCCCCGTGCGGTCCCCGGCACGGTGCGCGCGTGTGGTAACGTTGGCTTTCATTGCCCGCGCCCGTCGATTGTCGATTGAAAAACATGCCGGCGCGCCATCGGGCGCGGTCGTGCGTCCGGCTCAAACATCGCATTTATGTCTCGCTCGTCCGCTACTCGCTCCACTTTGCCCAGCCATACGCCGTCGCGCGGAGGCAAACCGCACACGATCCGCATCATCGGCGGTGACTGGAAGCGCACGCCGCTGCCCGTGCTCGATCTCGACGGCCTCCGGCCCACACCGGATCGCGTGCGTGAGACGCTGTTCAACTGGCTCGGCCAGGATCTCGCGGGACAACGCTGTCTCGACCTGTTCGCGGGCAGCGGTGCGCTCGGTTTCGAGGCGGCGTCGCGCGGCGCTGCGCGCGTGTTGATGGTCGAGCGCAGCGGCCGCGCCGCCGCGCAGATCCGGGCGAATCAAACGAAACTCGGCGCGCGCAATATCGAGATCGCGGAAGCCGATGCATTGCGGCTCGCCTCGAGCCTCGCGCCCGGTTCGTTCGATGTGATCTTTCTCGACCCGCCGTTCGGCGATCAGGCGTTACTCATGCGCGCACTGGAACTGGCCGTGCCGCTCGCTTCGGCTGATGGCGCGATCTACGTCGAATGCGGCGATCCGCTCGACGTCGCGACCATCGATGCGCTCGCGGGCTGGTCCGTGGTGCGCGAGGGCAAAGCGGGCGCCGTCCGCTATCATTTGCTGCGCCGCGAAAATGAGGAATAATGCGCGTTCCTGATTTGGCGTAGCCGGGCCCAGAGCCTAAGCGTCACGGGGAAACGAGGCAGAGTTGGTCGTCGCAGCCACGCGGCCCAATGTAAATTAGAAGAGGAGAAGCTCATGGTTGTCGCCGTGTACCCGGGAACGTTCGACCCGCTTACTCGCGGGCATGAGGATATCGTCCGGCGCGCATCGAGCATTTTCGATCAGCTCGTCGTGGGCGTTGCGGACAGCCGCGCGAAGAAGCCGTTTTTCACGCTGCAGGAGCGGCTCGACATCGCGCATGACGTGCTAGGGCACTATCCGAACGTGCAGGTGAGCAGTTTTACCGGGCTGCTGAAGGATTTCGTGCGCAAGAACAATGCGCGTGTGATCGTGCGCGGGCTGCGTGCCGTGTCGGATTTCGAATACGAATTCCAGATGGCCGGCATGAACCGCTATCTGCTGCCCGACGTCGAGACGATGTTCATGACGCCGTCCGATCAGTACCAGTTCATCTCCGGCACCATCGTGCGCGAGATTGCGCAGCTTGGCGGCGACGTGAGCAAGTTCGTGTTTCCATCGGTGGAAAAGCGGCTGATCGACAAAGTCGTTATCCTGTCGCAGGACCCCGCGGCGCCCTGAGCGCCGTTCCCGCGCGCGTTCAATCTCGCAGGCGCGCGGGCGTCATGCCGGTTTCGACACCGGCGCAAGAGAGTGAAGCATGTCTTTGATCATTACCGACGAGTGCATCAACTGCGACGTATGCGAGCCCGAGTGCCCGAACGACGCCATTTCAATGGGTCCCGAGATCTACGTGATCGACCCGAACAAATGCACGGAATGCGTCGGCCATTTCGATGAGCCGCAGTGCCAGCAAGTGTGCCCCGTCGAGTGCATTCCACGCGATCCGGCGCACGTCGAAACGCCGGAGCAGTTGCTGACCAAGTATCACGCGCTGATGGCGGCGAAGGGCGAGTAAGCCCTTCGCGCGCTTTTGCCAATGTCTTAGCCGATCAGTTCCGTAAGCGCCGCGACGAGCGTATCGCATTCGGCGGGCGTGCCGATCGAAATGCGCAGATGCTGATCGATGCGCGGCAGCCTGAAGTGGCGCACGAAGATTTCCTTCGCCTTGAGCGCGGCGGCGAGCGTCGCGGCGTCGTGCGCCGGATGTTTCGCGAACACGAAATTCGCCGCCGACGGCACGACATCGAACCCCAACGCCTGTAATTGCGCCGTCAACCGGTCGCGGCTCGCGGCCACCTTCGCGCAGCTTTCCTCGAACCACGCCTGATCTTCGTACGACGCGAGCGCCGCCGCCTGCGCTAAGCGATCGAGCGGATACGAATTGAAGCTGTCCTTCACGCGCGTGAGCGCCTCGATCAGCGCCGGATCGCCGAACGCGAAGCCCACCCGCATGCCCGCGAGCGAGCGCGCCTTCGACGTGGTGTGCACGACGAGCAGATTCGGATACGTGTCGATCAGGCTGATCGCCGACTGCGCGCCGAAATCGACATACGCTTCATCGATGATCACGGGCACATCCGGATTCGCCTTCAGCAGCACTTCGATCTCGGCGAGCGGCAGCGCGCGGCCCGTCGGCGCGTTCGGGTTCGGCAGTAGCACGCCGCCGTTCGGCGCGCGGTAATCGTCGACATCGATGGCGAAATCCGCGTTCAGCGGCATCGTCTCGTATTCGACGCCGTACAACTGCGCATAGACCGGATAGAAGCTGTACGTAATGTCGGGAAAGCGGATCGGCCGGTCACGCTTGAGCAGCGCCTGGAACGCGTGCGCGAGCACTTCGTCGGAGCCGTTGCCCGCGAACACCTGTTCGATGCGCAGGCCGTGATGCTTCGCCACCGCCTCGCACAGCGCGAGTGCGGTCGGATCGGGATACTTGCGCAGCGACGCGCCGTCGTCACCCAACTCGCGGCGAATTGCTTCGACCACGCGCGGCGACGGCGGATACGGATTCTCGTTGGTGTTGAGCTTGACGGGATGCGCCAGCACAGGTTGCTCGCCCGGCACATAAGGCGTCAGTCGATGGACAATATCGCTCCAGAAACGGCTCACAGTCGGCTCCACATTCGGTTTCGAATCTTCAGTTGCGATGCAGGTTCATCATCGCGCGCTCGGTTTCGCCCGCGACGACGAAGGGCATGACCGCGAGCGCGCGTTCGATCGACTGATCGATCACGTCCTGCTCTTCGCGGCGCGGCGGCTTCAGCACGAAATTCGCGACATCCGGCTTGGCGCCCGCGCGCGCGCCTTCGGGAATCAGATCACGCGGATGCCCGATGCCGATGCGCAGCCGCCAATACTGCTGCGACGACAAATGCGCGGAAATGTCCTTGAGCCCGTTGTGTCCGCCGCTGCCGCCGCCGAGCTTCATCTTGACGGTGCCGGGCGGCAGATCGAGTTCGTCGTGCGCGACGAGGATTTCGTCGGGCAGGATCTTGAAGAACTGAGCGAGCGCGACGACGGATTGCCCCGAGCGGTTCATATACGTCTGCGGTTCAAGCAGATGCACTTCATGGCCGTGTAGCCGGCCTTTGCCATAGAAGCCGTGGAAGCGGCGTTCGTCGCGCATCGTGGCGCCTGCGTCGCGTGCGAACTGGTCGACGAACCAGAAGCCCGCGTTATGCCGCGTCGCGGTGTATTCGGCGCCCGGATTGCCCAGGCCGACGATCAGCTTGATCATGTCGAATCATTGCGAGTCCGGTGCGACTCGCTTGGTAGGGTGCGAAAAAAAACCCGCCGGGGCTTGCGCTCCGGCGGGTCACGTCGACCGTTCGCGAGAACGGATCGAGAGGATAGCGGTGTACCGCGTGCTTACTCGGCCGCGGGCTTTTCGCCTTCCGCAGCATCGCCCGCCGTATCCGACACGACAGCGGCCGGAACCGTTGCCGATGCGACGACCGGGTTTTCAGCCACGATTGCGACCGTCAGGCTCACGCCCTTCGGCAGCGGGATGTCCTTCGCGTGCATCGTCTGACCGGCTTCGATCTTCGCCAGATCGATTTCCAGGAACTCGGGCAGGTCTGCCGGCAGGCATTCCACTTCCAGTTCCGTCACGACGTGCGTGATCACCGCGCCAGCCAGCTTCACGGCCGGATTGGTTTCCTGGTTCATGAAGTGCAGCGGCACCTTGGTGTGCAGCTTCTTCTTCGCGTCGACGCGCTGGAAATCCACGTGCAGCACCAGTTGCTTGAACGGGTGATATTGCACGTCGCGCAGCAGAACCTGTTGCGACTTGCCAGCCACGTCGAGTTCGAGGATCGACGAATGGAACACTTCTTTCTTCAGGGCGTGCCACAGGGCGTTATGGTCCAGTTCGACCAGTTGAACGTCCGTTTCACCACCGTACACGATACCCGGGGTCTTACCCGAGTTGCGCAGGCGGCGGCTCGCACCCGTACCTTGCTTGCTACGCTCGAAAGCGACGACTTTCATTTTTGACTCCTTGATCTGCCCGCGACCAGGCAGGGAAACCGGGACCATCGAAAAAATGTGATCCCACAACAAGCGGCGCGAGCCTACGTCCGATTCGCGCCGATCACGCAAAAACGCGAAGCGGTTGCTTCGCGTTCCTTGCCAATTCTGTTCAACCTTCGGCGAAGAGCGACATCACCGAGTCGCCGCGCCGGATTCGCGAGAATGTCTCCGCGAGCAGACCCGCGCTCGACAGCGGGCGGATCTTCGAGCACGCCAGCGATTCAGCCGACAGCGGAATGGTGTCCGTGACGACGAGTTCGTCGAGCTGCGACGACGCGATGCGTTCCGCCGCGCCGCCCGACAGCACCGGGTGCGTCGCGTAGGCGAAAACCTGCGTCGCGCCGCGGTCCTTCAGCACTTGCGCGGCCTTGCACAGCGTGCCTGCGGTGTCGACCATGTCGTCCATGATCACGCAAGTGCGGCCTTCCACTTCACCGATGACGTTCATCACCTCGGCGACATTCGCCTTCGGACGGCGCTTGTCGATGATCGCGAGGTCCGTGTTCAACTGCTTGGCGAGCGCACGCGCGCGCACCACACCGCCGACGTCCGGCGACACAACCAGCAGATGATCATGGTTTTGCTTACGCAGATCGCCGAGCAGCACGGGCGTTGCGTAGATGTTGTCGACGGGGATGTCGAAGAAACCTTGAATCTGGTCGGCGTGAAGGTCCATGGTGATCACGCGATCGACGCCGGCAATTTCCAGCATGTTCGCGACGACCTTCGCCGAGATAGCCACGCGCGCGGAACGCGGACGGCGGTCCTGGCGCGCATAACCGAAGTAGGGGATGGCTGCGGTGATCCGGCCGGCGGATGCGCGCTTGAGCGCATCGACCATGATCATCAGTTCCATCAGGTTGTCGTTCGTCGGAGCGCAGGTGGACTGCAGAACGAATACGTCTTTGCCCCGAACGTTTTCCTGAATCTCGACCATGATCTCGCCGTCTGAAAAACGGCTGACCATTGCTTTGCCGAGAGGAATTCCAAGGATCTTGACGACTTCCTGGGCAAGCGCGGGATTTGCGTTGCCAGTAAAAACCATCAGGCCGTCACTGCTCATCGTGCACCTGTCTGCGGCTGGAGGCGAGAGGAAAAACGCGAGAAAAAAGAATGGCAGGGGAGGAAGGACTCGAACCCTCGCATGCCGGAATCAAAATCCGGTGCCTTGACCAACTTGGCGACTCCCCTACACTGACTTTTTGAGTCTTGCCGGATAAAGAATGGCAGGGGAGGAAGGACTCGAACCCTCGCATGCCGGAATCAAAATCCGGTGCCTTGACCAACTTGGCGACTCCCCTACACTAACTTTTAGTCTTGCCGGAAAGTGTAGGACATACCCGACAAAACAAAATCCTATGACGCAAAAGCGAAGAGAGGATGAAAGTCCAGACTTGCTGCCACTACACTTTTCCAGCTTGCCGGCAACTTGGCTTGCGCCAATTCTGCTTCAGCTCGGCTGGTGAAAGCGGCAAACACGCTTGCTCCCGATCCGGTCATTCGCGCTGGTGCGAGATTGGAAAACCAATCGAGCACCTTTGCAACTTCTGCGTACTTCTTAGCAACTACAGCCTGCATGTCGTTATGACCGAAGCCGTCTGGCCAGTTTGAGTCTGACCTTTGCGCTGCAAGAAAGTCCGTCATTGTGGCGACTTTCGTGTTCCGCGTCAAGCTTTCTTCGGAGAAAATCGCCGCGGTGGGGACGTGAACCGCAGGAGTCACCACCAGGAAGAAACGTTTCGGCAATTTGACTGCCTGAAGCGCCTCGCCCACACCCTCTGCGAATGCATTCTGCCCGAAGACAAAAAACGGCACGTCCGCGCCGAGTTGCAAGCCCAGATTCTGCAGAACCTCACGCGAAAGATCAATTTCCCAGAGACGATTTAACGCAAAAAGTGACGTTGCTGCGTCAGAACTGCCTCCGCCCAGGCCTGCGCCCATCGGCAGACGCTTATCGATCTCGATTTCGACGCCGAACGGCGTGCCCGTGTGCTGCTGGAGCAGCCGCGCCGCGCGAACGATCAAATCGTCGGCTTCGGGGACGCCCGGCACATCCGTCTTGCGTTTGATCACGCCGTCGTGGCGTCGCGTGAAGTGCAGGCGATCACCCCAGTCGAGCAACTGGAAGACGGTCTGCAGCGTGTGATAGCCATCCGGACGGCGGCCCGTGATGTGCAGAAAAAGGTTCAGCTTCGCGGGCGCGAGGCAGTCACGGAGCGAATCGTTGGATGAGGACATGCGCGGCGCAGTGACAAATGCAAAAGACGTTATTGATCGAGCACCAGCTTGATGTCGAGCGGCGGTCCGTTGCGCGAAAGATTCACGCGCTTCACGCCCGTCGCGGGCGCGTCGGCGTAGGCCAGGTAGTCGATCGTCCAGCCGTCCTGCTTGATCTCCTTCGGACGGCCGTTATTCGCCTCGGGATCGAGCGTGGTCTGCGCGCGCGAAGTCGGCGCTGCCGACGGCTGCAGCCAGTAGCGCAAGCCTTCCACCGGCAGCGCGAAACCCAGCGTGTTCTGCATGAGTTCGGAGACGTTGTCGGCGTTCACCGGCTGGCGGTTCGGCAACTCGAGCGTGGCAAGCGACGGCGACGACGTGACGATCGCCATCGTCTGGCCGAGCGGGTTGCGTAGCTGCAGCGTGACGGTATCGCCCGTTTCCTGCCAGTCGAAGTTGCCGTAGGCGTTGCGCTGCACGCCGTTCTGATCGTTGTACTGCACGGCGAAGCGTCCGTGATACGCGCGGCTCGTCTGCGTCGTGAGCGATGTGGATGCGTTCGTCGTGGTCGGCACGCGCGGCTGTACCGCACAACCCGACAGCACCAGCGCGGCGAGTGTCGCCGCGCCGAGCGCACCGCGTCGGAGCGATGCGCCGGTCATGAAATCGAATGCCATCAAAGATCGTTTACCTGGAGTCGTTTTAGTGTTTTGACGAGCGTGTCGTTGTCCGGTTCAAGCTTCTGCGCCTGCCGCCAGGTGGCGCGCGCCTGATCCTGCTGTCCCGACTTCCACTGGACTTCGCCCAGATGCGCGCCGATTTCGGCGTTCGGCTGAAGGTCGTAGGCGTTCTTCAGGATCTTTTCCGCTTCGGCCGCGTTGCCCTGACGGAAGCGCGCCCAGCCGAGACTGTCCATGATGAACGCGTCGTTCGGCGCGAGCGACACCGCCTTTTCGATCAGCTTGACCGCTTCATCGAGCCGCTGATTGCGATCGACGAGCGAATAGCCGAGCGCGTTGTACGCCTGCGGATTGTTCGGCTGCATGCGCATCAGCGAGCGCAACTGCGTTTCCATGACGTCGTAATGACCGTTCTTTTCCGCGGCCATGGCGTAGTCGTAGGCGAGATCGGGGTCGTCCGGGAACGCGGCGACGGCCTTCGCCAGATTCGCTTCCGCTTCCTGATAGCGATGCGCCTCGAACAGGATCGCCGAATCGGTGCGGGCGAGCATGGCGAGATCGCGCGGATCGGAACTTTGCAGGCTGCCGAGCAGCGCGCGGGCTTCGTCGATCTTGCCTTGCTTCGCGAGCAATTGCGCGCGCGTGACCTGTGCCGGCAGATACTGCGGGCTCGTGCGCGGAATCTTGTCGAGCCACTGGCTCGCGGCGGCATCGTTCTTTTGCTCGAGCGCGAGCTGTGCGAGATAGATGTACGCCTGACCGGGATCCGCGCCGGGCGTGTCCTCCGCCGTCTTCGCGTAGAGGTTCAGATAGTCCTGCGCCTTGTCGAACTGCTTCTTCTGGACGCTGATGAGCGCAAGCGCCATCAACGGCGTCAGATCCTTCGCGTCGTTCTTGCGCATGATCTCGAACTGCTTCTGCGCGTCGTCGAGCCGGTCGGCCGACAAGTACAACTGCGCGAGCGCGAGCCGTGCGTCATGCGACTTCGGATTCTTGTCGAGATACTTCTCGAACGAAGCGATGCCTTCGTTGCGCTCGTCCGGTCCCATGCGCGCGAGCGTCAGCGCGGCGGGCAGATAGTCGGGGCGCAGTTGCAGCGCCTTTTCGAGCGATGCCTTCGCGCCCGGCGGATCGTCGGCGATCAGTTGCTGGCGTGCGAGCGCGAGTTGCGTTTCGGGCCGGTCCAGATCGTTTTTCGTCAGATCTTTGAGCACGTTCAGCCCACCGACGCGATTCGGCCCGCGTGCGAGCAAACTTTGCAGCGACAAAATGGCCTCGCCGCGCTGTTCCGGCGACACCTTGGCGAGCTCGCCTTCGAGCGTGGCCCGCGCGTCCTCCGGCTTGCCGGCGACGATCAGCAGCGACGCGCTCAACTGCGCCGCGCGCTCCGAATGCGGCGCAAACTGCTGCCAGAGTTGCGCCGACGTGAGCGCATCGTTCGGGCTTTGCGCCGCGATGGCGATTTCGGTCGCGCGTTGCGCAAAGCGCGGGTCATGCGTGTCGCGGGCGAGCGCGAGATAAGTCTGGTACGCAGGCGCCGGCTGGCCGCGCTGCAGCGCCACTTCTGCCGCGAGCACCTGAAACACGATCTGGCTGGACATTGCCACGCTTGGCAGATCCTGCGATTCCGAGCCGCTCACCGGCGCGGTCAGCACGTCGGCGGCGCTTTGCGCGTCGGACTCGTCTTCGGCGCTCGGGACGGGCGTCGCGTTGGGCACCTGGCCGTACGCGGGCGCGAATGCAAGCGCGGCCATCGCGAACGCAACGGCGCTCGCAATGCGCGACATCGGCGCGGCGACGGAAGGGGCCGAGGCGGCCTGACGCTTCGCAAACAACTTCATGACGAAGGGGTTCATGGAAATCCAGACAATGTTTCGGTCGATTGTAACGCGGTCGCTAAAATACCGGCACACTCGCCCAAGCAAGTCTCTCTCCAGAAAAATGCCCGAACTGCCGGAAGTCGAAGTCACCCGCCGGGGAATCGAACCGTACGTCGCCGGACGGCGTGTCGAACATGTCGACGTGCGCACGCCGGCGCTGCGCTGGCCCATCCCGAAGCATCTTCCGAAGACGCTCGGTCACCTGAAGATCGAGAAGGTCGAGCGGCGCGGCAAGTATCTGCTGTTCGAGACTGTCGAAGGCTGGCTGATCGTTCATCTCGGCATGACCGGCACATTGCGGGTCCTGCGCCATGTCCCGAAGCCGCCGGAAGCGGCGAAACACGATCACGTCGATATCGTGTTCGACGATTTCATCCTGCGCTTTCGCGATCCGCGGCGCTTCGGCGCCATTCTCTGGCATCCGCGCGCGGACGGCGACGTGCTCGATCATCCGCTGCTCGCGGATCTCGGCGTCGAGCCGTTTTCGCCGGAATTCTCCGGCACGCTGATGTTTCGCGAGACGCGCGGACGCAAGGTGTCGGTGAAGCAGGCGCTGCTCGCGGGCGGAATTGTCGTCGGCGTGGGCAATATTTATGCGTCCGAGAGTCTTTTTCGCGCAGGAATCCGGCCGACGACCGCAGCCGGGCGCATCTCGCTCGTGCGCTACGATCTGCTCGCGGATGCCGTGCGCGTGACGCTTGCCGCGGCCATCGAGAAGGGCGGCAGCACGCTGCGCGATTTCGTCGGCAGCAACGGCGAATCGGGCTACTTCCAGCTCGACTACTTCGTTTATGATCGCGCCGGATTGCCGTGCCATGTCTGCGGCACGGCAATCCGCCAAATCGTTCAGGGCCAGCGTTCGACGTATTTTTGTCCGCGCTGCCAACGCTAAATCTCCATGCTCGCTCTCACCGATTTCTCCGCGCGTCTGATCGCGTGGCAACGCATTCACGGCCGCCACGATCTGCCATGGCAGAACACGCGCGATGCGTATCGCATCTGGCTGTCGGAGATCATGCTTCAGCAGACGCAGGTCTCGACCGTCATTCCGTATTACGCGCGCTTCCTCGAACGTTTTCCGACGGTGACGGCGCTCGCCGACGCACCCATCGACGACGTCATGGCGCTGTGGGCCGGCCTCGGCTATTACTCGCGCGCGCGCAATCTGCATCGCTGTGCGCAGGTCGTCGCGTTTGAACATGGCGGCGCGTTTCCGCAATCGGTCGATGAACTCGCGGAGTTGCCGGGCATCGGCCGTTCGACGGCGGCGGCGATCGCGTCCTTCGCATTCGGCGCGCGCGCGACGATCCTCGACGGCAACGTGAAGCGCGTGCTCGCGCGCGTCTTCGGCGTGGAAGGCTTTCCGGGCGAAAAGCGCGTCGAGAATGCGCTGTGGACGCTCGCCGAATCGCTGCTGCCGGACGCCGCGCACAAGGACGACGTCACCGCCTACACGCAAGGCCTGATGGATCTCGGCGCGACGCTCTGCGTGCGCGGCAAGCCGGACTGCGCGCGCTGTCCGTTCGCCGCGGATTGCGTGGCGAAAGTCGAGGGACGCCAGCGCGAATTGCCCGCGGCGCGTCCGAAGAAAGCGGTGCCGACGCGTAAGACATGGATGCTCGTACTCAAGGACGGCGACTCGATCCTGCTGGAGAAACGTCCACCGACGGGCATCTGGGGCGGTTTGTGGAGCCTGCCCGAAGCGGCCGACGAAGCGGCGCTCGCGGCCGTCGCGCACAGTCTCGGCGGCGACGAGCATCTGCAGCGTCTCGCGCCGCTGACGCACACGTTCACGCACTTCAAGCTGGACATCGAGCCGCGGCTGGGCGAGGCGCGTGGCGTGCCGCGCGAGTTGACGAGCGCGGAAACCGTGTGGGCGCCGCTCGCGCGCATCGATTCGTTCGGCCTGCCCGCGCCCGTGAAAAAACTGCTCGACGCGCTGACCGGCTCGCTGATCTAAAGCAGTTGATGGTGCTGCATGTAGTGATGCACCACGTCGATCCGCGCGCCCGCGTCCATCAGTTCCATGAGCTTCTGACGGGCGCGCATCGGAATCGGCAGGACTTCGGCGAGACGGTTGGACACCCAGGTGGGATCGTCGAATAGATAAGGCTCGATGAACGGCAGATTCTGCGGCTCGCGTTCCCTGATGGTATCGATGATCCGCTCCAGCACTTCCGCGCACGCGCCGAATTTGGCGAGCGTTTCGGCGCCTTGCAGCGGCTGATCGTCGCCGAGCAGTTGCGCGGTGCCGACGACCAGATTGCTCGGTTCCACGCGATGATCCGTCAGCTTGAAGCGTTGCGTGCCGCGCGCCTGCACGAGCAGCAAGCCGAAGGTATCGACATCGCATTCGGAGATTTCGGCCAGACAGCCGATGCTCTCCGGCACCGACGGATCGCCCGGCGACGCCACTTCGTGACCGCTTTTCAGCAGGCACACGCCGAACGGCGTTTTCTCGCGCAGGCACGAGCGCGCCATGTCGAGATAGCGCGCCTCGAAAATCTTGAGCGGCAGCAGGCCGCCGGGAAACAGGACGGTGTGAAGCGGAAACAGCGGCAAGTCGGCCAAAACAGGATTCGCGGACATCGCGCTCCTCCAGGGTGGACCGCCGTCGTGGCGATCAGGTTCGCGTGTGGGCCGCGTCGTCATCCACCGGGATGGGCGCGTCACGATGCCGCACGATCACGTTCGCCTTCTCGCGAAAGCGCGCGGCAAGCGCCTCCGCAATGAACACCGAGCGATGCTGGCCGCCCGTGCAGCCGATCGCGACAGTGAGGTAACTGCGGTTGTCGTCGCGAAAACGCGGCAGCCATTTGCCGACGAATCCGCCGATATCGTCGATCATCTCGCCGACCATCGGTTGCGCGGAGAGGAAATCGATGATCGGCTTGTCGCGGCCCGTGAACGGACGCAGTTCGCGGTCGTAGTACGGATTCGGCAGCGTGCGCACGTCGAATACGAGATCGGCGTCGAGCGGTACGCCGCGCTTGAAGCCGAACGATTCGAACATCAGCGTGAGATCGGCCGCCTCGGTTTCGACGAAGCGCTTGACCCACGCACGCAGGACGTTCGCGCGCAGATTGCTGGTGTCGATCTGATGGCCGTATTCGGCGAGGCCCGCGACCAATTCGCGCTCGCGCTCGATTGCCTCGCCGAGCGAATTCAGCAGACCGACGTCGGCTTCGCGCATCGGCGGGCCGGACAGCGGATGACGGCGGCGCGTCTCGGAAAAGCGCTGAATGAGCGACTGCGTGCTCGCGTTCAAGAAGAGCACGCGCAGGTCGTAGTCGTTTGACAGCTTGTGGATGATAGCCGGCACTTCGTCGAGCGAAAGGCTCGAGCGTGCATCGATCGCGACCGCGAGGCGCGTCTGGCCTTCTTTCGCGAGATAGTCGGCGAGTTCGGGCAAAAAGCGCGGCGGCAGATTGTCGACGCAATAGTAGCCGCCGTCTTCCAGCGCGTTCAGCGCAACGGACTTGCCGGAACCGGAGATGCCGGTGATCAGAATGATACGCATGGGAGTCGACTCGTTCGCTTTATAGTAGCACCTGCATCTGATTCGAATCCGGCGCGAAACAATCTCGGCGGCTTCAGATCAGCTTGCCGGGAAACTGGCTGTCCGGGTCCTGCATGGCGAGCCGCTGACGATCCATGAAGTCGCGCAGGGTATCGATGCCGCGCAATTGCAGGATCGTATTGCGCACCGCGGCCTCGACCAGCACGGCGAGATTTCGTCCCGCCGCCACCTGAATGGTCACCTTGCTGATCGGCAGGCCGAGCACGTCGACCGTCTGACTTTCCAGCGGCAGACGCTGAAATTCACCGTCCGGCCGGCGCACGAGCTGCACGATCAGCTTGAGCTTCATCTTCCGGCGCACGGCGGTTTCGCCGAAAATCGTCTTGATGTCGAGCAGGCCGAGACCGCGCACTTCGAGCAGATTTTGCAGCAGGGGCGGGCAGCGTCCTTCGACGAAGTCCGGGCCGAGACGCACGAAATCGACGGCATCGTCCGCTACCAGACCGTGGCCGCGGCTGATGAGTTCCAGGCCAAGTTCGCTCTTGCCGAGACCGGAGTCGCCGGTGAGCAGCACGCCCATCCCGAGAATGTCGATGAACACGCCGTGCAGCGTCGCGCGCGGCGCGAGAATGCGCGACATGTACGCACGCAGGCTGTCGATCACGGCCGCCGCCGACATACGCGTGGTGAACAGCGGCGTGGACGAGCGCGTGCAGCGCAGAACGAGTTCGGGCGGCGCGCCGACTTCTCCCGCGACCACCAGAAACGGCGGTTCGAGCGCGATCAGCTCCGCCATGTGGCGCGAGCGGTCTTCGTCGGACTGGCGCTGGTAGTAGTTGATCTCGGCGTCGCCGAGCACCTGGATTCGGTTCGGGTGAATCAGATTCAAGTGGCCGACGAGATCGGCGCTGGACGTCGCGTTCGCGACCGTCTCGCTCGAGAAACCGCGCTCCCAGCCTTCGTGCCCCGTGAGCCAGCTGAGCTTCAGAGCGGCGGCGTTATCGTCGAAAATGCTTTGGGCGTTGATGCTGGACGTATCCATGAGACCGGAACTCCGTAGGAAGCCGGGAGCAGCCTTCGCGGAACGACGAAGCGGGTTGCTTCGATACGCCGCATGGCGCTGTGTTTGACCGATTGTGCCCCAGAAGCTTCGCGTAGGCGAGGCGCGCCGGGCGCCTAAGCGGCGCTGCGCAAGCCTCGGACGCGGTTCGCCAGATTCGTGCGGCGGTTACGGTTGCCATTGCGTGAGCACTTGATAAAGCGCTTCACGATTTTCTTCCTTGTGCAGACGCTCGCGCGCCTCGCTGTCGGAGAGCAGTTGCGCGATCTCCGAGAGAATTTCAAGATGCTGCTGCGTGGCCTGTTCGGGCACGAGCAGAAAGATCAGGAGCGATACCGGCTGGCCGTCGGGCGATTCGAACGCGACAGGCTCGGCCAGACGCACGAAAGCGGCCAGCGGCTGCTTGAGCCCTTTGATGCGGCCATGCGGAATGGCGACGCCTTCGCCCAGGCCCGTGGAGCCGAGGCGTTCACGAGCGAAGAGATTGTCGGTGACGACACTGCGGGCGACGCCGTTCTGGTTCTCGAAAATGAGGCCCGCCTGCTCGAATACGCGTTTCTTGCTGGTAACGGCTAGTCCGAGAACGACGTTCTCGATGGGAAGAAATTTGGCTAAACGATTCATGTTGGCAGGCTGATGCGTGGCCTGATTGCTCCTCATCGTGGCTGCTGTCTGAAAGCGCTCACGGCGATGTGAAACGAAAAGTGCGCTGGCGGCGTTTCCCTGCAGCGTTCCTGTCGCGCGACCCCGAAAATAACCGGACCATTATAGAACAGGCCCAACTGCGATGGTGCGCCGCGCCATTGCGCGGATTGCAACTCAATGTGCAGTACAAAACCCTGAAAATCAATGGCTTGAACCACTTCGCGACGAAAATCCAACAAAAAAGCCGCCGGGAATGGCGGCTTCGGTACGGTGAATATTCGTCGTGAACGTTTCCGGGCATTCGAGGAAAGCCTCGAAACTCGTCCGCCGTCGGTTGACGGCGGGATTTGCCGGCGGGTTTTGCTGCATGAATCGTTCAGTTCGAGATCGGCTCGCGCTTAAGTCCTATGCTCGGTTCGCAAGCCTCACCGTTATGCCCCTTCAGGGCGACGGCGCTTCCAGGCTTTCCGGTTCGCTCCGATACTTCACGGCCTCGTGAGCATGACCCTGAATCTTGTCCTTGTGCTTGATGACCTGCCGGTCCAGCTTGTCGACCATGAGATCGATGGCCGCGTACATATCAGCGTCACAACTCTCGATAAAAATGTCCTTGCCCTTCAGATGCAGATTGATTTCCGCCTTCTGCCTCTTTTCCTTTTCCCTATGATTGTCGACCGAGAGGACAACGTTGCCGTCGATAACTTGATCGAAATGACGGAGCACCCTGTCCAGCTTCGTGATCACATACTCGCGCAACGCAGGCGTCAATTCGAGGTGGTGTCCACTGATCTTCAGATTCATAGTTGCTCTCCAAGCTAATGGCCGCCAGGCCACGTCGGCTCGTCCATACCGGTCGGCTGTGCGTTCCGTCAGCGCGCCATATGTCTCACGCGCGCGAAACGGATCGCACCGGCCGGCACGTCCGCGCTTTCGCTTAGCGGCCGGTAAACGCCCATCGCAAAATGCAATGAGCTACAGAGACGGGGTCATAGAGACTTGCGCAGATTCACTGCCGGGATCTTTAGGGCTTCGCGGTACTTGGCGACAGTACGCCGCGCGACCACGAATCCTTGCTCCGCCAGCAGTTCGGCGATGCGGCTGTCTGAAAGAGGAGTTTTGGGCTCTTCCGCTCCTATCAGTTGCTTGATGAGGGCCCGGATCGCCGTTGACGATGCCGCGCCTCCCGTGTCGGTTGAAACGTGTGATCCAAAGAAGAACTTAAATTCAAGTGTCCCGAATGGAGTGAGCATGTACTTGCCCGTGGTTACACGCGAAACCGTAGACTCGTGTAAACCCAGCGTATCAGCAATTTCCCGCAAAACCAAGGGCCGCATGGCGATTTCGCCATGTGCAAAAAAGTTCTTTTGACGCTCGACAATGGCCTGCGCAACACGCAGGATTGTTTCGAATCTCTGCTGAATATTCTTGATCAACCAGCGTGCTTCTTGCAGTTGCTGGCGCAGTGAACCGCTGCCCGGATCGCCGCGATTGTTGCGCAGGATGTTCGCGTACAAATGGTTAATGCGCAGCTTCGGCACGATCTCCGGATTCAGCTCCGCCGTCCATCCGCTGGCGCTCTTGCGCACAAGAATGTCCGGCACCACGTAATCGGCTTCGCTCTTGCCGTAGGCCGCGCCGGGAAACGGCTCGAGCGATTTGATCAGCACATGCGCGTCTCGCAGGGAGTCGTCGCTGGCCTTCAGTTGCTTGCGCAAACGCGTGAAATCGCGCGCGGCCAGTAATTCCAGATGATTGTTGACGATATCCAGCGCAAGCGTGCGCGTGGGCGAGGCATCGAGCCGCAGCAGTTGCAGCTTCAGGCACTCGGACGCCGAGCGGCCGCCCACGCCCGGTGGATCGAAGCTTTGCAGCAGCGCGAGCGCGGCGCTCAGTTCATCGACGTCCACTTCCAGTTCGTCGGGCAAGTCGGCCTGAACTTCCTCGAGCGACGACGTCAGATAACCGTCTTCATCCAGCGATTCGATGAGAAACGTGATCAGCGCACGATCGCGCTGGTTCGCCGAGGTCATGCGCAACTGCGCGGTCAGATGATCGCGCAGCGTTGTGGTCGATTCGTGGATTTGGAGCGGGGGGAGATCGTCGTCGTCGGAGGCGTTGTTTGAGCGGCCGTAGTCTTCAAGATTCCATGAACTGGAATCCGTGCCGCCGTCCGAGCTCATGCCGTTGTACTCGTCGACACCTTGCGGCTCGCTGTTTTCCGAACGTTCGGAACTCGACGTGCTCGACGAGGACCCGTTGCTCATCATCGGCTCGGGCGGCGCGCTGGACGCCCCCGGCGACGTGATGAGCGAGCCGTCCGCGGCGACGCGCAGCGGACTCGTGATCCAGTCGTCCTCGTTTTCCAGCAGCGGATTCTGAGCGACGGCCATCGCGACTTCCTGCTGCAGTTCGAGCGTCGACAACTGTAGCAGCCGGATGGACTGCTGCAGTTGCGGGGTCAGCGCAAGATGCTGCGAGAGGCGGAGTTGGAGGCTGGCTTTCATGGCAAGGTTTTCTTCATTGTAGAGAGTTTGCCACGCGCGCGAAACCTCGCGGCGAATCCAAAAAGAAGCGTGCCGCCCCGGAGGGCGGCACGTAAGTTTTGCTGCTTGTTGCTTGATGCGGCGCACGAAAAGTGCACGACAGGCGCCGCATGCACGGTAGCGTTTACATGCGGAAGTGTTCGCCGAGATAGACGCGCCGCACGCTTTCGTTCTCGATGATCTCGCTCGGCGCGCCGGCCGCGAGCACGCTGCCGTCGCTGATGATGTACGCATGATCGCAGATACCCAGCGTCTCGCGCACGTTATGGTCCGTGATCAGCACGCCGATATTGCGCTGCTTCAGGAACTTGACGATCTTCTGGATTTCCAGCACGGCGATCGGATCGACGCCCGCGAACGGTTCGTCGAGCAGGATGAAGCTCGGGTTCGTCGCGAGCGCGCGCGCAATTTCCACGCGACGGCGTTCGCCGCCCGACAGCGACAGCGCCGGATTCTCACGCAGATGTGCGATCTGCAGTTCGTCGAGCAGGGCTTCCGCGCGCCCGGTGATGGCGTCCCGCGACAGGCGCTTGCCGGATTCGTCGGTCTGCAGTTCGAGCACGGCGCGAATATTCTGCTCGACCGTGAGTTTGCGGAACACCGACGCTTCCTGCGGCAGATACGACAGGCCGAGATGCGCGCGTTGATGGATCGGCAAGAGGCTGATCGATTTGCCGTCGAGGTCGATCTCGCCGGCGTCGAGCGGAACCAGCCCGACGATCATATAGAACGACGTGGTCTTGCCCGCGCCGTTCGGTCCGAGCAGGCCGACCACTTCACCGCTTTTGACGTCGAGCGAGACGTCCTTCACCACGGTACGCGAGCCGTAACGCTTCTTCAGATTGCGGACGACGAGCGAGCTCGACTGGCCTTCCGGCTTACGGTGGGGCATGGCGGGCGAATTCACTGCTGCGGCGTTCCTTGAATGGTGTTCGACGGAGACAGCTTGGCGGGCGGGCCGTTCAGCGGCGCGGCGCCGCCCGAGCGGGGCGCGAGCGTCGCGCGCACGCGGCCGGTCGGATTGCCGGGGCTCGCGACATCCTTGCCGGCGGTTGCCGTGTAGAAGTCTTTCTGCCCGTCGTAGGTGATCACGCTGCCGTGCACTTCGTCCTGCACGGTCGAGAGACCTTGCAGGCGGCGCACGGTGGCGCGCGTCGTGAGTTTGGTGAAATCGTTCTTGCCGTCGTAGTCGATGCGCACCGCGTTGCCGTCGATGTATTCGTCGACGCCGTCGCGCTTCTGACGGAAGTACGAGAGATTATTGCCGGTCGAGGTGCCCGTGGCGTACTGATAGCCCTGCGGATCCTGCGTGACGTCGACGCGGTCGGCCTTGATGACGATCGTGCCTTTGGTCGCGACCACGTGGCCCGTGAAGACGTTCTTCTGGTTGAGATCGTCGTAGGACATGTTGTCCGCTTCGATGTTGAGCGGCTTGTCGCGGTCGGCCTTTTCGGCGTGCGCGGGCAGCGCCGTCAACGCGACGAGCGACGCGAGCGCGGCGCCGAGCACGGCCCGCGAGCAGCGCAGCGCGTGCGTGACGCGGTGCGCGAGCGTTGCGCGCGCCTGGCCGCCATCAGGGCGAGAAAACCTTTCGTTCATGCAATCACAATTCGGATGGGAGTGCCGGGATTATTTGGATGAGCCGCCGTTGATATCCGAGGCGGCGATGGAGCCGCGCACGTTACCGAAGAGCTTCATCTGCCGGGTCACGTTGTTGTAGTTCATGCCGTCGGCCGTCATCACCGACGGACCGCGCTGAAGTCTAACCGGTTTTTCCGTTTCGATGACATCGTCGTTCACCAGCACGCGAAAATGCTGGGAATCTGCCTGCATCTGCGGATCGCCAAAGCCGGCTGCGCGCAAAATACGCGCATCATCGTAGAGATCGACAATTGAAACGTCGCCGTTGACCGTGCCGCGCAGCGCCGTTGCCGTGACGGTCGGTTTCTGCGGCTGGAACATGCGCATTGCGGGGAGCGTGAGATCGCTGTTCTCGTCGTCCTCGTAATGCACCATGGATTTCGCCGTCAGACGATATTGCGTCGTGCCGCTTGCGTCGAGCTCGGACACGGAAAAGTTGTTCGCGAAGTAGTCGGGTGTGTGGCGCTTGGCCTGCTCGGGCGCCTGCTGGACCGGCGGCAGCGTGGCCTGCAACAGCCAGTACGTGATGCCGGCGAGCGCGGCCATCGCGACGACCGGCAGCAGCGAGGTCAGGTTTCCGGCGCGCGCCATCGTCAGTCTCCGAGCGCCGCGGCGAGCAGCGCGTCGTAGCGATGCTGGGCGCGGAGGATCGCGTCGCACACTTCGCGCACCGCGCCGTGGCCGCCGCGCGCTTCCGCCACCCAGTGCACGCGCTGGATCACTTCCGGATGAGCGTTCGCCGGCGCGGCCGCGAAGCCGCAGCGCCGCATGACAGCGAGATCGGGCCAGTCGTCGCCCATGTAGCCGCATTCGGCCGCGGCGATGCCGGTGGCGGCGAGCAGTTCGGCGAGCGCCTCGGTTTTGTCGGCGACGCCCTGATAAAGATGCGTGACGCCGAGTTCCTTCGCGCGCGCCGCGACAATGCCCGACTTGCGCCCGGTGATGATGGCCGTCTGCACGCCGACCGTTTGCAGCAATTTCACGCCGTGGCCATCGAGCGAATTGAACGACTTCATCGCGTCGCCTTCGGCGGTGAAATAGAGGCTGCCGTCGGTAAACACGCCGTCGATGTCGAAGACCATGAGCTTGATGCGGCTCGCGCGCTCGGCGGCGCTTGCCGTGGCCGGCAGCGCGGCGGGGGAGGACTTCTGCGTCATCAGATAACCTTCTTGGAGAACAGATCGTGCATATTCAGTGCGCCGGTCAGCGTTGCGTCGGCGTTCACGACCAGCATCTGATTGATGCGATAGCGCTCCATCAGTTCCACCGCTTCGACCGCGAGATGGTCCGGCGCGATCGTGCGCGGATTACGCGTCATGACATCGGCGATTTTGAGCGCGCGGAAATCGCCGTCGCGTTGCAGAATGCGGCGCAGGTCGCCGTCGGTGAAGATGCCATGCACATGACGATTTTCGTCGACGACCGCCGTCATACCCATGCGCTTGTCGGTGATCTGAAAAAGCGCATCGGACACGGTGGCGTCGAGCGACACGACGGGCACTTCGTCGCCGACCCGCATCACGTCGCGTACATAAGTGAGCAGGCGCCGGCCGAGCGCGCCGCCCGGATGCGAGCGCGCGAAATCCTCGGGGCCGAAACCGCGCGCGTCGAGCACGGCGACGGCGAGCGCGTCGCCCATGGCCAGCGCCGCGGTCGTGCTGGCCGTGGGCGCGAGGTTCATCGGGCACGCTTCCTTTTCGACCCGCACGTTCAAATGCATATCCGCCAGTTGCGCGAGACTGGAGTCGGGCCGGCCGGTGATCGCGATCAGCTTTGCGCCGAGCCGCTTGATCAGCGGCAAAATGGCGACGAGCTCCTCGGTTTCGCCCGAGTTCGACAGCGCGATGAAGATGTCGTCGGCGGTGACCATGCCGAGGTCGCCGTGGCTCGCCTCCGCCGGATGCACGAAAAACGCGGGCGTGCCGGTGCTGGCGAGGGTCGCCGCGAACTTGCGGGCGACGTGTCCCGACTTGCCGATGCCCGAAACGACCACGCGACCGCGGCACCCGAGCAGGATGTCGACCGCGCGGGTGAAGTTGTCGTCGAGGAGTTCGGTGAGACCGCGAACGGCGTCGGCTTCGATCTGGATTACGTTGCGAGCCAGCGCCAGTGCCCGGTCGCCATTGATTTTCGCTATCATGCGCGGAGTATAGCAAAGGCGATTCTGAGCCGCGCCGCACGGTGCGCGGCGCGCCGCCGCCTATCCGCCCCCGCGAGCCCTGGAATCTGGGGCTTTTCCACGACACCGCCGCGCGCCGAATGACGCACTGCGGCACGCTGCCGACGAGGACGCTAGACGGATGATATCTCCGCTCGAAATGACGCTGTTGCTACTGTTGTGTTCGGTGGCGGGCGTCGTCGTATTTCGGTACTTCAATCTGCCGCCGATGCTCGGTTATCTGACGGTAGGCATCATTGTTGGCCCGCACGCAGCGGGTATTGCGCCAGATACGGACCGTGCGCAGCATCTCGCCGAATTCGGCGTCGTGTTCCTGATGTTCTCCATCGGGCTCGAATTCTCGCTCTCGAAACTACGTTCGATGCGGCGCATCGTGTTCGGCCTGGGCGGTTGCCAGGTTGCCGCGACCATCGCGCTGGCAATGATCTTCGGCTGGATCGCCAATTTCTGGGTCGGCATGTCGTGGCAGGCGAGCTTCGCGCTCGGCGGCGCGCTGTCGATGTCGTCGACGGCGATCGTCAGCAAACTCCTCGCGGAACGGCTCGAACTCGAATCCGAGCACGGGCGCAACATCTTCGGCGTGCTGCTGTTCCAGGATCTGGCGGTCGTGCCGCTGCTGATCATCATCGCGGCGTTCGCCAACGGCAAATCGTCGCAACTCGCAATGTGGCTCGGCATCGCGGCGGTGAAGATCGTCGTCGCGCTGACGGTGCTGCTGTTCCTCGGCCAGAAGTTCATGACGCGCTGGTTCGATCTCGTCGCGCGGCGTCGTTCGCAAGAACTGTTCATGCTGAACCTGCTGCTCGTCACGCTGGGCGCGGCGTTCATCACCGACAAGTTCGGGCTGTCGCTTGCGCTCGGCGCGTTCATCGCCGGCATGCTGATCGCCGAGACGCCGTACCGGCATCAGGTGGAAGAGGACATCAAGCCGTTCCGCGACGTGCTGCTCGGTCTGTTCTTCGTGACGACCGGCATGCTGCTGAATCCGCGCGTGATCTGGGAGCATCCGTTTCTGGTGCTCGGTTTTTTCATCGTGCCGATTCTGCTTAAGGCCGTCATGATCACGGCGCTCGCGCGAGTGTTCGGCTCGCCGCAGGGCGTCGCCATGCGTACCGGCCTTGGTCTCGCACAGGCGGGCGAGTTCGGCTTCGTGCTGCTGAATCTGATTCTGGATTCGCATCTCGTCGACTCGACCATCCTCCAGGCGATCCTCGCCGCCATGCTGCTGTCGATGCTCGCCGCGCCGTTCATCATCCAGAACGCGGATCGCATCGTGCTGCGGCTGTCGTCGACGGAATGGATGCTGCAATCGCTGCAAATGACGAAGATCGCGACGCAAAGTCTCAAGCAGAGCGGCCACGTGATCATTTGCGGCTACGGCCGCGCCGGGCAGAATCTCGCGCGCATGCTGGAACAGGAGGGCATTTCCTACGTCGCGCTCGATCTGGATCCGGATCGCGTCGCGGCGGCGGCGGCGGCGGGCGAATCGGTCGTGTTCGGCGACGCGGGGCGGCGCGAATCGCTGCTCGCGGCGGGTCTGCATCGCGCGGCGACGGTCGCGATCACCTATGCCAACACGCCCTCGGCGATGCGCGTGCTGCATAACATCCACGAGCTCGCGCCGACCTTGCCGGTGATCGTGCGCACCGTCGACGACGCCGATCTCGAAAAGCTCACCGCGGCTGGCGCCACCGAAGTGATTCCGGAGATCGTCGAGGGCAGCCTGATGCTCGCGTCGCACACGCTCGTGCTGATGGGCGTGCCGATGCGGCGCGTCGTGCGGCGCGTCGAGGAAATGCGCGACGCGCGCTACAGCTTGTTGCGCGGCTATTTCCGCGGCGCCGACGACGACGACGATGACGATGGCCACGAGCAGGTGCGGCTACAATCCGTACCGATCGACGAGAATTCGGACGCGGTCGGGCATTCGCTCGACGATCTCGGGCTCGTCGGCAATGGAGTCGAGGTGACCGCGATCCGGCGCCACGGCATCCGGGGCGTCGAACCCGACCCCGAAACCAAGCTGCGCGCGAACGATATCGTCGTGTTGCGCGGTCTGCCCGAAGTGCTGGCGCAAGCCGAGGAACGGCTCTCGCGCAATCGCCGGGCGGCGTAGTTTCTTCTTTTTGTCAGATGGCGAGCGCGGCCTCATAGCGCAGACTCCGGAGAAGTCATGTCCCTCATCCCTTCGAACGCCGCGCTCGATGCCGCGCGTTTCATCAAGGAGCGCGTGCGCACCGTCGACGACTGGCCGCAGGCCGGCGTGCAGTTTCGCGATATCACGCCCGTCCTGCAGGACCGCCGCGCGCTGCGCACGCTCATGGACCTGTTCGTGCAGCGTTATATCGACGAGAACATCGACGTGATCGCCGGCATGGATGCGCGCGGTTTCATCATCGGGCCGATTCTCGCGTACGAGCTGAGTCTCGGTTTCGTGCCGATCCGCAAGAAGGGCAAGCTGCCGTACAAGACGCTGTCGCAGTCGTACGACCTGGAATACGGCAGCGCGACTGTCGAGATTCATGAGGACGCGTGCAAGCCGGGCGACCGCGTGGTGATCGTCGACGATCTCGTCGCGACCGGCGGCACGATGATGGCGGGCAAGATCCTGCTGGAGCGGCTCGGCGCGCATGTGGTGGAAGCGGCGGCGATCATCGATCTGCCCGATCTCGGCGGCTCGAAGCTCTTGCGCGACAACGGCGTGCCGCTTTATACCGTGTGCGAATTCGGCGGACATTGAGATGCCCAACTTACTGCTTTTTCTCGCGGCATCGGTGGCGATCACGGTCGCGCCCGGCCCCGACAATCTTCAGGTGCTCGCGCGCGGCATCTCGCAAGGACGGCTCGCCGGCGTGGTCGCGGCGCTCGGCTTCGCGTGCGGCGTGATCTTTCACACGACGCTCGCCGCGCTCGGCGTCGCGGCTTTGCTGCGTTCGTCGCCGGTCGCGTTTGAGGCGGTGAAGCTCGCGGGCGCGGCGTATCTCGTGTGGATCGGCATCAAGGCGTTGCGCAGCCAGGGTCTCGCGACCGCGCACGAACGCCCGAGCCAGCCGCTTTCCACCGTGTTTCGCCAGAGCGTGATCGGTAACATGCTGAACCCGAAAGTGACGCTGTTCTTCATCGTGTTCCTGCCGCAGTTCGTCGATCCGCACGGCGCTCAAAGCGTGATGCTGCAGATGTTCGAACTGGGCGGCGTGTTTATGCTGCAAACGGTCGTCGTGTTTTCGTTGTTCGGCATCGGCGCGGGGATCATCGGCGTGTGGCTCAAGCGCCGTCCGCGCGTCGGCGTCTGGCTCGACCGGCTCGCGGGCGTGACGTTCATCGCGCTGGGCATTCGTGTCGCGTTGCGCGACTGAGGCGGCCGCATGACTTTGCCCGCCATCGTTTCCGCACGCCGCTTCGACGCGGCCGCACACGCGCCGTTCTTTATCGGCGATGAACGCGTCGGCTGGATTCGTCATGCCGACGTGAACGCGTTGCGCCGCTGGCCGGACGTGTTCGAGATCGACACAGCGGTGCGCCTGCACGCGACGCTTGCCGATGTGAACGCCCGCAGCGCGGCGCTCGGCGCGGTCATCGGCGCGCTTTACGCCGAGGGCAGGATCCCCGGCTGGCGCGACGAGACCTACGCGATCCGCAACGACTTCGACGCCGCGCCGCTCGCGTTCATCGAGCGCGCGGCGTCGCGTTTCTTCGGCACGATGACGTACGCGGTGCATCTGAACGGCATCGTAAAATATGCGGATCAGGCGCCGCAGCTCTGGATCGCGCGCCGCAGCGACACCAAGGCGACCGATCCCGGCATGCTCGACAACATCGTGGCGGGCGGCATCGGCTGGGGCTTCGAACTGATGCCGACGCTCGTGAAGGAATGCTGGGAAGAGGCCGGCATGAGCGCGGAACTGGCGCTCACCGCCGAACGCGGGCGCACGTTTCATGTGCTGCAATCGCTTCCTGAAGGCACGCAGGCCGAGCAAATCTTCGTCTACGACGTGTCGCTTCCGCCCGATTTCGCGCCGCGCAATCAGGATGGCGAAGTGGGCGAGCACCGGCTTGCGCGCATCGAGGAAGTCGCGCGCTGGATCGAGGAAGGCAAGCTCACCGTCGATGCCAGTCTCGCGACGCTCGACTGCATGCTGCGCCGCCAGTGGATCGACGAAAGCGCGTGCGAAGGCATCGCCGAACTCTACGAACCGCCGCAACGCTGACACTCAAAGAATCAAACGAACGAGGTAGGTCATGTCGACCGAACATAGCTTTTATCTGAAGTTGTCGTGCCCGGATCGTCCGGGAATCGTGCATGCCGTGTCCGGCTTCCTGTTCAGCCTCGGCGCCAATATTCTCGATTCGGCGCAGTTCGGCGACAGCCGCACCGGCGAATTCTTCATGCGCGTGCATTTCCAGCAGGTCGGCGGCGATCCCGGACTCGACGCGCTGCGCAAATCCTTTGCCGATCTCGCCGATGAATTCGGCATGCGCTGGGAGTTGCACGATGCATCGGTGAAGCCGCGCGTCGTCATCATGGTGTCGAAGATCGGGCACTGCCTGAACGATCTGCTGTTCCGCTATCGCACCGGCCAGTTGCAGATCGAGATTCCGGCGATCATCTCGAATCACAAGGATTTTTATCAGCTCGCCGCGGGCTACGACATCCCGTTCCATCATCTGCCGCTTCAGAAAGCCACGCCCGAGGCGAAGGCCGCGCAGGAAGCGCGCGTGATGGAAATCGTCGATCAGCACGACACCGATCTCGTCGTGCTCGCGCGCTACATGCAGATTCTTTCGGCGGACATGTGCGAGAAGCTTTCCGGCCGCGCGATCAATATTCACCACTCGTTCCTGCCGAGCTTCAAGGGCGCGAAGCCGTACTATCAGGCGTTCGATCGCGGCGTGAAGCTGATCGGCGCGACCGCGCACTACGTGACGTCGGATCTCGACGAAGGCCCGATCATCGAGCAGGAAGTGGAACGCGTGGACCACAACATGACGCCGGAGCAGCTTACGGCAATTGGCCGCGACGTCGAATGCGTGACGCTCGCGCGTGCGGTGAAGTGGCACGCGGAGCATCGCATTCTGCTGAATGGACACAAGACAGTCGTGTTTCGCTGATTTTTCGGTATGTTTAAAAACAAAGCCCGCCGGACGTCTCGGCGGGCTTTGTCTTTTGTGGCGCGCGAATGACGCGCGAATTCAAACCATGCGCAGATAAATCAGTTCGCGCTTGATATACGCATAAAAGATTGGCGCGGCGATCACGCCCGGAATGCCGAACGCGGCTTCCATCGCGAGCATGGCAAGCAGCAGTTCCCACGCGCGCGCCTCGATCTGCCCGCCGATGATGCGCGCGTTGAGGAAATACTCCAGCTTGTGGATGAGAATGAGGAACGCGAGTGACGCGACCGCCGTGCCGAACGACACCGACAGCGATATCCCGACAATGATCGTATTCGAGATCAGATTGCCGATCACCGGCATCAGGCCGACGATGAACGTGATTAGCACGAGCGTCTTGGAGAGCGGCAGCCGTTCGTGAAAGAGCGGCAGCGCGACAAGCAAATACAGCGCCGTGAAGACCGCGTTGATCGCCGAAATCTTGATCTGCGCGAACACGATGCGCCGGAAGGCATCGGCGAAACGCGACACGCGCGCGACGAGCGCCGTGGACAGCGGCAGGCGATGATTCGACTGCCGCGGCGCGCTGACCGCGATGATCGCGCCGATCACCATGCCGATCACGACATGCCCGAAGCCGCGCGCCATTTCCTTGCCGCCTTGCTGGAGCATCTCGGCGTGCCGGTGCATCAGTTCGGTGGCTTTGTCCTTCATCTGAATCGAATCGACCGGCAGATAATTCGCGATCCAGTTCGGCACCGACAGACGCGCGCTCGATGTGATGCTCATCAACTGATCGAGCAGTTTTTGCAGACTCGGAAAATCCCGCTCGAAATGGTCGATGGTGGCGATGGTCGCCGCCGTCAGCCCGCCGACGATGACCGCCGAAATCAACCCGACCGCGATCAGCCGCGCGCCGCGGCTCACGACATGACGCTCGATCACCGGCGCGATCATGTGAACCAGCTGGAACACCAGCATGCCGGCGAGCAGCCCGCCGAGCAGTTGCAGTCTGAGCGTGAGGTACAGCGCCAGAACGGCAAGGATATAGCTGCCGATTTCGACCGCCGACAACTTCGGCATGCTCATGTCGCTCGTCAGCCTGACGTGGCGAGTGGGCAGATCCCGAACCCGCGCCTCCTCGTTGGCCGCTTCGTTGCGCTTCGCCATGACTGCGTTCCTTTTCCCTGCTGCGTACAACGATTATTCGTGCCGCCGCGTGGGCCGTGCGGCGGGTTTGTACGGCGACGAATGCAATACTTCGGCGAAACCCCGGTGACATCCCCGCACCGTGTTCCGCCGCGCCACGTCAGGCCGCTGACTTGGGCCGTTGCAGCAAAGGTGCCAGATATCTGCCCGTGAAACTCGCTTTCGACTTCGCGACCTGTTCCGGCGTCCCCTGGGCGATGATCTGTCCGCCGCCCGCACCGCCTTCCGGACCGAGATCGATCACCCAGTCGGCGGTTTTGATTACGTCGAGATTATGCTCGATGATCACGACCGTGTTGCCCTGATCTCGCAGCCGATGGATCACTTCGAGCAGCAGCGCGATGTCATGAAAGTGCAATCCGGTCGTGGGTTCGTCGAGGATATACAGTGTCCGACCGGTGTCGCGCTTGCTCAGTTCCAGCGAAAGCTTGACGCGCTGCGCTTCGCCGCCCGACAGCGTGGTGGCCGACTGGCCAAGCCGGATATAGCCGAGACCCACGTCCAGCAAGGTCTTCAGCTTGCGCGCGACCACCGGAACCGGCTTGAAAAACTCGTGCGCGGCTTCCACGGTCAGGTCGAGCACTTCGCTGATGTTCTTGCCCTTGTACTGGATTTCGAGCGTCTCGCGGTTGTAGCGCTTGCCGTGGCAGACGTCGCAGGGCACGTAGACGTCGGGTAGAAAGTGCATTTCCACCTTCAGCACGCCGTCACCCTGACAGGCCTCGCAGCGGCCGCCCTTGACGTTGAACGAGAAACGGCCCGGATCGTAGCCGCGTTCTTTCGCGCCCGGCACGCCTGCGAACAGTTCGCGGATGGGCGTGAACAGGCCCGTATAAGTGGCAGGATTCGAGCGCGGCGTGCGGCCGATCGGTGACTGATCGACGGCGATCACTTTGTCGAAGTGTTCGAGACCTTCGATCGATTCATACGGCGCCGGCTCCGTCGACGAGCCGTACAGATGCTGCGCGACCGCATGCTGGAGCGTGTCGTTGATGAGCGTCGACTTGCCCGAGCCGGACACGCCCGTTACGCAGGTCAGCAGTCCGACGGGCAGATCCAGCGTCACGCGCTTCAAATTGTTGCCATACGCCTCGACGATGCGCAGGCGGCGCTCGTCCGGCGCGGTGCGCTCGCCCGGATAGCTGATCGACCGTTTGCCGGACAGATACTGTCCGGTGATCGAGTTCGCGTCTTTCTGCACCTGCACCGGCGTGCCTTGCGCGACAATCACGCCGCCGTGCACGCCCGCACCCGGCCCCATGTCGACGACGTAGTCCGCCATGCGGATCATGTCCTCGTCGTGCTCGACGACGATCACCGAATTGCCGATATCGCGCAAATGCTTGAGCGTGCCGATCAGCCGGTCGTTGTCGCGCTGATGCAGGCCGATGGACGGTTCGTCGAGCACGTACATCACGCCCGTCAGCCCCGAACCGATCTGCGACGCAAGCCGGATGCGCTGCGCCTCGCCGCCGGAAAGCGTCTCCGCGCTGCGTTCGAGCGAAAGATAATCCAGCCCGACGTTATTCAGGAACGAGAGCCGCGCGACGATTTCCTTGACCACCTTGTCCGCGATCTCGCCCTTCGCGCCTTCGAGACGCAGCGTCTGGAAATAGCCGAGCGCGTCGCGCAGCGGCCAGCCGCTGATTTCGTAGATGCCGCGTGCGTCGTCGCCTGAACCCACTCGCACGAAGCGCGCCTCGCGCCGCAGACGCGTGCCTTCGCAGGCCGGGCAGGGCTGATTGTTCTGGTATTTGGCCAGTTCTTCGCGCACCGCGGCCGAATCCGTCTCGCGGTAGCGCCGCTCCAGATTCGGGATGATGCCCTCGAACGCATGCTCGCGCACCGATGCGCGGCCGCGTTCGTTGATGTACGAAAACGGGATCGCCTGCTTGCCCGAACCGTACAGCAGCATCTTGCGGACTTTCTCGGGCAGATCTTCGAATGCTTCGTCGATGTCGAACTCGTAGAACGCCGCGAGACTTTGCAGCATCTGGAAATAAAACTGATTGCGACGGTCCCAGCCTTTCACCGCGCCCGCCGCGAGCGACAGCGACGGATGCGCCACCACGCGTTTCGGATCGAAGAACGTGATCTGGCCGAGGCCGTCGCATTCCGGGCACGCGCCCATCGGGTTGTTGAACGAGAAAAGGCGCGGCTCCAGTTCCGGCAGCGAGTACGAGCAGATCGGGCACGCAAACTTCGAGCTAAAGAGCTTTTCGCGCTCGGTGTCCATTTCGAGCGCGATCGCGCGGCCGTCGGCGAGACGCAACGCGGTTTCGAACGATTCCGCGAGACGCTGCTTCATGTCCGGCCGCACTTTCAGCCGGTCGATCACCACATCGATCGTGTGCTTGTCGGTTTTCTTGAGCTTCGGCAGCGAATCGACTTCATAGATTTTCGCGACGCCCTCGTTCGCCGTGCCGCCGCCCGACCGGATACGAAAGCGAATGAAACCCTGCGCCTGCATTTCCTCGAAGAGTTCGACGTGCTCGCCCTTGCGGTCGGCCACGACCGGCGCGAGGATCATCAGCTTGGTTTCCTCGGGCAACGCGAGCGCGGCATCGACCATTTGGGAGACGCTTTGCGCTTCGAGCGGAATCAGGTGATCGGGGCAATACGGCGTGCCGACGCGCGCGTACAGCAGACGCAGATAGTCGTGGATTTCCGTGACCGTGCCGACCGTCGAGCGCGGATTGTGCGACGTCGCTTTCTGTTCGATCGAAATGGCGGGCGACAAACCTTCGATCAGATCGACGTCGGGCTTTTCCATCAACTGCAGGAACTGCCGCGCGTAAGCCGAGAGACTTTCGACGTAACGCCGCTGACCTTCCGCGTAAAGCGTGTCGAATGCAAGCGACGACTTACCCGACCCGGACAGCCCGGTGATCACGATCAGCTTGTGGCGCGGTAAGTCGAGACTGACATTCTTCAGATTGTGGGTACGAGCCCCACGAATGCGAATTTCTTCCACGAGTGTGTTCCGGCGGGGTTCTTTCGGGTGTTTGCGGTCGTTCTTGGCCGCTGTTTCCGCTGTGTTTCCGCTGCGTTCCCGCCGCCGCGAGCGGCCATGCTGGCGGCGTTTGGCGGAAAGTGAGGGGGCCAAACCTGCTACTATAACGACTTTTAAAGGGCGCGGCGCCCGGGCTCCCAAGGCCGGATGCGCGTCGATCGTGCGTCAATCATGGTCATTCGGCCGGCGCGGGGACTTGCTGGCCGCGGACCTCCTGCGTGCGGCCGGCATATCCCGTCAGGCCGACGCCATGCAAGCCGTACGTTCCATATAGTGCCGTTTCGAGCAAGAACAAGGCGGCCGCGCCTGGCTTGGCTGCAGGCCGGGCCAGACGCGACTCCATCCCGCGACTCCATCCTTCTCCGTTTCTGATGTCCAATCCGTCTGCCACGTCAACACGTCTCTCCGCGCCGGAGTTGCGCGCGACCGTGTCGCTCGCCGCCATCTTCGCGCTGCGCATGCTCGGACTCTTCATGATCATGCCGGTGTTTTCGATCTACGCGAAAACGATCCCCGGCGGCGACAACGTGCTGCTCGTCGGCATCGCGCTCGGCGCGTACGGCGTCACGCAGTCGATGCTCTATATCTTCTACGGATGGATCTCCGACAAATTCGGGCGCAAGCCGGTCATCGCGTTCGGGCTCCTGGTGTTCGCGCTCGGCAGCTTCGTCGCGGCGATCGGTCACTCGATGGCGTGGATCATCGCCGGGCGCGTGATTCAGGGCATGGGCGCGGTGTCGTCGGCGGTGATCGCGTTCATCGCGGACCTAACGCACGAGGAAAACCGCACCAAAGCGATGGCGATTGTCGGCGGCAGCATCGGCGTGTCGTTCGCGGTGGCGATCGTCGGCGCGCCGATCGTCTTCCACTGGGTCGGCATGAGCGGGCTGTTCACGGTGATCGGCGCGCTGTCGATCGTCGCGGTGGGCGTCGTGCTGTGGGTCGTGCCCGATCCGCCGGCGCACCCGGTTCACGTGAAGGCGCCGTTCGCGGAAGTGCTGCACAACGTCGAGTTGCTGCGCCTGAACTTTGGCGTGCTCGTGCTGCACGCGACGCAGACCGCGCTGTTTCTCGTCGTGCCACGCATTCTCGAGGCGGGCGGCCTGCCTGTCGCGTCGCACTGGAAAATCTACCTGCCGGTGATGGCGCTCGCCTTCGTCATGATGGTTCCGGCCATCATCGCCGCGGAAAAACGTGGAAAAATGAAGAGCGTCATGCTCGGTGCGATCGGGCTTATCCTGATCGGCCAGTTGTTATTGGGCGCCGCTCCCCATACGCTGTGGTCCGTGGCCGCCATTCTGTTCGTGTACTTTCTCGGCTTCAACGTGCTCGAGGCGTCGCAGCCGTCGCTGGTGTCGAAACTGGCGCCGGGCACGAGAAAGGGCGCGGCGGCGGGCGTGTACAACACAACGCAGTCGATCGGGCTTGCCATGGGCGGGGTGATCGGCGGCTGGCTGCTCAAGCTCGACGGGCCGAGCGCGGTGTTCTTCTCCTGCTCGGCGCTGGTATTCGCGTGGCTGCTGGTCGCAGCCTGGATGAAGCCGCCGCCGCGCCGGGCCGAGCGCGCGGCCTGAGCACATTTTGAATCATTGAATATGGCCGGCGGGGCGCCGCCGAATCCTTGCCTCACAGGCAGGATCGGCATCATGGCGTCGCGCGGCTGACAGTAAGCAAGGAATCTACCGGAGAAATCATGGCATCAGTCAACAAGGTCATTCTCGTGGGCAATCTGGGAGCCGACCCGGAAACCCGCTACCTGCCGAGCGGCGACGCCGTGGCCAATATCCGTCTCGCGACGACCGACCGCTACAAGGACAAGTCGTCGGGTGAGTTCAAGGAACTGACGGAATGGCATCGCGTCGCGTTTTTCGGCCGTCTCGCGGAGATCGTGAACGAATATTTGAAGAAAGGTTCGTCGGTATATATCGAGGGGCGCATCCGCACGCGCAAGTGGACCGATCAGGCGGGCCAGGAGCGCTATTCGACGGAAATCGTCGCCGATCAGATGCAGATGCTCGGTGGTCGCGGTGGCGCGGGCGGCGGCGATGACGGCGGTTACAGCCGCAGCGCCCCGATGGAGCGCTCTGGTGGCGGCGGTGCCGGTGGCGGCGGTCGCGCGCCTGCGGGTGGTCGTGCGAGCGGCGGCGGCGCAAGCGGTGGTGCCAGCCGTCCGAGCGCGCCGGCCGGCGGCGGCTTCGACGACATGGACGACGATATCCCGTTCTGACATCGCGTCACCCCGAAGCGTAACGATCAACCCCGCCTCTGTGCGGGGTTTTCTTTTGCCTGTCCGATAAATAGCGTGACTTTTGGCAGTTAATGCAATCCGTTCGAAGGATGCGCACCGCAATGGCGAGCATACAGTTGCCGAATGCCATGTGTCTGGCGGAGTTTGCAGCGAACGTTTAGTCTGTCATAACAAAATTATTTGACGATTCATCGACAAAATCGCGCATTAACCGAAAGCGCGGTCACGGGCATTCAAAGTCTTTTTCATTTTGGCAAGGCGTTTTCCGAATTGTTGCGCGTCGACTCCCTTTTTTTGTCGGCGCGTATTAATCTTTCATCGAAATTCAAGGAGTCGTCGCATCGAATTCCACCGACTCGGTATATCGAAGCTTCAATCGGATTAATCCTATGGAATGCTAAATATCCTCACTTTATTTTGAGGAGCAGGCATCGCGAAAACCATGGCTAGTTTATTTGTTTTTTGCCATTGATTTGATCCATTTTGTTGCTGGAATTCAAATCGATTGATTCAAAGATGTAGTCAGGCAGGCCGCTATTTCGCCCAAGTGAATCGAATGCCGTAGAGAGTCAATCAGCAGATGCAGCAAAAAATGAATCGCTGAGATACCGAGACCAAATATATAACGTATATAACGGGGGGATTTTGAAACTTCGAGTTGTGTTGGCGGATGATCATCCGTTCGTGATCCTGGGGATGAGAGCATTGTTTGCTGCCGACGAAGCAATCGACGTGGTCGGCGAAGCGAATAACGGAAGTACGCTGCTGGCGGAACTTCGCCGGGTTCCGTGCGACGTGCTCGTGACGGATTTTGCGATGCCCGAGCATGGAGGGGATGCGAAGGACGGGCTGCGTCTCATAAGCAAAGTACGGCAGGATTTCCCGCGACTGAATGTCGTTGTGTTGACGAGTGTCAGCAATGTCGCGATTCTGCGGTCCATTCTGAACGCGGGCACGATGGGGCTGGTGAACAAGGCCGAACCCATCGAACTGGTGGCAACCGCGGTCCGTCATGCGGGGGTCGGCCGGCACTACGTGAGTGCATCATTCGTCGCGGCGCTTGCGGAGGCGGGCGCGGAATCGAACTCGGGGCAGCTTCCGCTCTCCCCGAGAGAGATCGAGGTCGTGCGGCTGTTTGCGAGGGGTCATTCGATTACCGAAATCGCGAAAGAGCTCGAACGCGACGTGCGCACGGTCAGCCGCCAGAAGCGCGATGCGATGAACAAGCTCGGCGTCAGGAACGATCCGGCGTTGTTCGCTTTTGTCCGCGCACAGGGTTTGGGATGATTTGTTTATGTCATCCTTTTTTATTCGGATGCATCTTATGTATCTCAACGTTTCAATCATCGATGCTGGCGATTCGGTCTTTGCAGTAGATTCAAGTTCGCTTAGGGAAGAGGTTAGGTTAAATGGAAATCGCAAACGGGAGCCAGGTGTTTTCGCATGCAAATCGGATAAGACTCGCGATCGCGGATGATCATCCGCTTGTCATTCTTGCAATTGAAAGGTTGGTGGGAAATTTTCCTAATGTGGAAATTGTAAGTCGCAGCACCAATTCGACTCAGCTCGACGCCTCGCTTGCGCGCGGCGGTTGCGACGTAGCGATCGTCGATCTTTTCATGCCCGGCGGGAGACACGGAGACGGCGTCGAAATGATCCAGTATCTGTCGGATCATCATCCGGGAGTGCATCTGGTCGTCCTTTCGCGCAATGACGACGCCGCGCTCGTCAAGCGCGTGCTCGAAGCCGGTGCACATGCGTTTTTAAGCAAGGAAGATCGTCTTGATCTGATTTACGTCGCGATTGTTTCGGTCATTGCCAACGAACCCTATCTGGGTCCTGCGGTGCGTCGTACGCTGGCGCTCGCCGATGCCGAAAGCCACGCGCGTTTCATTCGCCAGAAACTCACGGGCCGTGAACTCGAAGTTATCGAGCGATATGCGAAAGGGGCGAATGTCACTGAAATCGCCAAGGAGCTCGAGCGCAGTGTCAAAACAATTAGTGCGCAGAAATGCGCCGCTATGAGAAAGCTGGATCTTTCCACCGACGCGGATTTGTATCGTTTCATAGCAGATAGAGGCTTGATTTAACGGCCGCTTGCGGCGCGGGGACGCGCGCTGTTAATCGAGGCCGGCGCAGGATATCGAAGTTGATGCAATTCTTAACGATCGATCCTCGCAAAAAATTGTTCAGTACAACCAACAAAAAATGAGAACAACAGCAACGCCAGTGCGAGCAATCGTGGCGGACGACCATCCGATCGTAATCAAGGGCATTCAGGATTTTCTGGAAAAGGAGGGGCAGATTGAGGTCGTCGCCACTGCCCGCGACACAACCGAGTTGGCGGAGGCGCTCGATTCAACACCGTGCGACTACCTCTTTTCCGATATCGGCATGCGAGGCATAGACGGAGAAAGCAACTCGATCGGATTTCTCAAGCGTCTGACGTGGGAGCAGGAGCGTCCGAAAATTATCGTTCTGACCATGATTTCGCAGCCGCGCATGCTCGCGGGGCTCGTTCAGATCGGGTTGGACGGCCTTATCGACAAGCGCGACGGGCTCACTTGCCTGAGTCAGGCAATCGCCCAGGCCGACGTCGGCGACCGTTTTCTTTCGCCGCGCGTCGAGGAGGCATTGCGCCAATTGCCGAACACCTCGCCGGCGCGGGCCGGTGTGTTGAGCCGGCGTGAGTGGGAGGTCTTTCAGCTCTATGCGCGCGGCATGCTGGTTCACGAAATCGCCGCCCATTTCGGCCGCAGCCGCAAGACGATCGCGACACAGCGTCGAAGCGGCATGCGCAAGCTTGGCCTCGAAACGGAGACCGAACTCGTCGATTTCATGCGGCAACTCGGTTTGATCTGAGGGAGAGCGGCCGTTTGCATTCGCCTCAGATTATTTAGGACGCTTCTGATTCGAACTGGATGCGAGGCGGGTCACACTGAATGGGTCCGCACTCGACGCGGAAGGCTGAAGGACGGCCTTTTTGCTGCCGTGATTGTCAGCCGCTTCTCGGAGATTCGAATTGAAATCGTCGCTCGCGCGTTTCGTGTTGCTCGCCTGTCTGACTGCGCCTCTGTGCTGCTACGCGGTGGAGCCGGGCTGGAGCCTCGTCGGCGTGCGCCTGCTTCCTTTGCTGATCGCCGTGGTTGCTGTCCTGCTCGTGACGCTGCGCGCGCTCGTGCTTCTGCAACGGGAGGTCGCGAAACGAATCGAGACGGAAACGCAACTCGCCACGCAACTCAGCTTTCAGCAGACGATGATGGAAGTGGTGCCGTATCCGCTCATCGCCAAGGACATGGACAACCGTTATATCGCGGTCAATCGTGCCTTCGAAGAAACGCTCGGCGTGCGGCGCGACGCGATCATCGGCCGCACGAGCCTCGAGGGGGCGGCGTGGGGCACGGAGCACAGCCGGATACTGCACGATCTCACGCGCCGAACGTTGGCGACCGGCGAGCGGCAGGAGCTTGAAGCCGAATTCCGCGACGAACGGAACACGCTGCGGTGCGGTCTCTTCTGGACAGGCGCCTTTACCGCCTCGAACGGTGAGCGGGCGGGCGTGGTCGGCACGATGATCGACATCACCGACATACGCGACGCAGAAACCCGCGCCCGGCAAACGGAACGGCGTCTTCACGCCGTCACGCGGTCATTGCCCGCGGTCGTCTTTCAATTGCGCCGCGCGAGCGACGGCATCTACAGCCTTCCTTATATCGAAGGCGATACACGTCAGTTGCTCGGCCTCGACTTCGTGGCCCTGACCGACAATCCCATTCATTTGCTGACGCACGTCCATGCGGAGGACAGCGCGCGTCTGGTGCGAGAAATCGAATCTTCGGCGCGCTCGCTCGAACCGTTGCACACGGAATTCCGCTCGATGGTCGACGGCGTTCCGCGCTGGATTCGAGCCAATCTCGTCGCGCACGGCGAGAGCGACGGCGCGGTGGTGTGGAGCGGCTACTGGGGCGATGCCAGCGTCGAGCACGCGCGCGCCGAGGAACTCGCCCGGGCGCGTGATACGGCCCAAGCGGCCTCGCGTGCCAAAGACGACTTCCTCGCCATGATGAGCCATGAAATTCGCACTCCTATGAATGGCGTGCTGGGGCTTGTCGAGGTGCTCGAAAACACGTCGCTGAATCCGGATCAGTCGCAAATGCTTGGCATGATTCAGGATTCCGCGAGCGCGCTGCTGCAAATTCTGGACGATCTGCTCGATTACTCGAAGATCGAGGCGGGAAGACTCGCGATCGAATCCAGACCGATCGATCTTCGCGAACTCGTGGATAACTCGGTCGGCCTGCTCGCAACGCGCGCGCACGAAAAGGGTCTTCGCGTGCGTGTGGATGTCGGACCGGACGTGGCCGCATCCGTCAGAGGCGACAGCGTGCGCCTCCGGCAGATCCTCTTCAACTTGATGAGCAACGCCATCAAGTTCACGATCAACGGCGAAATTGCGCTCAACGTGCAGGTGGTCGAGCAGCGCGCGTCGGAGCAGGTCATCGAACTGTGCGTGAAGGATACCGGCATCGGCATTGCGCCCGAGGCCCAGGACAGCCTGTTCGAGCCGTTCGTGCAGGCGGAGACGTCCACCACGCGGCGTTTCGGCGGCACGGGGCTTGGACTCACGATCTGCAATCGGCTCGTGGAACTCATGGGCGGCACGATGGATTTGACCAGCGCGCTCGGTACCGGAACGGCCATGGCCGTTCGTCTCACGATGCCCGTCGAGACGCTGCACTACCAGATCGAGGGACTTCGGGGCAAACGCGGCATCGTCGCAATCGAGGATGATCGCGTGGCCGCAGCGCTGCTTCACTATGGCGAAGCGCTCGGCCTCCGATTGCAGCGGCGCGCACCGGTAGAGCTCGAAATCCCGCAATCCGGGGTGCCTGCGGACATCGATATCCTCTTTTTGAGCGATGTGCACAAAAACACGGCGCCGATGGGCTCCCGCGTGATCCATGTCACCGAGAAGCCGAAGCCCACCGGATATCGCATTCTGGAAGACGACATTCGTGTGAGCGTCAATCCGATCTCATGGCACGGTCTCGGCGCGGCGTGTGTCGCGGCGCTGACGGGCATGCCGCAGATCGCGTCAGCCGTGGCGCTCGGCCCGGAAACGAAAATGGCGGCGCCCGACCGGGAAGCCGCATTGCACAGCGGCAAGCTCGTGCTTGTGGCCGAGGATCATCCGGTCAATCAGGAGTTGATCCGTCACCAGCTTTCACTGCTCGGTTTCGCCTGCGACGTCGTGCATGACGGCGCGGAGGCGTTGGCGGCGCTGGCCAACACCCGCTACGGGTTCCTGATTACCGATTGCCACATGCCGAACATGACGGGCTACGAGCTCGCGCACCGCATACGCGCCGACGAAGCCGGTGCGGCACGGCGCCTGCCGATCCTCGGCATCACGGCGAGCACGGCGCCAGACGAATTGCGCCGGTGCCGCGAAGCCGGCATGGACAACTGCCTGGTCAAGCCCACCCGGCTCGCGACTTTGCGCGAACATCTGAATCAGTGGCGAGTGTCGGAGAGTCCGGCAATCGACGCCGATGCCCAGTCGGCGACTCAGGACGCAGCGCCGTCACGAGACCCCGACGATCTCGATCTGGCCGCCATGGCGCAGTTGTGGGGCAGCGAGACAACCGTGAAGGCGTTGCTGGATGCGTTCGTTTCGGCGTTCAAGGACGACCTCGTCACGCTTAGGGAATTGCTCGAATGCGGCACGGTCGACGACTTGCGCGACTGGCATCATCGTGTCATTGGGGCGGTCAGTGTGCTGCAATATCGGCCGCTGCTCGATGCACTGGAAACCTTTCGCCAGCACGACCTGCAAACGACGACGCGCGAGGCACGTCGGCAAAAGGGACTTGCGCTCATCGCGCGATGCGAACAGCTCGTGGAGCATATTCAGTCGCAGGGTGCCGCGTTAGTCTGATCGGAAAAGACTTAGAAGAATTGAGAAGGATTGCGAAGGGCTCGCAATCCTGCCGATCGGTGTCGGTGACGTTTCAGGCCTTCGGGCTGAGCGGCTCCCGATCACGGAAATACGCCAGCGCAAAATCCACGAAGGTGCGCGTCTTGGCGGATACATGTCTGCGTCCGGGGTAGACGATCGACACTTCCTTGCCCGCATCCTGAAGCACGTAGTCCGGCAGCAGGCGAACCAACGCCCCTTCCTGGATGTCTTGCGTCACATAAGTCTCGGGCAACACGGCAATGCCCATGCCCGACACCGCCGCCTGCCGCAGCATGTGCGAACTGTTCACGGTGTAGGCGGGATCCAGCACAACGCTCTCCACGACACCCGAAGGTCCGACGAAGGACCATGTCGATCCATGAAGTTCGGCGGACGGCGCGAGAAACTCATGCGCGGTGAGCGCCGCCGGACGAACCGGCATGGTGCGCGACGCCAGATATTCCGGCGAAGCCACGAGCACCGCGCCCACTTTCAACAACGGACGATTGATCAGCATGCCGCTGTTGACCAGATGCGGCACGACAATGCCGACATCGAAGCCTTCCGCGACGAGATCGACCGGACGGTGCAGCAGCGTCAGGCGCACTTTCACATTCGGATACAGGCCGCGATATTCGCGCAGCATTGGCGTAAGGCCGAGCAGCGAGAAAGAGGCCGATGCCACGATCTTGAGCGTGCCCGACGGATCCACCGCACTGTTCGCCACCGACGCTTCAATGGCTTCCACCTGTTCGATGACCGCGCGGCAGCCTTCGGCATACGCGCTTCCTGCTTCGGTCAGCGAGACACTGCGCGTGGTTCGGTTCAGCAACCGCGTGTTGAGATGCATCTCGAGCAGCGAGACGTAGCGCGTGATGACGGCATTGGACAGATCGAGCGCGGCAGCGGCCCGACCGAATGACTCGGTTTCCGCGACTTTGAGAAAGACGCGCATCGCTTGGAGTTGATTCATGCAGGGAGCAGGTTCCGGGAAGCGCTCTTTGAACGCTCCGATAGGCGATTGCAGGCGCGCGGCAGCAAATGCCATCGCGCGTACGCGATCTTAATCGCGTGATGTCTTGCTTCTGAATCGGAGCATTCTCAAACGGACCTGGTGTCTCAAAGTCGCCACTGTCGTATGGACGCAACTAGTGATGGTTTACGTAAGAGCGAAAGTCAATCGATAACGTCGATAAGTCCACGCAGCCTAAGCGTTTCCCCATATTGAAATTACATTTTTCGATTTATTCGAAAAGCCTTTTGTGTTTCCTTTTTTGGCTTCTCAAAAAGTGCTGCCAATAAACTTTGTGCTGCCGAATATCGGTGCAGAGCGAAACGAGCGAAGAAGCAATTCAAGCTCGACAGGCGTTCGGCCTGAAGCAAATCATCGAGTCTCAAGACTCAGCAAAGGAATACGCATGAAAAAGAATTTGATCGTCACGGCCGTTGCAGCTTTGGCCGCATCGTTCGCCGGCGCTGCTAGCGCACAAAGCAGCGTTACGCTGTATGGCTTGGTCGACGCTGGTTTCACGTTCGTGAACAACGTGCAGAATCATACCGGTGACGGTGAGAAGACGAACGAGTACGGCATGACGGGCGGCAACGTCAACATGAGCCGTTGGGGTCTGCGCGGCGCCGAAGATCTCGGCGGCGGCATGAAGGCAATCTTCACGTTGGAAAACGGTTTCGACGTGACGAATGGCAGCTCGCTGGGCGGTAGCGGCTTTGGCCGTCAAGCTTTCGTTGGTCTGTCGACCAACGCTGGCACGGTGACGCTTGGCCGTCAGACCGACTCCGTCGTCGACTACCTCGGCCCGTTGAGCGCAACCGGCACGTGGGGCGGCACTGCGTTCGCTCACCCGAGCAACCTCGACAACCTCGACGGTAACGCTTTCCGCGAGAACAACTCGGTTAAGTTCCAGAGCAACAACTACGCTGGCTTCTCGTTCAGCGGCCTGTACGGCTTCTCGAACGCAGCAGGCAGCTTCGCAGCTAACCGCGCATACAGCATCGGCGCTGGTTACACGAACGCCGGCCTGAAGCTGGGTCTTGCGTACATGCAAGCCAACGGCCTCAACAGCAACGCCACTGGCTCGATCGTGCTGGACAACGAGCTCAACCAGTTCTCCGCTGACGCTCGTCAGCGTACCTTCGGTGCAGGCGCGAGCTATGCCATCGGCGCTGCAACGTTCGGTGCTCTGTGGACGCAGACCCGCCAGGACAGCAACGCGATGCCCGGTTCGAACGTGATCAACAACTACGAAGTGAACGGCCGCTATGCGCTTACGCCGGCACTGTCGCTGGGTGCTGAATACGCGTTCACGAATGCGAAGCTCGGCAACACCGAAGATGCGTCGCGTGTCCGTTTCCACCAGTTCGGCCTGCAAACGGACTACGCACTGTCCAAGCGCACCGACATCTACGCTGAAGGCGTGATGCAGATCGCGAGCGGCCTGGCGAAGGGCGAGTATCCGGCTGCTGGCATCAACGGCGCAGGCGACCTTTCGTCGAGCAGCCGTCAGATCCTCGTGACGACGGGTATCCGTCACCGCTTCTAAAGCGGTCGGAGCAATACCGGGCTTGAGCTTGCTCTAGCCAGAGAAGGGCGCCGCAAGGCGCCCTTTTTGCATTGAGGCGTCGAATTGCGTTTCGATTTGTGCTTCCATTTCCGCGAAGCGACATGCGCGCCGCAAACGGATGCTCTACCATGGCGATGCCGTCTTCCTCTCGAAAGCAGGGCTGTCCGCCAATCAGGAGAGCAACCATGGTCTCGACATGCCGACCACGTGTCCGCTGGATGTCCGTTCTGATGCTCGTGATGGCGGCGTCGGGTGCCGCGCGAGCCGACACCGTCGCCCTGAAAGCCAACCTCCAGCCTTCGAGCGAAGTTCCGCCGCGCGTGAGCAAAGGCCACGGCATCGTCGACGCGAACTTCGATACCGATACCAAAGTCCTCACCTGGACCGTCACTTACGCGGATCTGTCGGGGCCGGTGACGATGGCGCATTTCCACGGACCCGCGCCGGTCGGCCAGAACGCCAAGCCGCAGGTATCGATCGACGCAAAAACAGACACGAAAGCCGACAAGAAAGCGCTCGCGAGCCCGATGAAAGGACAGGCAACGTTATCGGATCAGCAAGTGAACGATCTGATGACAGGGCAGTGGTACTTCAACATTCACACGCAGGACAATCCGTCCGGCGAGATCCGCGGACAGATCACGCCTGCCAACTGAAACGCGCTTCAGGAATCGATCGACGATGAGCTGGCAAAGCGCTCTGGCTTGCTGGGCCGTACGCACGCGCATGCGTCCGCATAGCGCGAAGCCCGCGCTCGATGTCGAATTCGCGCGACGCTACACGTCCCGTCGCGTCTGGACGCCGCGCGTGCCGAAAGGCTGGCGGCTCGATGTACGCGACGCGGCCGCCGATCTCCCGCTGCGCGGCGAATGGCTCACGCCGCCGACTCGCCCGCGCGCAAACATGCTGTATCTGCACGGCGGCGGCTATTACTTTTGCTCTGCGCGCAGTCATCGGGCGATCACGTTCGGGCTGGCCACACGGACGAATGCGCGCGTCTTCTCGCTCGACTATCGCCTCGCGCCGGAACATCGCTTTCCCGCGGCGCTCGACGACAGCATCGCGGCCTATCGCCGAATTCTCGCCGATTGCGCCGATGGCGCCGACGCCCGGTCGATCGTTATCGCCGGCGATTCGGCCGGCGGCGGTCTCGCGTTGGCGACCTTGCTTGCACTGCGCGACGCCGGCGATCCGCTGCCCGCAGCGGCCGTGCTGTTTTCGCCGTGGACGGATCTCACGTGCAGCGGCGCGTCGCTGCAGACGAACGAGGGCCGCGATCCGATGTTCCACGCGGCGGCGTTTCCGCGCGTCGCCAGGCAATATCTCGGCGACGCCGATGCGCGGCACCCTTACGCATCGCCGCTATTCGGCGCGTTTGAAGGCCTGCCGCCGCTGTTGATTCAGGCGGGCGACACGGAACTCCTGCTCGACGATTCCACGCGACTCGCGCAGAACGCGCGCGCGGCCGGCGTCAGCGTCGACTTGCAGATCTGGAGCGGCGTCCCGCATATCTTCCAGATCTGGGCGCCGTTTATGCCGGAAGCGCGTGCGGCGCTCGATCGCGCGGCCGGGTTCATCGGCGCGAAGGTGACTTTGCCGCAAGCTCAGCGTCCGCCCATCACCTCGATGGTTTGATACGCCCGCTCGACCGCCGCCGTTCCGTAGCGGCGCTCGAGTCTGCGCACGGTGAAGTGTCCGTGCGCCATCTGCTGAAAATGGTCGATAAACACCGTGTTGACCATGGCGCCCAAGACCGCGCCGATCGCCGGAATCGATTTGGCGGCAACCTGCTCGCTGACTTGCACCGAGAAGCGCGACGCGATGGTTTGCAGAAACTTGAGCAGCGCCGTCGATCCGTGGCTGCTCAGACCTTTCGCGGCGATCTCGCTGGTCGCGCGCGACACAGACTGCGCGAGCGCGCCGCGCACGATGAAATAGCCGAGATCGGCGCTGTCGTCGCTGGTGTTGGTGCCGCCCATGCCCAGCACCATCATGCATTGCAGTTGGGTTTCGACGCGATGCACGTCCTCGCCCTCGCTGCGCGCGATATCGCAGATGGAGCGGAACATCAGCGTCGTCGTGACCGGCAACTCGACCGGCAGCGCGAACAGCCCGAAGGCGCCGCCCGCCGCGCCCGTCGTCGCGACGGCGAGCTTGTGCATCAGGTTGTGCGGCTTGTCCGGCGGCGGCGCGAGCAGCGAATCCGACGGCGCGCTCTTGCCGATCGTGCGCAGCGCGAGCTGAAGGCACTTCTTGAGGGCGAGCTGCGTTGCTTCGTCCACTTTGCCCTGCGCGGCGGCGGGCAAGCGCCCCATCAGCTTTTCGATGGGCGCGCCGACGACGCTCGCCAGCTTCATCGTGAGCGCGGGGCTTTCGAGCGCATCTTTCGCGCGGGTCAGCGCCGCGAAATCGTCGGGTGTGAGCGGCGAGGTGATGATCGGCGTGGGTTCCATGCGATTTTTTCGGTTCGTAAAAGGGTGTGTGTCCCACGGATTAGAGCGTGGCGGCGTGCTATGATTCCATTTCCATTGACTAGTCAATTATTGCGCTTACAAAAGATGGCCGTTCACACAGCCGCGCACCACTCGACCGGGCAGGTGCTGCCGTTCCGCGAATCGCTCATGGCGATGCTGGGCATTTCGTTCGTCACCATGCTGGTCGCGCTCGATCAGACCGTGGTGGGCACCGCGTTGCCGACCATCGTCGCCGAGTTAAAGGGCTTCGATCTCTACGCGTGGGTCGCCACGTCGTATCTTCTGACCTCCGTCATCACCGTGCCGATTTTCGGGCGCCTCGGCGACTATTACGGACGCAAGCCCTTCGTGATTGCGTCGATCGTCGTGTTCACCTTCGCGTCCGTGCTCTGCGGGCTCGCCAACAGCATGATGTTCCTGGTGCTCGCGCGGGGCTTGCAGGGCATCGGCGGCGGGATGCTCGTCGGGACCGCGTTCGCGTGCATCGCCGACCTTTTCCCCGACAACGTCGTGCGCCTGCGCTGGCAGGTGATGATGAGCTCCGCGTTCGGCATCGCCAATGCGGTCGGGCCGTCGCTCGGCGGGATTCTCACGCAATACTACGGCTGGCGTTCGGTGTTCTACGTCAATCTGCCGGTGGGCGTCGTGTCGTTGTTTTTCGTGTGGCGCTTCCTGCCGCATCTGCGCCACGTCGCGCACGAGGGCAAGATGCGGCTCGACTGGCCGGGCGCCGCGCTGATCGCGATTGCGCTCGGCGCGCTGCAATTGTTCGTCGAAATGTTGCCGAAGTACGGCGTCAGCGCACAAAGCGCCGCGTTGCTCGCGATGAGCGCCGCCGCTGCCTTCGGCCTGTGGAAATGGGAGATGCGCTGCGACTACGCGATCCTGCCCGTCGACATGTTCCGCAACAAGGCGCTCGCCGCGCTCTTCACGCTCGCGATTCTCGGCGGCTTCACGATGTTCTCGCTGCTCTTCTACGCTCCGCTCTTGTTCCAGGGCGGTTTCGGCATGTCGCCGAAGGACGCGGGCGTGATGATCACGCCGCTCGTCGTGTTCATTACGATCGGCAGCATCGTGAACGGGCGCATCGTGACGCGTCTGAAGAACGCCAACATGATGCTTTATGTGGGCTTCGCGTTGCTCGCCGTGTCGTGCCTGGGCGTTGTCGTCGCTACGCACAACATGCCGCGCCCGCTCTTGCTGGTGTTCATGCTGATCGGCGGTCTCGGGCTTGGCTTCGTGATGCCGAATCTCACCGTGTTCGCGCAGCAGACGGCGGGGCGCGCGCATCTGGGTATCGCGACCGCGTTGCTGCAATCGTTGCGCATGATCGGCGGGATGATCGGCACCGCGCTCACCGGCACGCTCGTGAGCCATCTCTATGCGAGCGGGGTAAATCTCGCGCTCGAAAAGGATCACGCGCTGCACTGGGCCGGCGATCTCTCCGATCCGCAGATTCTCATCAACCGCGACGGGCAGAATGCGCTGCTCGCGCAACTGAGCGCGGCGGGACATAACGGCGCGATGCTGCTGGAGTCCGCGCGCGAGGCGCTGGTCGCGGCGATCCACATCGGGCTTGCGCTGGCGGCGCTGGTGGCGGTCGTCTCGCTGTGGCAGTCTCGGCGCGTGCCGCCGGTGCGCCTGAAGGGGCCGCAGGAACCGGTCATCCTCGCCGAATGAGGGAAGCGAAAGCATGAATGAACAGGACCGTATCGCCGTCGTGCAGCAGTTCGGGCGCACGTATCGCGCGTTCATGTCGGCGTTCGAGGCAGCCGTCGGTCAGCCGATGCCGCGCTGGCGCATCCTGCTCGCGTTGCACGAGCATGCGGGCATGCTGTCGCAGAAGCGGCTCGTCGAGCGGCTGAAGGTGGATCCGGGCGCGCTCACGCGCCAGTTGAAGACGCTGGAAGGACTCGGCTGGATCGTGCGCAGCGTCGACGCGCGCGACAACCGCGTGTCGAATGTCGCGTTGACGGCGCAGGGCCGCGCGATCGCCGAGGAAGGCCTGCCGCGTCGCAACGCGTTCCTGCACGACACGATGGCCGCACTCCCCGACGAGGCCATCGAAGCCTTGTCGAGCGCGCTGCACATGTTCGAGGGCCGGATTCAGGAAGTCGCGGCTGCCAATGCCGCTCAGGCGGCCGCGCTCGAAGAGAAGGCTTAGAAGAAAGCTTAAAAGAACGTTTCGATCACTTCGGTGACGCGATACTTCGGATCGACGACGAGAATCTGGCGCCACTTGTCGAACGTGAGACACGGGTGCGAGATGTCGAAGGCGATCATGTCGCCGACCTTCACGTCATCGCCGGCCTTGATGCGCAGATAGGCGTGCTGATCCATCAGGCCGAAAATCTCCCAGCCTTCATCGGGCGAAACGTCACGCGGCGCTTCGTTGCCCGGACGATAATGCTTCGCCGGTTCCGGCATGCCCGCATCGAACGCGGAATCGCGCTTGCCGAGCCCGATGATCGCGCGGTCCGGCTCGGGAATCGACTGCACATACGCCCACAATTGCAGCGCGGGCTTGAGCCCCTGGCCCATTTTCTTCGCGATCGGATTGCGCGCGAAAATCTCGTTCTGCGCTTTCTTGTAGATGCCGACGTCGTGCGTCAGATAGCAGCCCGGACGCAGCACCACTTCGATCGCATCGCTGTGGGCCTTGGCGAATTCGTCGGCGACCACGTCGTACCACGCGGATCCCGCGCCGGACAGAATCGCCGGCTGACGCGCGATCTTGCCTTCGGCGATCAATTTGCGCGTGACATCCACCGCGCTTTGCAGAAACTCGCGGACCTTCGTTTCGTCCTGCAGCACGCCTTCATACAATTCGATGCCCGCTAGCTCGATCGTGCCCGGCCAGCGCGCGATTGCGGCAAGGACGGCGTCGCGCTGGGCGTCGTCGCGCACGCCGGTGCGTCCGCCCGGCACGCCGAGTTCGATCAGCACGTTCAGCTTCTTGCGCACCGAACTGAAGAATTCGCCCAGTTGATCGACGCCGTCCGCCGAATCCACCAGACAGAAGAATTCGAAGTTCGGATCGGTCAGCAACTCGGCGATCATGCCCATGTTGCGTTTGCCGACGAGCTGATTCGCCATCAAGATGCGATGCACGCCGCCGCGATACGCCGCGCGCACCTGATGCGCGGTCGCGAGCGTGATGCCCCACGCGCCGGTTTCGAGCTGGCGGCGAAACAGTTGCGGCGCCATGGTCGTCTTGCCGTGCGGCGCGAGCTTCACGCCGTATTCGCCGACGAACGCCTGCATCCACTTCAGGTTGTGTTCGATTCGATCGGCATAAAGCACGGCGGCGGGCAGACTCACGTCCTCTTCGAGCAGATTCCATTGCAGACGCGCGGCGTCGTTCAACTGGATACTCGTGCCCGGCACCATGCCGAGACCCTTGCCGAACGGGTCGATCGCCGCGTTCTGATAGTTTGTAACTTTCATGTGCTGCCGCTCCATCGTCCGTTTAAATAAACACCTGTGCGCATGTGCGTGCGCGTCAAGGTTGACGGTGCTATGTTAACCAAAGTAGCATCCCGGACGGAAATGTTATTTAGTAACATAGCCCTCACGTAAACCCTTGGACGCACCCATGAACGGCCCTGCCGACTCGCTCAGCATCGATATCGTCGCACGCATCGCCGAGCGCGCGCCGGAGTTGCGCGGCGCCGAGCGCAAGGTCGCCGCGCTCGTGCTCGACGACATCGTGGGCGCATCGCGCGCGAGCATCGGCGCGCTGGCGGACAAGGCGGACGTGAGCATCGCGACGGTCACGCGCTTCGCCAAGGCGGTCGGCTGCGAGGACGTGCGCGAACTGAAGCTGCGGCTCGCGCAGGCGGCGGGCGTCGGGCAACGCTTTCTGAAGCGCCGTCCCGACGATGGCGAAGCGGTGCCGCATTCGCTCGCCGCGCGCATCTTCGACGAAGTGCAGGCAACGCTCGCGCAGAACCAGGGCGCGCTCGCCGCCGCGCCGATCGCCGCGGCCGCCGATGCGCTGGCCGCCGCGTCGATGATCTACGTGTTCGGCATGGGCGGCGGTTCGACCGCGCTCGCCGACGAAATGCGCTTTCGCCTCGTGCGGCTCGGGCGGCCGGTCGCGTCGTATCAGGACGGGCTGTTGCAGCGCATGGTGGCGGCGACACTGTCGCGCGAACATGTCGTCGTCGCGCTTTCGGTGACGGGGCAGACGCCCGAAATGGTCGAAAGCTGCCTGCTCGCGAAACAGTACGGCGCCCGCGTGATCGCGCTGACGGCGCCCGCGTCGCCGCTCGGCGCGCTCGCGGACTGGCTCGTGCCGATCATCGCGATCGAAACGGACTTCATCTACAAGCCGTCGTCGTCGCGCTACGCGATGATGATGGCGCTCGACCTGCTCGTCACCGAACTGGCCGTCAGGCAGGCCGATCACAGCCGCGAACTGCTGCGCCGCATGAAACTCGCGCTCGATGCGCATCGCGGCGGCGGCGAGCGTCAACCTTTGGGAGATTGATCATGATGATCATGGAAAAGGCCGATACGCTGATCATCGGCGCGCGCGTGATCGACGGCACGGGCGCGCCCGCCGTCCTGCGCGATGTCGCGCTGCGCGACGAGCGCATCGTCGCGATCGAGGCGCCGGGCGGCTTGTCCGGCTGGAGCGCCGACGAAACGTTCGACGCGCAGGGCAAAGTGCTCGCGCCTGGTTTCATCGACGTACACACGCACGACGACACCCACGTGATCCGCTCGCCGCAGATGCTGCCGAAGATCACGCAGGGCGTGACGACGGTGATCGTCGGCAATTGCGGGATCAGCGCGTCGCCGGTGACGCTGAAGGGCGATCCGCCGGACCCGATGAACCTGCTCGGCGACGCCGCCGCGTTCCAGTATCCGACCTTCGCCGCGTACGTCGAGGCGGTGAACGAGGCGCGTCCGGCGGTGAATGTCGGCGCGCTGATCGGACATACGGCGCTGCGCAACAATCAGATGGACCGGCTGGATCGCGCCGCGTCGGCCGATGAAGTCGCGGCCATGCGCGCGCAGCTCGAAGAGGCGCTGGATCACGGCGCGCTCGGTTTGTCGAGCGGACTGGCGTACGGCTCGGCGTTCAACGCGCCGCCCGAGGAAGTGCAGGCGTTGGCCGAGCCGCTCGCGAAGGCGGGCGCGCTCTACACGACGCATATGCGCACCGAATTCGACGCGATCCTCGACGCGATGGACGAGGCGTATCGCGTGGGCCGCCATGCGCGCGTGCCGGTGGTGATTTCGCATTTGAAGTGCGCGGGGCCGTCGAACTGGGGGCGCAGCGTGGAAGTGCTGAAGTCGCTGGAGACGACGCGCGACGGCCAGCCGGTCGGATGCGACTGCTATCCGTACAACCGCAGTTCGTCGACGCTGGATCTGAAGCAGGTGACGGGCGATATCGACATCACGATCACATGGTCGACGCCGCATCCGGAAATGGCGGGCAAGCTGATTCGCGAAGTCGCCGATGAGTGGAACGTGAGCCAGCAGGAAGCGGCGAAACGTCTGCAACCGGCGGGCGCGGTGTATCACAACATGTCGGAGGACGACGTGCGGCGCATTCTCGCGCATCCCGCGACGATGGTCGGCTCGGACGGCCTGCCGAACGATCCGCTGCCGCATCCGCGTTTGTGGGGCGCGTTTCCGCGCGTGCTCGGCCACTATGCGCGCGATACGGCGCTGATTCCGCTGGAAGAAGCGGTGCGCAAGATGACGAGCCTGACGGCGCGGCGCTTCAGTTTGCCGGAGCGGGGCGAAGTGAAGGTGGGTTATCACGCGGATCTGGTCGTGTTCGATCCCGAGCGCGTGCGCGATGCCGCGACCTTCGCGAAGCCGCAGCAGGCGGCGGACGGCATCGACGCGGTGTGGGTGAATGGCGTTTTGACGTATCGCGAGCAGGCCGTGACCGGCGCGCGCGCGGGACGTTTCGTGGCGCGCGGCGCGGCATCGAAGCTCGATGCGCAGGGCGCGTTTTGAATTCTCGTAAATGGAAAGGAGTTGGACGATGAAGCGTTATGGCGTGGAAGGTGGCAAGGGACAAGGCGGCGCGCACATGCCGTTCGCACGCGCGGTCGAAGCCGACGGCTGGCTGTTCGTGTCGGGCCAGACGCCGATGGAAAACGGCGAAGTGATCAACGGCGGCATCGTCGAGCAATCGCACAAGGCGATTCAGAACGTGCTCGCGATTCTGAAGGAAGCCGGTTACGGCACGGAGCATGTCGTGCGCTGCGGCGTGTGGCTGGACGATCCGCGCGACTTCGCGTCGTTCAACAAGGTGTTCAAGGAATACTTCGGCGCGAATCCGCCGGCGCGGGCGTGCGTGGTGTCGTCGATGGTGATCGACTGCAAGGTCGAGGTGGATTGCGTGGCTTATAAGAAGGCGCAATAGCCTGAACAGAGGCGCTCAGATTGCTACGTGTCAATTTTGCGGCAGGGGTGCTTGGCTCCCTGCCGCATTTTTTTTGCTTGTAGGGACTAGCGGTTTCAACCAATGATTTATACCGAAAGGCGTGCGAAAAATCCGACTTTGATGGCAGGCTCCTCGGAATACGCTTTTCCGCGAGGTTCTGTCATTAGAATGAGGTATTGATCGTATCGAGCGATGCGGTAATTTCAATTCGTATGGAAACCGCCGAATATGTTAATTAGCATTGCGAAGTTAAAAAGACTGGCCATGATCCTGGGCGCGCCTGCGCTAGCTGGCTTTCTAGTCTGTCCGGAAGCCAGCGCAGCCCTCTCGTCAATCTCCAATGTGACGCTCTACCCGGGCGGCGCGACAGTCGAGCGCCAGATTTCTATTCCTGTCGGCAGCACTCGTATCGAAGTTTCGTGTCTACCAACTTCCTTCGATCCGCAAAGTCTGCGTTTGATCGCGCCGCCCGGCATGCAACTAGGCGATTACCGCGTTGATGACGGCGCGTCAGAAGCCGCGTGTACCTCGACGGCTCGCGACCGGCGCGCTCAGGAGTTGCAAGCCAGATTGATTGCGCTGAATGCGCGTGCCCAGGCGGTGGAACTCTCGGTTGCTTATCTGAAGCGGGTTAGTGAAGACAGCACCGGCTCCCGCGGGTCTTCACTTCTCGATGTCTCGCGGCAACTGGAGCAAAGCGGTTACGCAGTTTTCACGCAAAGCGATCAGATCAAGCGGGAAAAAGAAGAAGTGCAAAAGCGACTAGCCGAAGTTCGCGGCGAAGACGGAGATGCTACCGCCACGCGAAGCATTCGGATCGCGCTGGATGCGCCGCGCGGCGGACCTCTGACGATCGCTTACGATACGCAACGCGCCGGATGGATTCCCGCTTATCAAGCCACGCTGGATTCGTCTAGCGGTCAAGTCACTCTGGAGCGGCGTGCGTTGGTCGCACAGGCAACCGGAGAGGATTGGCGCGGGGTGAAACTGAGACTTTCAACTGGTACGCCTGCTAAGAATGCTAGGGCCCCGGCGCCGGCGGTGTGGCAACTTCAGTTGAGTGAAGCTCCTGGAACAATCCCTTCATCTACGCGCGAATATGCACCAGCACCCGCGCCTCCCGCACCTGTGCTTATGGCTTCGCCGCTCGCACGCACGCATCCGAACACTCCGCTGTTCGAAGCTTCGCAAATCGATGGCGCTTTTTTGACGCAATTCGAAATTCCCGGCGAGATCGAAGTTCCGTCAGACGGTCAAAAAGTCGGGTTCACATTGGCGAAAGAAAAGATTCCCGTGAAATTGAGTGCGCGCGTCGTGCCGCGCCAGTCCACCCGCGCGTGGCTGGTTGCGACTGGATCCCGGCCTGCGGGGATCTGGCCTGACGGCGATGTTCAGTTGCGTCGCGATGGCGAAAGTGTGGGCTCGATGCGATGGTCCAACGCACTCTCAAACGACGAACTCTCGCTTGCATTTGGCCCTGACGATCAGGTGAGTGTCAGTAGGGCCGATGGTCTGGACTCGACTGGCACTTTCAAGGCTTCTGATGGAAAGGCGTCGAAAACGCTTAGCGCGCAATACTCGGTCAAAAACCTGCATCGAACTCCAATCGATGTGGAGATCGTGGAAGCGGGACCCATCAGTGACTCTGCTGAGCTCGATGTGGTCACGAGCTTCAAACCGCAACCTGACGACGCATCGTGGCAGGGACAACGAGGCGTCGTCGCGTGGAGGCGTTTGCTGTCCAGCGGACAAGAGGCCACACTGAACGCAAGCTATACGTTGCGTTATCCGCGAGACCGAAGACTGTTCGGGCTACCCTGACTTGATGCTATTGCCCGGTTGGACGGACCGCTTCACTGCCGCGCCAACCGCGCATTATCCGGCATCGGCAAATTGAAATTCGTCCGAAACGGATTGATATCCAGCCCGCCGCGCCGCGTATAACGCGCATAAACCGCGAGCCGTTCGGGCTTGCACTCGCGCATGATGTCCATGAAGATGCGCTCGACGCATTGCTCATGAAACCCGGTATGTTCGCGAAAGCTCACGATATACCGTAGCAACCCCGCGTGGTCGATCTGTCCGCCGTAATAGCGGATCTGCACGCTGCCCCAGTCCGGCTGTCCTGTCACCGGGCAATTCGACTTGAGCAGATTCGAAAATAGCGTCTCTTCGACCGGCACTTCGTCCTTCGCCGCGCTCAACAAAGACGCGTCCGGCGCATAAACGTCGCAGTCGAGATCGAGGCGATCGAGCGACAAGCCCTCGAATTCCTCCATCACCAGCTTGCCGAAATCCATCGGCGGCGTGAGCTGCACGGAGACCGTTGCGCCGCAGATCGCGGAGACATCGCGCTTGATGGCGGCGCGCACATCGTCGATGGAATCGAAACGCGTCTGCGCGAACGAGCCGAGATACAGCTTGAACGACTTCGATTCCACGATGTTCGGCGAATCCGCCGGCACGAAAAAAGTCGCGACCGCAATCTGCGGCTTGCCGCGCTGATTCAGCCACGAAAGCTCATAGGCATTCCAGACATCGGTGCCGAAAAACGGCAGCCGGGCCGGCACGCCGATGGCGTCGCGCGCGCGCTTGCGGTCGATCGGAAACAGCAGCGATGCATCGTACTGTTCGGTGTAGTGGACGGGCTTGCCGAGCGGTGATTGTTCGGGTGTCATGTTGCGTTCGCTATGCCGCTGAGAACGTGGCCGGTCGCGGTGACGACGCGCGCCGATTCGCAGTGGCGAATTTGATCGTCGAAGAAAAAGTCGGGCTCGAATTCGCGCAGGAATTCGCCCTTGTCCAGTCCGCCGAGAAACATCGCTTCGTCGATCTCGATGTTCCAGGCCATCAGCGTCCGGATCGCGCGCTCGTGCGCGGGAGCGGAACGCGCGGTGACGAGCGCGGTGCGGATGTGCATCGGCGAGCGGCTTTCGTTGTCGTCCGCGATGCGTTGCAGTTTGTTCAGCGCCGCGAGCAGCGGCTTCAGCGGGCCGCCGGGCAGCGGCGAATCTTTCTTTTTCGTCTCGTGGCCGACGAACGCCGACAAACCGTCGCTCTGAAACACGCGCTCGGCTTCGTCGGAGAACAATACGGCGTCGCCGTCGAACGCAATGCGGATCTCGTCCGAATAGCGGCTCGCAGCGCGCGGCGTCTCGGGCAGCACGCGCGCGGCGGGAAAACCGGCGGCGAGCGCGGCGCGTACATCGTCCGGATTCGCCGACAGAAACAGCGACGCGCGCAACGGCTTCAGGTACGCGAACGGCGAGCGGCCGCGCGTGAACACGCCGCGTTCCACCGAGAGACCATGCTCGCGGCACGAATGAAACGCGCGCAGGCCGCTGATCGGATCGCTGCGCGACAGAATCACCACTTCCACGCGTTGCTCTTCCGCATTCAGCGCGAGCAGCTTGCGAATCAGGCCGAACGCGACGCCCGGCTTCGCGGGCGTCTCCAGCCGCGAGCGTTGCAGCGCTTCGTATTGCGCGAGATCGCCGGTCTCGAAGACGCGGTTCTCTTCCTCGAAATCGAAGAGCGCGCGCGACGAAATCGCGACGACGAGCTTGTCTTCGAGCGTGAACTTCGGCATGTCGCGACGCCTTACGCGAGGAACAACGGGTAGACCGGATTCGCGCCTTCGTCCCACCACGGATAGCCGAGCGTCGCGAGGAAGCGCTCGAACTCCGCATTGTCCGACTGCGGCACCTGAATGCCGACGAGAATCGAGCTGTAGTCCGCGCCCTGATTGCGGTAGTGGAAGAGGCTGATGTTCCAGTCCGGCGCCATCGATGAGAGGAATTTCATCAGCGCGCCCGGCCGCTCCGGAAACTCGAAGCGCAACAGGCGCTCGTCCTTCGCGAGCGGCGAGCGGCCGCCGACCATATAGCGGATATGTTGCTTCGAGAGTTCATCGTGCGACAGATCGACGGTCGCGAAACCGTGCTCGATGAACGACGACATCATCTGCGCGGTTTCCTTGCGCGACTTGATCTGCACGCCGACGAAGATATGCGCGGCGCGTTCATCCGCGATGCGGTAGTTGAACTCGGTCACGCTGCGGGTGCCGACGAGTTCGCAGAAGCGCCGGAAGCTGCCGCGTTCCTCGGGAATCGTGACGGCGAACACGGCTTCGCGCGCCTCGCCGACTTCCGCGCGCTCCGCGACGAAGCGCATGCGGTCGAAATTCATGTTCGCGCCCGAAGTCACGGCGATCAGCGTCTTGCCCTCGATGCCCTCGCGTTCCGCATACAGCTTCGCGCCCGCCACCGCGAGCGAGCCCGCCGGTTCGAGCACCGAGCGCGTGTCCTGGAAAACGTCCTTGATGGCGGCGCAGAGTGCATCGGTATCGACGGTGATGACTTCGTCGAGCAGTTCGCTGCACAGCCGGAAGGTTTCCTCGCCGACGAGTTTCACCGCCGTGCCGTCCGAAAACAGGCCGACTTCGTTCAGCGTGATGCGCTCGCCCGCCTTGATCGACTGCGCCATCGCGCAGGAATCCTCGGTCTGCACGCCGATCACCTTGATCTCCGGGCGCACCGACTTGACGTACGCCGCGACGCCCGCCGCAAGCCCGCCGCCGCCGATCGGCACGAAGATCGCGTGGATCGGGCCCTGATGCTGGCGCAGGATTTCCATGGCGACGGTGCCTTGTCCGGCGATCACGTCGGGATCGTCGAACGGATGCACGAACGTGAGGCCGCGCTCCGCCTGGAGCTGCACGGCGCGCGTATAGGCGTCGCTGTACGATTCGCCGGCCAGCACCACTTCGACCGTCGGGCCGCCGTGTGCGCGGATCGCGTCGATCTTCACTTGCGGCGTCGTGGTCGGCACCGCGATCACCGCGCGGCAGCCAAGGCGCGCCGCCGACAACGCCACGCCCTGCGCATGATTGCCCGCCGATGCCGTGATCACGCCGCGCGCGAGTTCATCGGCGGTGAGATTCGCCATCTTGTTGTATGCGCCGCGAATCTTGAACGAGAACACCGGCTGGTTGTCCTCGCGCTTGAGGAACACGGAGTTGTGCAGCCGCGCCGACAGGATGCGCGCGGGTTCCAGTTCGCTTTCGCGCGCGACGTCGTACACACGCGCGGTCAGCACTTTTTTCAGATAGTCGGGATGTGTCATGCCAGGAATCGTCGAGCGGTGCAACGCACGCGGGTTTTGAGGGCGAAAGCATCAATGATAGCGCCAACCGCGCAGCTTCCCGCCACCGATGCTTTTTTACCGTCCGGACGGTCGTGCAAAAAGCGTCGAAAATGCCATGAACGCGTCGTGAATACGCACGCAAATGCCCCTTCGGGCTGCTAGCCGCCGCAAACGCGCTGCACCGCGATGGGTTAGAATTTCCTTTTACGAATCAGCAATCAGGATCGGCAGATGCACCGGCAGCTTCGGATCGATTTTCTGACGCACGTTCCCCGCGAGTCGCATCCCGCGGCGGAAAGGCATGCGCGCCATGCGCGATCGTGGCGTTGATCCAGGGCACATCGAAGGCGCCGTGAACGCAATTCGCCTCATCGTCACGCTAATCGTCACGAACAGGCGGCCCGGCAGCCTTCGCCAAGATAAGTTTCATTCGAAAATTTGCGCCCCCACGCGCATCGCCGGCGTTGCCGCCTTTCATGGCGCGTCCGCCGGCACACCGAACCGTCGAACATGAACGCACCCCAAGCCTTCGATCCGAACGGCGCCCATGCCCCCTTGGCGCTCGATACCGAACCCCGTCTGCGCGAAATTCCCTATAACTACACGTCGTTCTCCGATCGCGAAATCGTGATGCGGCTTCTAGGCGACGAAGCCTGGGCCGTGCTGGACGAACTGCGCAACGAGCGCCGCACCGGCCGCTCGGCGCGCATGCTGTACGAAGTCCTGGGCGATATCTGGGTCGTGCGCCGCAATCCGTATTTGCAGGACGACCTGCTCGACAATCCGAAGCGCCGCGCGCTGCTCGTCGAGGCGCTGAATCACCGGCTCGCGGAAATCGAAAAGCGCCGCAGCGCCGATCTCACCGCGCATAGCGACGAAGCCGGCAGCCGCGAGCGCGCCGGGCGCGTGCAGTTGCTGATCGCCGCGGCCCGCCGCGCCGTCGACGATTTCGCCGCCGAGTTCGCCCACATGGCCGACTTGCGCCGCCGCGCATCGCGCGTGCTGGGCCGCGAAACGCAGAAGGACAACATCAAGTTCGACGGCCTGTCGCGCGTCGCGCACGTCACCGACGCGACCGACTGGCGCGTCGAATATCCGTTCGTCGTGCTCACGCCGGATACCGAAGCCGAGATCGCCGGGCTGATCAAGGCGTGCTTCGAGCTCGGCCTCACCGTGATTCCGCGGGGCGGCGGCACCGGCTACACGGGCGGCGCGATTCCGCTCACGCCGTTCTCCGCCGTCATCAATACCGAAAAGCTCGAACAGCTCGGCCCGGTCGAAATGACGGACCTGCCGGGCGTGGCGCACAAGGTCGCGACCATCTTTTCGGGCGCGGGCGTGGTCACGCGGCGCGTCACGGAAGCGGCGGAGCAGGCCGGTTTCGTGTTCGCCGTCGATCCGACTTCGCTCGATGCCTCGTGCGTCGGCGGCAATGTCGCGATGAACGCGGGCGGCAAGAAAGCGGTGTTGTGGGGCACGGCGCTCGACAATCTCGCGTGGTGGCGCATGGTCGACCCCGAGGGCAACTGGCTCGAGGTCACGCGGCTGGATCACAACTGCGGCAAGATTCACGACATCGAAGTGGCGCGCTTCCGGCTCGACTGGTTCGACGGCAATCGTCCGCCGGGCGAGAAGCTGCTGCGCACGGAAAACCTCGACATCGCCGGGCGCACGTTCCGCAAGGAAGGGCTCGGCAAGGACGTCACCGATAAATTCCTCGCCGGTCTCCCCGGCGTGCAGAAGGAAGGCTGCGACGGGCTCATCACGTCGGCGCGCTGGATTCTGCACAAGATGCCGGCGCACACGCGCACCGTCTGCCTCGAATTTTTCGGCCAGGCGCGCGATGCCATTCCGAGCATCGTCGAGATCAAGGACTATCTGTTCGAAACGTCGAAGCAGGGCGGCGCGATTCTCGCGGGCCTCGAACATCTCGACGAACGCTATCTGCGCGCGGTCGGCTACGCGACCAAGAGCAAGCGCAACGCGTTTCCGAAGATGGTGCTGATCGGCGATATCGTCGGCAATGACGCCGATGCCGTCGCCGCCGCCACATCCGAAGTCGTGCGCATGGCGAACGGCAAGAGCGGCGAGGGCTTCGTCGCGGTGAACGCGGAGGCGCGCAAGCGTTTCTGGCTCGACCGCTCGCGCACGGCGGCCATCGCCAAGCACACGAACGCGTTCAAGATCAACGAAGACGTCGTCATTCCGCTCAACCGCATGGGTGAGTACACGGACGGCATCGAGCGCATCAATATCGAGCTGTCGATCAAGAACAAGCTGCAACTCGTCGATGCGCTCGAAACCTTCTTCCGCAACGGCAAACTGCCGCTCGGCAAAAGCGACGACGCGAACGAAATCCCCAGCGCCGAACTGCTCGAAGACCGCGTGCAGCAGGCGCTCGATTTGTTGAAGCGTGTGCGCGAGCGTTGGAGCTTCGTCGGCGACAAGCTCGACATGCCGTTGCGCGAGGCGCAGCACTATCTCGTCAATCTCGGCTATGAGGCGCTCGCGGAGAAGTTCGCGGATCGCGCCGACGTGCAGCCGGATGCAACCGTATTTCACGTCGCGCAGGATCGCACGGTGCGCATTTCGTGGAAGCAGGAGATTCGCGCGGAACTGCGGCAAATCTTCAACGGCGGCGAATTCAAGCCGATCCTCGACGAAGCGCAGGCCATCCACAAGCAAGTGCTGCGCGGACGCGTGTTCGTCGCGCTGCACATGCACGCGGGCGACGGCAACGTGCACACCAACATTCCCGTCAACTCCGACAACTACGCGATGCTGCAGGACGCGCATCACGCGGTGGCGCGCATCATGAAGCTCGCGCGTTCGCTCGACGGCGTGATTTCGGGCGAGCACGGCATCGGCATCACGAAGCTGGAGTTTTTGACCGAAGAGGAAATCGGCGATTTCCGCGCGTACAAGCAGCGCGTCGATCCGCACGGCCGCTTCAACAAGGGCAAGCTGTTCGAAGGCGCGGATTTGCGCAATGCGTACACGCCGTCGTTCGGGCTGATGGGCTACGAGTCGCTCATCATGCAGCAGTCGGATATCGGCGCTATCTCCGAGTCCATCAAGGACTGTCTGCGCTGCGGCAAGTGCAAGCCGGTGTGCGCCACGCACGTGCCGCGCGCGAACCTGCTCTACAGCCCGCGCAACAAGATTCTCGCCACGTCGCTGCTGGTCGAGGCGTTTCTGTACGAAGAGCAGACGCGCCGCGGCGTGTCGATCAAGCATTGGGACGAATTCAACGACGTCGCCGATCACTGCACCGTGTGCCACAAATGCGTGACGCCGTGCCCGGTGAAGATCGATTTCGGCGACGTCACCATGAACATGCGCAACCTCTTGCGCAAGATGGGCAAGAAGAAGTTCAACGCGGGCAACGCGGCGGGCATGTTCTTCCTCAATGCGACGAATCCGCAGACCATCAATCTCGCGCGCACCGCGATGATGGGCGTCGGCTACAAGGCGCAGCGTCTCGGTAACGACATCCTCAAGAAGTTCGCGAAGAAGCAGACGGCGAAACCGCCCGCGACGGTCGGCAAGCCGCCCGTGGTCACGCAGGTGATCCACTTCATGAACAAGAAGATGCCGGGCAATCTGCCGAAGAAAACGGCGCGCGCGCTGCTGGATATCGAGGACAACAAGGTCGTTCCGATCATCCGCAATCCGAAGACGACCACGGTCGATTCGGAAGCCGTATTCTATTTCCCCGGCTGCGGCTCCGAGCGGCTGTTCTCGCAAGTCGGGCTCGCGACGCAAGCCATGCTGTGGGAAGCGGGCGTGCAGACCGTGCTGCCGCCGGGCTATCTGTGTTGCGGCTATCCGCAGCGCGGCTCCGGTCAGTACGACAAGGCCGAGAAGATCGTCACGGACAATCGTGTGCTGTTCCATCGCGTCGCGAATACGCTGAACTATCTCGATATCAAGACCGTGGTGGTGTCGTGCGGAACCTGCTACGACCAGCTCGCGGGCTATGAATTCGAGAAGATCTTCCCGGGCTGCCGGATCATCGACATCCACGAGTTCCTGCTGGAGAAGAACATCCGGCTCGAAGGCGTGAAGGGCACGCGCTACATGTATCACGACCCATGCCATTCGCCGATCAAGACGATGGACCCGGTCAAGCTCGTCAACGAACTGATGGGCTCGCAAAACGACGGCTACAAGATCGAGAAGAACGATCGCTGCTGCGGCGAATCGGGCACGCTCGCGGTGACGCGTCCGGATATCTCCACGCAGGTGCGCTTCCGCAAGGAAGAGGAAATCCGCAAGGGCGCGGCCAAGTTGCGCGGCATTCCGCTGGTCGCGGAAGCGGGCGCGAACGCCATCAATATTGCCAATGCATCGGCGGGTGCGGCGGGCGCGCAGCCCGGTTCCGTGCTCAAGGCCGGCGACGGCCCGCAGCCGGTCAATGGCAGCGCGGACCCGGACGTGAAGATTCTCACGAGCTGCCCGTCGTGCCTGCAGGGGCTGTCGCGTTATAACGAGGACGCCAACATCGAGGCGGACTATATCGTCGTGGAAATCGCGCGCAAGGTGCTCGGCGAGAACTGGATGGAGCAGTACGTCGAACGCGCGAACGATGGCGGTATCGAGCGCGTGCTGGTGTAATAGCGGAATCGAGGTCGATTCGCTAGAGGTTCGAGATGGAGTGTGTGTTTTGCCGTGAAGACGGCGGCGAGGTGCTGTGGTCGGACGACGCGTTGCGCGTCATCCTCGCCGACGAGCCCGACTGGCCGGGCCTGTGCCGCGTGATCTGGAGCGCGCATGTCGCTGAAATGTCCGATCTTTCGGACGGTGATCGCGCGCGCCTGATGACCGCCGTCAACGGCGTCGAGCGCGTGATGCGGCGCGTTCTCGTGCCCGAGAAGATCAACCTCGCGAGTCTCGGCAATCAGGTGCCGCATGTGCACTGGCACGTCATTCCACGCTTTTCCAACGATTCTCGCTTCCCTCTGCCGATTTGGGCGCCGCGCCAGCGCACGGTGTCCGAGTCGCAACTTTCAAAACGCCGCGCGCAAGCCACGCTCTTGCGCGAACCATTGCGCCACGAGCTGAACCAGGCGTTCGGCCATCAATAAAACGACATCATGAGCGGACTCACTTCCACGACGCCGATTCCCACCGGCGTCGTCGTGCATTCGAAATCCCGCGTGCTCGAACTGCAATACGCGGATGCGTCCTATCGCGTGCCGTTCGAACTGCTGCGCGTCTGTTCGCCGTCGGCAGAAGTGCAGGGCCACGGGCCGGGGCAGGAAACGCTGCAAACCGGCAAGCGCGATGTATCGATCATCGGCGTCGATCCGGTCGGGCATTACGCGCTTCAACTGAATTTTTCGGACGGCCACAATACGGGCATCTATTCGTGGGACATCCTCTACGATCTGGCCACGCGTCAGGATGAACGCTGGCAGGACTATCTGGCGCGGCTGGCCGCGGCGGGCGTCGACCGCGACACACCGATGTCCGTCAAGCCTTCCGGCGGCGGGCATTGCCACTAAAGCCACCGGACGCGATCGATGCGGCATAACGCCGCACGGCCGGCGCGGCAATTGCGCAGTACATAACGAACAACAGGCGAGGAAAGAGCGCGATGAGCAAGACCCACTTCGGATACGAAACGGTCGAGGAGCAGGACAAGGCGAAGAAAGTGGCGGGCGTATTCCACTCCGTCGCGAGCAACTACGACTTGATGAACGACCTGATGTCCGGCGGACTGCATCGGATCTGGAAGCACTTCACGATCGGGCAGGCCAAGGTGCGGCCAGGCTACAAAGTGCTGGATCTGGCCGGCGGCACGGGCGATCTCGCGATGGCGTTCGCCAAGCAGGCGGGCGAAACCGGCGAAGTCTGGCACACGGACATCAACGAATCGATGCTGCGCGTCGGGCGTGATCGTCTCATCGACAAGGGCGTGCTGACGCCTGCGCTGCTGTGCGACGCCGAGAAGATCCCGTTCTCGGACAATTATTTCAATATCGTTACGGTTGCTTTCGGTTTGCGTAATATGACGCACAAGGATCGTGCGCTGGCGGAAATGACGCGCGTGCTCAAGCCGGGCGGTAAATTGCTTGTGCTGGAGTTCTCGAAAGTGTGGGAACCGCTGAAGAAGCCGTACGATATCTACAGTTTCAAGATTTTGCCGTGGCTTGGCGATAAAGTGGCCAAAGATGCGGATAGCTATCGATACCTTGCCGAATCCATCCGCATGCACCCGGACCAGGAAACTTTAAAAACGATGATGGAACAAGCGGGCCTGGATCGAGTCGAATATTACAATTTGTCAGGTGGCGTGGTAGCGTTACACGTCGGGACCAAATTTTAGTGTTCCACTCTTAAAGGATTCGACATGTCCGATTCGCGCATACCCCAATCCCGGGGTTTCCTGAACCTCTTCTTCAGGAAGGCCGGAATCTTGGCGCTGGCTGGCGTTATTGCGGCCGGCGCGATCTTCGCAGAAAGCGCGGAAGCCAAGCGCATGGGCGGCGGCCGCAGCATGGGCCGGCAGTCAGCCACGGCCACGCAGCAGCATCAGGCGACGCCGCCGTCGCAGTCGCAATCGATGCAGCAGGGTCAGGCCGCTCAGGCGCAACGCGCGCAACCCGCGCCCGGAACGCCCGCAGCCGCGGCGCAACCCGCGCGCAACCGCTGGCTCGGACCGATCGCCGGTCTCGCGGCGGGCCTGGGCATCGCGGCGTTGCTGTCGCACTTCGGGCTGGGTGAAGCGTTCGCTGGCGCAATGGCCAACATGATCATGATCGCGTTGATCGTGCTGGCGGCCGTCATGCTGTTCCGCTTCATCATGCGCAAACGTCAGGCAAGTCAGGGCAACAACACGCCCGCATACGCCGGCGCGGCTTCGGCTTCCGGCTCGCCGTACGGCGCGACCGCCCGCACCAGTCTGAACCAGGACCCGCCGCAAGTGCCGCAGCAGCCGGGCGGTCTGGGCGCGACGTATATCGAATCGGCGCCGCAGCAGGCCGTTCAGGCGAACGTGCCCGCGGGGTTCGACACCGAGGCGTTCGTGCGTAACGCGAAGGTTTACTTCGTGCGTCTGCAGGACGCGTGGGACCGCGGCAACGTCAACGACATCCGCGAGTTCACGACGCCCGAAATGTTCGCCGAAGTAAAACTCGACGTCGACGCACGCGGCAGCGCGCCGAATCGTACGGACGTGGTGCAACTCAACGCCGACGTCCTGGGCGTCGAGGACCGCGCGAACGAATATCTCGCGAGCGTGCGCTTCCACGGCCTGATTCGCGAGTCGGAAGGCGCGGCGGCGGAGCCGTTCGTCGAGGTGTGGAACCTGTCGAAGCAGAAGACCGGCAACGAAGGCTGGCTGCTGGCCGGCATTCAGCAGGTTAGTTAATAAGGTCGCGCGCGGCGGCGTCATGCCGCCTCGCGCTGACACACTCCGACCTTAGCCGAATGGCCAACGCCGGCAACCGGCGGTGTGACAACCGGTTGCGGCGGTAGAATAGAAACCCGCGCGAGCCCTCGCTTGCGCGGGTTTTTTATCTCATAGCCGATGACGAACGCAGACGAATTCGCCCGTCCCGCAGCAAACCCCGCCTTGAAGACCGCGTCCGGTGCGTTCGCGGCCGCCGTGAATCATCTGCTCGTGCGCGAGCCGTGGGCGCTCGAACGTCTGAAGCCCTATGCCGCCCGGCGCGTGAAACTGACGTGCACACCGGTGTCGATCGCGCTCGTGGTGCAACCCGACGGCCTTTTCGCCGCGACCACGGAAGCAGACGCCGCCCGCTTCGACGTCACGATCGCCGTTCCGCTGGACGCGCTGCCCGCGTTCATGCAGGGCGGTCAGGCGGCGGTGATGAAGCACGTGCGCATTGAAGGCGACGCGGAATTCGCCACGACGCTCGCCAAGCTGGCCGAACATCTGCGCTGGGATGCCGAGGAAGACCTGGCCCGCGTGATCGGCGACGCGCCCGCGCATCGGCTGGGCGTGATCGCGCGCTCGGTGCACGAGCAGGCACAACGCACAGGCCGCAATCTGCTGGACACGTTCACCGAATTTTTTCTCGACGAACGGCCGCAACTCGTGCGCAAGAGCGCGCTCGAGGCGTTCAACGCCGAGCTTTCGAAGACGCGCGATGCGCTGGCGCGCGTCGAGAAGCGTATCGAAAGAATCGAACAGCGAAGCGATTTATCCAGCCAACAATCCGGCGAACAACGACAGCCGGCTCGCGGTGCCTCAGCGCGAACCGGTAGCGAGTCCGTGCGCGACTCGCGCGAATAACGAGCTGAAGCGAATCCGACATGCGTTTTCTGCGTTTCCTCAAAATATTCTTCACGATCGTCCGCTTCGGGCTCGACGAACTCGTGATGAGCGGCATCGACGATCGCCGCGTGCGCTGGCTCATGCGTATCACCACATTCGGCCGTCGCTTCGACGTCGAACGCGGCATCCGCCTGCGGCTCGCGCTGGAAAGCCTCGGCCCGATCTTCGTGAAATTCGGCCAGGTGCTGTCGACGCGGCGCGATCTTTTGCCCGTCGATATCGCCGACGAGCTCGCGAAGCTCCAGGATCGCGTGCCGCCGTTCGATTCGACAGTGGCGGTCGCGATCATCGAGAAGTCGCTCGGCGCGCCGATCGACGTTCTGTTCGACGATTTCGAGCGCGTGCCGGTGGCGAGCGCGTCGATCGCGCAGGTGCACTTCGCCAAGATCAAGACCGGCGAGCACGCGGGCAAGGCCGTCGCGGTGAAGGTGCTGCGCCCGGGCATGCTGCCGGTGATCGATTCGGATCTGGCGCTGTTGCGCGACATCGCGATCTGGGCGGAGCGCCTGTGGGCCGACGGCCGGCGCCTGAAGCCGCGCGAAGTGGTCGCGGAATTCGACAAATATCTGCACGACGAACTCGATCTCATGCGCGAGGCCGCCAACGGCAGCCAGCTGCGGCGCAATTTTCAGGGGCTCGATCTGCTGCTCGTGCCCGAGATGTATTGGGACATGTCGGCGGCGAGCGTCCTCGTCATGGAGCGCATGGTCGGCGTGCCGATCAGCCAGGTCGAAACGCTGCGCGCCGCAGGCGTCGACATTCCGAAGCTGGCGCGCGAAGGCGTCGAGATTTTCTTCACGCAAGTGTTCCGCGACGGCTTCTTTCACGCCGACATGCACCCCGGCAATATTCAGGTGAGCCTCGATCCGGCGACGTTCGGGCGCTATATCGCGCTGGATTTCGGCATCGTCGGGGCGCTGTCGGACTTCGACAAAAACTACCTCGCGCAGAATTTTCTCGCGTTCTTTAAGCGCGACTATCACCGTGTCGCGACGCTGCATCTGGAGTCCGGCTGGGTGCCGCCGAACACGCGCGTCGAGGAACTGGAAAGCGCGATTCGCGCCGTGTGCGAGCCGTATTTCGATCGCGCGCTGAAGGATATTTCGCTCGGGCAAGTGCTGATGCGCCTGTTCTCGACGTCGCGGCGCTTCAACGTCGAGATTCAGCCGCAACTCGTGCTGCTGCAGAAAACGATGCTCAACGTGGAAGGCCTCGGACGCTCGCTCGACCCGGAACTCGATCTGTGGAAAACGGCGAAGCCGTATCTCGAACGCTGGATGAACGAACAGATCGGCTGGCGCGGCTGGTACGAGCGTCTGCAGATGGAAGCGCCGCAGTGGAGCAAGACCATTCCGCAGTTGCCGCGTCTGATTCACCATTTACTGGCCGAGCAGCATGATGTGCCGCGCGCCGGCAACGACGAAACCATGCGCCAGTTGCTCGCCGAGCAAAGGCGCACCAATCGTCTGCTGATCACGCTGCTGGCCGTCGGGCTGATCGCGGTGGCCGGAGCGGGCGTCGTGATCGCGCAATTCTGGCTCGGCAACCTGTGAGCATCGAATCATGAGCGTGGAGCACCTGTCATGAGCGACCCGAGCTTCGAGAATCGCGACCCGAATTCCCCCGGATTCTGGGACGAGCGCTTCGATCAACGTTTCATGCCGTGGGATCAATCCGGCGTGCCGGAGGCGTTCGAGGCATTTGTCGCGTCTCGCGCCGCGCAGAACGTGTTGATTCCCGGCTGCGGCAGCGCGTACGAAGCGCTGTATCTGGCCGTACGCGGCTGGCCCGTGCGGGCAATCGACTTTTCGCCGGCTGCCGTCGAGGCGGCGAGGGTGCAACTCGGCGTGCACGCGGGCGTCGTCGAACAGGCGGATTTTTTCGCTTTCGAGCCGCCGTTCGCGCCCGACTGGATCTACGAACGCGCGTTTCTATGCGCGTTGCCCAAGACGCGCTGGCAGGACTACGCCGAACGGATGGCCGCGCTGCTCCGGCCCGGCGCGCAGCTCGCGGGCTTCTTTTTCCTCGGCGCGACGCCGAAAGGGCCGCCGTTCGGCATCGAGCGTGACGAACTGGACGCGCTTCTGACGCCGCACTTCGAACTGGTCGACGAGCGCGCGGTGAGCGGCTCGATTCCCGTGTTCGCCGGCCGCGAGCGCTGGATGACCTGGCGGCGCATCGGCGCGGCGGCTTGAAATTCGCCGCTGCCGCCCCGAAATATAAGGCGGGTCGACTAACGCGGCCAGTCCGGAAAATCGCGGGTCGAAAATGGTTTGCGGCTATAATTCAAGGCTTTGCAAGCGTCGAAAGATCATTGTAGGAAGAGCTCCATGCCGATTTACGCGTACCGCTGCGCAAACTGCGGCCACGAAAAAGATGTGCTCCGCAAACTGAGCGATGCGCCGCTCACGCAATGTCCTGCCTGCGGGAAGGACACGTTTTCGAAGCAAGTGACCGCCGCCGGTTTCCAGCTGAAGGGATCGGGCTGGTATGTCACCGATTTCCGCGGCGGGAATAGCGGCGCGGGCAGCGGCAAGAGCGCCCCGAACGAAGGCTCGGACGCATCGAACGCGTCGGCATCGAAAACGGAAGACGCCTCGGCCGGTGCGAAGTCGGGTGAAAGCGCCACGCCGGCGAGCACGTCATCCACGGATGCCGCCAAGCCTGCCGCCGGTTCGTCGGGCTCGTCCGCGTCGTCCGGCCCCGCCGCCTCTTCGGGCGCGGCCTGAAACCGCGGCGTGAAACGCAAAGCAACGCACAACAGCGCAGAGCAAGCCCGCTGGCCGGTCCGTCCGGCCGCACGCCATGCCGATGACCTCGCCGAACGCGCCTGAGCGCGCTCGCCTGCCAAGCCGGAGCTCGACTGAAATCGGGCCCCGGCGCAGCCTTCACCCCGTGTAAATGACGACGAAAAAGACTACGCTGAAATCCGTGTTCCTCACCGGCCTGTTGGTGCTGGTGCCGCTCGCCATCACGTTGTGGGTGCTGGGCCTCGTCATCGGGACCATGGACCAGACGCTGCTTCTCCTGCCGCAGTCGTGGCAGCCCGAGCGGGTCGTCGGCTTCCATCTGCCGGGCGTGGGCGCGGTGCTGACGCTGGCGTTCATTTTCATCGTCGGCCTGCTTACGCAGAATTTCGTCGGACAGAAACTCGTCGGATGGTGGGACGCCGTGCTGCGCCACATTCCGGTGGTCGGTCCGCTCTACACGAGCGTGAAGCAGGTGTCGGACACGCTGCTGTCGTCGAGCGGGAATGCGTTCCGCAAGGCGCTGCTCATCGAATATCCGCGCAAAGGCTCGTACACCATCGGCTTTCTGACGGGCATTCCGGGCGGCGACGTATTGAATCATCTGGACGAAGACCACGTAAGCGTTTACGTGCCGACAACGCCGAATCCGACGTCCGGCTTCTTCCTGATGATGCCGAAAAGCGAAGTCGTCGAACTGGACATGACCGTCGACGCCGCACTGAAGTACATCGTCTCGATGGGCGTGGTGGCCCCTGCACCGAGCGCGCCGGCCCCGGTCGCGCCTGCCCGCCGCCCCATCGAGCCGCCGATGTAATGCCGGCGCGCGCACGCCGCGAGTCAGCCGCCGAAAGAGCGTGACCCGGAAGCGCGAGCCGTTGATTAACGAACAACGAAAGACACAAACATCATGTCGATGCGATCTGAATACTGCGGTCTGGTGACCGAGGCCCAACTGGGTCAAACCGTCTCGCTGTGCGGCTGGGTGCAGCGCCGCCGCGATCATGGCGGCGTTATCTTCGTCGACCTGCGCGATCGCGAAGGGCTCGTTCAGGTCGTCTGCGACCCGGACCGCGCCGAAATGTTCAAGGTGGCCGAAGGCGTGCGCAACGAGTTCTGCGTGCAGGTGAAGGGCGTCGTGCGCAATCGTCCCGAAGGCACCGTCAACGCCAATCTGACGAGCGGCAAGATCGAAGTGTTGTGCCATGAACTGAACGTGTTGAACGCGTCGGTTACGCCGCCGTTCCAGCTCGACGACGACAACCTGTCGGAAACCACGCGCCTCACGCATCGCGTGCTCGACCTGCGCCGCCCGCAGATGCAGAAGAACCTGCGCCTGCGCTATCGCGTGGCGATGGAAGTGCGCAAGTATCTCGACGCGCAAGGTTTCATCGACATCGAAACGCCGATGCTGACCAAGAGCACGCCCGAAGGCGCGCGCGATTACCTCGTGCCGTCGCGCGTGAACGCGGGGCAATTCTTCGCGCTGCCGCAATCGCCGCAGTTGTTCAAGCAGCTGCTGATGGTCGCGAACTTCGACCGTTACTACCAGATCACCAAGTGCTTCCGCGACGAAGACCTGCGCGCTGACCGCCAGCCGGAATTCACGCAGATCGACTGCGAAACCTCGTTCCTCAACGAACAGGAAATTCGCGATCTGTTCGAAAACATGATCCGCCACGTCTTCAAGGAGACGATGGACGTCGCGCTGCCCGAGAAATTCCCGGTCATGCTGTATTCGGAAGCCATGCGCCGTTTCGGCTCCGACAAGCCCGACCTGCGCGTGAAGCTCGAATTCGCCGACCTGACGGACGCCGTGAAGGACGTCGACTTCAAGGTGTTCAGCATGCCGGCCAACTCGAAGGACGGCCGCGTGGCTGCCCTGCGCGTGCCGAAGGGCGGCGAGCTGTCGCGCGGCGATATCGACGGTTACACGGAATTCGTGCGCATCTACGGTGCGAAGGGTCTCGCGTGGATCAAGATCAACGACAAGACGCGCGGCCGCGACGGCCTGCAAAGCCCGATCGTCAAGAACCTGCATGACGCGGCGCTCGCGGCGATCATGGAGCGCACCGGCGCACAAGACGGCGACATCATTTTCTTCGCGGCCGACCGCGCGAAGGTCGTGAACGACAGCCTGGGCGCGCTGCGTCTGAAGATCGGCCATTCGGAATTCGGCAAGTCCACGGGTCTGCTCGAAACCGGCTGGAAGCCGCTGTGGGTTATCGACTTCCCGATGTTCGAGTACGACGAGGAAGAAAACCGCCACGTGGCCGCGCACCATCCGTTCACGAGCCCGAAGGACGAGCACCTCGAATACCTCGAAACCGATCCGGGCCGCTGCCTCGCGAAGGCGTACGACATGGTGCTGAACGGCTGGGAGATCGGCGGCGGTTCGGTGCGTATCTTCCAGGAAGACGTGCAGAGCAAGGTGTTCCGCGCGCTCAAGATCGGTGCCGAAGAAGCGCGTCTCAAGTTCGGCTTCCTGCTGGACGCGTTGCAGTACGGCGCGCCGCCGCACGGTGGTATCGCGTTCGGTCTGGACCGCATCGTCACGCTGATGTCCGGCGCCGATTCGATCCGCGACGTGATCGCCTTCCCGAAGACGCAGCGCGCGCAGGATCTGCTCACGCAGGCGCCGAGCGAAGTGGACGAGCGCCAGTTGCGCGAGCTGCATATCCGTCTGCGTCAGCCGGAGCAGAAGGCGCACTAAAACAGCCTTCGAAGCAGGTCAAGTTGTCGTTGTGATGAAAAAGGCGCCGAGTGCGCCTTTTTCGCTTTTTGCGTTACAGTCTTCAGGCAATCGACAGATAAAGAAACGCACGTTCAAAACGTCATGCTCAAGCCGCCGAAGATCCCCGAATCCGTCCTGGTCGTCATTCATACGCCCGAGCTCGATGTGCTCGTCATCGAACGTGCGGATCACAAAGGTTTCTGGCAGTCGGTGACGGGCTCGAAGGACCGTGCCGACGAGCCGCTCATCGAGACCGCCGCGCGCGAGGTGCTGGAGGAAACCGGTATTGTGATCGGCGGCGGCCTCGTGCCGGAGCGCGCGCTGCTCGACTGGCATCACAGCATCCAGTACGAAATCTATCCGCAGTGGCGGCATCGCTATGCGCCGGGCGTCGTGCGCAACACCGAGCATCAGTTCAGCCTGCTCGTGCCGCATTGTCTCGAAGTGACGCTCGCGCCGCGCGAGCACACCGCGCATCTCTGGCTGCCGCTTCGCGAAGCCGCCGACAAGTGTTTCTCGTGGTCGAACCGGGAAGCCATTCTGCAACTGCCCGAGCGCCTCGCGGCGCACAGCCGGTGATCGGTATGCGCCCGGGGCGCAGTTTCAAGCGGCTGCGTCAGGCGCTGTTTTCCGGGCGCCGCCCGCCGCGCTTTTGCTTCACCGCGGGCAATCATGTGCGCATCTTCAAGGGCGGCGTGCAGTTCTTTCCCGCCTTGATCGAGCGCGTCGACCAGGCGCGGCATTCGGTGTCGCTGGAAACCTATATCTTCGCCAACGACGACATCGGCCGCGCCGTGTCCGATGCGCTCATTCGCGCGGCCGAACGCGGCGTCAAGGTGCGCGTGATCACGGACGGCATCGGCACGGAGAGCAATCTGCCGATGTTCAAGCTGTGGCAGGAACGCGGCGTCGATCATCGGATCTACAACCCGCATCTGCTGTTCGGGCCGCAGGGCTGGTCGCGCACGCATCGCAAGCTCGCGCTGATCGACGAAACCTACGCGTTTTGCGGCGGCATCAATATCGTCGACGATTACGACCAGAACGGCACGCAGCTCGAACGGCCGCGCTGGGATTTCGCGATGGAAGCGCACGGGCCCGTCGTCAAGGATGTGCGCGAGGCGTTCGATCTCCAATGGCAGCGCATTCGTCTCGGCGTGAAGCCGCGTCAGCCGGCGCAGCCGAGTTGCGACGCGCCGCCAGCATCATCGAACGCGGACGAGTCGCCGGCGCATCGCTTGCGCGCGCGCCGCGCGATGCTCGCACGCAGGCGGGCGCGGCTCGGCGAAATCCATGCGGTCGATCGGCCGTGCGTCGCGTTCGTCGCGCGCGACAACCTGCTCAACCGTCGCGCGATCGAAAAGGCGTATCTGCGGGCCATTGCGCATGCCGAGCGCGAAGTGCTGCTCGCCAATCCTTACTTCATGCCGGGGCGCCGTCTGCGGCGCGCGCTTCAGCAAGCGGCGCAGCGCGGCGTGCGCGTGTCGCTCGTGATCGGGCGCAAGGAGTTCGTGGCGCTCGATTACGCGACGCCGTTCCTCTACGGCAATCTGCTCAAACACGGCGTGCGCATCGCCGAATACGAAAAGACCATGCTCCACGGCAAGGTCGCGGTCGTGGACGCGGATTGGGCGACCATCGGTTCGTCGAATCTCGATGCGCTCTCGCTCGTGCTCAACAACGAGGCCAATATGGTGCTCGTCAATCATCCCGAAATTGCCGGGCTGCACGACGCCATCCTCCAGGCGTTCGACGAAGGCCGCCCCATCGACGAAAAACATTACGCGTCGCGGCCCATTACGGAGCGGGCGCTGAGCTGGCTTGCGTACAACACCTATCGTCTGATGATGAAAACCATCACTATCGGCAAGTACGATTAGCGGCCATTTCAGGGTGACGACGCAAAAATGCGGCCGGTGGCAATTTTGGCGCGGTCTTTCCCACCAAGTGGGGAATCCGGGCAGCCACTTACAGGCAGTCCGTACATAAAACGCGACAATGGCCTCGGGCAATGTTGAGATTTATCCTATAGACACCCAATCGTTTTAGAAACGCGTATCTAAAAATTTGCTTGTTTCATCAGCGTTCGGCCACAATAATAGAACGGCCGTTCGATTTTACGGGTTCACATAAGAACGGTAGGCACATCATGCGAAAAGGCGAACAGACGCGAGCCGCGATTCTCGACGCAGCGCTGGAGCTGGCGAGTCGGGACGGGCTGGAAGGGCTGACGATCGGCCTGTTGGCCGAGCGGATGCAGATGAGCAAAAGCGGTGTGTTTGCGCATTTCGGGTCGCGCGAGGATTTGCAGGTCGAAGTGGTGCGCGAGTATCACCGGCGCTTCGAGGACGAAGTGTTCTTCCCGAGCCTGCGCGAGGCGCGCGGCCTGCCACGCTTGCGCGCGATGATGAATCGCTGGATGGAGAAGCGCATCCAGGAAGTGACCACGGGTTGTATCTACATCAGCGGTGCGGTCGAGTATGACGACCGCGCGGCGAGCGCGGTGCGCGAGCAGCTCGTGCACAGCGTGAGCATGTGGCGCGAAGCGTTGTTGCGCGCGATCCGCCAGTCGAAGGACGAAGGGCATCTGAAAACGGAGACGGATCCGCATCTGATGCTGTTCGAGCTGTACAGCTTTACGCTCGGCCTGCATCACGACGCGCGTTTCCTGCATCTGCCGGAAGCCGTGCAACTGACGCGGGACGCGCTGGAAAAAACGATCGTTTCCTATCAGACGCCGCGTGCAAACGCCGGACCGGGCGCGGGACCGGAAGCAAGCGCTGCGGCGAATCTGACTTCGCAACCAACCGATAGTCGTTAGCGACGCTGTTCGAATCGAGGGAAGGTGGTTCGGCGGCGCGCATCGAGAAGCCTGAAGAAACTGGAGAGACTCATGGGACAGTACGCCGCCCCCCTTCGCGACATGCAATTCGTGCTGCACGAGTTGCTCAACGTCGAAGCTGAATTGAAGAGCATGCCGAAGCATGCCGACCTCGACGCCGACACCATCAACCAAGTGCTCGAGGAAGCCGGCAAGTTCTGCTCGGAAGTCGTGTTTCCGCTCAACCAGAGCGGTGACCGCGAAGGCTGCACGTACGAAGGCAACGGCGTGGTGAAGACGCCCGCCGGTTTTCGACAGGCGTACCGCCAGTACATCGAGGCAGGCTGGCCGGCGCTCGGCTGCGATCCCGAGTTCGGCGGCCAGGGCTTGCCCGCGTTCGTGAACAACGCGCTCTACGAAATGCTCAATTCCGCGAATCAGGCCTGGACGATGTACCCCGGCCTGTCGCACGGCGCTTACGAATGCCTGCACGAGCACGGCACGCCGGAGCAGAAGTCGACGTATCTGCCGAAACTCGTCTCGGGCGAGTGGACCGGCACGATGTGCCTCACGGAACCGCATTGCGGAACGGACCTCGGCATTCTGCGCACGAAGGCCGAGCCGAACCCGGACGGCTCGTTCGCGCTCACCGGCATGAAAATCTTCATTTCGAGCGGCGAGCACGACATGGCCGAGAACATCGTCCATTTGGTGCTGGCGCGTCTGCCGGGCGCGCCGATGGGCACCAAGGGCATTTCGCTGTTCATCGTGCCCAAGTTCGTGCCGGACTCGAATGGCGCGGTCGGCGAGCGCAACACCATCAAGTGCGGCTCGATCGAGCACAAGATGGGCATCCACGGTAATGCAACCTGCGTGATGAATCTCGATGGCGCGCGCGGCTGGCTCGTCGGCGAGGCGAACAAGGGCTTGAACGCGATGTTCGTGATGATGAACGCAGCACGCCTGGGCGTCGGCATGCAGGGACTCGGGCTCACGGAAGTCGCGTATCAGAACTCGCTCGTGTATGCGAAGGAGCGCCTGCAGATGCGCGCGCTCACCGGCCCGAAGGCGCCGGAAAAGGCGGCGGACCCGATCATCGTGCATCCGGACGTGCGCCGCATGCTGCTCACGCAAAAGGCCTATGCCGAAGCGGGCCGCGCGTTCACGTACTGGGCTGCGCTCAACATCGACAAAGAGCTTTCGCACGCCGATGAAGCCACGCGCCGCGAAGCCGCCGATTTCGTCGCGCTGCTCACGCCCGTCATCAAGGCATTCCTGACGGACAACGCGTTCGAAGGCACCAACCTGGCGATGCAGATCTACGGCGGCCACGGCTTCATCTCTGAATGGGGCATGGAGCAGTACGTCCGCGATGCGCGCATCAACATGATCTACGAAGGCACGAACTCCATTCAGGCGCTCGATCTGCTCGGCCGCAAGATCCTGGGCGACATGGGCGCGAAGCTCAAGCGCTTCGGCAAGCTGGTGTCGGATTTCGTCGAGCAGGAAGGCGTGAAGCCCGAGATGCAGGAGTTCATCAACCCGCTCGCGGATATCGGCGAGAAGGTGCAGAAGCTCACGATGGAAATCGGCATGAAGGCCATGCAGAACCCCGACGAAGTGGGCGCGGCCGCCGTGCCGTATCTGCGTACCGTCGGGCATCTCGTGTTTTCGTACTTCTGGGCGCGTATGGCGCGCGTCGCGCTCGATCGCGCGGACTCGGGCGACGCCTTCTACACGGCCAAGCTCGCCACCGCGCGCTTCTATTTCGCCAGGCTCCTGCCGGAAACGGCTGCGACCATCCGCGCCGCGCGCGCCGGCGCGAAGCCGATGATGGACTACGACGAAGCGCTGTTCTGATCGCGTTCGCCCACGGCGCCGCGCTTCCCTGAACGGGACGCGGCGTTCCCGCACACATTCTCATCCAGTAGCAATCCCGGAGGCTTACCCGTGAGCACCCTCAACATTCGCAAAGTCGCCGTGCTCGGCGCGGGCGTGATGGGCGCGCAGATCGCCGCGCATCTGATCAACGCGCGCGTGCCCGTCATGCTGTTCGATCTTCCCGCGAAGGAAGGCCCGAAGAACGGCATCGCGCTGAAGGCCATCGAGAATCTGAAGAAGCTGTCGCCTGCGCCGCTCGGCGTGAAGGACGACGCGCACTACATCGAGCCCGCGAATTACGACGACGACATCGCCCGGCTCGCCGAATGCGATCTCGTGATCGAAGCCATCGCCGAGCGCATGGACTGGAAGCACGATCTCTACAAGAAAGTGTCGCCGCATATCGCGCCGCATGCGATCTTCGCGAGCAATACGTCGGGGCTGTCGATCACCGAGTTGTCGAACGGTTTCGCGGATGAACTCAAGACGCGCTTCTGCGGCGTGCACTTCTTCAATCCGCCGCGCTACATGCATCTGGTCGAACTGATTCCGACGGCTACGACCGCGCCCGTCATTCTCGATCAACTCGAAACCTTCCTGACGAGCGTGATCGGCAAGGGCGTCGTGCGCGCGAAGGACACGCCGAACTTCATCGCGAACCGCGTCGGCGTGTTCTCGATTCTCGCGGTGATCGCGGAGGCGGAAAAGTTCGGGCTGCGCTTCGACGAAGTGGACGATCTCACCGGCGCGCGTCTCGGCCGCGCGAAGTCGGCGACCTTCCGCACGGCGGACGTCGTCGGTCTCGACACCATGGCGCATGTCATCAAGACGATGCAGGACAACCTGCCGGACGACCCGTTCTTCGCCGTCTACAAAACGCCGCCGGTGCTCGACGCGCTGGTGAAGGCGGGCGCGCTCGGCCAGAAAACCGGCGCGGGCTTCTATCGCAAGGAAGGCAAAGCGATCAAGGTGCTCGACCCGAAGACGGCGCAATATGTCGATGGCGGCGCGAAGGCCGACGAACTCATCGGCCGCATTCTCAAGCGTCCGGCCGCCGAGCGCTTCAAGCTGCTGCGCGAGACCGACAACAAGCAGGCGCAATTCCTGTGGGCGATTTTCCGCGACGTGTTCCATTACATCGCGGTGCATCTTGAGTCGATCGCGGACAACGCGCGCGATGTCGATCTGGCGATCCGCTGGGGCTTCGGCTGGAATCAGGGGCCGTTCGAAAGCTGGCAGGCCGCGGGCTGGCAGCAGATCGCGAAGTGGGTGCAGGAAGATATCGATGCAGGCAAGACGCTCTCGAACGCGCCGCTGCCCGCGTGGGTCCTCGACGGTCCCGTCGCCGAAAAGAGCGGCGTGCACACGAACGAAGGCTCGTGGTCGCCGGCCGAGCGCCGCTTCGTGCCGCGCTCGACGCTGCCCGTCTACGCGAAGCAGGTGTTCCGCGCGCCGCTCGAAGGTGAGACGGGCGCCGATCCGAAGACTTTCGGCAAGACGCTGTTCGAGACCGAGAACGTGCGCGCGTGGCTCGACCGCGACGATGGCGATATCGTGATCGTCTCGTTCAAGACCAAGCTCAACACCATCGGCCCGGGCGTGATCGACGGGCTCACGCAAGCAATCGAACTCGCGGAGAAGGACTATCGCGGCGTCGTGATCTGGCAGCCGACGTCGCTGCAACTCGGCGCGCCCGGCGGTCCGTTCTCGGCCGGCGCGAATCTCGAAGAAGCGATGCCCGCGTTCATGATGGGCGGCGCGAAAGGCATCGAGCCGTTCGTGAAGAAGTTCCAGCAAGGCATGCTGCGCGTGAAGTACGCGAGCGTGCCGGTGGTGTCGGCGGTGTCGGGCATCGCGCTTGGCGGCGGCTGCGAGTTGCTGCTGCAATCGGCGAAACGCGTGGCGCATGTCGAAAGCTATATCGGCCTCGTGGAAGTGGGCGTGGGTCTCGTGCCGGCTGGCGGCGGGCTGAAGGAAGCCGCGTTGCGCGCGGCGGAAGCGGCGAGCGCCGTCAACGCGACGAGCGATCTCCTCAAGTTCCTGCAGAAGCCGTTCGAAAACGCGGCGATGGCGAAGGTGTCGTCGTCCGCATTCGATGCCCGCGCAATGGGCTATCTGAAGCCGACCGACACGATCGTCTTCAACGTGCACGAGTTGCTCGATATCGCGAAGAAGGAAGCGCGCGCATTGAGCGATACGGGTTATCGCCCGCCGTTGCGCGTGACGCAGGTGCCGGTCGCGGGACGTTCGGCGATCTCGACGATCAAGGCGTCGCTCGTCAACATGCGCGACGGACGCTTCATCAGCGATCACGACTTTCTGATCGCGAGCCGTATCGCGGAAGCGGTGTGCGGCGGCGATGTCGAAGCGGGCAGTCTCGTCGACGAGGAATGGCTGCTGGCGCTCGAACGCCGCGCGTTCGTCGAACTGCTCGGCACGCAGAAGACGCAAGAGCGAATCATGGGCATGTTGCAGACCGGCAAGCCGGTTCGCAACTAAGGCGCGCGGAACACTGGAGCTTCAAGACATGAGCAAACAACTTCAAGACGCATATATCGTCGCCGCGAGCCGCACGCCGATCGGCAAGGCCCCGCGCGGCGTGTTCAGGAACACGCGCCCGGACGAACTGCTGGTGCACGCGATCCGCTCGGCGGTGGCGCAGGTGCCGGGGCTCGATACGAGCGTGATCGAAGACGCGATCGTCGGCTGCGCGATTCCCGAGGCCGAGCAAGGGCTGAACGTCGCGCGCATGGGCGCGCTGCTGGCCGGCTTGCCGAACACAGTCGGCGGCGTGACGGTCAACCGCTTCTGCGCGTCGGGCCTGACCGCGCTCGCGATGGCGGCGGACCGCATTCGCGTGGGCGAAGCGGACGCGATGATCGCCGGCGGCTGCGAGTCGATGAGCATGGTGCCGATGATGGGCAACAAGCCGTCGCTGTCGCCGCATATCTTCGATCGCAACGAAGATGTCGGCATTGCATACGGCATGGGTCTGACGGCGGAGCGCGTCGCGGAACGCTGGAAGGTGAGCCGCGAGGCGCAGGATGCGTTCGCGGTGGAGTCGCATCGTCGCGCGCTGGCCGCGCAGCAGGCGGGCGAATTCGCCGATGAAATCGCCGCCTATACGCTCAACGAGCGCTTCCCCGATCTCGCGAGCGGCGAAGTGCGCGTGAACGCGCGCGAAATCGCCCTTGACGAAGGCCCGCGCGACACGACGCTTGAAGGGCTCGCGAAACTGCGCCCCGTGTTCGCCAACAAAGGTTCGGTCACGGCCGGCAACAGCTCGCAGACGTCGGACGGCGCGGGCGCGTTGATCGTCGTGTCGGAGAAGGTGCTGAAGCAGTTCAACCTGACGCCGCTCGCGCGTTTTGTGAGTTTCGCGGTGCGCGGCGTGCCGCCGGAAATCATGGGCATCGGGCCGAAGGAAGCGATTCCGGCCGCGCTCAAGGCCGCCGGTCTCAAGCAGGACGACATCGACTGGATCGAGTTGAACGAAGCGTTCGCCGCACAGGCGCTCGCGGTTCTCGGCGATCTCGGGCTCGACCCGGCGAAGGTCAATCCGCTCGGCGGCGCCATCGCGCTCGGCCATCCGCTGGGCGCGACGGGCGCGATCCGCGCATCGACGGTCGTGCACGGCCTGCGCCGGCGCAACCTGAAGTACGGCATGGTGACGATGTGCGTCGGTACCGGCATGGGCGCGGCGGGCATCATCGAACGCCTTTGATGGCGAATGGTCCGCGAGTGTTGTCGCTCGCGGACCGACATGAAGGAGACGGCGGATGGAGATTCAGATCGAACGCGCGGACGGCGTGCTGAGCATCGTGCTCAATCGTCCGGAGAAGAAGAATGCGCTGACGGCGGCGATGTATCAGGAAATGGCCGACGGTCTTTACGAAGCCGAGATGGACCCGACCGTGCGCGCGGTGCTGATTCGCGCGACCGGCAACGTGTTCAGCGCGGGCAACGACCTCGACGACTTCCTCAACGATCCGCCCAAGGGACTCGACGCGCCCGTGTTCCAGTTCCTGCGCCGCATCAGCGCGCATCCGAAGCCGATCGTGGCGGCGGTCGCGGGCGCGGCGGTGGGTATCGGCACGACGATGCTCCTGCATTGCGACATCGTCTACGCGAGCCCGAGCGCGAAATTCTCGCTGCCGTTCGTGCAGCTCGGCCTGTGTCCCGAAGCGGCGTCGAGTCTTTTGCTGCCGCGCACGGCGGGCTATCAGCGCGCGGCGGAGAAGCTGCTCCTGGGCGAAGCGTTCGACGTGAACGAAGCGATCGGCATGGGTTTCGTGAACGGCGCGATCGGGGCGGGCGAACTCGACGCCTACGCGTTCGAACGGGCGAAGCGGCTGGCGTTGTTGCCGGCGTCGTCGTTGCGCGTGACCAAGTCGCTCATGAAAGGCGCGCAGACGAACGAAGTGGCGGCGCGCATGGAAGACGAAGCGGCGCACTTCGCGCGGATGCTGACCGCGCCCGAAGCGCGCGAGGCGTTTCAGGCGTTCTTCGAGAAGCGCAAGCCGGACTTCGCCCGGTTCGAATGACGCGCGTCAGTCCGCATCGTATTCGACGAAGCTGTTCTCGCGCGCGAAGCTGACGAGCCGCAAGCCCGCCTGCTTCGCGATTGCGATGGCAAGCGACGTCGGCGCGGAAATGGTCGCGACCATCGGCACGCCGACGCGCGCCGACTTGCGCACGAGTTCATAGCTCGCGCGGCTCGACAGGAACACGAAGCCTTGCGTCGTGTCTGCGCGTCGCAGGACCAGATGGCCGATGAGCTTGTCGAGCGCGTTATGCCGCCCGACATCTTCGAACGCGTAACGCACCGCGCCGCTTTCGTCGCACCAGGCGGCAGCGTGCAGGCCGCCCGTCAGCCGGGTCAGTTGCTGATGCGCGGGCAATTCGCGCGCGGCGCGTTCGATCGCATCGGGCGCGAGGCGCGCGAGAAAGCCGGTGTCCGGCACGCGCTCTGCCTCGAGGTCGAGCAACTCGATACTTTCGATACCGCACACGCCGCAGCCGGTGCGTCCGGCGAGCGCGCGGCGCTTGTCCTTCAGCGACAGGAACGCCTGCTGTACGACCTGCAAATGCACTTCGGCATGCGGCAACGCGTGGCCGTCGTCGTGAAAATAGACTTCGATGTCGTGGATATCGCTACCGCGCTCGACGATGCCCTCGGTCAGCGAGAAGCCCACCGCGAAGGCTTCGAGATCGCGCGGCGTGCACATCATCACCGCGTGCGAGATGCCGTTGTAGACGAGCGCGACGGGCCACTCCTGACCCACGTTGTCCGCGACGAGCGCGCTCTCGCCCAGACGATGCCTGCGCACCTTGCGTTCGACGAAGCCGGGTTGATCGTCGGTTTCGAGTTGATTCACTTTGCTGCTCCTGGCCGACTTCTTCGAGTAAAGTCGGGTATGCGACTTGCTGCCTGTCGTGGCTGTCGGCGAATATCCACGCGCGACAGCGGCTTGTTTGCAATGGTTCCAGCCAGATCCAAGGCCCTACAATAACTTAAGGTGGCGATGCGCGCCGCGCACCCCCCTCAATCCAGAGGCTTTCGTTATGGGACTCTATGACGCCGCGCGTCTCTTCGGATTCGAAGTCGAATCCTCTGACAATCTGCGCTTCATCCCGCTCGCCGTGCGCTTCAATCTCGATCGTTTCGGCATGCGCATCACGCTCGATCAATGGCAGCAGCTTCCGTATGACGACCGCGTGTTGCTCGCGCGCTTTCCGGTCGAAGACGAAGCCGAACTCGAGAAGAACTTCGACCTCGCGCTCGAAGAGATGATGAAGACGCACGCCAACGTCGCGCCCGAAAAGATCGAGCGCGATCCCGATCCCGTGTGGGCGCATGCGGATGCTGTGCCCGAAACCGTGATCCGGCAGAGCAGCCTGTGCGGCCTGAGCGCGCCGAGTCTTTCTCTCTGGGGAAAGCTCGATCGCTTCCAGCGTTATGCGCTCGCGAAACTCTCGCGCAACACGGACAAGGTGAATCACGACTTTCTGCCCGCGATGCGCGAGTTCGGTCTCGCCGAGTGACGTCGGAGCGGACGAGCAGGGCGCGCAAACGTTAAGCAATCGCTTTAATCAGTTTATTTGACGGCCGACCCTAAACCCGGGGTCAGCATTGCCGTTATTGGGCGTTATCCATCAATCGCGACGTGAATGCGTTTCACGTCGCGCATGCGCATTCGACGCGCACCCAAGGGATACGCCCGCCGCTCATGACTCGATTGTTTTCCAGAGGCTTGCTCGTCAACATCGCCGTGGTGTTGGCCGCGCTCGGCGCCAACGCGTTCGTCGCGTGCGAACGCATCGGTGCATTGCGCGAAAGCGACGCAAGTACGCTGCGCTCGATGAGTCTCCTGCGCGATCTCGCGGCGTATCGCGGCACGCTTGGCGAGACGCTCACGCAACTGAGCCGCTTCGAGGCGACCGGCATCGCGGAAAGCGACGCGCGGCATCAGGAGCGCGAGGCGCATCTCGATGCGCTCGAAAGCGGCTTGCGCGCGCAGATCGCGCTGGAACCCGGCACGAGAGGCGCCTTCGAAGCACTCACCGCGCGCGCCGCCGTGATGCGCAGCAACGCCAACCACGCGTTCGAACGCGCCCGCGACGCGCGCGCAGACGACTCGCGCGCGTGGGCGGACGCCGCGTTCGTCACGCTCGGCGAAGACCAGCAAGCCGTCGACGAGGAGCTTGCCGCGGTTCGCTCGCGCGTCGACGACGCGACGGTCGCCGCACTCGACCGTTCCGCGCAGGCGTCGGGCGGCGCGATGCTGCTGCTCGTCGTCACGATGATCGTCGGCAGCGCCGTGCTCATCTGGCTGTTCGCGAGCCACGAGCGCCAGTCGCGCGAGAAGCTCGGCATCGCGCGGGCGCGACAGCGCAGCAACGAACGCTTTCGCGGCATGTTCGAGGCGCATCCGGTGCCGATGTGGATCGTCGATCGCGAAACCATGCGCTTCATCGCCGTGAATCCGGCGGCCATCGAACACTTCGGTTTCAACGAGCCGGAGTTCATGAACATGACGCTGCGCGACCTGCACCACGCCGATGATTTCGACAGCTTCGCCGCGCGGCTCGCACGCAGCGGCGGCGAAGCGGGCGAGCGGTCCGCGCCGGCGCAAGGCTCGGCGGGCGTGTGGCGCTATCGCTGCAAGGACGGCTCGATCGTCGGCGCCGATGTCTCGCATCACGCGCTCGTGTATTCGAACCGGCCGGGCATCTTCATGCTGGCCAACGACGTGACGGACCGCATCAACGCGGAAGCCGAGGCACGCCGCTCGAACGAGATGCTCGAAGCCGTCATCGACAACATTCCGCAGCGCGTGTTCTGGAAGGATCGCGAACTGCGCTATCTCGGCTGCAACAACGCGTTCGCGCGCGATGCGGGTCTCGCGTACAACGAGCAGGTGATCGGCAAGACGGATTACGAGCTGCCGTGGAGCGCGCTCGCGGATGTCGTGCGCACGGACGACGAAGAGGTCATCGTCACGACCGTGCCGAAGATGCATTACGAGCGCGACATCGTGATGGGCGACGAGTTGCGCACCGTCGTCACGAGCAAGCTGCCGCTGCTCGACGGCGAAGGGCAGACGATCGGCGTGCTGGGTTCGTATCACGACGTCACCGACCGCAAGCGCGCCGAGCTTGCGCTGCGCCTGCAGAGCCGCGCGCTCGACGCGAGCGTCAACGCCATTCTGATCACGGGCGTGGTCGACGGCGCGAATGTCATCGAATATGCGAATCCGGCGTTCAAGCGCATTACCGGTTACGACCCGAGCGAGGTCATCGGGCAGGACTGCCGTTTTCTGCACGGTCCCGACGGCGATCAGGACGGCCTCACCGCGATCCGCCGGGCGCTCGCGGTGAACACCGAGGCGAGCGTCGTGGTGCGCAACTATCGCAAGGACGGCGCGCTCTTCTGGAATCAGTTGTTCGTTGCGCCGGTGCCGAATGCGCAGGGACTGACGACGCATCACATCGGCATCATCAACGACGTGACCGATCTGATGCGCTATCAGGAAGAGCTCGAATATCAGGCGAATTACGACACGCTCACGCGCCTGCCGAACCGCAATCTGCTGCGCGACCGCCTTCAGCACGCAATCGAAACGGCGCGGCGGCGCGAGACGAAGATTGCCGTCGTGTTCATGGATCTCGACGGCTTCAAGAACGTCAACGACAGCCTCGGGCACAGCGTCGGCGACCGGCTGCTCGCGGTGATCGCGGAGCGGCTGGCGCGTTCGGCGCGATCGAGCGATACGGTGGCGCGTCACGGCGGCGACGAGTTCGTCGTGGTGCTGCCCGATCTCACTGACGAAGCCGGTCTCATCGCATGGATGGAGCGCACCCGCGCGGCGATTTCCGAACCGGTCTGGATCGACGATACCGAGTTGTATGTCGGCTGCAGCATGGGCGCGAGTCTCTACCCGCAAGACGGCGACGACGCCGAAAGCGTCATGAAAAAGGCCGATCTCGCGATGTATCGCGCGAAGGACATGGGCCGCAACACGTATCAGTTTTATCAGCCGGAGATGAACGCGAGCGTGGGCGCACGCATGAATCTCGAGCGGCGCTTGCGGCGTGCGCTGCGCGACGGCGAGTTCCTGCTGCACTATCAGCCGCAGGTCGATATGACGACGCGCGCGATCGTCGGCATCGAGGCGCTCGTGCGCTGGCACGATCCGGAACAGGGACTGGTGCCGCCGGCGTCGTTCATTCCGGTCGCTGAGGAGAGCGGTTTGATCGGACCGTTGTCGGAATGGGTATTGCGCGAGGCGTGCCGCCAGAACAAGGCGTGGCAGGATGCGGGACTGCCGCCCGCGCGTGTGTCGGTGAACCTGTCGGCGCGGCATTTCCAGCAGCGTGATATTGCGCGGCTCGTCACGTCCGTGCTGGAGGAAACCGGGCTCGCGCCGCGTTATCTCGAACTCGAACTCACCGAAAGCGCGATCATGCGCAACGCCGAGGAGGCAATCACGATGCTCTCGGAGCTATCGGCGCTCGGCATCGGCATTGCGATCGACGACTTCGGCACCGGCTATTCGAGCCTCTCGTATCTGAAGCGCTTTCCGGTGCATCGGCTGAAGATCGACCGCTCGTTCGTTGCCGATATCGGCGCGTCGAGCGACGACGAAACCATCACGTCGGCGATCATCGCGCTCGCGCATTCGCTGGAATTGCAGGTGATTGCGGAGGGCGTCGAAACGCACGCGCAGCACGAATTTCTGCGCGCACGCGACTGCGACGAAATGCAGGGTTATCTGTTCTCGCGCCCGATGCCGCATGAAGCCATTCCGGGCCTCTTGCAGCAGGGCGTGCTGCCGCACTGAGCGGCGTTCAGTCGAGCGCCGGCAGCACGCGCGGACGGCGGTCGCGGTCGGTGGCGACGTAGGTGAGCGTTGCCTCCGTCACCTTGACGACTTCCTCGGCGAGGCTCATGCGCTGCGCGTAGACCTCGACCGACACCGTGACGGACGTATTCCCCGTCTTCACGATATCGGTATAGAAGCTCAGCAGATCGCCGACGAACACCGGATGCTTGAACAAAAACGAGTTCACCGCGACGGTCGCGACGCGGCCGTTCGCGCGGCGGCTCGCCGGAATGGAGCCGGCGATGTCCACCTGCGCCATGATCCATCCGCCGAAGACGTCGCCGTGGACGTTGGCATCGGCGGGCTGCGGCACGACGCGCAGCGCGACCGGCTTCTGTGGAAGGTTGATGTTCTCGGTCATGGCAGGTGTTTCCGGTTTGCAGCACCGCCCGAAGCTTCGCGGGCGCAAGCGGCCCCTTGAACCTTCTGCGACAATGCTTATTTAAGGATGGCCCCTTCGGCGCGAGGCATTGACCTCGACGACACCGGGGCCGCAGCAAATTGTACGGGAAAGCATGCGCCAGACGTGCTCCCGCATCGACGATAACCACGTCCCCTTGCCAAGGCCGGCGCCGCGCCCGATCACGCTCCAGATCCTCCGCTCGCCGCGCCCGAACGATACGAACCCATGCGCCGCTTCCCCAACCGAGAGCCCGGGCCCGTGCACCAGGGCCCGCGCAACGACTGGCAGACGATCCGCTCGTTGCTGCCTTACCTCACCACGTACAAATGGCGCGTCGCGTTCGCGCTGACGTGCCTGATCGGCGCGAAGGTCGCGAACCTCGGCGTGCCGATCGTGATGAAGCGCATCGTCGACAGTCTGGCGTCCGTGCAGCATTTCGCCGCGTTCGGACGCGCGCACGACTCGCCGGGCATGGTGCTGATCGGCGGCATCGGGCTGCTGGTAGTGGCTTACGCGGCCGCGCGGCTGTCGACGTCGCTCTTCACGGAACTGCGCGAGCTGCTGTTCGCAAAGGTCACGGAAAGCGCCGTGCGGCAACTCGCGTTGCAGGTGTTCCGCCATCTGCATGCGCTGTCGCTGCGCTTTCATCTCGAACGGCAGACGGGCGGCATGTCGCGCGACATCGAGCGTGGCACGAAAGGCATACAGCAGCTCGTTTCGTATTCGCTCTACAGCATCCTGCCGACGCTCGTCGAAGTCGGCCTCGTGCTCGCGTTCTTCGTAACGAAATACGAGGCGTACTACGCGATCGTTACGCTCATCGCGCTGGTCTCGTACATCGTCTTCACGGTGAAAGTGACCGAGTGGCGCACGCATTTTCGCCGCACGATGAACGATCTCGATTCGAAGGCGAACTCGCGCGCGATCGACTCGCTGCTCAACTACGAGACCGTCAAGTACTTCGGCAACGAGGAATGGGAAACGCGACGTTACGACGAAAACCTGCAACGGTATCGCGCGGCCGCGATCAAGTCGCAGCGCTCGCTGTCGATGCTCAACTTCGGGCAGCAGACGATCATCGGCATCGGGCTCGTGTTCATTCTCTGGCGCGCGACGCAGGGCGTGATGGCCGGACGTCTCACGCTCGGCGATCTCGTGCTCATCAACACGTTCATGCTGCAGCTCTACATTCCGCTCAATTTCCTGGGCGTGGTGTATCGCGAACTCAAGCAGGCGCTCACCGACATGGACCGCATGTTCACACTGCTCGGCGCGGGCCGCGAAGTGCCCGATGCGCCGAATGCGCCGCCGCTTTCGGTGCGCGGCGCGGAAGTCCGCTTCGAGAACGTGAACTTCGCGTATGAAAAGGCCCGGCCGATTTTGCACGGCGTCGATTTCACGATTCCCGCCGGCACGACGACCGCGGTGGTCGGCCACAGCGGTTCGGGCAAGTCGACGCTCGGGCGTCTGCTGTTCCGTTTCTACGACGTCGAGCGCACTCAAGGCGCACAAGGTGCGCAAGGTGCACAAGGCGGCAGCATCCGCATCGACGGGCAGGACATTCGCGACGTCACGCAGGATTCGCTGCGCGCGGCGATCGGCATCGTGCCGCAAGATACCGTGCTCTTCAACGATTCGATCTACTACAACATTGCGTATGGACGCCCGTCCGCGAGCCGCGACGAAGTGATCGCGGCGGCGCGTGCGGCGCATATTCACGACTTCATCGAGGCGCTGCCGGAGGGCTACGAGACGCCGGTCGGCGAGCGCGGGCTGAAGCTCTCCGGCGGCGAAAAGCAGCGCGTGGCGATCGCGCGCACGCTGCTCAAGAATCCGCCCATTCTCATTTTCGACGAAGCCACATCCGCGCTCGATTCGAAATCCGAACGTGCGATCCAGCGCGAACTCGATTCGATCGCGCGCGAACGGACGACGCTCATCATCGCGCACCGGCTCTCGACGGTCGTGCACGCGCAGCAGATCATCGTGATGGATCACGGGCGGATCGTGGAGCGCGGCACGTTTGCGGAACTGTTGAGCGCGGGCGGACTGTTCGCGCAGATGTGGATGTTGCAGCAGCAGCGGGCCGGAGAAGCGGCGCTGGATCAGCGAGATACGGCGGGGGTGTGACGTGGCCGGGCACACGATGCCCGACCATGCGCGACTGCACGAAAAATCGGATCGAACCTGATAGACTCTCGCGCTTTATTTAGTACATCGAAATAAATAAACGTGGATCAAATGAGTTTCGGGGACTGGCTTTTCTTCGCTGTAGTTTCGGTCGTGTCGATCTATCCGTTTGTGCGGATTGTTCGTCGCACGGGACGCTCAGGCTGGTGGGTGCTCGCGTTTTTGACGCCACCGCTGACGCTCATTGCGCTGTATGTTTTTGCATTCGTGCGCTGGCCGGCGATCGACGGCGACCGCCGGGCCTAAACGGACGTCTCACTCCAGCGCGTGCGCGCCGCCGAACGCGACGCCATCGCGCCCGGGCGCTGTCGTCGTCGACCAGCGCAGCCACTGACCGCGCAGCAGGAATAACGCGCCGAACGCGCAGGTCGCGAGCACGCCGAAGGTCGCGAAACCCATCTGATAGCTGCCCGTGCTTTCCTTCGCGATGCCCATGATCACCGGCAGATAGAACCCGCCGATGCCGCCCGCCGCGCCCACGATCCCCGACAGCAAACCCGTCTTGCCTTTCCAGCGATGCGGCACGAGCTGGAACGTCGAACCGTTGCCGAGACCGAAGGCGACGTACAGGCAGATCAGGATCGCGATACCGCCCGCCACCGGCGGCATCCAGATCGCGAAGGCGAAGTCGCCCACGGCGATCGCCGCTAGTAGCACCAGCAGCGCACGCACGCCCGTCACGCGATCGGCGACATAGCCGCCGAACGGACGCACGATCGCACCGAGAAACGCGAGCAGCGACATAAAGAGTCCCGCTTCGAGCTTGGGCATCTGATAGAGCGACGTGAGCAGCAGCGTCACATACGACGACATGCCGACGAACCCGCCGAACGTGATGCTGTAGATCAGCATGATCACCCACGTATCGCGCTCGCCCAGTACCGAGCGATAGCGGCTCGGCAGCACGGCAACCGCGATGAGCGCGCCGATCACCGGCAGGATCAGCACGCCGGTCTTGCCTGCGCCGAACGCGCCGGCGTTCACCGCGAGCACCAGCACGATCAGGCTCGCGAGTGTCACCGCGAAGCTCGCCAGCGCGCGCATCGTGCTGCCGGTTTTCTCGCCCGCATCCGACGCCCACGCGTACAGCGCGAGCGCCGTGATCGCGAGCAGCGGCAGGGCGGCCGCGGTCGACATCTGCCAGCCGAAGGCGTCCGCCAGATGCGGGAACAGAAAGCCGTCGAGCACCGCGCCGATGTTGCCCGCGGCGGCGAGACCCAGCACGAGCCCTTGCACCTTGGGCGGATAGTTGCTGCCGGCCATCGGCAGCGCGACGGCGAAACTCGCGCCGCCCATGCCGAGGAACACGCCGAGCACGAGCAGCAGCGCATACGACGGCGCGCCCGGCAGAAGCGGCAGCACGATCGACGGAATCGACGAGAGCACGACGCCCATCAGCGCGACGCGGCGGCCGTCCGTCGACTGATAGAGATTGCCGAGCGTCACGCGCAGGATGGCCGCGGCCAGCACCGGCACCGCGACGAGAAAGCCTTGCTGCGCGGCGGACATCGTGACGTCGCGGCCGATGAACGGCGCGAGCGGTCCATACAGCACCCAGACGGTGAAGCCCGTATCGAAATACAGGAAGCAGGCGAGCAGCGAGCGCCAGTTGCCGCTCTTGAGCGATGCGATCAGGTTGGACATTGCGGGGTTCCGTGCAGGTTCCGTATGAGTGCGCGCGAGGATCAGCGCGCAACGGCCCGCAAATTTGCAAGCATCATGCCAATCGCGTACATGTTTTCGCGCGATGCGGCGCAGCGCGAGCGTGGGCGCGGCATTCGGCGCATGGCCGCGCGAGCATGCGCCGCCATGCAAGGGCACCGCGCGCGTGCGCGGCACCGTGCGAATGCCCGCGAATGCCTGCGATTGGTGCGGCGCGCCTTCGCGCGGGTCACGCGCCCGCTAGAATGCGAGCTTCGCTGCCCGAGCCCCGCGCGGGGCGCTCAATCGCATGGAACTGAAATGGCTGGAAGATTTCGTCTCGCTCGCGGAGACGCGCAGCTTCAGTCGCTCCGCTGAACTGAGGCACATCACGCAGCCCGCGTTTTCGCGGCGCATTCAGGCGCTCGAGGCGTGGCTCGGCACGGAACTCATCGACCGCTCCGTGTATCCGACGCGCCTCACGCAAGCCGGCAACGTGTTCTACGAGCAGGCGCTCGCGATGCTCTCGCAGTTCCACGAGGCGCGCACGCTATTGCGCGGACAGAGCGGCGTGCCGGCGGCGACCATCGAGTTCGCGGTGCCGCACACGCTTTCGCTCACGTACTTTCCGCGCTGGCTCGAACATATCGAGGCGCGGCTCGGGCGCATCCGCACGCGTTTGCGCGCGCTCAACGTGCACGACGCGGTGCTCTCGCTCGTGGAAGGCGGCTGCGATCTCGTGATGGGCTATCACCATCCGAGCCATCCCGTCGCGCTCGATCCCGCGCGCTACGACATGCTCACGCTCGGCGTCGAGCCGATCAGCCCGTTCTCCGCCGCCACGAAGGGCGGACGCGCGCGCTACACGCTGCCGGCGAGCGCCGAGTCGCCGGTGCCGTATCTGTCGTACACGCCGAACGCGTATCTCGGACGCATGACGGAAGTCATCATCGCGACGTCGCCCGCGCGGCTCTATCTCGACAAGGTCTATGAAACCGACATGGCCGAAGGGCTGAAAGCGATGGCGCTCGCGGGGCACGGCGTCGCGTTCCTGCCGCACAGCGCGGTCGAGGATGCGGTGGAGGAGGGGCGGCTCATCCGTCTCGACCGGGGAACGCGCGGCACGCCGGCCGGCCGCTTCACGCTGACCATGGAAATCCGCCTCTATCGCGACAAGCTGGCGTCGCAAGGTGAAGAGCCGCGCCAGGCGCTGATGCGCGCGCTGTGGGATGCGGTCGGCAAAGAATTGTTGCAGGCATCGACGGAAAGCCCCGCTGCGTGAGGCTCGGCGACGTTATGCAAGAAATGCATGACGGGATAAGGAAACGGCATTGGATTTGGAAACGCCGTTTTTCGACAATGGGCGCATTCCTACACCGCTGGAGCATCAATGTCTGCCTCGAAGCAACCTGCGCAAACGCCGGACGCAAAACATGCCATCCCGTCGTACCTCAACGCCGACGATCTCGGCCCCTGGGGCAACTATCTGAAGCAGGTCGATCGCGTCGCGCCGTATCTCGGTTCTCTCTCCCGCTGGCTCGAAACGCTCAAGCGCCCGAAGCGCATTCTCGTCGTCGACTGCCCGATCGAGCTGGATAACGGCACTGTGGCGCACTTCGAAGGCTATCGCGTGCAGCACAACACGTCGCGCGGTCCCGGCAAGGGCGGCGTGCGTTACCACCAGGAAGTGACGCTCTCCGAAGTGATGGCGTTGTCCGCGTGGATGTCGGTGAAGAACGCGGCGGTGAACGTGCCGTACGGCGGCGCGAAAGGCGGCATCCGCGTCGATCCGCGCACGCTCTCGCGCGGCGAACTCGAGCGCCTGACGCGCCGGTATACGAGTGAAATCGGCATCATCATCGGGCCGAACACCGACATTCCCGCGCCGGACGTGAACACCAACGAGCAGATCATGGCGTGGATGATGGACACCTACTCCATGAACCAGGGCCAGACGGCGACCGGCGTGGTGACCGGCAAGCCGATCTCGCTCGGCGGCTCGCTCGGCCGCAAGGAAGCGACGGGCCGCGGCGTGTTCGTCGTCGCGACGGAAGCGGCGCGGCGCATCGGCATGGAGATCGAAGGCGCGCGCATCGCCGTGCAGGGCTTCGGGAACGTGGGCGGCATCGCGGCCAAGCTGTTCCAGGAAGCGGGCGCGCGCGTGATCGCCGTGCAGGATCACACGGGCACGATCCACAACTCGAAGGGCGTCGATGCGGTCGCGCTGCTCGATCACGTGGCGAAGACCGGCGGCGTCGGCGGTTTCGCGGGCGCGGATCCGGTGCAGGCCGACGAGTTCTGGATGATCGAAAGCGACATCCTGATTCCGGCCGCGCTCGAAAACCAGATCACGGAGAAGAACGCGCCGAAGATCCGCACGAAGATCGTCGTGGAAGGCGCAAACGGCCCGACCACGACCGCCGCCGACGACATCCTGAACGACAAGGGCATCCTCGTCATTCCGGACGTGATCGCGAACGCGGGCGGCGTGACCGTCTCGTACTTCGAATGGGTGCAGGACTTCTCCAGCTTCTTCTGGACGGAAGACGAGATCAACCAGCGGCTCGAGCGCGTAATGCGCGAAGCGTTCGCCGGTGTCTGGCAGGTTGCGAGCGAGCAGCAGGTTTCGGTGCGCACGGCGGCGTTTATCGTCGCGTGTTCGCGGATTCTGCAGGCGCGCGAGATGCGCGGTCTCTATCCCTGATCCGGTGCGACGGCGCGTTCGCCGTAATGGTCCGCGGGATGCGGACAGCGTTCGTGTCCTTTGAATGATGCGGGCGGCATTTCCTCGGAAGTGCCGCCCGTATTTGCATGAAAGCGACAAGTCAACCGGCTAGTTAAATTCGGTCAAGCATCCGCGCGAAAACGCCAGTAATATGCGCGGTCGCAACCAGTTGCAACCGTACTGCAGTCGCGCGTCTCACAAATAAGACGGCTTGGGTTAACAATCATTCTTTCAGAATAATTACCCTGCTAAACTTGCCCCGGTTTTTCGCCACAGGAGATCGAACACATGAAGGTTAAAAAGGCTGCGCTGCTCGTCGCCGCGCTCGGGTTTCTCGCAACCGGCGCATATGCGCAAGACGCCGGCACGCTGAAGAAGATCAAGGACACGGGCGTAATCTCGCTGGGGCATCGCGAATCGTCCATTCCGTTTTCCTACTATGACGACAAGCAGAACGTCGTCGGTTACTCGCACGAGTTCGCGCTGAAGGTTGTCGAGGCCGTCAAGCAGAAGCTGGGCATGCAGGATCTGAAGGTCAAGCTCACGCCGATCACGTCGCAGAACCGCATTCCGCTCGTGCAGAACGGCACGGTGGATATCGAGTGCGGCTCGACCACGAACAACGCCGAGCGCCAGCAGCAAGTCTCCTTCTCGAACACGATCTTCGTGATCGGCACGCGTCTCATGACCAAGAAGGATTCGGGCGTGAAGGACTGGGCCGACCTGAAGGGCAAGACGGTGGTGACGACCGCCGGCACCACGTCCGAGCGCCTGCTTCGCAAGATGAATCAGGACAAGAACATGGGCATGAACATCATCAGCGCGAAGGATCACGGCGAGTCGTTCCTGACGCTGTCGACCGGCCGCGCGGTCGCGTTCATGATGGACGATGCGCTGCTCGCCGGCGAGCGCGCCAAGTCGAACAACCCGGGCGATTTCGTGATCGTCGGCGCGCCGCAGTCGCATGAAGCGTACGGCTGCATGATCCGCAAGAACGATCCCGAGTTCAAGAAGGTCGTCGACGACGCGATCGCCAAGGTCGAAACCTCGGGCGACGCCGACAAGATCTACAAGAAGTGGTTCGAAAGCCCGATCCCGCCGAAGGGCCTCAACCTCAACTTCCCGGAAAGTGAAGACATCAAGGCTCTCTACAAGAGCCCGAATGACAAGGCAATCGACTAACCGGTTCGAGCATCGAACGAACGAAACGGAAGGAGCTTGCTTCTTCCGTTTCTTTTTGGAGTGAGTCCATGTCTTATCACTGGAACTGGGGCATCCTGCTGAGTCCGGTTTCGACCGGCGAGCCCACGACCTACCTCGGCTGGCTGATTTCCGGCTTCTGGGTGACGATTACCGTGTCGCTCGCGGCCTGGGTGATCGCGCTCGTGGTCGGCTCGTTGTTCGGCATCTTGCGCACGGTCCCGAATCGCACGCTGGCGCGCATCGGCACCGTCTACGTCGCGATCTTCCGCAATATTCCGCTGATCGTGCAGTTCTTCATCTGGTATCTCGTGATACCGGAGTTGCTGCCGCCTTCCATCGGCAACTGGTTCAAGCAACTGCCGCCCACGGCGCAGTTCTTCTCGTCGTCGATCATCTGTCTCGGGCTCTTCACCGGCGCGCGCGTGTGCGAACAGGTGCGCTCGGGCATCAACGCGCTGCCGCCCGGACAGCGCAACGCGGGCCTCGCGATGGGCTTCACGCAATGGCAGACGTATCGTTACGTGCTGATGCCGGTCGCATACCGCATCATCGTGCCGCCGCTCACGTCGGAATTCCTCAACGTGTTCAAGAACTCGGCGGTGGCGTCGACCATCGGTCTGCTGGATCTGTCCGCACAGGCGCGACAGCTCGTCGACTATACGGCGCAGACGTATGAGTCGTTCATCGCGGTGACGGTCGCCTACATGCTCATCAATCTCGTCGTGATGCAGTTGATGCGCTGGGTCGAAGCGAGAACCCGGCTGCCCGGCTACATCGGAGGCAAGTAATGCATCAGTTCAACTGGAGTGACATTCTTGCGCAGTGGCCCACGCTGATGACGGGCGCCAAGATCACGTTGCAGATCACGGTGCTCGCTATCGTGATCGGCATCGTGTGGGGCACCGTGCTCGCGCTGTTCCGTCTCTCGGGCGTGAAGCCGCTGCAATGGTTCGCGAGCACGTATGTCACGCTGTTCCGCTCGATCCCGCTCGTGATGGTCCTGCTGTGGTTCTTCCTGATCGTGCCGCAGTTGCTGCAGAACGTGCTCGGCCTGTCGGCGGACATCGACATCCGTCTCGCCTCGGCAATGGTCGCGTTCTCGCTTTTCGAAGCCGCGTACTATTCCGAAATCATTCGCGCGGGCATCCAGGCGGTGCCGCGCGGTCAGGTGAATGCAGCGTTCGCGCTCGGCATGACCTACGGGCAGGCGATGAAGCTCGTCGTGCTGCCGCAGGCATTCCGCGCGATGGTGCCGCTCTTGCTCACGCAGGCCATCGTCCTGTTTCAGGATACGTCGCTCGTGTACGTCATCAGTCTCGCGGACTTCTTCCGCACGGCGACGAACATCGGCGACCGCGACGGCACGACCGTCGAAATGGTCCTGTTCGCGGGCGCATGTTATTTCGTAATTTGCGTGGTGGCGTCGGCCCTCGTCAAAAGTCTTCAGAAAAAGGTCGCAAGATGATCTCTATCAAGAATGTTTCCAAGTGGTACGGGCAGTTTCAGGTGCTGACGGACTGCACGACCGAAGTGAAGAAGGGTGAGGTCGTCGTGGTGTGCGGCCCGTCGGGTTCGGGCAAGTCGACGCTGATCAAGACGGTCAACGGCCTCGAGCCGTTCCAGAAGGGCGAGATCACGATCAACGGTCAGTCGCTCACCGACAAGAAGACCAATCTGTCGAAACTGCGTTCGAAGGTCGGCATGGTGTTCCAGCACTTCGAGCTGTTTCCGCATCTGACGATCACGCAGAACCTGACGCTCGCGCAGGTCAAGGTGCTCGGCCGCTCGAACGACGAAGCAGCGCAAAAGGGCATGAAACTGCTGGACCGCGTCGGTTTGCGCGCGCAGGCGGACAAGTATCCGGGCCAGCTTTCGGGCGGTCAGCAGCAGCGCGTGGCGATTGCACGCGCGTTGTCGATGGACCCGATCGCGATGCTCTTCGACGAGCCCACTTCCGCGCTCGACCCGGAGATGATCAACGAAGTGCTCGACGTGATGGTCGAACTCGCGCAGGAAGGCATGACCATGATGTGCGTGACGCACGAAATGGGGTTCGCGAAGAAAGTGGCGAACCGCGTGATCTTCATGGACAAGGGTTTGATCGTCGAAGACGATCAGAAGGAAGCGTTCTTCGCCAATCCGCGCTCGGACCGGGCGAAGGATTTTCTGGCGAAGATCCTGCACTGATCCCGGTTTCGCCGGGACGAACGGAACGCGGCGCTTCGAGAGAAGCGCCGCGTTTTTTTGTTCGCGTTTTTATTCGATGCCCAGTTCGCTTTCCACTGCCGCCGTGCTGCGGATCTCGCCGAGCGTCAACGCCGAGCCGACGCATGCCTTCGCGAGCGGTTCGGCGGCCTTTTTCGCGACTTCCTCGGGCACCGGGATATTCACCGTGCGCGAGAGCGCGCCTTTCTGGAACATGGCGAGATCGCCGGGTGCGAAGCGGGTCCAGACTTCGTTATCCGTCAGCGGCGACGTGGCGATCACCGCGACGCGATCCTCCGGCGTCGTGTACTTGGCGAAGTCGATCGACATGTCGGCGTCGATCAGATGCGCCGTCGAGAACGGCCAGCTGCGTACCAGATAGTACAAATGCGTCGAGCAGTGCGAGAACAGCGCCTGACCATTCGACATCAGGAAATTGAACACGCCGTATTGCGTGATGTCGCGCGTGAGTTCGGCGAGCGTGTCGAACAATTCGTCCAGCGGCGGCTGCGAGCAGGGAAACGCGCGGCGCAGGCCTTGCAGCAGCGCGCAGAAAGCGAGCTCGCTGTCGGTGGTGCCGACCGGCTGATAGACGCCGGTCAGTTCGGGCGCGTGGCCTTTCAGATCGCCGTTGTGCGCGAAGATCCAGTGACGGCCCCACAACTCGCGCATGAACGGATGGCAGTTTTCGAGCAGGATATGCCCCTGCGTTGCCTTGCGGATATGCGCGATCGTGTTCTTCGACTTGATCGGATAGCGCTTCACCATCTCCGCGAGCGGCGAACTGGCCGACGACTGATGATCGATGAAGAGCCGGCAGGCTTTGTCTTCAAAGAATGCGATGCCCCAGCCGTCGGCGTGATGATCCGTGACGCCGCCGCGCGCCGCGAACCCGGTGAACGAGAAGGTCACGTCCGTGGGTTCGGCGCAGTTCATTCCGAGTAGTTGGCACATGTCGCTGAAGCAGGCGGGCAGTCGCCCTGGGCTGGGTTGTTACAATACGTACGACAAGCATAGCACCGAGGTCGAGCCGAAAAAATCGCGCAAACGCTCACAGGCGCGCACGTTGTGGAATTTCCACGGCGATTTTTTCCGGCCCTCGGGTGAATGTGCGCCATTCAACGTTCCCCGTCATCACGTCATGTCCGCTAACTCATCTTCGCCCACTTCGCTCACGATCGCGCGCCCCGACGACTGGCATCTGCACGTGCGCGACGGCGCGACGCTCGCCGCCGTCCTGCCGCACACGGCGCGCCAGTTCGGCCGCGCGATCATCATGCCGAATCTCAAGCCGCCCGTGACGACGACGGAACTCGCCGCCGCCTACCGCGAACGCATTCTGGCGGCGCTGCCGGAAGCGGGCGCGGGCGCGCGCTTCGAGCCGCTGATGACGCTCTATCTCACCGACAACACGCCGCCCGACGAAATCCGCCGCGCGCGCGAGAGCGGTTTCGTGCACGGCGTGAAGCTGTACCCGGCGGGCGCGACGACCAACTCCGACGCGGGCGTGACCAATCTCGCGAAGTGCGCGAAGACGCTCGAAGCAATGCAGGAAACCGGCATGCCGCTGCTGATCCACGGCGAAGTGACCGACGGCGACATCGACGTGTTCGATCGGGAAAAGGTCTTCATCGACCGGGTGATGACGCCGCTGCGCCGCGACTTTCCGGCGCTAAAGGTCGTGTTCGAGCACATCACGACGAAGGACGCGGCCGATTACGTGCGCGACGCCGAAGGCCCGATCGGCGCCACGATTACCGCACATCATTTGCTTTACAACCGCAACATCATGCTCGTCGGCGGCATGCGGCCGCATTATTACTGCCTGCCTGTGTTGAAGCGCGAGACGCATCGCGTGGCGCTGGTCGACGCGGCGACCTCCGGCAATCCGCGCTATTTCCTCGGCACCGACAGCGCGCCGCATCCGAAGGGCCTGAAAGAGCACGCGTGCGGCTGCGCGGGCTGCTACACGGCGCTGCACGCGCTCGAGCTGTACGCCGAAACCTTCGACAAGGCCGGCGCGCTCGACAAGCTCGAAGGCTTCGCGAGCTTCCACGGCGCCGATTTCTACGGCCTGCCGCGCAGCGCGGACACGGTGACGCTCGAGCGCGCCTCGTGGACGTTGCCCGCCGAATTCACCGCCGGCGATTCGACCATCGTGCCGCTGCGTGGCGGCGAGTCGCTCGGCTGGCGTTTCGTGGACGCGAACTAGGCGCGAAAAAGTGAGCGCGGGTTTCGCCGCGGGTTTTTGCGCTATCGACTGGGCGCGGCCCTGGCTTGCGCCGATCGAGCCGCGCGGCAGACGCTGGCAGGCGGCGGCGCTCGCCGGTTACGCCGACTATCTCGCGGTACTGAACCACGATGCGGCGGGCGCCGCGCTCGTCTCGGGCCGGGGCCGGCCGCTCGCGTTCATCGCGCAGGACGAATTGCCGACGGGCGCATCGTACGAAGGTCATATCGCCGCAACGGGCTGCGTGCCGACGCGCCACAATCTGCATGACTTCTTCAATGGCCTGATGTGGTTCGCGTATCCGCGCATCAAGGCCGCGCTCAACGCGCGTCAGGCGGCGCAGATCGACGCGCTCGGCATCGGCCCGACGCGCGGCGGCGTGCGCGACGCACTCACACTCTTCGACGAAAACGCGGTGTTGTTCGCTTGCGCGGATGCATCGCTTGCGGATGCGTTGCGCGGCTTCGGCTGGCGCACGCTGTTCGTCGCGGAGCGCGCGGGCTGGGGCACGCGTTGCGAAGCGCGCATGTTCGGGCATGCGTTGCTGGAAAAGCTCGTCGCGCCGTACAAGGCGTGCACCGGGCACGCGTGGATTGTCGACGTTCCCGCAAGCTATTTCACACTCGACGATGCCGCCCGCCGCGCGCTCCTCGACGAAGCGGTGGCGGCGCGCATCCTGGCCGAACCGCTCGACGGCCGCGCATTTGCGCCGCTGCCGGTGCTGGGCGTGCCGGGCTGGTGGGACGCGAACGCATCGCCCGATTTCTACGACGACACCGCCGTTTTCCGCCCGGGCCGCCGCGCCCGCTGAAGCCGAACACCCCGCCGACGATCGCGCGAACACCGGGATGCTAAAATCGACGCGGCAAAGCAGGCCAGGCAATCGCGGCTTCGACGGTTTCGGCCGAAGAGGGCGAGGAAAGTCCGGACTACACAGGGCAGGGTGATGGCTAACGGCCATCCGTGGCGACACGCGGAACAGGGCAACAGAAAGCAAACCGCCGATGGCTCCGGGCGCAAGTCCGGAGATCAGGTAAGGGTGAAACGGTGCGGTAAGAGCGCACCGCGGGCGTCGCGAGACGTTCCGGCACGGTAACCTCCACCCGGAGCAATTCCAAATAGGCAGGCACGCATCCTCGCGATGCAGGACGGGGCCCCCGTTCGTCTGCGGGTAGGAAGCTTGAGTGCGTCAGCAATGCCGCATCTAGAGGAATGATTGCCACGCGCGCGGGTTTCGGCCGGCGCGTGCACAGAATCCGGCTTATCGGCCTGCTTTGTCATCGTTCAAAAGAGAAGAGCCGGCGTCTTGCGACGTCGGCTCTTTTCGTTTCAGTGCTTGCAATCACGCCTGCACGTTCAGTTTTCCACGATCTCGAACGAATGCGTGAGCTCCGCCGTCTTCGCCAGCATGATCGACGCCGAGCAATATTTGTCGTGCGACAGGTTGATCGCGCGCTCGACGGTCGCCGGGTTCAGGTTCTTGCCCGTCACCGTGAAATGGAAGTGGATCTTCGTGAAGACCTTGGGGTCCTCGCTCGCGCGATCGGCCTTGAGCGTCACCGAGCAGCCCTGAATCTCCTGGCGGCTCTTTTTCAGGATCATCACGACGTCGTAGGCAGTGCAGCCGCCGGTGCCGAGCAATACCATTTCCATCGGACGCGGCGCAAGATTGCGCCCGCCGCCTTCCGGCGCGCCGTCCATATTGACCAGATGGCCGCTTCCCGTCTCGGCGGCGAAGGCCATGCCGTCTTGTCCCATCCAGCTAACTTTGCATTCCATGCTCACGCTCCGGCTGCTCAATACGTCGTTACAGAAGGTTCATTGTAGCGGTTCATGGATTCCTGCTCGCCGGCCGATTACGCGCATTTCCGGGTTGACGACTCGAAAATTGGGCCGAACGCTTTCACGCGGGCGATGCCGATCCGAGTCGAGGACACCCTCTAAAGCGGACAAGCGGGAAAAATCGCGTGCGTGTTGATCCATAACTATCTGAACCGTAAACGAAATATGTGGACGAAGATCGGCATTCCAAGATTTCGAATAATGAAATTCAATTTCACGATGCAAATATTCTTGCCTCGCAGCATGCTCGTGCCTATACTCGGTTCTGTCTCCTCCACCTCCTCCTTGGTGGATTAAGCCCGGGCCAAGCTGCCTGGGCTTTTTTTCGTCTGGGCCTTCCTCTACGCCTGCACGGCCTCGACTCCGCCAAGCCTTTGACGGCCCCGGCTATTTCCCTATATAATCCAAAGTTCTCTTCGCCACACGCCCGCGAAGAGGGCCTGTGAGAGCCTGCACGCGCCTCGATGCGCAATTACATATAAGCAGGACCGAACAAGGCAAAGCTCAAGGGCAGATTAATTTTTGGATCGATCATGAAGACGTTTTCCGCAAAAGCCGAAGAGGTGACGCGCGAATGGTACGTGATTGACGCGACGGATAAGGTTCTCGGCCGTGTCGCCAGCGAAGTGGCACGCCGTCTTCGCGGCAAGCATAAGCCTGAATTTACCCCGCACGTCGACACCGGTGATTTCATCATCATCGTCAATGCCGGCAAGCTGAAGGTCACCGGCAACAAGACCACGGACAAGAAGTACTATCGTCACTCGGGTTACCCGGGCGGCATCTACGAGACGACGTTCGGCAAGATGCAAGAGCGTTTCCCGGGCCGTGCGCTCGAGAAGGCCGTCAAGGGCATGCTGCCGAAAGGCCCGCTCGGCTACGCGATGATCAAGAAGCTGAAGGTCTACGCAGAAGCTACGCACCCGCATACGGCTCAACAGCCTAAAGCGCTCGAGATCTAAGGGGAGCCCACATGATCGGTAACTGGAATTACGGTACGGGCCGCCGCAAGAGCGCCGTCGCTCGCGTCTTCATCAAGTCGGGCAAGGGCGAGATCGTCGTCAACGGCAAGCCCATCGCCGACTACTTCTCGCGCGAAACGTCGCTGATGATCGTGCGTCAACCGCTGGAACTCACGAACCACGGCACCACGTTCGACATCAAGGTCAACGTGTCGGGCGGCGGTGAAACGGGTCAGGCAGGTGCGGTTCGCCACGGCATTACCCGCGCGCTGATGGACTACGACGCAACGCTCAAGTCGCAACTGTCGAACGCTGGCTTCGTCACCCGCGACGCACGTGAAGTGGAACGTAAGAAGGTCGGTTTCCACAAGGCACGCCGCAGGAAGCAATTCTCGAAGCGTTAAGCGCTTCGGCGTTTCGCCTTCAACCGTACTCGGTTGCAGGCGAAATGGCTGCAAAGGCCGCCCGCACTACCTGTGCCGGCGGCTTTTTTCATCCACGCGCGGGTCGCACCCGGTCGAAATTGCATATAGCCCATTGATTTCATGGACTTCCAGCACGATATTGAGATCAGCCCTACAATATCGGTTAGAAGCTAAATTGGAGAGTTCGAATGAGCGCTGTCAGCGACACCCCCACGACCGAAATGCCGTTGCCATTCGTCTTCACCGACGCGGCGGCGGACAAGGTCAAGCAGTTGATCGACGAAGAAGGTAATCCCGACCTCAAGCTGCGCGTATTCGTGCAGGGCGGCGGGTGCTCGGGCTTCCAGTATGGTTTCACGTTCGACGAAGCCGTCAACGAAGACGATACCGTGATGGACAAGGCGGGCGTCCAGCTGCTCATCGACTCGATGAGCTATCAGTATCTCGTCGGCGCGGAGATCGACTATAAGGACGACCTCAACGGCGCCCAGTTCGTCATCAAGAATCCGAACGCCACGACCACGTGCGGTTGCGGCTCGTCGTTCTCGGTCTGAGCGCGAATCGTATGTAGCTGCGCGTAGCGTAGTCGCGAAAAAAACGGAGCCTTCGGGCTCCGTTTTTATTTAGGCGATGCGAATTCGGTCAGTGCGGATAAATCGCGCCAAGAATGCGTGGACCCGCCGCGCCCGTCACCGCGGCCAGATTGCCCGGCTCGCGCGCGACGCAACGCATCGCGAGCCACGCGAACGCCAGCGCCTCGACCTGTTGCGGCGGCACGCCGAGCGCTTCGGTCGTCATCACGGGCACGCCCGCGACGCCGCCATCTTCGATAGCCTTCTGAAGCATCCTGAGCAGCACCGGATTGCGCGCGCCGCCGCCGCACACGTACACCGCGCGCGCATCCGACGCGTGACGCGTGATCTCGCGGGCGACTGTCGTCGCGGTGAGGGCGGTGAGCGTCGCCTGGACGTCGGCGGGCGCGAGCGTCGGGAAGGCGGCGAGCTTCGCATCCATCCAAGACGGATTGAACAGATCGCGGCCCGTGCTCTTCGGCGGAGGCTGATCGAAGAACGGCTCATCGAGGAGGGCGTCGAGCAGCGCCTGATTCACCTGACCTTGCGCGGCGAATTGACCGCCATCGTCGTAAGGTCTTTGCAGATGACGCAGCGCCCATTCGTCGATCAGCGCATTTGCCGGACCGCAGTCGAAGCCGCGCACTTCGCCGCTTGCCGCGAGAATCGTGATATTGCTGATGCCGCCCAGATTGCACACGACGCGCGTCTCGTTTTTCGCGCCGAATACCGTCGCGTGAAACGCCGGCACGAGCGGCGCGCCCTGACCGCCCGCGGCGACATCGCGGCTGCGGAAGTCCGCGATGACGTCGATGTTGGTCATTTCGGCGAGCATCGCGGGATTGTTGATCTGCCGCGTGTAACCTTTCTCCGGCCGATGCCGCACCGTCTGACCGTGCACGCCGATCGCGCGCACTTTCGACGCCGAACAGCCGCTCATGCTCTGTAGTTCGTGGCAGCAGACGGCGTAGCGCGTTGCAAGCGCGTTGGCGGCGAGTGCCTCGCGCTCCAGTTCGTTATCGCCGGGCGCTTGCAGTTCGAAGAGCGCGTCGCGCAGACCTTTCGAGAAGGAAACGTGCGCCTCGCCCAGTACAACCGGCGGTTTGCCCGTCGCGAACTGCACGGCGACGCCGTCCACGCCGTCCATGCTGGTGCCGGACATCAAACCGAAGTACACGCCGTCAGCCTTGCCGGTTTCGATTGCCTCGGTTTTTTTCCCCACGCTGCTCTCCTCGTTCATGCGCTGTTGCCGAATGGGCTCACTCAGCGGGATTATCCGCGTAACGGGGCGAATCGTTAAGTTGCGGCTGAAGTCATTCTGATCGGACGAGGCGTTTCGCGCGCCCGAAAGTCGGCCAAAGCGGCTCAAAACGGCACGAACGGAGCCGTCATCGCGTAAAATCCTGAGCCTGAACACACATTTGCGCGCGTTTTCGTCATTTGCCGCGCGCGCCGCGTCCCGGAACGCGGCGTCCCTTCCGGCCACGCCGGATTCGCAGACGGCGCGCGAAGCGCCGCGCCGCCCGCCATCGAACCCTTTGACTTTCACAAGCCGCAAGCATGACCACTGACTCCAACGCTTCTTCCGCGCCCGGCGCGCAAAGCTTTCCGATCACCGACGAAGTGAAGAACGCGCTCGCCGTCGCCAAACGTGGCTGCGACGAACTGCTGATCGAAGACGAGTTCGCGCAGAAGCTCGCGAGGAGCGCCGCGACCGGCAAGCCGTTGCGCATCAAACTCGGCCTCGATCCGACCGCGCCGGACATCCACATCGGCCATACGGTCGTGCTGAACAAGATGCGCCAGTTGCAGGATCTCGGCCATCAGGTCATCTTCCTGATCGGCGATTTCACTTCGCTGATCGGCGATCCGTCCGGCCGCAACGCAACGCGTCCTCCGCTCACGCGCGAACAGATCGAAAACAACGCGAAGACGTATTTCGACCAGGCGTCGCTCGTGCTCGACCGCGATAAAACCGAAATCCGCTACAACAGCGAATGGTCGATGCCGCTCGGCGCCGACGGCATGATCAAGCTCGCGTCGCGCTACACGGTCGCGCGCATTCTGGAGCGCGAGGATTTCACCAAGCGCTTCCAGGGCGGCGTGCCGATCTCGATCCATGAATTCCTGTACCCGTTGATGCAGGGCTACGATTCCGTCGCGCTGAATTCGGACCTCGAACTCGGCGGCACGGATCAGAAGTTCAACCTGCTCGTCGGCCGCGAACTGCAGAAGCAATACGGTCAGGAGCAGCAGTGCATTTTGACGATGCCGCTGCTCGAAGGCCTCGACGGCGTCGAGAAGATGTCGAAGTCGAAGAACAATTACGTCGGCATCAGCGAGAAGCCGACCGAGATGTTCGGCAAACTGATGAGCATCTCCGACACGTTGATGTGGCGCTACTTCGAGCTGCTGTCGTTCCGCAGCATCGCGGAAATTGCGGGCTTCCGTCAGGAAACTGAGGGCGGGCGCAATCCGCGCGACTTCAAGGTGATGCTCGCGCAGGAAATCGTCGCGCGTTTCCATTCGCCGGCGGATGCCGAGCGCGCGCTCGACGACTTCAATCATCGCGCGAAGGGCGGCGTGCCGGACGATATTCCCGCGGTGACGCTCGCGGGCGCGCCGCTCGCGATCGGCCAGTTGCTCAAGCAGGCGGGGCTTGTGCCGTCGACGAGCGAGGCGCTGCGCAATATCGAGCAGGGCGGCGTGAAGATCGACGGCGCGACGGTCTCCGACAAGGGCCTGAAGATCGAGGCGGGCGAGTTCGTCGTGCAAGTGGGCAGGCGCCGCTTCGCGCGCGTCACGCTGACCGCTTGAGCCGATGATCGCGCTCATTCAGCGTGTGAAGCGCGCCGATGTGCGCGTGGGCGAGCGCGTGACCGGCGCCATCGATGCGGGCCTGCTCGCGCTGGTCTGCGCCGAGCGCGGCGACAACGAAGCTGCCGCCGACAAACTGCTGGCGAAGATGCTCGCGTATCGCGTCTTCAGCGACGCTGCCGGCAAGATGAACCTCTCCGTGCAGAACATGGACGGTGCAGGGCGCGCAGGCGGCGTGCTGCTGGTGTCGCAATTCACGCTCGCCGCCGATACGTCGAGCGGCCTGCGCCCGAGCTTCACCCCCGCCGCGCCGCCCGACGAAGGCAAGCGACTCTTCGACTATTTCGTCGGGCAGGCGCGCGCGAAGCACCCGATCGTCGAGACCGGAGAGTTTGGTGCGGAGATGCAGGTATCGCTCGTGAACGACGGGCCCGTTACGTTCTGGCTGCAAGTGCGGCCCTGAGTTCTGGATAAGGCGGGCGCCGAAGCGCTCGTCACGCAGATGCTGAAAGACCCGGCCCTGCTCAAGTCGCTCGCAGCCGCGCCGAAGCCCGAGCGCTCGGTCAGCGATGACGCTGGCGTCGAACAGTAAGCGCGCCCGAAAGACGACCGGACCCAAGGACTCAAACCATGACGAAAAAAGCAGCACAAGCCGCTGAAGCTCAGACAACGTACGCACAATCCGATTTCACGCAGCTTCTCGAAAAGGAATTCCGTTCTAAGACGGAGCATGCTCGCGAAGCCGTCGAACTCGCGGTCAAGACGCTTGCTGAGCAGGCGCTGTCGCAGTCGCTCACGATCAGTGACGACGCATACAAGAGCATTGCCGCGATCATCGCGCAGATCGATCATAAGCTTTCCGAACAGATCAATCTGATCCTGCATCATGCCGACTTCCAGCAGCTCGAATCGGCTTGGCGCGGTCTGCATCACCTTGTCTCGAACACGGAAACCGACGAGCATCTGAAGATCCGCTTCATGGATTTGTCGAAGACGGAGCTGCATCGCACAATGCGCCGATACAAGGGCGTTGCGTGGGATCAAAGCCCCCTCTTCAAGCAGATCTACGAAGAAGAATACGGCCAGCTCGGCGGCGAGCCTTATGGCTGCCTCGTCGCAGATTATTTCTTCGACCACACGCCCCCGGATGTCGATCTGCTCGGTTCCATCGCGAAGGTCGCTGCGTCGTCGCATACGCCGTTCATCGCGGGCGCAGCGCCTTCCGTGCTTCAGATGGAATCGTGGCAGGAACTCGCGAACCCGCGAGACCTGACGAAGATCTTCACGCAGAACCTCGAATACACGGCCTGGAACTCGCTGCGCAACACCGAGGACGCGCGTTACATCGGCCTCGCCATGCCACGCTTTCTCGCACGTCTGCCGTACGGCGCGAAGACCAACCCGGTCGATGAATTCGATTTCGAAGAAGAAACCAACGGTTCGGATCACAACCGCTACGCATGGGCCAATGCGGCGTATGCCATGGGCGTGAACATCAACCGCTCGTTCAAGGAATACGGCTGGTGCTCGCTGATTCGCGGAGTCGAGTCGGGCGGAACGGTCGAGAACCTGCCGACGCACACGTTTCCGACCGACGACGGCGGCATCGACATGAAGTGCCCGACCGAAATCGCGATCTCGGATCGCCGCGAAGCAGAACTGTCGAAGAGCGGCTTCATTCCGCTGATCCACCGCAAGAACACGGATCACGCAACGTTCATCGGCGCGCAGTCGTTGCAAAAACCCGCCGAGTATCACGACCCTGACGCGACCGCCAACGCGAATCTGTCGGCGCGTCTGCCGTATCTGTTCGCTTGCTCGCGTTTCGCGCACTACCTGAAGTGCATCGTGCGCGACAAGGTTGGCTCCTTCCGTGAACGCGAAGACATGCAGCGTTGGCTGAACGAATGGGTCATGCATTACGTGGATGCAGACCCGGTCAACTCGTCGCAGGACACGAAAGCGCGCCGACCGCTGGCCGCCGCGGAAGTGATGGTCGAGGAAATGGAAGGCAACCCTGGCTATTACCAAGCGAAGTTCTTCCTGCGTCCGCATTTCCAACTCGAAGGTCTGACCGTGTCGCTGCGGCTGGTCACGAAGTTGCCCTCGATCAAGGATGCTGCGTAAGCAGACTGGCGATGTGGTCGCTCAAAGACAGATCTTAGGAATCGTGTCGTTCGACGCGTATCGATGACAAGCGGCGTCATCTCGGCGCACGCCCGTCTTCACTTCAACAACCCGCAAGGAGTTATATGGCACAGGACATTTTCTTGAAGATCGACGGTATTACCGGCGAGTCGCTGGACGACAAGCACAAGGACGAAATCGAAGTCCTGAACTGGAACTGGGAAATCCGCCAGGAATCCACGATGCACTCGGGTAGCGGCGGCGGTGCGGGCAAGGCATCGGTGTCGGACCTCGTGTTCGAACACAACATCGATCGTTCGAGCCCCAACCTGATGAAGTACGCCCTGACCGGCAAGCACATCGATGCGGCAACGCTGGTGATGCGCAAGGCTGGCGGTAGCCCGCTGGAATACCTGAAGATCACGATGCACGACGTGCTCGTGACGCGCGTGGCGCCGTCGGGCAGCCGTAACGATAGCGACAAGAGCCGCGAAAGCGTCTCGCTGTCGTTCTCGAAGGTCAAGCAGGAATACGTCGTCCAGAACGCCCAGGGCGGTTCGGGCGGTGCGGTGACGGCTGGCTTTGACATCAAGGGCAACAAGGAAGCGTAAAGCTTTCGCTCTTTAGTCTGGCGCCCGGCGGGGGATTTCTCCCGCCGGGCCTTCGCGTTTGCAAACGCCCATTTGGATCTCCCGGATTCACTGGACACAGGAAGTATTCGCATGCGTTCGATCCTGATCGCCGCCGCACTGATGAGCGCGCTATGGCTCTCGGCCTGCGCCAGTAGCAGCGACCCAAAGCCGAAGGAGCCGGTCCGGCTTGAGCTGAAGGTCACTGTGCAGAACGACGTCAATCCCGACGACAAGGGCCGCGCCGCGCCCATCGTCGTGCGCATCTACGAGTTGAAGAACGATGTCGCGTTCAAGAGCGCCGACTTCTTTACGTTGCAGACGCAGGACAAGACCTTGCTCGCCAATGACCTCGTCAGACGCGACCAGCTCCAGTTGCGACCGGGCGACACCAAGAACATCTTTCGGATCGGCGATCCGGAGACGACCACCATCGGCGTGATCGCGGCTTATCGGGATCTGCCCAACGCCGTATGGCGCGAGACCTATACGCTGCCGACGGCGCCCGACGCCGCGTGGTACCACTTCACCCCCAAAGTTCAACTGACGATCAACCTGGAGGCGAAGGCCGTGAAGATCGCCGAAACCAAGAAGCCGGAAAAGAAGTAACGCACCCGGCGAGAACGAGTCACCAAGCGGACGACATCATGAGTTGGTATTCAAAGGTTCCTCCCCGCTCGCTATTCGGGATCGGAGGCGGGAGCCGAAGCGGTTCGCTGCGGCCGCGAGACGATCTGGAGCGAAGCGGGACGCACGGCCGTCGTCGCGCTCGGACAAAAAACCTGGACCACGTCGCGGGGCGATTTCGGCGTTTTCGACTGGCTTCTCGGTGATTTCGGCGCACGCGCCGACGCCGACGGGAACCCAACCAACGCTGCGGACGCCAGCAAAGTCGAGAACGCGAATGACCCGGCGTAAATCCTCTGCGCCTGGAGACGCGCTCACGACGCGTGCGCCGCGGCGAGCCAACGCGCATCTCATGCCGACACTGCTCGATCGCCTGCGCGATGACGTGCCGCGCCGGCAGGGCGAGTCGCCCGAAGAGTACGCGGTCTCGCGCAAGCAAATGCGCGACATCATTCAGCGCGATCTGATCTATCTGCTCAACACGACGAACATCGAAGATCAGATCGACCGCAAGCGCTATCCCGAGGCGGCTAAATCGACTATTAATTTCGGCGTGCCGCCGCTCGCCGGGGAGTTTCTCGCGGCGCGTCAGTGGACCGATGTCGAGCAGACCATCCGCGCCGTGATCGAGCGTTTCGAGCCGCGCCTCATGAAGGATTCGCTCGTCATCCGCGTGCTCGAAAGTGGCGCTGCGATAGCGCATCACAACGTGCTCTCGTTCGAGGTGCGCGGAGAAATCCACATGGACCCTTACCCGCTGGAATTCATGGTGCAGAGTTCGCTGGATCTGGAGACGAGTCAGATCAATGTCACGGGGGCGCGTACGGATTGAATTCGGCGCCGCTTCGAAGACCGATGCGCACTGCGTGGTCGGTGCGGTGCGCGCGATCAATCTATGTTTTGAAACTCGAGTAATAAGAAAAATCAAATGTACACACCCAAACAGCCTCGCGTCCTGGTGCCATCCTTCATCTTCCGCTTCGGAAGCGAACAGGGGTGTGTCTCCTATCCCGGAGCAATCGCAGGCTTCAATTCAAAGTGGCGAAGAATCACAATGGTTCGATCCTTTGGACGTTTGCACCATCAGAACAGCGGTACTTGCTAGTAAGCGTGGTGCAGAACTCGGTTGGGCACGTCAAAACGGGAAAAATATCATCAAGGATTAGACTTAGCGGCCGAACCTGGAACACCGGTTCGAGCTGTTGCAATGGCGTTCTTTACCCTCGGCCATTTCCATATCCCAAATGCCTACGGAAAGACTATGGGCTGGAGGTAGGATGTAACGACCTTCCAGCAGGCCTTGCTGAGCGGGGGAGACAGGCCAATCCGAATGGATCTGCGATTGGATTTTTCTTTGCGCATTTGATTGAATATTGCGTCCCAACCGGTCTGGATGATGCGAAAAAAGAAGTGCGGCCGGTTTTAATGAAGGCTGGTCAGATAATTGCCAAGATAGGTCATACGGGGAACGCGGAGGGAATGAACTCAATTCCACAGGGGGGGGCACACTTACATTTTGACGTTCGAATCAAGGCCCGTGCATTCTGTTTGAGGCTTGCGAATCGTCTGGATCCACGTCCCTATATTCAGCACTGCACGAATCCGTAATAATGTGTTTTCGAGTCTGAAATGAAAAGCCCGGACACAATCGAGGAATATGAGCTTTCTGTTACGAAAGAAAACAACGCGATAACTGCGCTCTCCTACTTGGCGTCAATGGGGAATGGCAAGGAAGGGCAGACGGCAGTCTGTTCGGCTGGTGCGAACTCTTCGGACAATAAATCCGTCTTCAGTCAGTCTGGAAATATCACGAATCTTTTTATTAAAGACGGGCCCGACGACGGTTTAAAGACTCGAATTACAAGCACAAAAGACGGATTTATCGCAACCTTCAGCGGTGGAAGTGCTTTCTGCGGTATGGGTTGGGGCTTCCCATCGAAAATGGTCTATACGTCGGGCAAGAAGTGTTTCGTGACACTTTGAAACGTTAAGGTTTATTTCATGTCGTGATTGATCGTCAACGCTTGGCTTTAAGGAACGTGGGCATCCTCCAGGCAAAGAGGCCGCGCCTATTTTTAAGACAGCGTAACGAGTCCACATTTCACCACGTTACCGATAGACGCGTTTTAGTTCGTCATGTTTAATATGCACATCCGCTTACGCATACTTGTCATGCGCGCATATATCGACGGCAATGGCGATGTCTATCGGACGTCCAAATGTTAAATACAACGCACGATTCAGGACGCGTCCCGAGCCATGCCAGCGTATTCTTGGCGCTTAGCGACTGAATAACCCCACCGTCACGCAGCACCCAAGACAAACAACGACAACAACGGCACTTCCAATGGATCCCCGACTGCTCGACTACTACAACCAGGAACTGATCTACATGCGCGAACTCGGCGCCGAGTTTGCGCAGGCACATCCCAAGATTGCTCGTCGGCTCGGGATGCAAGCCGGCGAAGTCGCCGACCCGTATGTCGAGCGGCTGATCGAGTCATTCTGTTTCATGGCCGCGCGCACGCAACTGAAACTCGATGCCGAGTTCCCCCGCTTCACCGGCAGGCTGCTTGAAGTCGTCTACCCGAACTATGTGGCGCCGACGCCGTCCATCGCGGTCGCGCAGGTCTTTCCGGGCGGTCAGGCCGGCAATCTCGTGAAGGGCTACGACGTGCCGCGTGGCACGCGCTTCACCGCGTCCGCGCCCAAAGGAGAGAAGACCGAGTGCACGTTCACGACCGGTCACGACGTCAAGATGTGGCCGGTTCGGATCACCGAGGCGCGTCTAACCGGCGTGCCGCCGGACATTCCGTCGCTCGGCCGCTACGTGCCGCCGGACCGGCAAGTGCGCGGCGCGCTTCGTCTGACATTGGCGACCACGGGCGACTTCGGCTTCTCGGAGATCAAGGGCCTCGACCGTCTGCCCGTCTATCTGGCAGGCGATGAACAGGTCGCGTCGCATTTATACGAACTCGTGCATGCGTCGAGTCTGGCTGCCGCGATCGCGCCGCCCGGCATGTTCGGATCTGCGACGACTCGTCCGTCCTTCGTCACCGAAGGCGCGGTCGAACACGACGGCTTGCGCGCCGATCAGAATTTGCTGCCGCTGACGTGGACCAAGTTCCACGGTCACAATCTGCTGCACGAGTACTTTGCCTGTCCTGCGCGCTTTCTCTTCTTCGCGCTCAACGGTCTGGCTGAGGGGCTTTCACGTATCGGTGGCCGGGAAGCCGAGATCGTCATTTTGCTGGACCGCGCTCCGGGCCATCTGGCCAATCTCGTCGATGCCGCACGCTTCGCGCTCTTCTGCACGCCGATCATCAACCTGTTCGAGAAGCGCACCGACCGCGTGACGCTCACGCCGGGCGAAACCGAATGTCATGTGGTGCCCGCACGGTTATTGCCGCTCGACTACGAAGTGTTCTCGGTGCAGACGGTCTATGGACAAGTCGAGGTCGATTCCGTGGAGCTGCCGTTCAGACCGCTCTATCAGACCCTGAACAACGACGAAGGCAATCACGGCCGCTATTTTTCGACGCGACGCGAACGCCGGCTGCATTCGGACTCTTCGCGCCGCTATGGGACGCGTACGCCTTATATCGGCACGGAAATGTTCCTGTCGCTCGTCGATCAGAAGGAAGCGCCATATCCGGAGGGAATCCGCTACATCTCTGTCGATGCGCTTGTCACCAACCGCGATCTCGCCACGCTCGTGCCACGCAATGGTGTGACGGATCTTACGGCCGACAAGGCTTCAGGGCCGATAGCAAGCATCGGGCTGATTCGCGCACCTAGCGCTCCGCGACCGCCCTATGCCGATCGCGAGATGGCATGGCGTCTGATCCGGCAACTGAACTTCAACTATCTGGCGCTGGAAGATCAGGACCATCGGCCGGGCGGGCAGGCGCTGCGCGACTTGCTGCGTCTTTACGTGATGGATGACGACACCGATCATCAACGCCAGATCGAGGGGCTGGTTGGCGTGAAAACACGCCCGGTGACGCGCAAGCTCTCCGGCAAGGGACCTATGACGTTCGGACGCGGCATCGAATGTGCGTTGACCATCGACGAGACCGGCTTTTCGGGCATCAGCCCTTATCTGTTCGGGTTGATTCTGGAGCACTGGCTCGCGCGCCATGTGTCGATCAACAGTTTCACGCAGACTGAGCTCCATTCCATGCAACGCGGCAAGGTCATGACCTGGCCGGTGCGCACTGGCACGCGTGGAGTAGTTTGACAATGCACATCACACTATCCGACCTGATTCAAGACGACATTCTGTCGCCCGAGTTGATCGACAAGCTGGAGGCCGAGCCGTGGCGCTATGGCTTTCTCGCGCTGTTGCGCAGAATCGCCGCGCATCCCGGCGTGGATGCCATTGGCACGGCGCGTCGTCCTCGCGCGGAACCGTTTCGGCTCGGCCAGCAACCGAGTCTCGCCTTTGCGCCGCGCGAGATTGCGAGCGTCGGTCAGGCCGATGGCCGCCTGAAGATCAAGCTGTTGAGTCTCGGCATGCTTGGCCCGAACGGCCCGTTGCCGATCCATGTCACCGAGATCGCGCGGGATCGTGAACAGAGCCGCAACGACACCACGACGACCGATTTCTTTGACATCTTCCATCACCGCGCTTTTGCGCTGTTTTACCGCGCGTGGGCGTCGGCACAATCGGCGGCGGGACTCGATCGTGTAGACGACGAGCGGTTCTCTTTTTACATCGCCTGTCTGAGCGGACAGGACCACAATGAGATGCGCTATCGCGCGTTGCCTTCGCACGCGCGACTCGCGGCATCGGCGCATCTCGTGCGTGAATCGCGTAACCCGGATGGGTTGCGCAGCACGCTGGCGCATTACTTCGGTGTGCCCGTGGAAATCCAGGAATACGTTTTTCACTGGATCGACATCGAGCGCGAAGATCAGGGACGCATGGGGCACGCCGGCAACGGCGCGAGGATGGGGCACGGCGCAATGCTCGGTCGTGTTGCGCCTGATCGGCAGCACCGTTTTCGTATTGTGATCGGGCCGGTCGATCTCGAGTCATATTTGCGCTTCACGCCCAAGGGCTCGGATTTGCCTCATTTGGTCGAGTGGGTGCGCGCGTTCGTTGGCAAGGAGCTCGAATGGGAACTTGAGTTGCGGATTAATCCCGACAGCGCGCCACCCGCCCAGATGGGCGGTAAGCAGCAGATCGGCTGGTCTGGCTGGCTCGGTCGGCCCAATCTGAATAGACCGATCACCGGAATGATCTTCGAACCCGAGCGCTACGCTCATCAATTTAAACGCAACCTTCGGAACGACTAGACCTAGCATGAGCCGACATACCGTGAATACAAAACAGGCTAATAAAGGGGCCGACGAGCAGAAGCCGAGGCACGCAAGCAGCACTCAAGTGACGGGTGCCGCATCCGACTGGATGACGCCTGTTAGCGCGCAATCCCCGTGCGGTCCCGACCTCGAATACGATCACGACTTCGTCGTGCTGTTTGCCAGCACCGTCCCGAAGCAAGAGGTGCAGTACGGCTCGTTCGTCGGTGCCGCGGATCCCATCAACTGGGCAGAGGTAGAACGTGACTGCCGCCGGTTGATGAGTCGCACGAAAGATCTCCGCGTCGCGGTGTTGTACACCCGCTGCCGCACACGTCTCGGTGGTGCTAAAGGCTTTGCGGAAGGCACGACGCTGCTAGCCGCATGGTTGCAGTCGTATCCCGATCGAATTCATCCATGCGCGGGCGAAACGTACGAGCGCGACGAAGCGCTGGAAATGCGTATGAACGCGCTGCATGGACTGGTCGATCCCGAAGGCCTGCTCGCCGATGCGCGCGAGATCGTGCTGGCGAAATCCACGGCGGCGCGTTTGCAGGTGCGCGACGTGGAGCGGGCGTTCGGCTATCCGCGTCCGGCCGATGCACTCGCGCCGGACTCAGTGACGCAGCAGTTGCGGGCCCTGCGCATCCAGCAACCGGCCACGATGCAGGCATTCGATGAAGCGCTGGCGAACCTTGCAGCAATCGAGAGTTGGTGCGCTGCGCATATGGAAGGTTACGAGCCGGACCTTGAACTACTCACCAAGCTGTTGAACCCGCTGCGCTCGCCTGAAGTCGATACGTCGGCGTTAGAGATGGAGCCTTCGGAAACCGTGGAGCTGGTCGAAGAGATTGTGGATAGCGCACCTGCCGAGACGGAGGAGGAAGTGGTTGCGGTTTCCGATGAAGGCATTGCCGAAGATATCGACGCGTCAGCCACGGCGGCAGCGCCTGTTGTCACGTACAGCACCGTTATAAATGGCCGGCAAGCCGCGCTGGCTACGATTCGTGCAGCCCGTAAGTGGTTTGAATCGAATGAACCGAGCAGCCCGGTCCCTGTTCTTCTGAGGCGCGCGGAATACTGCGTGGGCAAGCGTTACTTTGAAGTCGTGAAAGCAATTCCGTTCGAGCTGCTTGCAGAGTGGGAGGCGCCGGACGAAGAGGGAGCGGCTACGTCATAAGGAGCAACAGCGCCGCCCACGCATCACCCATTTACATCCCAAAGATCCCGCACCGGCCCGGCATCCGGTGCGGCCAGGCCAAAGTGCCGATACGTCAACATGGTCGCGACACGCCCGCGCGGCGTGCGCTGCAAGAACCCTTGCTGAATGAGATACGGCTCCAGCACGTCTTCGATCGTGTCGCGCTCCTCGCCGATAGCCGCAGCCAGATTGTCCACGCCGACGGGCCCGCCATCGAACTTATGCAAAATGGCTTCGAGCAGCTTGCGGTCCATCAGATCGAAGCCGACCGGATCGACGTCGAGCATTTTCAGCGCTTTGTCGGCGACATCAGCGGTGATCATGCCGTCCGCTTTCACTTCTGCGTAATCGCGCACGCGCCGCAGCAAGCGATTTGCGATACGCGGCGTGCCGCGCGAACGTTTCGCGATTTCCAGCGCGCCTTCAGGAACGATTTCCGCCTTCAATAGCGACGCCGACCGCGCCACAATGCGCGCCAGTTCGCTCGCGTTATAGAACTCGAGCCGCGACACGATGCCGAAGCGGTCGCGCAAAGGATTCGTCAGCATGCCCGCGCGCGTGGTCGCGCCGACGAGCGTGAACGGCTGTAGATCGAGCTTCACGCTGCGCGCGGCGGGACCTTCGCCGATCATGATGTCGATCTGATAATCCTCGAGCGCCGGATACAGAATTTCCTCGACGACCGGCGACAAGCGGTGAATCTCGTCGATGAACAGCACGTCATTCGCTTCGAGATTCGTAAGCAGCGCCGCGAGATCGCCTGCGCGTTCGAGCACCGGCCCCGACGTCTGCCGCAGATTCACGCCCATTTCCCGCGCGATGATGTGCGCGAGCGTCGTCTTGCCGAGACCCGGCGGGCCGAATAGCAGCACGTGATCGAGCGCTTCCGAGCGGCGCTTGGCCGCTTCGATGAAGATTTCGAGCTGACCGCGCACTTTTTCCTGGCCGACGTATTCGTCGAGCTGGCGTGGACGCAGCGCGCGCTCGAACGCTTCCTCGTTAGGCGAGACGGGCGTGGCCGAAATGATGCGCTCGGCGGCGAGTTTGTCGGTTTCGATCATGGGTCGATTGTACAGCGAGCAATCGCGGGGAGAAGCTGGCCGAATGGGCTAGTCCGGTCAAGCCTTCGACAGCGCCTTCAACGCCAGCTTGATCCCCTCCGACACGCCCGTTCCCGCCGGCACGTTCTTGATCGCGGCGAGCGCTTCCTTCTCCGAATAGCCGAGGGCGAGCAGCGCGTTGAGGATGTCGGACGCGTGGTCCGACTGCGACGCCGCGCTCGCCATTGCGCCGAGGTCCGCGCCGAGTTTGCCCTTGAGTTCCAGCAGCAGCCGCTCCGCCGTCTTCTTGCCGATGCCCGGCACGCGCGTGAGCCGCGCAGCGTCCTGCGTCGTCACGGTCTGCGAGAGCTCGTGCACGCTCATGCCGGACAGCACGGCCAGCGCCATGCGTGCGCCGATGCCGCTGATCTTCAGCAACTCGCGAAACGTCGAACGCTCCTGTGCGGTGAGAAAGCCGTACAACAAATGCGCGTCCTCGCGAACGATCATCTGCGTGAGCAGAACGACCTTTTCGCCCGCGTTCGGCAGGTTGTAGAACGTGCTCATCGGCACGTCGATTTCGTAGCCGACGCCGTTACAGTCGACGAGCAGGTGCGGCGGGTTTTTTTCCAGCAGAACGCCGGCAATGCGACCGATCATGTGTTTGAACCGAAAGAAATGTGATTAGCCGATGAGACGCCCGCGCCGCACGCGCAAGCCTTTCTTCGCGAGCGACGGCGCAATGCCGCCGAGCGTCGCGAGTCCGGTGCCGCCGTGCGCGTGACAGATGGCCATGCCGAGGGCGTCGGCGGCATCGGTGCTCGGCACGCCGGAGAGGCTCAACAGGCGCACGACCATCTGCTGCATCTGTTCCTTGGTCGCGCGGCCGTAGCCAACGACCGCCTGCTTCAGCTGCAGCGCCGTGTATTCGGCCACCGGCACGCCGCTCGCGACGAGCCCGCAAATGGCCGCGCCGCGCGCCTGGCCGAGCAGAAGTGTCGATTGCGGATTCACGTTGACGAAGACTTTTTCGATCGCGGCCTGATCCGGGTTGTGCTGCGCGATCAGCGTCGAGATGCCTTTGAAAATCGTGTTGAGACGCGAAGGCAGATCGGCGTCGGCGGTCTTGATGACGCCGCTCGTCACGTAATTGAGCGTGTGTCCGCTCATGTCGATAATGCCGAAGCCCGTCACGCGCAGGCCGGGGTCGATGCCTAGGATTCTCATTCGTCGTGTGGATGCGTTCCGGCTCGGGCAGTCGTTCGAAAATCAAAAAGGCCTGCTTGGCGCCTCTCGAGCAACGAGCGGCACAAGCAGGCCCATATTAAATGAAGCCAGCGCGATTAATGACGGAAATGACGCGTACCGGTCACGATCATCGCGACATTGTGTTCGTCGGCGGCGGCGATCACTTCGTCGTCGCGCATGGAGCCGCCCGGCTGGATCACGCAGGTTGCGCCCGCGTTCACCACCACGTCGAGACCGTCGCGGAACGGGAAGAACGCATCCGACGCCACCGCCGAGCCGCTCAGCGTCAGCCCCGCGTTCTGCGCCTTGATGCCTGCGATGCGCGCCGAGTCCACGCGGCTCATCTGGCCCGCGCCGACGCCGAGCGTCATGCCGCCGCCGGAGAACACGATCGCGTTCGACTTCACGAACTTCGCCACGCGCCACGCGAACATCAGATCGTCCATTTCCTTAGGCGTCGGATGGCGCTTCGTTACGACGCGCAGTTCGTGCGGCTGCACGTTCTTCGAATCGAGCGATTGCACCAGCAGGCCGCCGCCCACGCGCTTCAGGTCGAACGTGTTGTGTCCGTCGCCGAGCGCGATCTGCAAGAGACGCACGTTCTGCTTCGCGGCGAACACGGCGCGCGCCGCCTCGCTGAACGATGGCGCGATCAGCACTTCGACGAACTGCTTCGCGACCGCCTGCGCCGCCGCTTCGTCGACTTCGCGATTGAACGCGATGATGCCGCCGAACGCGGACGTCGGATCGGTCTGGAACGCCTTCGCGTAAGCTTCGGCCGCATTCGCGCCGAGCGCCACGCCGCACGGATTCGCGTGCTTGATGATGACGCAGGCCGGCGCATCGAACGTCTTCACGCATTCCCACGCGGCGTCGGAGTCGGCGATGTTGTTGTACGAAAGCTCCTTGCCCTGCAACTGCTCGTAGTTCGCGAGCGCGCCGGCGGGCACGGAAAGATCGCGGTAGAACGCCGCGCTCTGATGCGGGTTCTCGCCGTAGCGCAGGTCCTGCACCTTGTCGAACGCGAGATTCAGCGTGGCCGGATACGTATTGCGGCTCGCGTGGCGCAGTTCGTCGGTAAGGCTTGTCAGATAGTTGGTGATCGCGCCGTCGTACTGGGCGGTGTGCGCGAATACCTTGGTCGCGAGGCGGAAGTTCGTCTCGTAGCCGACGGCGTTGCCGTTCGCGCGCATTTCGTCGAGCACGGCGGCGTAGTCGGCCGGATCGACGATCACGGTCACGTCGCGATGATTCTTCGCCGCCGAGCGCAGCATGGTCGGTCCGCCGATATCGATATTTTCGATCGCATCTTCCAGCGAGCACTCTTCCTTCGACACCGTTTGCACGAACGGATACAGATTGACCACCAGCAGATCGATGGTCGGAATGCCGTGCTTTTCCAGCGCGGCCATGTGTTCGGGCAGATCGCGGCGCGCGAGAATGCCGCCGTGAACTTTCGGATGCAGCGTCTTCACGCGGCCATCGAGCATTTCCGGAAAGCCGGTGTAATCGGCGACCTCCGTGACGGACAGGCCTGCGTCGGCGAGCAGTTTCGCCGTGCCGCCGGTCGAGAGGATTTTGACGCCGAGCGCCGATAGCGATTTGGCGAAATCGACGATGCCGGATTTGTCGGAAACGGAAATGAGCGCTTGCTTGATCATGATGAACACTGAAACCGAAAAGGGAACCCAGGCCGGACCGAGGCGCGCGCCTCTGTCCGATGAATCAAATCAATCCGTGCTGCTGAAGCTTCTTGCGTAGCGTGTTGCGGTTGATGCCGAGATATTCGGCCGCGAGCGACTGGTTTCCGCCCGCTTGCTCAAGCACCACTTCGAGCATGGGTTTTTCCACGCAGGAAATCACCATGTCGTACACGTCGTGCGGGTTGGAGCCGTCCAGATCCTGAAAATAGTTGTCGAGACTCTGGCGGACGCATTGTTCGATGTTATGTCTGCTCATGCGGCAATTAGTCGGTCTGTCGTGTTGTTGAGCCCGCCACACGATTCTTCTTCGGCTACATCGTCCGCGTCGCCGCATTCGTCGACATAGACGAGGCGGTCGGACAACGCCTTTTGCGCGTCGAAGAATTCGTTCACAGCGAGCAATTGTTCTTTGGTCGTGTCGAGCGTATTCATCCGGTGCCGGAAGGTGCCGGCGCCGGAAAGGCCGCGAGTGTACCAGCCGATGTGCTTGCGCGCAGTCCGAACGCCCGTGAATTCCCCGTAGAAGGCGTAATGATCTTCCAGGTGCTCGTTCATCACCTGCTGGATCTCGTCGATGCGCGGCGGCGGCAGGCGCTCCCCCGTGTTCAGAAAGTGTTCGATCTCGCGGAAGAGCCACGGACGCCCCTGCGCCGCGCGGCCGATCATGATGGCGTCCGCGCCGGTGGCGGCGAGCACGTGGCGCGCCTTTTCCGGTGTCGTGATGTCGCCGTTGGCCACCACCGGAATGCCGACCGATGCCTTCACCGCCGCGATGGTTTCGTACTCCGCGTCGCCCTTGTAGAGATCGGCGCGCGTGCGCCCGTGCACGGTGAGCATGGAGATGCCGGCGTTCTCGGCGATTTTCGCGATCGACAGCGCGTTCTTGTTCTCGCGATTCCACCCCGTGCGAATCTTGAGCGTGACGGGCACGGCATCCGGACCCACGCCGACCGCCTGCACCACCGCCTCGACGATGCGCGCGACGAGCGGCTCGTTCTGCAGCAGCGCCGAGCCCGCCGCGACGTTGCACACCTTCTTCGCCGGGCAGCCCATGTTGATGTCGATGATTTGCGCGCCGTTCGCCACGTTGTGACGCGCGGCCTCGGCGAGCATCTGCGGATCGGCGCCCGCGATCTGCACCGAAATGGGTTCGACTTCGCCCGCGTGGTTGGCGCGCCGCATGGTCTTCTCGCTCTTCCACAACTGCGCGTTCGACGCCACCATCTCCGACACCGCGTAGCCCGCGCCCATGCGCTTGCAGAGCTGCCGGAACGGCCGGTCGGTGACGCCTGCCATCGGGGCGACGAACAGGTTATTGCGCAGGACGTGGGAACCGATGGTGAGCATAAAGGCTAAAGGATCCGCGTGGTCGGAAGCGGCCGGAATGCGGCCGCGAGACAGTCAGGCGGATGCAACATTGCAGAAAGGGAAACCGCTATTTTAACGCGAAGCGCGTGCTGAATTTAAGAGCAATCGCGTGCAAGTCATTAAATCTTCTATGAAAGGGCGAGCGTTCATAGAGGATAACTCCGCCGTTTTCGCGCGGCCGAGCCACATCGCGGGGTCTTATCGACGCTGGCCGAACATCATCTGGCGGGCCAGGGCGGTCTTGACCGGCGGCAGAAATTCGAGCGCCGTGAGGGCGAGACCACGCATTGCGGCGAGCGGCGGGAAGTCCACCGTGAAAAGACGCGCGAGCGTGTCGGTGGCGCCGATCGTCAGGCGGCGGTCGAGCGCGCGGCGTTGGGCAAAACGCGCGAGCGCGAGCGGGCGCGGGCCGTCGGCGGACAGTGCGTCGGTCAGCGCGAGAGCGTCGCGCAGACCGAGGTTGAGCCCCTGACCCGCGACCGGATGCAGCGTTTGCGCCGCGTTGCCGATGGCCACGGTGCGCCGGTCGACGAGCACATCGAGCGCGGATAACCCGAGCGGGAACGCCGCGCGGCCGGCGATGCGCGTGAAACGGCCCATGCGCGTGCCGAACGCGGCGCCGAGTTCGGCGAGAAATGCATCGTCGTCGAGTTGCATGCGGCGCGCGGATTCTTCCGGCGAACAGCACCAGACGAGCGCGTAGTCCGCGTGACGCGGGCCGCCGCACGGCAGGAGCGCGATCGGCCCTTCCGGCGTGAAGCGTTCCCACGCGACGTTCGCCCGCGGATCGGCGACGCTGACCGTGCCGACGATCGCCGTCTGCCCATAATCGCGCGCGCGGCGCTCGGCCGGCGTGGCAATGTCGTTGCGCTGATAAAGACCGCCTTCGGCGTTCACCAGCACCTTCACCCGGATCGTGCGTTCGCCGCGCGCGGATTGCAGCGGCAGGCTGACGCCGTCGTGATCTTGTAGCGGCGCGAGGGCCGAGGTATCGGTGAGCCAGTCGACGCCGCTTGCGCGCACGGCATCGGCGAGTGCGCCGACGAGCGAGCCGTAGCGCACCACGTAGCCCAGTTCGGGCAATTCGTGCTCGTCGTGCTCGATCAGCGTGCGGCCGAAGTGCCCGCGTTGCGACACGTGGATGCGGCGGATCGGCGTGGCGTCGCCGGGAAAACCGAGCGGCTGGAGCATGACGCGGCTGCCGTGCGACAGCGCGATGGCGCGCGGATCGCTTGTGGCGGACTCCGGCGTGCGCGCGTCGATCAGCGCGATCGACAGCCGCGATGTCGCGCTGCGCCGCGCAAGCCAGCCGGCAAGCGCGAGCCCGACCGGCCCCGCGCCGACAATGGCGATGTCGTAGTCGAAATGCGCTTCGGGCGCGTCGGTGATCGGGTTGGTTGCCGTGTTCATTCGCTCGGTCATTCGCTCAGTCATTCGCTTCGCGCATCAGCGCTTCGATTTCGTCGGCGGCGACCGGCACCTCGCGCGTGAGCAGTTCGCAGCCGTTTTCCGTGACGACCGCATCGTCCTCGATACGGATGCCGATGTTCCAATAGTGCTCGGGCACGTCTTCGGCGGCGCGCACGTAGAGACCCGGCTCGATCGTCAGCGCCATGCCGGGCGCAAGCAGACGCCAGGGCCGCGCGCCTTGTGCGTCGAGCGGGCCGTGCGCTTCGCGGTACTCGCCCGCGTCGTGTACGTCCATGCCGATCCAGTGGCCGGTGCGATGCATGTAGAAGCGCGCATACGCACGTTGCGCGAGGACGTCGTCCACGCTGCCGAACTTGGTTTTATCGAGGATGCCGGTATCGAGCAGACCTTGCGACAGCACTTTCAAGGCGGCCTGATGCGGCGCGTCGAAGCTCACGCCGGCGCGCGTTGCGTCGATGGCGGCGGCTTGCGCAGCGAGCACGATGTCGTAAAGCTCGCGCTGCGCCGACGTGAAGCGGCCGCTCGCGGGAAAGGTGCGCGTGATGTCGGACGCGTAGCCGTCGAGTTCGCACGCGGCGTCGATGAGGATCAGGTCGCCGTCGCGCGCAATTGCGTTGCCAGCCGGATAGTGCGGCACGCAGGCGTTCGCGCCCGCCGCGACGATCGAGCCGTACGCCGGAGCCTGCGCGCCGTGGCGGCGGAACGTGTAGAGCAACTCGGCTTCGATCTCGTATTCGCGCATGCCGGGGCGACAGGCGCGCATTGCGCGTCGATGCGCTTCCGCCGAAATCGACGCCGCGCGACGCATGATCGCGATTTCGTGCGCGTCCTTGACGAGGCGCATTTCGTCGAGAATCGGCAACAGATGCTGCGCGGACGCGGGCGCGCGTATGCCGCTTCGGCTTTGCGCGCGCACGGCGGTAAGCCAGCCGCGCACTTGCGCATCCAGTTCCGCCGACGCGCCCAGCGCATAGTGCAGCGCGGGCTTGTCGGCGATCAGGCGCGGCATTTCATCGTCGAGCGCGCTGATGGGAAACGCGGCGTCGAAACCGAACGCGTCGCGCGCGGCGTCGGGGCCGAAGCGAAAGCCTTCCCACGTTTCGCGCTCGGCGTTCTTCTCGCGGCAAAAAAGGATTGCTGCGGGTTCGCCGTCTTGCGCGCTCGCGTTCAGCACGAGCGTGGCCTCGGGTTCGTTGAAGCCCGTCAGATAGAAGAAGTAGCTGTCGTGACGGAAAGGGTAGTCCGTGTCGCGATTGCGCATGACTTCCGGCGCGGTCGGCAACACGGCGACGCCGCCGCCTTGCGCACGTAGCGCGGCGAGCACGCGCTGGCGGCGCGCGCGATAGACGTCGACGGCGATGGGGCGGGCGAGTTCGGTCGGTGAGTTCATGCGCCGATTGTAGCGCCGCCTTTGCGATGGCGGCACCCGGCCAATCGACCTATGCCGTTCGGCTGAATGGCGCGCCGCTCATGCGCGCCGCATACTCATTCTTCGGCAGGACGATTGCGCACGCTGCCCGCGATCAGGTCGAAGCGGAACAGCCGGCATTCGAGCGCGCCGTTGAAGAGCGGCGTTTTCGTCGATTCGCGCAGCCGCAGCATGCCCGGCAGCTTGCGGTCGGACGTGAGCACGTAGGCGCGCCAGCCGGGAAAGCGCTGCTTGAGCGCGTTGCCGAAGGACACGAAGAATTCGGTGTCGGCCGGGTCGGGCTGGGCGCGGGCGAAGGCGTCGTCGTCTTCGCGGCGGCTGCGCGGCGTATCGCGCACTTCGCCGCGCGGACCGCGCCCGCGCACTTCGATGCGCTCGCCGTACGGCGGATTCGCGAGGAGAATGCCGGGCGCGTCGGTCGGCGGCACCATGTTGCGCGCGTCGACCTGCTTGAGCGACAAATTCGGGACGCCCGCGCGGTGCAGGTTGGCGCGCGCCTTCTCGAGCATGTCGCCGGAGATGTCGCTGCCGAAAATGTTGATGTCCGACTGCGACGCGCGTGCGGCGCGGCGCTGCTCCGTGGCTGCCGTCTTGAGTTTTTGCCACATGCCCGGATGAAACGGCTTGAGCTTCTCGAAGCCAAAGCGCCGTTCGCTGCCGGGCGCGATGCCGAGCGCGGTTTGCGCCGCTTCGGCGAGGAACGTGCCGCTGCCGCACATCGGGTCGAAGAGCGGCGTGCCGGGCGTCCAGCCGGTGAGGCGCAGAATGCCGGCCGCGAGATTTTCGCGCAGCGGCGCGGCGCCCTTGTCGAGCCGCCAGCCGCGCTTGAAGAGCGGTTCGCCGGAGGTGTCGAGATAGAGCGTGCACTCGTTCACCGTGAGGAACGCGAACACGCGCACGTCGGGCTGTGCGGTGTCGATGCTCGGGCGCGAGCCCGCCACGTCGCGCAGGCGGTCGCAGACGGCGTCCTTCACGCGCAACGTGGTGAATTCGAGGCTCTTCACCGGCGATTTGATCGCGGTGAGATCGACGCGCATTGTCTGGCTCGGCGCGAACCATTGCTCCCAGCGCTGACGATGCGTGAGCTCGTAAATATCGTTCTCGTTGCGATAGGGGCCTTGCGCGATCTTGAGCAGCACGCGGCTCGCAATGCGCGAGTGAAGGTTCGCCGCCATGCCCGCAACCCAGCCGCCCCGGAAATGCACGCCGCCGGGCACTTGCGCGCCGACGACCAGCGATCCGCCGCCCGACAGCGGTGCGCCGGCCACGTGCAGTTCGCCGATCTCCGCGAGTTCGGCGGCAAGCGGTGCTTCGAGACCGCGCGGGCAGGGGACAAACCAGTCGAAGAGAGGGGAGGACATGAGCTGCTTTTCTGACGTTCAAAGGCGGTATTGTACGCGGCAGCGTTGGACCGTCGCGTCCGTTGAGCCGGAGGGCGGGAAGGGCGCGTTTCCAATCCAGCGAACTCGCCGCGCGCAAAGGCACCGATCCTCGGCGTCGCGCTCAGAAACAGACCGTCAAATGGTTGACGATTTGCAAAATTACTTCGATCAACGTATTCATCAGTTATGCAAAATAAATGAAGGTGAGTGAGGAAGAGGTACAGATTGCGACATCGCCGGAGGGCGAACAGCCGCCGCAAGCGCCTTGCATGCTCCGCTCGCGACGGCTGGTAGTCACAACCCCTCCATCACTCCACCGCCTTCATCATCTCCTCTACCACCTTCTTCGCATCGCCGAACACCATCATCGTCTTGTCCATATAGAACAGTTCGTTGTCGAGCCCGGCATACCCCGCCGCCATCGAACGCTTGTTCACAATGATCGTGCGCGCCTTGTACGCTTCGAGAATCGGCATGCCGGCAATCGGCGATTTTGGATCGGTCTTCGCCGCAGGATTGACCACGTCGTTAGCGCCGAGCACGAGCACCACATCCGTCTGGCCGAATTCGCTGTTGATTTCGTCCATCTCCTGCACCATCTCGTACGGCACTTCGGCTTCGGCCAGCAGCACGTTCATATGCCCCGGCATACGCCCCGCGACGGGGTGAATCGCGTACCGCACATCGATGCCTTTCTCCACCAGCTTGTCGGTCAGCTCCTTCAACGCATGCTGCGCCCGCGCGACCGCCAGACCGTAGCCCGGCACGATCACCACGCTTTCCGCGTTGCCGAGCATGAACGCGGCATCGTCGGCGGAACCGGACTTGACCGGACGCTGCTCCGTCGCGCCGCCCGTCGTGGCAGCCCCAGCCTCGCCGCCGAATCCGCCGAGAATCACGTTAAAGAACGAGCGGTTCATCGCCTTACACATGATGTAGGACAGAATCGCGCCCGAGGAGCCGACCAGCGACCCCGCGATGATCAGCATCGGATTGTTCAGCGAGAAGCCGATGCCCGCCGCCGCCCAGCCCGAGTACGAGTTGAGCATCGACACGACCACGGGCATATCCGCGCCGCCGATCGGAATGATGATCAGCACGCCCAGCGCGAACGCGATGATCGTCATGATGATGAACGGCAGCCACGACTCCGTGAGCATGAAGATCACGCCGAAGCCGACCATCGCGATGGCGAGCAGCAGGTTGATCAGATGCTGCCCCGAATACGTGACCGGCGCGCCTTGAAACAGCCGGAACTTGTACTTGCCCGAGAGCTTGCCGAACGCGATAACCGAGCCCGAGAACGTGATTGCGCCGACGAACGTGCCGATAAACAACTCGACGCGATTGCCATACGGAATCGGATCGCCCGGCGCCGCGAGGCCGAACGCGGACGGCTCGGCCACGACGCCATACGCAATGCACACGGCCGCGAGACCGATCAGCGAGTGCATCGCGGCGACGAGTTCGGGCATCTTCGTCATCTCGACTTTCGCCGCGATGTACGCGCCCGCCGCGCCGCCGATGATCAGCGCCGCGAACAGCAGCGACAGCCCGAGCGCGAGATTGGAGCCGAGATAGGCCGCCTGCTTCGTGATCAGCGCGAGCGTGGTGAGAATGGCGATCGCCATGCCGGCCATGCCGAAGGTATTGCCGATACGCGCCGTCTTCGGGTTGGACAAGCCTTTGAGCGCCTGGATGAAACACACCGAGGCGACGAGATACAGGAGAGTGACGACGTTCAGGCTCATTACGCGCCCTCCTTGACCGGCAGTTTCTTCGGCTCTTTCTTCTTGAACATCTCCAGCATTCGCCGTGTCACGAGAAAGCCGCCGAACACGTTCACCGCCGCGAGCAACACGGCGAGCGTGCCGAAAAACTTGCCCGCCGCGCCAACAGTGAGACCGACCGCGAGCATTGCCCCGACAATGACAATTGCCGAGATCGCGTTGGTCACGGCCATCAGCGGCGTGTGCAGCGCGGGCGTGACATTCCACACGACGTGATAGCCGACATAAATGGCCAGCACGAAGATGATGAGATTGATCACCGTGTGATTGATGACGTCCATGTTCTTCTCCGTATCAGGCCGCGGCGCGCGCGACTTGGCCGTCGCGGCACTGCAGCGTGGCCGCGACGATATCGTCCGCGAGATCGATGTTGAGCGTGCCTTCCTTCGTCAGGATGAGCTTGAGAAAGTCGAGCAGATTGCGGGCGTACAGCGCGGACGCATCGGCGCCGACCATCGACGCGAGGTTCGTGTGCCCGACGATATGCACGCCATGCTTCATCACCACCTGATCGACTTCGGTGAGCGGGCAGTTGCCGCCGCGCTTGCCTTCGAACTCGGGGCCGCGGCCAGCGGCGAGATCGATGATCACGGAGCCCGGCTTCATGTGCTTGACCGTTTCGACCGAAATGAGCGTCGGCGCCGGGCGGCCGGGAATCAGCGCGGTCGAGATGACGATGTCCGCCGCCTTGGCACGCTCGTGCACTTGCGCCGATTGCCGCGCGAGCCAGCTCGGCGGCATCGGACGCGCATAGCCGCCGACGCCGACCGCGGCCTCGCGTTCTTCGTCGGTTTCGAACGGCACGTCGACGAACTTCGCCCCGAGCGATTCGATCTGTTCCTTGACGGCCGGCCGCACGTCCGACGCCTCGACCACCGCGCCGAGACGCTTGGCGGTCGCGATCGCCTGCAGCCCCGCGACGCCCGCGCCGAGCACGAGCACGCGCGCGGCCTTGACGGTGCCGGCGGCGGTCATCAGCATCGGCATGAAACGCTGGTAATACTGGCAGGCCATCAGCACGGCCTTGTATCCGGCGATGTTCGCCTGCGACGAGAGCACGTCGAGGCTTTGCGCGCGCGTCGTGCGGGGCGCGGCTTCGAGCGCGAACGCGGTGACGCCCGCGGCGGCGAGCCGCGCGGTGTTCTCTGTATTGAAGGGATCGAGCATGCCGATCAGCACGGTGCCCGGTTTCATGGAAGCGAGTTCCTCGGCGGAAGGCGATTGCACCTTGAGGACGATCTCGGCGGAAAAGGCGGTCGCGGCATCGACGAGATCGGCGCCCGCTTGCGCGAAGGCATCGTCGATATAGCTTGCCGGCAAGCCCGCGCCGCTCTGCACCGAGACGCGGTGACCTTGCGTGACGAGCTTCTTGACCGTTTCGGGCGTAGCGGCGACTCGCGCCTCGTTCGCCCGCGTTTCAGCAGGCACTCCGATGTGCATCTTTGAATCCTCCTGTCTCTGTTGCTTCCTGCGCCCGGGACCGGAATTAGGAAAGCTTAAGGCTGAGTTTTATTTCAAATGCTGGAACTGACGGCTATCGCCACTGTAACCGAAGAATGCGTGCGCAAATATCCGATCCGGCACTTTGTTCCTGTAGCCGCTCATCCACGCCTACCCCTAACGAGTGGACAGGCGGGAATGCCCCGGCGACGGTAAAATATCCGACCATGAAATCAGACACTTGGGCCCCCCACGTCACGGTGGCGGCGATCATCGAGCGCGACGGGCGCTTTCTCGTGATCGAGGAGCACACGTCGGCGGGACTCAGAATCAACCAACCGGCCGGTCATCTGGAAGCGGGCGAGACGCTCGCCGAAGCGGTGATCCGCGAGACGTTCGAGGAAACGGCGCATCGCTTCGAGCCCGAGGCGCTCGTCGGCGCATATATGACGCACTTCGCGCGGCCGGGCGGCGACGTCACGTATCTGCGCTTCACGTTCTGCGGCAAGTCGGCCGGCGAAGAGAGCGGGCGTTCGCTCGACGAAGGCATCGTGCGCGCGATGTGGCTCACCGCCGATGAATTGCGCGCGTCGGCACAGCGGCACCGGACGCCGCTCGTGATGAAGTGTGTCGACGATTACCTGTCCGGGCGGCGCGTGCCGCTCGATTTCATTCATACGCATTCGGTCGCGCCGGTGGTGCGGGCCTGAGGGCTCGCATCGTGGCCCGCTTCCGGGCCGCTTCCGGCGGCCAGCTTTCCCCGCACGCCGGCGTCTTGCGGGAACAACGCGGTATTTCTATGAGCAAGCGAAGAGTGGTGGTGGGCATGTCGGGCGGCGTCGATTCGTCGGTCACGGCGTGGCTCCTGAAGGAACAAGGCTATGACGTCGTCGGCCTCTTCATGAAGAACTGGGAAGACGACGACGACGGCGAATATTGCTCGACCCGGCAGGACTGGATCGACGTGGTGTCGGTCGCGGATCTGCTCGGCATCGACGTCGAAGCGGTCAACTTCGCCGCCGAATACAAGGACCGCGTGTTCGCGGAGTTCCTGCGCGAGTACTCGGCGGGCCGCACGCCCAATCCGGACGTGCTGTGCAACGCCGAGATCAAGTTCAAGGCGTTCCTCGATCACGCGATGTCGCTCGGCGCGGAAACCATCGCGACGGGTCATTACGCACGCGTGCGCGAGCAGGACGGACTCTTCCAGTTGCTCAAGGCGACGGATTCGACCAAGGATCAGTCGTACTTTTTGCATCGGCTGAATCAGGCGCAGTTGTCGAAGACGCTGTTTCCGCTCGGCGAAATCCCGAAGACGAAGGTGCGCGAAATCGCGGCGCAGATCGGACTGCCGAACGCGAAGAAGAAGGATTCGACCGGCATCTGCTTCATCGGCGAGCGGCCGTTTCGCGAGTTCCTCAACCGTTACCTGCCGACGAAACCCGGCCCGATGAAGACGGCCGAAGGCAAGATCGTCGGCGAGCATATCGGGCTTGCGTTCTACACGTTCGGTCAGCGCAAGGGCATCGGCATCGGCGGCGCGAAGGACGGCAGCGGCGAGCCGTGGTTCGTCGCGGGCAAGGACATGGCGAGCAACACGCTGTATGTCGTGCAGGGGCACGATCACCCGTGGTTGCTGTCGGAGTCGCTCGTCGCGGGCAACACGAGCTGGGTGGCGGGTTTTGCGCCGGAAGAGGGCGTGACGTGCGGCGCCAAGACGCGCTATCGCCAGCAGGACGCGGCGTGCCACTTCGCGCGCGAGGCCGACGGACGTTTCGTGCTTCATTTCGACGATGCGCAGTGGGCCGTCACGCCGGGGCAATCGGCGGTGCTGTATCAGGGCGATGTGTGTCTGGGCGGCGGCATCATCGAACAGGCAACGGCAGGGCAGGACACCACGCAGGCGGCGGCGCTCTCGACCGCGCGCTGATTTGCGCGAAAGCCCCGGCTTCGGCCGGGGTTCTCTTCGCGCCGACGTGGGCATTTTTCCTATCAGTCCGATAAAAACTTTTTTGATACAAGTGCTTGACCGTCTATCTAGTGATAGATAAATTACGCCTATCAAAGGCAGGGACTATTTCAGAAATGGACAAGAACACCGTACGCGAGGCGCTGCTGGACCATGCGCAGTCACTCTTGATGACGCGCGGCTATAACGGTTTCAGCTATCGCGACTTGTCCGAATTGGTCGGAGTGAAGACCTCCAGCATCCACTATTACTTCCCGACGAAGGAAGATCTCGCGCTCGAAGCGGTGAATGCGTACAGCGCGGACGTGATGTCGTCTATCTACGCGATCGACAGTTCGGCCTCGGCGGACAAGAAACTCGATCGCTATACGAAGCTGTTCGGGCGGATTATCGGCGGGGGAAATCAGATCTGCCTGTGCGGCATGCTCGCGTCGGACATCGAATCGTTGCCGGAGAAGGTGCGCCACGCCGTGCAATCGTTCTTCAAGGCCAACGAAAACTGGCTGGCGAAGGTACTGGCCGAAGGCGAAGCGCAAGACACGCTCGACGCCGGCGGAAAACCCGAAGCCGCCGCGCGCGTGCTGTACGCCGCGTTCCAGGGCAGCTTGCTGGCGTGCCGTCTTTTTCAGACACGAACGCGTCTGGACGAAGTGGCGAATACGGTCCGGCGGTAGATAACCCTGTGGATAACCATGTGAAAAACGTATGAATTCGCGTGGGAAAATCTATCTTTAGGTAGATAGATTTTGGCGGATTAAACCGGCTTTTTGGGCGGCTAGGTCGTTTCGCCGGTTGATATGGCGAAAGCCGCGCGGCTACGCGCCCGGACGATCACGAATCAACTTTTTATAAGCGCGATTACATCGCGTTATCTATCTACTCATAGATTTATAGAAATATCGATTTTTCCTCGTTCCACCCTCGTTTCACCGTCTTACCACCGTTTCAACCTCAACTCGAATGGACTGGAAACCATCATGAAACAGCGCAATGCCGCAGTTCTCGCCATCGCCGTCGCAGCCGTGTTGTCCTATTCCGCCGCTCAGGCGGAAACCCGCGCGCCGGTGCCCGAACCGACGACGCAGCACTTCATCGATGCGCTCGCGGCCAGCAAAGCGCCGCCGATTTACACGCTGTCGCCCGCCGACGCCCGCAACGTGCTTGCCGGCGCGCAGACGCAGCCGGTGAAGAAGCAGGCTGCGAATATCGAAGACCGTGTGATCGAAGCCGGTCCGACAGGCAAAATCGCGCTGCGCATCGTGCGCCCCGAGCATGCGAAGGGCGCGCTGCCGGTCATCATGTATTTTCACGGCGGCGGCTGGGTGTTGGGCGACAAGAATACGCACGACCGTCTGGTGCGCGAGATCGCGAACGGCGCGCAGGCGACGGTCGTGTTCGTGGACTATGACCGTTCGCCGGAAACGAAGTATCCCGTGCCGATCGAACAGGCGTATGCCGCGACGCGCTACGTCGCCGATCACGCGAAGGCGTTCAATGTCGATGCGTCGCGCATGGCGGTGGCGGGCGACAGCGTCGGCGGCAACATGACGGCCGCCGTCACGCTGCTCGCGAAGGAGCGCGGCGGTCCGGCGCTGCGCGCGCAGGTGCTCTTTTACCCGGTGACGGACGCCAGTTTCGACGACGGCTCATACACCGAATTCGCCAACGGCCCGTGGCTCACCCGCGACGCAATGAAATGGTTCTGGGACGCTTACGCGCCGAACGCCGCCGATCGCGCGAAGATCACGGCGTCGCCGTTGCGCGCGAGTCTCGATGAACTGAAGGGCTTGCCGCCGGCGCTCGTCATCACCGATGAAAACGACGTCCTGCGCGACGAAGGCGAGGCTTACGGGCGCAAGCTGTCGCAAGCGGGCGTGCCGGTCACGTCGGTGCGTTACAACGGCACGATTCACGACTTCGTGATGCTCAACGCGCTGGCCGAAACGCCCGCGACGCGCGCGGCCATCGCGCAGGCGAACGCGACGTTGAAGGCTGCATTGAGAAAGTAAGAACAGGAGAAGCCACGTTCCCGCCGCGCGCGGGAACGTCGATGCACGCCGGTCAGAGCACCGGCACGGTATCCACGAACGATTGGCGCTGCGCGAGCCGCACGTACAACTTGTCGAGATTCGGGTGGGCGTCGCGCCAGTTCAGGTCCGGCATCCGCAGATCGAGATAGCCGAGCGCGCAGCCGCAGGCGATATCCGCGAGGGTAAAGCGGTTCGCCGAACACCATTGCTTCGAGCCGAGTCCGCGCGACATCGCGCGCAGGCCGTCTTCCACCTTGAGCCGCTGACGCGCGAGCCACGCCTCGCTGCGATGCGCCTCTTCGCGCAACGTGCCTTCGAGACGGATCAGCACGGCGGCTTCGAGCATGCCGTCGGCGAGGGCTTCCCAGCAACGCACTTCGGTGCGCTCGCGGCGCTCCTGCGGCAGCAGCTTGCCGACGGGCGTGAGCGTGTCGACGAATTCGCAGATCACGCGCGAATCGAACACGGCTTCGCCGTCGTCGAGGACCAGACACGGGACCTTGCCGAGCGGGTTGTACTCGTGAATCTTCGAATCGGATGCCCAGACGTCCTCGAGCACCAGTTCACAATCGATCTTCTTTTCCGCCATGACGATACGCACCTTGCGGACGAACGGGCTGGTGTGCGAACCGATCAGTTTCATCATCTTTTCTTCGCTTGATTCGGAATTTTGGGCGACGACGATCTTAACCGGACGCGCTTCAGGCCCCGTATTTTCCCGCAGCCCGCGACGAGGCGTGTCGCCTGCCGACAACATACGCTCGCCTCGCTCGCGTGTGCCTACTTGTGCCCAATTGTGCCGACCCGCGCCGGGCGCGGCGCCGATCATTGCGCGCTGGCAGTCGCCGCCGCGCTCGCGGACGGACACGGCAAGACCGGCGCGGCGGCGGGCTTGACACTCGCGCCCGCCTTGCCCTTCGACGACGCAGCCGCCGCACCCGAAACACCCGACACGCCCGCCGCCGTCCGAGGCAACGAAGCCAGGCTGCGCATGCCCGCTGAAATCGCGGACGCAAGCTCGTCCACTGCCTTCCGATGTCCGCCGACGAGCGCGTCATACCCCGAGCCGACGCGCTCCTGCGCAACGGTCCGGCAGGTCAGCACGGCGTCCGAGCCGACGGCGTGCACGCTCCACACGGCGTCGATCACCGCCTGCGAATCGGGCCACGACTCGAAACGCTGCACATTCACCTTCACGCGATACACCGGCACCGATTCCGGATGCGGCGTGTTGTAGACATCGATCGCGCCGAGTTGCTGCGTGAGATCGGCGGACAGCGCGCGCCGCACTTCATCGGCGGGCAGCGACGCCCAGCGGTTCTCCTCGAGCACCTGAACCTGCGCCGGACTCGTCTGCACGACCAGCTGATTGCGCGCAACCTGCTGCGGCATGTCGACGGGCGCCAGTTCGAAAAAGAACGCGGCCGGCGTGGACGGCACCGGCCGTGCCTCGCCGCCGCCGAGCGTGTAGAAACGGCTCGTCGGCGAAGCGCAGGCGGCGAGCAGCGCGGCCGCGCCAAGGGTCGTCATCAACGCGCCGAACTTCATGGTTTGTCTCCCGATTTACCGCGCAGCAGCGATTCCGGATGGCGTTCCAGATAGTCCGCGAGCGCATTGAGCGATTGAAGCGTGCGCGTGAGTTCCTGCATCGCCTGACGCGTGTCCGATTGAATCGGCGAGTCCGATTGCAGCGTCGACTGCGCCTGGTTGAAGGTCTTCTTCGCCTCCGTGAGCGTGTCGCGCATCTCGGGGATGACTTCCTTGTCGAGCCTGTCGAACAGCGCGTTGGCGTTCTTGAGCGAGCCGTTCAGGTTCGCGCCGATCTGGTCGAACGGAATCTTGTCGATCTTGCGCGCGATATCGGCGATCTGCAGTTGCAGCTCGTCGAGCGTGTTCGGAACCGTGGGCAGCTCGATCGGATCGGTGCTCGCCGTGACGGTTGCAGGCGGCGCTTTCGGGAAGAAGTCGAGCGCCACATACAACTGGCTCGTCAGCAGGTTGCCGGTGCGCAACTGGCCGCGCAAGCCGCGCTTCACGAGCAGTTGCAGCATGTCCTGACTCGCCGACGTGCCTTGCTCCGGCAACGCCTGTTTCGCGCGCCTGCCCAGGCGATCGGGATAGAGATCGATCGTGACCGGCATCATGAACGCATGCGACTTCGAGTCGTATCGCACGCCGATGCCCGTGACCTGACCCAGCACGATGCCGCGGAAATCGACCGGCGCGCCGACCGACAGACCGCGCAGCGACTGATTGAAGTTCATCACGACGTGCACCGCCTGACCGTCCGGGTCGCGCATCGCGTCGGCCTGATCGGAGGCGAGCCGGAACGTCGCGTTGTTCTGCGCCTGCGGGCCGGACTGCTGGTTCGGCGGCGTCTGGAACGCGATGCCGCCCAGCACGACCGTAGCCAGCGATTGCGTGTTCAGCGTGAAGCCGCTCGAATCGAGCCGCAGATCGACGCCGCTCGCGTGCCACCAGCGCGAATTGGTGCCGATGTACTGATCGTACGGCGCGGTGACGAACACTTGCAGCGTGACGCCGGTGCCGTCCTTGTCGAGCGAGAACGCGACGACCTGCCCGACCTGCACGCGCCGGTAATAGACCGGCGAGCCGATGTCGAGCGAGCCGAGCGATTCGCCGTGCAGCGTGAAAGTGTGGCCCTTCTGGTCGCCGGTGACCGCGGGTGGCGTCTCCAGCCCGACGAAGTAGGTCTGATCGTCGGTCGATTTACCGGCATCGACGCCGATGTACGCGCCCGACAGCAACGTCGAGAGCCCGGTCACGCCGCTTGCCGCCACGCGCGGACGCACGACCCAGAAGCGCGTGTCTTTCACGGCGAAATCGGTGGCTTCCTTGGTGAGCAGCACGTCGACGAGCACGCGCGAATGGTCCTTCGACAGCGTGATGGTCTTGACCGTGCCGATATCGACGTCCTTGAACTTCACCTTGGTCTTGCCTGGCTCGAGCCCTTCGGCGCTGACGAAGCTGATCGTGACGGTCGGTCCCCGGCTCGACACGGTCTTGACGACGAGAATCACGCCGATCAGCGCCGCGACGAGCGGAATGACCCAGACGAGCGACGGCAGCCAGCGGCTGCGCGGCTCGATTGTCGGCTCGGGCAGATTCGGCGGCAGGCCGCCGCCCTGGCGTCCGTCGCCGCCGGTGTTGGCAGGGACGGGCGGTGCTGGCTGCTTCGGGTCGTTCGGACCTCGGGCGTCAGTCATATTTCTTTCCTGATGGTTCGATGTTGTCCCACATGAGGCGCGGGTCGAATTGCATGGAAGCGATCATCGTCAGCACGACGACACACGCGAACGCGAGCGCGCCCGGCCCCGGTGTGATGACGGCGAGCGACTTGAAGCGCACGAGCGCGATCGTGAGCGTGATCACGAAGACATCGAGCATCGACCAGCGGCCGATGCCCTCGACGATGCGAAACAGCGTCGTGCGCTGACGCGGACGCCAGACCGAGCGCCGCTGCACGCTGATGACAAGAAAGCCGAGCGTCACGAGCTTGAGCATCGGCACGAGAATGCTGGCGATGAAAATCACCGCCGCGAGCGGATAGTCGCCGTCGTTCCAGAAGAGCGCGACGCCGCTCAGAATGGTGTCGTCCTCGGAGCCGAGAATCGACGATGTGTGCATGATCGGAAACAGATTCGCCGGGATATAGAGAATCGCCGCGCTGATGAGCAGCGCCCACGTGCGCGCGATGCTGTCCGGATGACGCCGGTGCACGACCGCGTCGCAGCGCGTGCAGCGCTGTCTCTCGATGGTGCGCGCGAGCGGCTGCACGAGTCCGCACGCATGACACGCGACGACGTTCGCGCGCGACGCCGTCGTGTAATGCGCCTCGGGCGCAGGTTCGACGGGTTCGACCGATTCGACGGGTTCGCTCACGATTTCTGCCTCGCGTCGGTTGGGATGGGCTTGGCGGCGCCGCGTCGCGTCGGTTCGCGCGGCCCGAGCCGGCTTGCGATGTCCCACAGCGCGCGCGGATCGAAGCTCATGACGACCGCGAACATCAGCGTCAGCGCGCCGAAAGCGAAGAGCGCCGCTTCGGGAATCACGCGCGCGATGCTGACCATCTTCACGAGCGTGACGAGCACGCCGAGCATGAACACTTCGATCATGCCCCACGGCCGCACGAACTGGATCATGCGCAAGAGCCCGTTGAAGCCCGCCGGAACGTAGCCCGCGCGCAGCGGCAGCAGCACGTAGAGCAGCGCGATCAGCTCGCACAGCGGGAACAGGATCGTCGAGCAGAAGACGAGCACGGCCATGACTTCCATCTGCTCGTTCCACAACGCGACGATCGCGCCGATGAGCGTGGTCTCCGACGTGAGCCCGTTGGCGTCCAGCTCGACGATAGGAAAGCCCTGCGCAATGACGAACGTGACCAGCGCGGCCAGCGTCATCGCACAAATTTTGTCGAGGTTCGATGAAATGCTTCGATAGAGCAGCGACCCGCAGCGCGGACATTTCGCCGACGTGCGGTGAGGCAACTCACGTTTTTTGAACAGCGCGTCGCATTCGTGACACGCGATCAGATCGTCCGGTTCGTTCGCGTTCATGGTCGAAGCCCGAGTGGTGTCGAGCGGAGGTGTCGGGCGCCGCGAGGACCGGCTCCGACGGAGCATAGCAAGCGCCGGGCCAGCGCAAATGGAATCAGCATGGTATCAAATGGCGATTATTTGGCGGATCGGGCGTGCCGCGTGACGGACGGCGGAATGAAACCGCGCTGCCGCCCGTTAATACCGTGACGTACCTTGCGGCTGGAATCGCGCGCGGTCTGTTCCGCTTCGTCGCGCATGCATCGACCGTTGCATGCGTGGAATAGTTCGTTGCACGGAAGGCATGCCAGTCGGCCCGACGGACCGCAAAGCCCCGCCGCGTCTGGCTCGCCGCGCGTACGGATGGAGTTGTCGAGCGCGCTGGCAAGAAACCGGCGTTGAGGTAGCATGGCGCCCTTGAATACTCGTCGTTCTTCGACGACGGGCCGAAAGACATCGAAACCTTGAGTGAAAGCACTATGGAAAGCAGCGCACGCATCGCGACGGCCGCGCCGGAGCAAAGCTATAGCGCCACGGCGATCGGTCTGCACTGGCTGATCGCGTTGTTGATCGTGTGCGGTTTCTACCTCGGCTGGATCATGACCGACATTCCGGGCATCACGCCGACCAAGCTCAAGTATTTCTCGTGGCACAAGTGGATCGGCGTGACGGTGTTCGCGCTCGCCGTGCTGCGCCTGCTGTGGCGCGCCACCCATCGCGCGCCCGCGATGCCCGGCGACATGCCGCGCTGGCAGCAGGGCGCGGCGCATCTCACGCACTTTCTGCTGTACGCGCTGATGCTCGTGATTCCCGCATCGGGCTATCTGTACAGTTCGGCGGCGGGCCTGCAGGTCGTCTATCTCGGCGTGCTGCCGTTGCCGACGATCATTGGACCGGACAAGGCGTTGAAGGCCACATTGCGCATCGTGCATATCGCGCTGAACTATACGCTGCTGTTTTTCGTCGTCATGCATGTGCTCGCTGCGCTGAAGCACCATTTCGTCGATAGAGACGGTTTGCTCGGCCGTATGCTGCCGTTTCTTCGTTGAGCGCATTGGCTCGTTGCGATTGTTTCCTCGCCGTTGGCCGAGCGTTTCGCGGCGGCTGATTGTTCTCGCGTTCTTTTGATTTCCAATACTGGTTTGCTGATTTGAACCGCGTTTTGAATAGGGCACACATGAAAGTGAAACTCAATCGTTGGATGCTGGCCACGGCGGCGTCGCTTGCGCTGGTTGCGGCGGCGCATGCGCAGGTGGACATGAGCAAGAGCTCGGTGGTCGCCACATCGAAACAGATGAACGTGCCCACCGACGGCAAGTTCAACAAGTTCACCGCGCAGATCGCGTTCGATCCGGCGAAGCCCGCGGCGGGCACGGCGAACATCACGATCGACACCGGCAGCTACGACTTAGGCGACGACGAATACAACAAGCAAGTGCGCGGCGCGGAATGGTTCGATGCGGGCAAGTTCCCGACCGCCACGTTCGTCTCCAGCGCGATCGCGCCGGCCGGCGCCAACAAATACAACGTGACCGGCAAGATCACGATCAAGGGCAAGTCGCAGACCGTGACGGTACCGGTGACGGTCACGCAACAGGGCGCGACCGAAACCTTCGACGGCGCGTTGCCGATCAAGCGCACCCAGTTCGATGTCGGAACGGGTGAGTGGAAGGATACGTCGATCGTCGCGGACGACGTCGTCATCAAGTTTCATATCGTCGCCGCCAAAAAATAAGCGGCGCTTTACGCGAATTCATCAATCTCACAGGAGAAGAACTTGAAGAAACTTTCGATCATCGCTGCGGGCGCGCTCGCGCTCGGCATGTCTTTCGGCACCTCGGTGAATGCATTCGCCGCCGACACGTACAAGCTCGACCCGAACCACACGTATCCGAGCTTCGAGGCCGACCACTTCGGCGGCGTGTCGACGTGGCGCGGCAAGTTCAACAAGAGCAGCGGCGAAGTCGTGCTCGATCGTGCGGCCAAGACCGGCACGGTGAACGTGACGATCGACATCACGTCGATCGACACCGGTAACGACAAGCTCAACGAGCATCTGCAGAAGGACGAATTCTTCGATGCCGCCAAGTTCCCGACCGCGCAATACAAGGGCACGTCGATCAAGTTCGACGGCGACACGCCGAGCGAAGTAGTCGGCACGCTGACGATGCACGGCGTGACCAAGCCGCTCAATCTGAAGATCGAGCACTTCAAGTGCTTCGTGAACCCGATGATGAAGAAGGAAGTGTGCGGCGTGGAAGCAACCACCACGTTCGACCGCGGCGACTTCGGCATGGATTACGGCAAGGCGTATGGGTTCAGCCTGAAGACGGTGCTGCATATTCAGGCTGAAGGCGTGAAGCAGTAAGTCTGGTGTTTCAAAGCAAAGCGGCCGGTCTGTGAGGACCGGCCGCTTTTTTATGGCTTACGGGAATGCGTGACGCTCAAACCTGCGCGCCCGCATTCGGATCGTTCGGATCGAACTTGTCCTTCTTGTCTTTCACGAGATCTTCGCGCTTCACGCCGAACCACATGGCGAGCGCCGCCGCGACGAACACGGACGAGTAAATACCGAACAAGATACCCACCGTCAGCGCCAGCGCGAAGTAGTGCAGCGTCGGACCGCCGAAGAAGAACATCGACAGCACCATCATTTCCGTACAGCCGTGCGTGATGATGGTTCGCGACATCGTGCTCGTAATAGCGTGGTCGATCACTTCGATCACGGACATCTTGCGCTGCTTGCGGAAGGTTTCACGAATCCGGTCGAAGATAACCACCGACTCGTTCACCGAATAGCCGAGCACCGCGAGAATTGCCGCGAGCACGGAGAGCGAGAACTCCCACTGGAAGAACGCGAAGAAGCCGAGAATGATCACCACGTCGTGCAGATTCGCGATCACGCCCGCGACCGCGTACTTCCACTCGAAGCGGAACGACAGATAGATCACGATGCCGACCACCACGCACGCCAGCGCGAGCAGACCGTTCGTCACGAGTTCCTTGCCCACCTGCGGCCCGACGAACTCGACGCGCTGCAGGCTCACCTGCGGATTGTCGGCCTTGAGCGCGGTCATGACCTGATCGCTCTGCTGCGCCGACGTCAGCCCTTGCTTGAGCGGCAGGCGAATCAGCACGTCGCGCGACGTGCCGAAGTTCTGCACCTGCGCATCGCCATAGCCGAGCTTCGCCATGGTCGTGCGCACGGGTTCGGGCGATACAGCTTGCGGATACTGCACCTCGACGACCGTCCCGCCGGTGAATTCCACCGACAGATGCAGCCCTTTGTGCACGAGGAAAAATACGGCCGCGAGGAACGTCACGAACGAAATCACGTTGAAAATCAACGCGCGTTCCATGAACGGGATGTCGCGACGAATACGGAAGAATTCCATTTGCGTTTATCTCCGGCTCAGCGGTCTCAGCGGGACTGGCCCGGTTTCTGTTGATCGACGCCCGGGCCCGAGCGGCGGCGCACCGTCGGCTTGCCGTCGCGCGCGGGCGTCTGCGCGGCTGCGCGCGGCGCGGCCACGGCCGTCTTGGTCTTGCCCTTCGCCGTCTTCACGATTTCGTCGACAGGCGATTCGTCGCCGCGCTGCGCCGCGAGATAGGCCGCCGCAGCCGCTTCGGAATCGGTGCCTTCGGGGCGCCAGACCTGACCAATGGCCAGCGTCTTCAGCTTCTTCTTGCCGCCGTACCAGAGGTTCACGAGGCCGCGCGAGAAGAACACCGCCGAGAACATCGACGTCAGAATGCCGATACAGTGCACGACCGCGAAGCCGCGCACCGGACCCGAGCCGAACGCGAGCAGCGCGAGACCGGCGATGAGCGTGGTGACGTTCGAGTCGAGAATGGTCGCCCACGCGTGCTTGAAGCCTTCTTGAATCGCGGTCTGCGGCGGCGCGCCGTTACGCAGTTCCTCGCGGATACGCTCGTTGATCAGCACGTTCGCGTCGATCGCCATACCGAGTGCGAGCGCAATAGCCGCGATGCCCGGCAAGGTCAACGTGGCCTGCAGCAGCGACAGGATCGCGACCAGCAGGAGCAGGTTGACCGACAGCGAGAGCATCGAGAACACGCCGAACAGCAGGTAGTACGCGATCATGAAGATGGCGATCGCGGCGAAACCGTACTGCACCGAATCGAAGCCCTTCTTGATGTTGTCCGCGCCGAGGCTCGGGCCGACCGTGCGTTCTTCGATGATGTCCATCGGCGCTGCCAGCGAACCCGCGCGCAACAGGAGCGCGAGATCGGCGGCGGCCTGCGGCGTCGGTTGGCCGGTAATCTGGAAGCGGTCGCCCAGTTCCGACTGGATGGTCGCCACCGTCAGCACTTCGCCCTTGCCCTTTTCGAACAGGACCATCGCCATCGGTTTGCCGATGTTGTCGCGCGACACGGCGGACACCGCGCGGCCGCCGGCCGAATCGAGACGGATGTTCACCGACGGACGCTGATGGTCGTCGAAGCCCGCCGATGCGTCGATAATGCGGTCGCCCGTGAAGATCACCTGTTTGCGCAGCAGTACCGTGCGGTCGTTCTGCTTGAACGCTTCGTCGCCGGGCGGCACCGCTTCGTTCGGGCCGATGTAGGTGTTGACCGGATCGGCCAGGCGCGCTTCGAGCGTAGCCGTGCGGCCGATGATGTCCTTCGCCTTCGCCGTGTCCTGCACGCCCGGCAGTTCAACCACGATACGGTCCGAGCCCTGCTGCTGGATCACCGGCTCCGCGACGCCCAGTTCGTTCACGCGGTTATGCAGCGTCGTGATGTTCTGCTTGAGCGCGCCGTCTTCCACGCTGCGCTGCGTTGCCGCCGAGAAGGTGCCGACCACCTGATAGCCGTCGCTGCCCTGACGCGTCGACCATTGCAGTTCGGCGACGCCCGTGGAGAGCAGCGTGCGGGCGTTGTCCGCCGCGGCCTGATCCGAGAAACTCACCACCACCGATTGCCCGACGCGATTCACGCCGCCGTCACGGATATTGCGGTCGCGCAGGTAGGTGCGCGCGTCGGCGGCGTCGGAGTCGAGCTTCTTGTTGAGCGCGCCGGCCATGTCCACTTGCAGCAGGAAGTGGACGCCGCCGCGCAGGTCGAGACCGAGGTACATCGGCAGCGCATGCAGCGCCGTCAGCCAGCGCGGCGAGGCGCTCTGCAGATTCAGCGCGACGATGTATTGCGGATCGCTCGGATCGGTATTGAGCGACTTGCTCAGCAGATCCTTCACGCGCAATTGCGTGTCGGTGTCGGCGAGGCGCACGCGGATATTCGCGTTCAGTTGCGAATTGTCGAAGGTGACTTCGTCGGCCTTGACGTTGTTCGCGGCGAGCGCGCTCTCGACGTTTGCGAGCGTCGTCGAATCGAGCTTGACGGTCGCCTTGCCGCTCGACACCTGAACGGCCGGCGCCTCGCCGAAGAAATTGGGTAGCGTGTACACGAGGCCGATGACGAGCGCCACCAGCATCACGACATACTTCCAGAGGGGATAACGATTCATGAGGATGGCCGACCGTAAAGTTGGCTTCGGGGGAGAGGGCGTCCGGCGTTATGCGCGACGAGGTGTCGATGGATTCGGACAGCTCGGTGGGCGAGGCCGCGCCGGACGCGAGAGAACATGTGGCCTGAACGTGGTCCTTACAGCGACTTGATCGTGCCCTTCGGGAGAATGGTCGTCACGGAAGCCTTCTGCACGGTGATTTCCGTGCCTTCGGCGATTTCCACGCCCACGTACGCTTCCGACACCTTCGTAACCTTGCCGACGATACCGCCGTTCGTCACCACTTCGTCGCCCTTGGCCATGGCGGAGAGCATGTTGCGATGCTCCTTCTGACGCTTCATCTGCGGACGGATCATGATGAAGTACAACACGGCAAACATCAGAATGAGCGGCAGGAAGCTCATGAGGCTCGATTCCGCGCTGCTTGCGGTGGTGCCTTGTGCAAAGGCATTGGAAATGAACGACACGTTGGTCTCTCCGTTTTAACGTCAGAAATACGTTCAAAAAACTCGAATGGAAATTAGCCCGGTATTCTACCACTCGCCCATGCCGCGAGACCCCGGGAATGCGCTTTGTCTTCAAGCCGTTACGAGGTATTCAGGCATGTTCCGAAAACGATAGAAAGGCAATTGTAATGCCTGCGGTGCCGTTTCCCGGCATCGTTTCCATTCGCGCTTCAGTCCGCGCTTCAGTCGACGCCGCGCGCGCGGTTCTCGGCAAAAGTCTTGCGGAACGCATCGAACGTGTGATTTTCGATCGATTCGCGCACTTCGCTCATCAGTTGCAGGTAGTAGTGCAGGTTGTGGATCGTGTTCAGTTGCGCGCCGAGAATTTCGCCCACGCGGTGCAGGTGATGCAGATAACCGCGCGTGAAGTTTTGGCACGTATAGCAGCCGCAGCTTTCGTCGAGCGGCTTCATCGAGTTCTTGTGCGTCGCGTTCTTGATCTTGAGGTCGCCGAAGCGCGTGAACAGCCAGCCGTTGCGCGCATTGCGCGTGGGCATCACGCAGTCGAACATGTCGACGCCCGCCGCCACGCCCGCCACGAGGTCTTCCGGCGTGCCGACGCCCATCAGGTAATGCGGCTTGTCGGCGGGCAGTTTCGGGCCGATGTGATTCAGCACGCGCATCATGTCTTCTTTCGGCTCGCCGACCGACAAGCCGCCGATGGCAAGCCCGTGAAAGCCGATCTCCGACAGCCCCGCGAGCGATTCGTCGCGCAGGTCCTCGAACATGCCGCCCTGCACGATGCCGAACAGCGCGTTCGGATTGCCGAGGCGGTTGAATTCGTCGATGGAGCGCTTCGCCCAGCGCATCGACATGCGCATGGAATCGGCAGCCTCTTGGTGCGAAGTCGGCACGCCTTTGGTCGCGTAGGGCGTGCATTCGTCGAACTGCATGACGATGTCCGAATTCAGGACTTTTTGAATCTGCATGGACACTTCCGGCGACAAAAACAGCTTGTCCCCGTTGATCGGCGATGCGAACGTGACGCCATCTTCGGTGATCTTGCGCAAATCGCCGAGCGAAAACACCTGAAAGCCGCCGGAGTCGGTGAGAATCGGCCGGTTCCAGCCCATGAATCGATGCAGTCCGCCGTGCGCGCCGATCGTCTCCAGACCGGGGCGCAGCCAGAGGTGAAACGTATTGCCGAGGATGATCTGCGCGCGAATCTCTTCGAGCTCGCGCGGCTGAATTGCCTTGACCGTGCCGTACGTACCGACGGGCATGAAGATCGGCGTCTCGATAACACCGTGATTGAGCGTGAGACGGCCGCGGCGCGCCTGGCCGTCGGTCGTCAGCAAGTCGAATTTGAGGCCGTTTTCCGGCGCAGTGTGAGTTGCGGTCATGTGAGTTCCTGCCACTGGAAAACAGTCCAGCGCATTGGTTGAAAAAATTGAATTAATTCGGGTCGCGGCGCGTGAGCAGCATGGCGTCGCCGTAACTGAAAAAGCGGTAGCGTTGTTCGATTGCGTGACGATACGCGTCGCGAATGGTGTCCATGCCGGCGAAGGCGGACACGAGCATCAGCAGCGTCGATTTCGGCAAGTGGAAGTTCGTGACGAGCCGGTCGACCACGCGGAATTCATAGCCTGGCGTGATGAAGATATCGGTTTCGGCCTGACTTCCGGCAAGCGGTCGGCCGGCATGGGCGGCATCGCGGGCGGCGGCTTCGAGCGCGCGCATCGACGTTGTGCCGACCGCGATCACGCGGTTGCCGCGCGCCTTCACCGCCGCGATGCGGTCGGCGAGTGATTGCGGCAGGTCGTACCACTCGCTGTGCATCTTGTGCTCGGCGATGTTCTCCACGCGCACCGGCTGAAACGTGCCCGCGCCGACGTGCAGTGTGAGCGTCGCGCGCTCGACGCCGCGTGCGTCGAGCCGGGCGAAGAGGGCGTCGTCGAAATGCAGGCCCGCGGTCGGTGCGGCCACCGCGCCGGGATTGGCCGCGTACACGGTCTGATAGCGCGTTTCGTCGTAGGCGTCGGCGTCGTGCTCGATGTACGGCGGCAGCGGCAAGCGCCCGAATTGCTCGATGAGCGTCAGACATTCCGCCGGAAAGTGCAGCGTATAGAACGGCTCGACGCGTTCACCGACGGTCACGTCGAACGCGTCGGCCAGGCGGATCGTGCTGCCTTCGACCGGGCTCTTGCTCGCGCGGATTTGCGCAAGCGCCGTGGTCGCGCCGCTCAGCCGTTCGACCAGCACTTCGACGCGGCCGCCGCTGGCCTTTTGGCCGAAGAAGCGCGCCTTCAGGACTTTGGTATCGTTGAACACGAGCAGATCGCCCGGCCCGATGAGATCCGGCAATTCGGAAAAACGCCGGTCGATGAGCGCGGCGGGCGTCGCGCGGTTGTCCACTTCGAGCAGACGGCTCGCGCTGCGCTCGGCGAGCGCGCTTTGCGCGATCAGTTCGGGCGGCAGATTAAAATCGAAATCGGAAAGCGTGAACATGGCGTAGACGGTGGCTCGAACGACGCACGAACGCGCCGAACAAACCTCACATTGTACTTGCGAAGAGTTTAGATGCCCTTGTCCGACCGCCGCTTAACCTCGACCGACCCGCTGCCCGTGGAGGAAAGCGACGCGCCGCGCGCCGCCCCGCCGGCACGCAAGAAGGCGCGAGCGGACGAAAAGCCGAAGCCCGTCGTCAAGACCGCGGACAAGCTCGCGAAGCTCGGCCTGAAATCCGACATCGACCTCGCGCTGCATCTGCCGATGCGTTACGAGGACGAAACCTCGCTCACGCCGGTGGGCGAACTGATCCCCGGCGATATCGCGCAGACCGAAGGCGTCGTGTTCGACAACGAGATCGCGTATCGGCCGCGCCGCCAGCTGCTCGTCAAAATCCACGATGACGCCGGCGACGAACTCACGCTGCGCTTTCTCAATTTCTACGGCTCGCAGGTGAAGCAGATGGCCATCGGCGTGCGCCTGCGCGTGCGCGGCGACGTGCGCGGCGGCTTCTTCGGGCTGGAGATGGTGCATCCGGCGGTGCGCCCCGTCGATGACGACACGCCGCTGCCGCAGGCCCTGACGCCGGTCTATCCGTCGACGGCGGGCATCTCGCAGGCGTATTTGCGCAAGGCAATCGATTCGGCCATTTCGCGCGTCTCGCTGCCCGAACTGCTGCCGGAGCCGATCGCGCGCGCGCATCTCGCGCCGCTGAACGTGCCCGGCCTGCTCGACGCCGTGAAGACGCTGCATCATCCGCGCGCGGATTCCGACGAAACCGCGCTCATCGACGGCACGCATCCGGCGTGGACGCGCATCAAGTTCGAGGAACTGCTCGCGCAGCAGTTGTCGCTCAAGCGCGCGCACGAGGAGCGCCGCCGCCGCGCCGCGCCTGCCATGCCGCGCCGTTCGCCGGACGACGATCAATCGCTCGTCACGCGCCTGCTGAAGGCGCTGCCGTTCGCGCTCACCGGCGCGCAACAACGCGTGGTCGCGGAAATCGCCGGCGAACTGACGCTCGCGCATCCGATGCAGCGTCTCCTGCAAGGCGATGTCGGCAGCGGCAAGACGATCGTGGCGGCACTCGCGGCGGCGCAGGCTATCGACGCGGGTTATCAGGCCGCGCTCATGGCGCCGACCGAAATTCTCGCGGAACAGCACGCGCGCAAGCTGCGCGGCTGGCTGGAGCCGCTGGGCGTCACGGTCGCGTGGCTCGCGGGCAGCATCAAGGCGAAGGAAAAGCGCGCGGCGCTCGAGGCGGCGGCGCTCGGCACGGCGCAACTCGTAATCGGCACGCACGCGATCATTCAGGACGCGGTCGAGTTCGCGCGCCTCGGGCTCGTGATCGTCGACGAACAGCATCGCTTCGGCGTCGCGCAGCGGCTCGCGCTGCGGGCGAAGGCGCTGAACGCGGCGGACGGCGCGCACGACTTCCAGCCGCATCAATTGATGATGTCCGCCACGCCGATTCCGCGCACGCTTGCGATGACCTATTACGCCGACCTCGACGTCTCGACCATCGACGAATTGCCGCCCGGCCGCACGCCGATCCTGACGAAGATCGTCTCCGACGGCCGGCGCGACGAGATCATCGGCCGCGTGCGCGAGGCGGCGCTGACCGGGCGTCAGGTGTACTGGGTCTGCCCGCTGATCGAGGAAAGCGAGACGCTGCAGTTGCAGACGGCGGTCGAGACGTATGAGACGCTCGTCGGCGCGCTGCCGGAATTGCAGGTGGGGCTGGTTCACGGACGGCTCGCGCCCGCCGAGAAAGCGGCCGTGATGGACGCGTTCGCGCGCAACGAAGTGCAGTTGCTGGTCGCGACGACGGTGATCGAAGTCGGCGTGGACGTGCCCAACGCATCGCTGATGGTGATCGAGCACGCCGAGCGCTTCGGGCTCGCGCAGTTGCACCAGTTGCGCGGGCGCGTGGGGCGGGGCAGCACGGCGTCCGTCTGCGTGCTGATGTACGCAAATCCGCTGTCGCAGACGGCCCGCGCGCGCCTGCAGACAATGCGCGAAACCACCGACGGCTTCGAGATCGCCCGGCGCGATCTGGAAATTCGCGGTCCCGGCGAATTTCTGGGCGCGCGTCAGTCGGGCGAAGCCATGCTGCGCTTCGCGAGCCTGGAGAACGACGCCTGGCTGATCGAGCCCGCGCGCGCCGCCGCCGACGCCATGCTGAGCGACTTCCCTGACGCCGTCACCCGGCATCTGGCGCGCTGGCTCGGCGCGCGCGAACACTATTTGAAGGCTTGAGGGTGAACTCGCGCCAGCCTTGTCGGTCCCTATTTGATTCGCGCGGACTGGCCGGACGGCAGAAGTTGTCGAACGACCGTCGGCGGGTGTATAACTCAAACCTATTGAATCAATGTCTTCCATTGGCCCCCAATGACGCTCACTGAACTGAAGTACATCGTCGCGGTTGCGCGCGAACGGCATTTCGGCCGCGCTGCCGAGGCGTGCTTCGTCAGCCAGCCGACGCTGTCGGTGGCAATCAAAAAGCTTGAAGACGAACTGAACGTGCAGATTTTCGAGCGCGGCACGAGCGAGGTCAGCGTGACGCCGATCGGCGAGCAGATCGTCACGCAGGCGCAGCGCGTGCTCGAACAGACGCTCGCCATCAAGGAAATCGCCAAGCAGGGCAAGGATCCGCTGGTCGGACCGTTGCGCCTGGGCGTGATTTACACCATCGGGCCGTATCTGCTGCCGACGCTCGTCAAGCAGATGATCAAGGCGGTTCCGCAGATGCCGCTGATGCTGCAGGAGAACTACACGCTCAAGCTGATCGAGTTGCTGAAGCAGGGCGAAATCGATGTCGCGATCATGGCGCTGCCGTTTCCCGAAACCGGTCTGATGGTCCGCGCGCTGTATGACGAGCCGTTCGTCGTTGCAATGCCTTCGGGGCATGCGTGGGAAAACCGCGCGAAAATCGACGCCGACGACCTCAAGCAGGAAACCATGCTGCTGCTCGGCAGCGGCCACTGTTTCCGCGATCACGTGCTCGGGGTGTGTCCGGAACTCATGCGCTTCTCGCAGAACGCGGACGGCATCCAGAAGACGTTCGAGGGTTCGTCGCTGGAAACGATCCGGCATATGGTGGCGAGCGGCGTGGGCATCACGGTGCTGCCGCGCATGTCGGTGAGCGAAGTGAAGCCGCACGCGGGCGGCATCGATTCCGGGCTGCTCAGCTACGTGCCGTTCGACGAACCGGTGCCGGACCGCCGCGTAGTGCTGGCGTGGCGCAAGAGTTTCACGCGTATGCCTGCCATCGACGCCATCAGCGACGCTATCGCCAATTGCGATCTGCCGGGCGTGAACAAGCTCGACATGCCGGTCGCGGTCAACTGATTCCGCCTTCGAACGCGCCGCGCTCTGTTTTTCGGAGCGCGGTGCGTTGTCGTTTCTGCGGGCGAAAATCCGTCTATCGGATAGATAAAATTTATTAAATTATAAATATCGATAGTATTCGTTAAGCTCCTTCCATCGGTCGCCGGAGACGGCAGACAACAAACGGAGGAAGCCGATGACCCGCAGCCACACGAACCTCGCACGCCGATTCATTGCGCTTCGCCGCGTCGCGCTCGACGTTCTCGCCGATTTCGCCCACGCGGCTGCATAAGCGGGTGCATCAGCGGCGACCCCCGCGGCCGAGCATCATCCCACGCAAACGAACAAGCAGGAGTATCACGATGACGACCCAACGACTCACGACCGCAGCCGGCGCGCCCGTCGGCGACAACCAGAATTCGCAGACGGCCGGCCCGCGCGGCCCTGTTACGTTGCAGGACTTCTGGCTCGTCGAAAAGCTCGCGCACTTCGACCGCGAAGTGATTCCCGAGCGCCGCGTGCACGCGAAGGGCTCGGGCGCGTTCGGCACGTTCCGCGTGACGCACGACATTTCGCGCTTCACGAAGGCAAAGCTGTTCGACGCAATCGGCAAGGAAACGCCCATTTTCATGCGCTTTTCGACGGTCGCCGGCGAGCGCGGCGCGGCCGACGCCGAGCGCGACGTGCGCGGTTTCTCGATCAAGTTCTACACGGAAGAAGGCAACTGGGACGTGGTGGGCAATAACACGCCGGTGTTCTTCATCCGCGATCCGCTCAAGTTTCCGGACTTCATCCACACGCAAAAACGCGATCCGTACACGAACATGCGCAGCAACGTGGCGGCGTGGGATTTCTGGTCGCGTCATCCGGAATCGTTGCATCAGGTCACGATCCTGATGAGCGATCGCGGCATTCCGAAGAACTATCGGCAGATGCACGGTTTCGGCTCGCACACGTACTCGTTCATCAACGAGGACAACGAGCGCTTCTACGTGAAGTTCCATTTCAAGTCGCAGCAGCCGCTCGAAAACTACACGGATGCCGAAGCCGCCGCCGTGATCGCGAACGACCGCGAGAGCGCGCAGCGCGACCTGGTGACGAACATCGACGAGGGCAACTTCCCGCGCTGGAATTTCCGCATTCAGATCATGAGCGAGGAGCAGGCAGCACAGGCGCGCGTGAATCCGTTCGACATCACCAAAGTGTGGTCGCACAAAGCGTTTCCGCTGATCGATGTCGGCGTGATCGAGCTGAACCGCAATGCGCAGAACTATTTCGCGGACGTGGAGCAGGCCGCGTTCACGCCGGCGAACGTGGTGCCGGGCATCGGCTTTTCGCCGGACCGCTTGCTGCAGGGCCGGCTGTTTTCCTACGGCGATACGCAGCGTTACCGGCTCGGCATCAACCATCATCAGATTCCGGTGAATGCGCCGCGTATGGCGAGCGCCAACACGTTTCATCGCGATGGCGCGATGCGCACCGACGGCAATCTCGGCGGCCGCGTGAACTACGAGCCGAATCGCTACGGTGAATTCGCACAGGACGCGAGCGTGAACGAGCCGGCGCTCGCGGCAGGCGCGGTGCATCGCTATGACCATCGCGAAGACGACGATTACTACAGCCAGCCGGCCGCGCTCTTCAAACTGTTCGACGATGCGCAGCGCGAGCGCTTCTTCGGCAACATCGCGCGGCATATGCACGGCGTGCCGAATGACATCGTCGTGCGACAGATCGGGCATTTTCGCCGCATCGATCCGGTATATGCACAAGGTGTCATCGACGCGCTCGCGAAGCTCGGCCAGACGATCGACACGGAAGAACCCGCCGCTTCCTGAGCGCGGCGACTAGAGAGCGAAAGACGGTAGAACCGGAGGAAACATCATGTCTCAAGCGTTGAATCACATCGCACAGGCGGTCGATCAGATCGAAGCGAAGAGCCGCGACGCCTCGCGCGCCGTGCGCGCAGCGATTGCGTTCGGGATCGTCGCGGTGGCTTATGGGCTCGTGGTCGCGAGCGGTGTCGTCGTCGCCTGAGCGTGAGTCGAACGCGCGGCGCAAGCACTGCTTCATGGCGTCGCGTGCAATAAAGCGTTCCCCGTTTCTACGATAAACTGTCGAACGCTCGACGCGCCGCGCAGCGAAACGTTGCGCGGCGCCTGCACCGTTCGAATCACTCTCTCACGGAGTCATCATGGCGAAGAAAGGCACGGCACCTGCCGTCAACATCGGCATCAGCGACAAAGATCGCAAGAAGATCGCCGACGGGCTGTCCCGGCTGCTGGCCGACACGTACACGCTGTACCTGAAGACGCACAATTTCCACTGGAACGTCACGGGCCCGATGTTCAACACGCTGCATCTGATGTTCGAGACGCAGTACAACGAACTGGCGCTGGCCGTCGATTCGATCGCGGAACGTATCCGCGCGCTGGGCGTGCATGCGCCGGGCAGCTATCGGGAATTCGCGAAGCTGTCGTCGATTCCGGAAGCGGACGGCGTGCCGGCTGCCGAAGAGATGATCCGCCAGCTGGTGGAAGGCCAGGAAGCCGTGGTGCGCACGGCGCGTGAGATTTTCCCGGCGACCGAAGCCGCGAACGACGAACCGACCGCCGACCTGCTCACGCAGCGCATGCAGACGCACGAGAAAACCGCGTGGATGCTGCGTTCGATGCTGGCGTAAAGCGTTAGCCGTTTTCGGCATCGATGTAACGAAACCCCGCGCCACGCGGGGTTTTTGCTTCTCGCGACGGCGCGCCCCGCTGGTCTAAAATAGGCCGTTGCGTTTTCCCCGGCTCGCTCCGCCATGTTCGCCCGTCTCCCGCTCTTCATGCGCCTCGTGCGCCTCGACAAGCCCATCGGCAGCCTGCTGCTTTTGTGGCCGACGCTCAACGCGCTGTGGATTGCGTCCGACGGCCGGCCGTCGCCGATGCTGCTCGTCATTTTCACCGTCGGCACGATCCTGATGCGCTCGGCGGGTTGCGCGATCAACGACTACGCCGACCGCGACTTCGACCGCCACGTGAAGCGCACCGCCGAGCGGCCGATCACCTCGGGCAAGATCCGGGCATGGGAAGCGGTGGCGCTGGCGGCGGCGCTCGCGCTCGTCGCGTTTCTGCTGATCCTGCCGCTCAACACGCTCACGAAAGAACTGTCGGTGTTCGCGTTGTTCGTCGCGGGCACGTATCCGTTCACGAAGCGCTTCTTCGCGATTCCGCAGGCGTATCTCGGCATCGCGTTCGGCTTCGGCATTCCGATGGCCTTCGCCGCCGTGCAGAACCAGGTGCCGATGCTCGCGTGGATCATGCTGGCCGCCAACGTGTTCTGGTCGGTCGCGTACGACACCGAATATGCGATGGTCGATCGCGACGACGACATCAAAATCGGCATCCGCACCTCGGCGCTCACGTTCGGGCGCCATGACGTGCTCGCCGTGATGCTGTGCTACGCGGCGACGCTCGCGATCTACGCGGGAATCGGCGTGACGCTCGGCTTCGGCTGGCTCTACTGGCTCGGCTGGCTCGCGGCGGCGGGCTGCGCGGTGTATCACTACGGGCTGATCCGCGGGCGCGATCGCATGGCGTGCTTCGCTGCGTTCAAGCACAACAACTGGCTCGGCGGCATGTTGTTCGCGGGCATCGCACTGCATTACGCGTTCGGCTGAGCTTGTTCGCGCGTCGAACGGGCGCGAGAACGGGCGCGGGAACGACAAATTTGATTGCGCCGGGAGTGTTCGGCGCGACCGGCTGCTATCGTCGGGGTTCATTTCCGCATAGCAACGGTGAATCATGGGCTCACTCGCACGTTTCGATCTCGCGCCGCTCGTCTCGCGACATCGCGTTACTCACCTCATCGAAACCGGTTACGGGCGGGGCGGCTCATGTCGCGCCGCGCTGAATGCCGGCTTCAAGCGCGCGCTTTCCTGCGAGATTTACGAACCGCTGTTCGCGCGGGTCGAGCAGAGCGAGCAGTTGTATGTCGCACACGCGGACAGCATCGCGTTTCTCGATTCGTCGGCCGTGTCCACCGCGTTGGCGGAAAGCCGCACGCTGATTTTTCTCGATGCGCACTATCCCGGCGCGGATCACGGAGACCAAAGCTATCTCAGCAAAGACCACGCGCCGGACACGCGCCTGCCGCTGATCGCCGAGCTCGAAAACCTGCAGGGGAAGGCGGACGACGCGTTGATCGTCATCGACGACGTGCGCATTTATCTTCGCGATTTCGAAGTTGCATTCGGACCCATCCCCGATTGGGTGGAAAACGGCTTCGAGAAAGAAGCGCAGTTTCGCGCATCGCTCGCGCTGTTCGACGCCACGCACACGCTTCATTGGCATGCCGAGGACTCGGGCTATGCGGTTCTGTGGCCGCGAGCCTGGGGCGCTTACGATTTGAAGAAGTGGGTCGTACCCGGCGATGTCACGCATGTCGCGACGGTAACGTTGGGCGTTCCCGGTACCACGTGCATTTCGCTCAACCGCAGAGTGCAGGATGCGCGGTTTTCGAACCGATGGCTCGTCGGCAAGGGCATCGATATCGGCGGCGGCAAAGACAGCATCGCGCTGTATCGCTCGATGTTTCCGCGTATCGAAAGCGTCACGGTCTACGAATGGGCGCAGGGCGACGCGCAATATCTCGAGAACGTGCAGGACGGCAGCTTCGATTTCGTGTACTCGGCGCATTGCCTCGAACACATGGTGGATCCGCGAATCGCGCTGCGTCATTGGTTGCGCGTGCTCAAGCCGGGCGGTCACATGATCGTCACCGTGCCGGACGAGGACATGTACGAGCAAGGCGTATGGCCCTCGACCTTCAATTACGATCACAAACACACGTTCGCCATGTTCAAGCGCGCGAGCTGGTCGCCCGTGTCGATCAACGTGCTCGACATGCTGCGGGAGTTCGGACAGGACGTGGATATCGTGAAGATCGAGCGGCTCGATCACACCTTCCTGCACAACGCGCCGCGCTTCGACCAGACGCGCACGGCGTTTGCGGAATGCGGCATCGAGTTCGTGCTGAAGAAGCTTTAAGGCAGCTTTGATACGGCGACGGCAGCCGGGGTCAGGCTGCCGTCGAACTTCCGCGCGTCAGGCGGCGCCCAGTTCGTCGCCCATTTCCTGCGCCCGCGCCTGTGCGGCCAGCGCACCGCGCACGATTGCGTCCTTCACGCCCTGCGCATCGAACGATGCGAGCGCCGCCGCCGTCGTGCCGCCCTTCGATGTCACGCGTTCGCGCAACACGCTCGCCGGTTCCCCCGATTGCGCCGCGAGTTGCGCGGCGCCGGTGAACGTGGCAACCGCGAGCGCGCGGCCTTGCTCGTCGTCCAGGCCAAGCTGGCGCGCCGCCTCCTGCATCGCTTCGATGAAATAGAACACGTAGGCCGGGCCGCTGCCGGAGATCGCGGTGACGGCGTCGAGTTTCGCTTCGTCGTCGAACCAGACGGCCGTGCCCACCGCTTCCAGCACCTCCGACGCCAGCGCCTTCGCTGCATCCGCGACGCCCGGCAGCGCGGCGAGTCCGGTCACGCCCATGCCGATCAGCGCGGGCGTATTCGGCATCGTGCGCACGATCTGCGTATAGCCGTTCAGCCAGCGCGACAGATCGCTCGCGCGGATGCCCGCCGCGATGCTGATGATCGTCTGCTTCGACAGATGCGGCACGAGCGCGTCGGCCACGCTCTTGAGCACTTGCGGCTTCACGGCGAGCACAATGGCGTCGTAGCCGGCAAGCGTCGCGTCGATGCCCGCGCCCGTCGCAATGCCGAACTGCTTCGCGGTGCGCGCGCGCGCTTCGTCGTTGATGTCGACGGCGTAGATGTCGGCCGGTGCGGTGCCGCGCTTGATCAATCCGCCGATGAGCGCCGCGGCCATGTTGCCGCCGCCGATGAATGCGATTTTCATGGTGAGAGTGAGGTCAGTGAGTGTAGGTTCGCGCGCCGAAAATCGCGGTGCCGATGCGCACCATGGTCGCGCCTTCGAGCACGGCGGCTTCGAGATCGGCGGACATGCCCATGGAGAGCGTGTCGAGATCGAGGCCGTCGGCGCGCAATGCATCGAACAGTTTGCGCAGGCGCGCATGCGGCACGCGTTGCGCGTCGAGCGTGCCGGCGGGTTCGGGAATCGCCATCAGGCCGCGCAGGCGCAGGCCGGGGAGGGCCGCCACCGCGTGCGCGAGCGCCGCGGCCTGCTCCGGTTCGACGCCGCTTTTCGACGCCTCGCCGCTCACGTTCACTTGCACGCACACGTTGAGCGCGCGCGAGCCTTCGGGACGCTGCGACGCGAGCCGCTCGGCGATCTTCAGGCGATCGATCGAATGCACCCAGTCGAACTGTTCGGCCACGAGCTTCGTCTTGTTCGATTGAAGCGGCCCGATGAAATGCCATTCGATGTCGCCGCGCAGATCCGCAAGCTCGGCGATCTTCGCGATGCCTTCCTGCACGTAGTTCTCGCCGAACGCGCGCTGGCCGGCGTCGAACGCGGCGCGCACGTCGCTCGCGGGAAACGTTTTGGAGACAGCGAGCAGCTTTACGGAAGACGCATCGCGCGAGGCGTCGTGCGCGGCCTTCGCGATGCGTTGACGAACTTCTTCGAGATGTTGAGCGATCGACATGGCGCGCGGCATTGGAGGGCAATCCGCCCATTATACGAACCGCTCATCCGTAAATCAGATGCTCCAGAAGTTGAATCCAGTGCGTGACGGGCGTCGACGTGCCGCTTTGCAGATGCGCAATGCAGCCGACATTCGCCGACAGGATCAGTTGCGGCTCCAGTTTCTCCAGCCGGTCGAGCTTCTGATTGCGCAGCGTGTACGAGAGCTTCGGCTGCAATACCGAGTACGTGCCCGCCGAGCCGCAACAGAGATGACTGTCGGCGGGCAGCCGCACTTCGAGCCCGAGCGCGGTGAGCAGATGCTCGATGCGTCCGCGAATCTGCTGGCCGTGCTGCAACGTGCACGGCGGATGAAACGCGACCGTATGCACGCCGCGCCGCCGCGCGAGCGCCACGAGTTCTTCCTCGTACTGCGGCAGGATTTCGGCGAGATCGCGCGTCAGTTCGACGATGCGCTGCGCCTTCTGTGCATACGCCGGATCGTGCCGCAGCAAGTGCGCGTATTCCTTGACCGTCGCGCCGCAGCCCGACGCGTTCATGACGATCGCCTCGACGCCGTTTTCCACGTGCGGCCACCACGCGTCGATGTTGTTGCGCACGTCGTCCAGCGCGTCGTCGTTGTAGCCGAGATGCAGACGGATCGCGCCGCAGCAGCCCGCGTCGGGCGCGGTGACGATCTCGACGCCGAGCGCATCGAACACGCGCGCCGTCGCCGTGTTGACGTTGGGCATCATCGCGGGCTGCACGCATCCGGCGAGCATCAGCATCTTGCGCGCGTGCTTGCCCGTGGGCGCGACGAGCGGCCGTTCGGGCAGCGGAATCTTGGCGCGCAGCTTGCGCGGCAGCAGGCCGCGAAACTGCTGGCCGAGCTTCATCGCGGGTGTGAAGAGCGTGCTGTTCGGCAGGAAGCTGGCGAGAAAGCGGCGTTGCAGGCGCTGGCGCATCGGCCGCTCGACCTTTTCTTCGATTACCTTGCGCCCGATCTCGACGAGCTTGCCGTACTGCACGCCCGACGGGCACGTGCTCTCGCAGTTGCGGCACGTGAGACAGCGATCCAGATGCAGCTGCGTGCTGCGCGTGACCGGCGCGCCTTCGAACATCTGCTTCATCAGATAGATGCGCCCGCGCGGCCCGTCGAGTTCGTCGCCGAGCAACTGATATGTCGGGCAGGTCGCCGTGCAGAAGCCGCAGTGCACGCACTTGCGCAGGATGGCGTCGGCTTCGTCGCCATCGGCTGTGCCGCGGATGAAATCGGCGAGATTGGTTTGCATCGTTTTATCTCAGGCTCGGTTCGCGATGCGGCTAAAAATCGGGATACAAACGCGCGCGATTGAAGATGCGCGCGGGATCGAATGCAGCCTTCAATCCACGATGAATCTTCATCAGCGGCGCGGGCAGCGGCGTGAACACGCCCGCATTGCGGTCGTAGGCGGAACCGCCGCGAAAGATGGTCGCGTGGCCGCCCGCCTGCTTCGCGCTGATGCGCACGGTCTGCGGATCGGTGTCGGTGATCCACCAGCGCTGCGCGCCGCCCCATTCCATCAGTTGCGCGCCCGGCAGATGCAGCGGCTCGGCGATCGACGGCAACGCGAGCCGCCACAGCGCCGAGCGCGGCTCGATCACGGAGAAGAACGGATCGGTCTGTTCGCGCAGGCCGATCCAGAAGCGGTCGGCCTCGACGGCATCGACCACTTCGCCGCCGAGCGTATTGCGCGCGGTCTTCACGGCCGCCTCCGCGCCCGCGAGACGCAGCGCGAGCGTGCCGTCGCGCCACGCGCTGCCGGTGATCGGCAGCGGATGGCCGCCCCATTCGTTGAGCTTGCGCACGCCGTCTGTTGCGTGCATGTCGAACTTGAGCGTGGCTTCGGCGACGGGCCGCGGCAGCACCTTGACCGACAGTTCGAGGATCAGCCCGAGCGTGCCGAGCGAGCCGGCGAGCAGCCGCGACACGTCATAGCCGGCGACGTTCTTCACCACTTGCCCGCCGAAGTGCAGCACTTGCCCGTGTCCGTTCATGACAACGGCGCCGAGCACGAAATCGCGCGGTGCGCCGGTCCACGCGCGGCGCGGTCCGGCAAGCCCCGCGGCGATGCAGCCGCCGAAGGTCGCGTTGCGCCCGAAGTGGGGCGGCTCGAAGGGCAGCATCTGATTGTGCTCGCGCAGCTTCGCTTCGATTTCGGCGAGCGGCGTGCCGCTGCGCGCCGTGATGACCAGCTCAGCCGGATCGTAGGCGATGATGCCGCGATGCGCGCGCGTATCGAGAATGTCTCCCTGGAGCGTCTGGCCGTACCAGTCCTTCGTGCCGCCGCCGCGGATGCGAAGCAGCGTGCCGGTTTCGGAGGCCCGGGCGATCCGTTCCGACCAGCCGGCGACGATGTCGTCCTGTTCCATGGATGTTCCGCTTGTTCGTCGATGCCGCTGTTCGACTTCTGTATTCGGCTTTACGCTTGTCCGGTCGATTGTACCGGCCGCTTAACGCCGTCGCACTCGGAGAAACATGGATAGCGGAACGCGCGCCGCGCCTCGTTGAATCTAGAAACGCGGCAGTTCGGGATGCGGCAGCAGGCCGCCGCGCACATGCATCTTGCCGTATTCGGCGCAGCGCGCGCGCGTCGGAATACCCTTGTCGGGGTTGAGCAGACCGGGCGGATCGAACGCGCGCTTGACCGCGAAAAATGCGTCGCGCTCTTCCGGCGAGAATTGCACGCACATCGAATTGATCTTTTCGATGCCCACGCCGTGCTCGCCCGTCACCGTGCCGCCCAGTTCGACGCAGGTCTCGAGAATGTCGCAGCCGAAGGCCTCTGCGCGATGCCATTCGTCGAGATCGTTGCCGTTGAAGAGAATCAGCGGATGCATGTTGCCGTCGCCGGCATGGAACACGTTGATGCAGCGCAACGCGTACTTTTTCTCCATCTCTTCGATGCGCGCGAGCAGCGGCCCGATCGCGCGGCGCGGCACGGTGCCGTCCATGCAGTAATAGTCCGGCGAGATGCGGCCTGCCGCCGGAAAGGCGTTCTTGCGGCCGGACCAGAACTTGAGCCGCTCCGTTTCCGAACGCGAAATCTGGATGCGCGACGCGCCGTGCTCGCGCAGCACCGCCGTCATGCGGACAATTTCTTCGGCCACTTCGTCGTGCGTGCCGTCGGATTCGCAGAGCAGGATCGCGGCGGCGTCGAGGTCGTAGCCCGCGTTGACGAACTGCTCGACCGCGCGTGTCGCGGGTTTGTCCATCATTTCGAGGCCGGCCGGAATGATGCCCGCCGCGATGATCTCCGCAACCGCGTTGCCGCCTTTCACCACGTCGTCGAAGCTCGCCATGATGACTTGCGCCGTCTGCGGCTTCGGGATCAGCTTGACGGTGATTTCGGTGACGATCGCGAACATGCCCTCGCTGCCGATCAGCACCGCCAGCAGATCGAGGCCCGGCGCGTCCGGCCCGAGCGAGCCGAATTCGACGACGTCGCCGTCCATGGTCACTGCGCGCACGCGCAGCACGTTGTGCACGGTCAGGCCGTATTTCAGACAGTGCACGCCGCCCGAGTTTTCCGACACGTTGCCGCCGATCGTGCACGCGATCTGCGACGACGGATCGGGCGCGTAGTACAAGCCGTAGGGCGCGGCGGCCTCCGAAATGGCGAGATTGCGCACGCCGGGCTGCACGGTCGCCGTGCGCGCGTAGGGATCGACTTCGACGATCTTGCGAAAGCGCGCGAGCGACAGCACGATGCCGTGCCGGATCGGCATCGCGCCGCCGGAGAGTCCGGTGCCCGCGCCGCGCGGGACGATCGGAATGGAAAGACGCGCGCAGATCTGCACGACGCGCTGCACCTGCGCCTCGGTTTCCGGCAGCGCGACCGCGAGCGGCAGGCGTCGGTATGCGGCGAGGCCGTCGCATTCATAGGCGGCGGTGTCTTCCTCGCGGAACAGCAGGCAATGCGTCGGTAGCACCGCCATCAGCGCCTGCACGACTTCGCGCTGACGTGCGGCGAGCTGCTCTTCGCTCAGCGCGGGCGCGTCTTCGTGCGGCAGGTTGGGCGACATCTGCTCGGGCTTGAGCTCGTCGGGTGCATTCATGTCTCGTCCTTCTTGATCCTTCGATGCCTGCGCGGTCAGCGCCGCTTGCTTATTCGTGCATCTTGCGCGACTTCGTCAACCTTCGAAAGCGAAGATTTTCCCCGGGTTCATCAAGTTGTTCGGATCGAGCGCCTGTTTGATGGCGCGCATCACCGCGATGGCATCCGCGCCGTGCTCGTCGATCATGAAGCCCATCTTGTGCAGCCCGACGCCATGTTCGCCGGTGCAGGTGCCGCCCATCGCGAGCGCCCGCGCGACGATAAGCCGGTTGATGCGCTCGGCTTCTTCGAGTTCTTCGGGCTTGGCGGGATCGAGCAGCATCGCGACGTGGAAGTTGCCGTCGCCGACATGGCCGACGATCGGGCTCGGCAAATACGAGCCTTGCAGGTCCTTCTCGGTTTCCTCGACGCATTCGGCGAGACGCGAGATCGGCACGCAGACGTCGGTGGTGACAGCGCGGCAGCCGGGCTTCAGTTGCAGCATCGCGAAGTAGGCGGAGTGACGCGCGTTCCACAGACGGCTGCGGTCTTCGGGACGCGTGGCCCATTCGAAGTCCTCGCCGCGATTTTCCGCGACGATATCCTGCACGGTCTGCGCCTGTTCCTTGACGCCGGATTCGGTGCCGTGGAATTCGAAGAACAGCATCGGCGCTTCACGCAGCGTCATGTTCGAGTGGCGATTGATCGCGCGCACGGCGAGCTTGTCGACGAATTCGACGCGCGCGATCGGCACGCCCATCTGGATCGTTTCGATGACGGCGCGCACGGCATCGCCCATCGACGGGAACGCGCATACGGCCGCCGAAATCGCCTCGGGCTGCGGATAGAGGCGCACGGTGATTTCGGTGATGACGCCGAGCGTGCCTTCCGAGCCGACGAACAGGCGCGTCAGGTCGTATCCCGCAGACGATTTGCGCGCGCGCGTGCCGGTGTGGATGACGCGGCCATCGGCTGTGACGACGGTGAGCGCGAGCACGTTTTCGCGCATCGAGCCGTAGCGCACGGCGTTGGTGCCGGAGGCGCGCGTCGCGGACATGCCGCCGATGCTGGCGTCCGCGCCGGGGTCGATCGGGAAGAACAGGCCCGTGTCCTTGAGCGCCTCGTTCAGTTGCTTGCGCGAGATGCCCGGCTGGACCGTGGCAGTGAGGTCTTCGGCGTTGATCGAGACGACCTGGTTCATCTCGGACAGATCGATCGACACGCCGCCTTGCACCGCGAGCAAGTGGCCCTCAAGCGACGAGCCGTTGCCGTAGGGAATGATCGGCACGCCGTGCTCGGCGCAGAGCCGGACGATGGCTTGCACTTCCTCGGTGCTGCGCGCGAAGACGACGGCGTCGGGCAGTTGCGGGTCGAACGGCGATTCGTCACGCCCGTGATGTTCGCGCACGGCTTGCGATGTCGTCGCACGGTCGCCGAATGCTGCCTTCAGCGCTTCGAAAAGAGACGCGGGAAAGGGGCGTTTCTGAAGCGCGTGGTGTTCGCTGGGGTGATTCACGTGCGTGTCTCCGGACGATTCAGCTTGATGTTGTGCCTGGCCTCGCGCGTCTGTTTGTGCGCCGGGCGCTGGGTATGGGCGTTGCGGGTTTTTGCTGATGCGCTCGGCATTCTCACTTTGTGACGACGCGAGCGGCGAACGGTGTTCATCGCATTTTACGCCCTCGGACGATGCTGGGCGGGCGGGGTTTCCAGGGGGATGCGTGCCTATAATGGCTCGCCGGTTTATCGATGGATCAGCATTTCAGGGAGTGATGATGGGACACCGCTTGAGCAAGATCGCCACACGCACCGGCGATGACGGAACCACGGGTTTGGGCGATGGCCGTCGCGTGTCGAAGGACGATGCGCGCATCGAGGCGATCGGCGATGTGGATGAGTTGAATTCGTGCATCGGCGTTTTGCTTTGCGAACCGATGCCGTCCGACGTGCGGGATGTGCTGACGCAGATTCAGAACGATTTGTTCAGCTTAGGCGGGGAGTTGTCGATTCCCGGGCATTCGATGATTCAGGAGTCGCATCTCGCCCAACTGGATGCGTGGCTCGAGGAATACAACGCGACATTGCCGCCGTTGGCTGAATTTATCTTGCCGGGCGGGTCCAGGGCGGCGGCGTTGGCTCACGTTGCGCGGACGGTTTGCCGGAGGGCGGAGCGGGCGATTGTCGCGCTTGGGCGGGTTGAGGCGGCTGGCGTGAATGAGGCGCCGCGGCGGTATGTGAATCGGTTGTCGGATTTGATGTTTGTGGTGGCCCGGGTTTTGAATCGGGTGGATGGGGGGAGTGATGTTTTGTGGCGTCGTGCCGCCGCACCTTGATGTTAAGCTCGTTAAGCGTTATTTTTTGCCAAAAAGTCAAGACGTAGCAATTTCTAACATTAAAACAACTTAAGAAAATGAGCATCATCCTTTCAACACGCGTCAGAAACCACATCGATTCGATCGTGAAAGAGCATCTTTACCTTGAAGACGCAGCTGACGATTCAAAAAAATATTCGAGAGGAATCACTGCAGTATGTCTAGCGGGGCTCACCGGTCTTCCGTATTCTTCGGTGAAAGACTATGTAGTTGATGGAAGCCGCGACAATGGGATAGACGGAGTCGCCTACGATGCGCCAAAAAATAAGCTTTATCTAGTTCAGGCTAAATGGTCCAATAAAGGTACCGGTACTATTGATACGGGAGATCTGCGAAAGTTTATTGCGGGCGTTTACGACCTGTTGAATGAGAATTGGGAGAAGTTTAACGCTCGATATGGCATCATTGCAAATAAAATATCAGACGCTATCCGGAACGATCCGGAAATCGTGGTGGTCGCCGCATTTAATAGCGATAATCCGATTAGCCGTGAGTGCGAAGATATCATAAGCGACTTCCTAGCTGAAAATAATTCGGATCACCAAGAGATCGTAACATTTAGGCAGTTTGATCTGAAGCGTCTTATTCGAACAATAAATTCAATTAAAGCCGGTTCGAAATCGGACGTGGAACTCAATCTGTTGCATTGGGGCGAACAAAAAGAGCCATACTACGCTGTGTACGGAAAAATTTCGTGTGCAGATGTAGCAGAGTGGCACAATACCCATGAGAACCTTCTCTTCTCCGAAAATATCCGGAATACGTTGCCAGAAAGCGAGATTAATACTCAAATAGAAGCCGCGTTGGTCAATGATCCAGCGGAGTTTTGGTATCTAAACAATGGAATAACGGCGATAGCGGACGAAGTCGTAAGAAAGCCTATCGGACTCGGTGATCAGAAGGAAAGCGCGCTTTGGAAAGTCAGCAATCTCAAGATCGTGAACGGAGCCCAAACTACCGGTTCGATTGCAAAAGCGTACAGCAAGAGTCCTCACGCGGTGCGGAAGGCGTATGTGCAGATAAAGGTAATTTCGCTTGAAAACGCACCAATTGATATTGCAAAAAAAGTAACGACAGCTACTAACACACAGAATCGCGTTGACGCCAAGGACTTTCTGGCTTTGGATCCGATTCAGGACGGCATCGCGGAATCTTTCAAGCAACGTGGCATTCAGTATTGTTATCGACGCGGTGAGAGAGTTGTTGATGTCGCTAAAGGCCTTGAAGTCCAGGAGCTGGCTATGGCGCTAGCAGTCTCCAGCGATCATATGAGCAGTGTCACTGTCGCAAAGCGTAACGCCGGATCGCTTACTGATCCCAACGGACATTACGCGAAAATATTCGACAAGCCACTCGACGCTGAACTGGCATGGAATTTGGTGCTTAAGTTTCGTGAAGTGGAGTCTCTTGCCACAGAGTACATGGGAAAACTCAAGGGGCGAGAGGCGCAATTCGCGGTACATGGCAATCGATTTATCGAACACTTGCTCGTAATTACAAGTGGTAGAGTCAGTAAGGAGAAGATCGCAAAGATTCATGAGGCGCTTAGGCGCGTAGTTAATGAGCTTTACGGAACAGACTGTTATCTCGCAGTTGTTTTTAAAAATACCAAAAAATGTGAAGCCATCAAAGCGCGAATGTTGGACTTAATGAAAAAATCATCGCACAACGCTTCTAAAAATCATGATTATAGTGCACAGCTTTCGCTGGGCATTGAAGAGTAGTATTACATCGCACCACGCGCGAGACGTCGTATAGCTCAGTCGCTATTTTACGGACCGACCTTCACTATGGTCGGTCTAGACAAGCTTTTATCAGTTACCGTTTGTTCGTCCGCTTCTCCGTTGCTTCACGGAGTCGGCCAGCCCTTCCAGCACGCCCACACTCTCATCCCACCCGATACAAGCATCGGTGACGCTCTGTCCGTAGGTCAATTCGCACCCTTCCTTCAAATCCTGTCGCCCCGCGACAAGATGCGACTCCACCATCACCCCAACAATCCGCTCGTCCCCGGAAGCAAGCTGCCGCCCGATATCTTCACAAACCGGAATCTGGTTCTCATGCTTCTTCGAGCTGTTCGCGTGACTCGCATCGATCATCAAACGCGCGGCTAAACCAGCCTTCCCGATATCACTACAAGCTGCATCCACACTCGCCGCATCGTAATTCGGCGCTTTGCCGCCGCGCAAAATAATGTGGCAATCCTCATTACCCGCGGTTGAAACAATCGCCGAATGCCCGCCTTTGGTCACAGAAAGGAAATGGTGAGGCTGCGAAGCCGCCTTGATTGCATCGACGGCGATCTTCACGTTGCCATCCGTACCGTTCTTGAACCCGACCGGGCACGACAAGCCCGAAGCCAGTTCGCGATGAACCTGCGATTCAGTCGTCCGCGCGCCAATCGCGCCCCACGAAATCAGATCGGCGATGTACTGCGGGCTGATCATATCGAGGTACTCGGTGCCGGCCGGAAGCCCAAGCTCATTGATATGCATGAGCAATTCCCGCGCGGTCCGCAACCCGTCGTTGATCTTGAAGCTGTTATCCATGAACGGATCGTTGATGAGCCCCTTCCAGCCGACCGTGGTCCGCGGCTTCTCGAAGTACACGCGCATCACAATTTCGAGTTCTCCGGCGAACCGCTTGCGCTGCTCGATCAACCGCCCCGCGTACTCCATCGCAGCCTTCGGATCATGAATCGAGCAAGGCCCGATGATGACGATCAGCCGGTCATCCATCCCGTGAAGGATGCGATGCATCGATTGCCGCGCGTTGTAGATCAGCTCCGACACCGGCTCGGCGCAGGGAAATTCGCGGATCAGATGCGCGGGCGGGGTCAGCTCTTTCAACTCGCGGATGCGTACGTCATCGGTATTGTGCGGGGGCATTTCGTTACTCCAACAAGGGCAGATCCAGCGAAGATCCAGGGCAGATGGCGAAAAAAAACCGCCAGACTCGCTGGCGGTTTTTCGGGAATTTCGGTTTTTTCGACCTAAGACTCACCCCTCTCGATCCGCCAGCGGCTTGAGATGCCAAAAGAAATAAAAATAAAACTTGGCGGACATGAGGGATCGAACGGGAGTCGAAAAAAGTTGTGACTGCTTTTATAACCGCAAACACGCGGCGCTGACAAGCCTGCAACTACGAAACGCGGACAATCCGCATCGGACCATGCGGCGACGCCGCAAACAAACGCATCCGATGCGGAAAATCCGCATGAATCAGACCGTTCCGCCGACCGTCATCTTCTCGATACGCAATGTCGGCTGCCCGACGCCCACCGGCACGCTCTGGCCTTCCTTGCCGCACACGCCCACGCCGCTGTCGAGCGCCATGTCGTTGCCGATCATCGTCACGTATTTCAGCGATTCCGGCCCGCTGCCGATCAGCGTCGCGCCCTTCACCGGGTACGTGATCTTGCCGTCCTCGATCATGTACGCCTCGGACGCCGAGAACACGAACTTGCCGTTGGTGATATCGACCTGACCGCCGCCGAAATTCACCGCGTACAGGCCGTTCTTCACCGACGCCAGAATTTCCTCCGGATCCTTGTCGCCGTTAAGCATGTACGTGTTGGTCATGCGCGGCATCGGCAGGGCGGCGTACGACTCGCGACGCGCGTTGCCCGTCACCGGCATTTTCATCAGGCGCGCGTTGAGCGAGTCCTGAATGTAGCCCTTGAGAATGCCGTCTTCGATCAGCGTCGTGCACTGGGTCGGATTGCCTTCGTCGTCGATATTGAGCGAGCCGCGCCGGTTCGGCAGCGTGCCGTCATCGACGACCGTGACGCCCTTCGCCGCGACCTGCTCGCCGATGCGCCCCGCAAACGCCGACGATCCCTTGCGGTTGAAATCGCCTTCGAGGCCGTGTCCGATCGCCTCGTGCAACAGCACGCCCGGCCAGCCCGGCCCGAGCACGACGGTCATCGCACCAGCCGGAGCAGGGCGCGCTTCGAGGTTGACGAGCGCCGCGTGCACGGCGTCGTCGACATATTTGTTCAGGATGGCGTCGGTGAAATAGCCGTAGTCGAAACGGCCGCCGCCGCCGCCCGTGCCGATCTCGCGCCGGCCATTCTGCTCGGCGATCACCGTCACGGACACGCGCACGAGCGGGCGCACGTCGGCGGCGAGGGCGCCGTCGCTGCGCGCGACCAGCACGACATCGTATTCGCCGGCGAGCCCCGCCATGACTTGCGTGATGCGCGGATCTTTACCGCGCGCCATCTGCTCGACACGCTCCAGCAGTTTCACTTTCGCGTTGGCATCGAGCGAACTCAGCGGATCGGACGGCAGATACAGATCGCGGCCCGACACGCCCGTGAGCGCGCTCGCGGGTTTGATCTTGTGTTTGCCGCCGCCCGCGCGGGCGATCGCGCGCGTCATGAGCGCGGCCTGGCGGATGGATTCGGGCGAAAGATCGTCGGAATAGGCGAAAGCCGTGCGCTCGCCGGACACGGCGCGCACGCCGACGCCCTGGTCGATGCTGAAGCTGCCCGATTTGACGATGCCTTCTTCGAGACTCCACGCTTCGCTGCGCGTGGACTGGAAATAGAGGTCGGCATAATCGACGCGATGCTCGAAAATGTCCGCGAGCGTGCGTGTGATGAGTCCTTCGTCGAGGCCGTAGGGCGTGAGCAAAACGTCCTTCGCCGTGACCAGGTTGCGAATGCCGGGTTCGATGATGTTCATGCGGTGCCTATTACGTCTTCTAAGACGAGTTCGGTGATATTTCAGACGAATTGCAGACTATTCTACGGTCTGATTCAGTCACGTCATGTGCGGGGAGAAACCCGCATCTTCAAGTCGAGATTTCGCAAGGGGTCGCAGGCCGCGCGATCACCCGATCACGCGATGCCGGTACGCCGGCAAACTCTGTCGCACGGCGACGATACGTTCCAGGTCGATGCCGCCCGCCACCACGCCCATGCCTTCGTCCTGCACGGCGACGATCTCGCCCCACGGATCGATCAGCATGCTGTGGCCCCACGTGCGGCGGCCGTTTTCGTGCCTGCCGCCCTGCGCCGCGGCGAGCACGTAGCACTGATTTTCGACGGCGCGCGCCTTCAATAACGTCTCCCAGTGCGCATTGCCCGTCGTATAGGTGAATGCGGACGGCACGACCATCAGCGCGCAATCGCCGAGTTTCCGGTACAGCTCCGGAAAACGCAGGTCGTAACAAACCGACAAGCCGACGCGCCCGAACGGCGCGTCGAAGGTCCGTACTTCGCTGCCCGGGCAAATGGTGCGCGCTTCGTCGAACGATTCCGCGCCTTTTTCGAAATTGAACAGATGAATCTTGTCGTAACGCGCGACCTGCGCGCCGGACGGATCAAAGACGAGCGTCGTGTTCAGCACGCGGTCCGCTTCCGGCGACTGCAACGGCAAGGTCCCGCCGATGATCCACACGCGATGTTCGCGCGCTGCATCGGAGAGGAATTGCTGAATGGGGCCGGAACCGGGCGTTTCACGGATCGCCAGTTTGTCGGTGTCCTTGAAGCCCATGTAGCAAAAATATTCCGGCAGGAGCACGAGTTGCGCGCCGCCGCGCGCCGCCTCGGCGATAAGGCGCCCGGCGTCGGCCAGATTGCGGTCCAACTCGGGCGTGCTGACCATTTGCAGCGCGGCGACTCGAAACGGCTTGCCGGCGCTTTCGCTCGATCTTTCGCTCATGTGTCGGTGCGCAGCCAAGAAAATAGGGACGAAGGAGGCGTCGCGCGAACGCCCGTTTCTTACTGCACGGCGGACGGCACGTCGACGGCGGCTGGTGTTTCGATCTTACCCTGATCGCCCTTGAGTCGCTGGATGACAGGTTTGTTCCACGAACCGGTGATCGAATAGTCGAAGGCGAACGCTTTCTGAATCGATGCCGACAGCGCGATGTCCGCCGCCAGCACGCCGAGCCCGAGCAGCGGATTGATGACCGCCGCGCCGATCGCAGCCGCGCCCGCGCCGACGGTCGGGATCACCTTCACGTGCAGATCCTGCGTCTGCTTCGGCAGATCGACCATGCCCTGCATCTGCACGCGCGCGGGCGGCGTGACCATCAGGAAGTCGTCCGTGCGGCTGATGCCATCGACGATGCGCGCGTTGCCCGTCATCTTCTCGAACGGCAAACCCTTGCCGACGACGTCCTCGAAATGCAGCGTCAGCAGGTTCGCGAGACTGCGCAGGCTGAAGATGCCGAGCCACTTCGCCGCGCCCGGCGCGCGCAGAATTTGCCCGTGCCGCACATCGACGGCGACGTTGCCGTCGAGCGTGTTCATGTCGAGCGTGGTCGGGCCGCCGTTCCACGCCGCGTGGCCCGCCACCGTGCCGGTGCCCGCGTTGATCACGCGCGGCGCGCCGAAGCGGTCGATCAACTGGCCGACGTCCTTCAAGTCGAGCTTGAAATCGAGCGACGTGCGCCGCTGCAGGCCGTCGTCGGTGTCGTAGGGCATGGTGTCCTGCTGGGCGGGCTGTGGCGCTTGCGCAGTTCGGATCGCGCCGCCCGGCAGCGTGCGCCACGTCGCGTTGGCGGTGAGCGTTGCATCGGGATTGGCGAGTTCGAGCTTGTCGAGCGTCCAGATCGGCTCGTCGGCGATCACTTCGTTGTGGGCGTCGACTTCGAGCCGCCCGAGGCTGTGGCCGCGGAACACGAGCTCGTTCACGATGAGATCGATCGTCGGCATATTGCGCGGCGGCTTGCGGATCACGCGGCCGACCAGATCGTCCTCCGTCTTGTCCGGAATCACGACTTTCGCGAAGCGTGCCTGCAACGCGCCCGGGCTTTCTTTCGTTGCGCCGGGCGTCCACGCGAGATAGCCCGACACCTGATTGGACGCCACATTCGCCTGCCACTTGCGATCGCTCTGGCTTTCGCTCGCGCCGATCACGACGTTCTCCCAGCGCCGGTCGAGCAGCCTGAGCGTCGTGAAATGGACGGCGGCGCGCGTCGGGATGAATTGTTTGACGTCTTCGCTCATCGGCGGACGCGTCGCGTTTGCGGCGGCTACTGCTTGCGGCGCGGATGCGCTCGCCGTGCTGATCTCGGCGAAGGTTTTGCGCCAGGCGTCGGCGTCGAGTTCGTCGAGATCGACGGCGGCGCTCACGCCTTCAGCAGGCAGATCGCCCGGCTTGTTCACGCCGATCGCGCCGCGCACGACTTTCAACTGCGCGCGCATGTTCATCGGCTCGGCGGCGTTCTGCGGGTCGATCTTCACCTGCGCACGGCCGATCTGCCGGAACACGTAATGCGCTTGCACGGGACCGAAGCTCAACTGCGCGTCGTGTAGATCCGACGGGCCGCCCGGCGTCGGCTGGAACGTGAAGGAGAACGGCATCGGCGTGCCTTGTGCCTTGCCGAACGGGGCGGGCAGATCGATCGCGAGCCCCGACAGATCCGAACTCGCCCGCACGTTCGGCAGCGCGTTCTTCTCGCCGCGCACATGCAATTCATATGGCGCCGCGCCCTTGATGCGCTTCATGAACTGCACGACCTGCGGCGTCATGCGTGCATTGAAGCGCTCAGCTGCGTCTGCGCCGATGCGCCCGTTCACGTCGATGGCATAGCTGCCGTCAGGCTGCACGCCGCCTTTCGCGCGCACGTCGCCGCCGAGCAGTTGCGCGGTCAGGTCGTTGAGCGTGACGGTTTTCGCGGCGAAGTCCGCGCGGCCGCGCAGATGCGTGAGCGGCGGCAGATTGCCGTACGCGACTTCGTTGTCGGCGAACGTGAGCGAGCCTTTATATTCGGGCTTGATGGGCGGCTGCGGCGCGGGCGGGCGATAGCGCGGAATGCCGAGCGTGAGCGCGAGCGCGGCGTCGCCTTTCGCGTCGATTTTGCGCGTCGCGTGTTTCGCCATCAGGCCGAGCGAGCTGTCGTCGACGTATTGCAGCATGTCGGCGAGCGGGCCGTGCGCGCGGCCGTCGATCCACAGTTTCGTTTCGCGGTTGCCCGTATCGTCGATGCGCCCGGTCACTTTCGTCACGCGCACGCCGCGATAATGGCCGCGGTCGATATCGAAGCCGAGCTTGTTCTGCGCAAGCGTAAACACGCCGTCGATGCCCTCGAACGCCGGCCAGAAGTTCGGCAGGCCGTTGGCCATCTTGCGCGGCGGAAACGGCGTGGGATCGAACTTGCCGCCCGTGAAGGGCGCGTTGATGCGGAACACGCCCGCATCGGGAAACTTCGCGTAGGGGAAGCGGGTGAGATCGCCGTGCACTTCGAGCGTGCCGTTTCTCGCGACGCCTGCCTGCAGCGCGTGACCGAGATAGACGCGCACGCGCTCGTTCAGGCTCGTCGGCAGATAGCGCACGAGACGCGTCACCTTCAGATACGCGACCTTCGCTTTCAGGTCGAGATTGCCGCGCCCATGGCCCTGATTCCAGTAGTCGGCGGTGACTTCGCCTTCGGCGTCCGCGTTCTTCACGTGCAGCGTATCGAGATGAATTTTGAACGCGCGGCGCTGTTCGCCGGGCGCGATGGCATCGGCGACGGTCCAGCGCGCGTTGCCCCGCAGCGAATCGAAGGTGAGACGCGGATCGTCGAAGGCGCCGGGAATGATGACCGCCGCGTTTTTCGTGTCGATGGTGATGCGGCCTTCCTTCTCGTTCGCGTCGACGACGCCCCACAGATTGTCGACCCCCGGAATGCCCGCGCGCGGATGGTTGTTGATCGTGAGGCCGGGCGGCGGTTCCTGCGCCTGCACGCTGATGCCTTGCAACTCGCCCTTGAACGCGTAATGCAGCAGGGCGGCGTCGCCTTTCTGGCGCTGCCGCTGCGCTTCGTCTTCGCTCTTCGGCGCGGCCCGTTCGGTGTAGATCGTGTAGTTCGCCACCTGACCGCGCGGGTTGAAGCGCACGAGTTCGTTGAGCACGCGCGTGGGCACCGGCAGCGCGCGCACGAATTCCGCGAGGATGCCGAGATCGACGGAGTCTCCGGTGAGCCGCAGCAACTGTCCGTGGCCGACGCTCGGCGGCCGGAACGTCGCGGAGAGCAGCCGCGACACGAGCACGCGCGAGACCGGCGTGCCGTCGTCGAGCGGCAACTGGCCGAGTTCCGCGTGCAGGTTGCTGAGGTTCAGCGTGTATTCGGTGTCCTTTTTCTCGATGCTCCAGCCGAAACGCGCGACCGGCAGATCAAGCCGCGGCTGCGACGCGCGCACCCGCAGGCCGATGGTCGCGCCGTTCAGCTGGCCGCTCGCGTTCTGCAATTGTCCGCCCGCGAAATTCAGCCAGACCTCGTTGTTGACGAGGCCGCTGAACATCTGGAACGGCAGCTTCACGTAGCGCGCGAGCGTCGGCAGATCGACCGGGCCCGTCGATGCGTAAAGACGGCCGGTCCAGTTCGCGGGCGCGCCCATCGCGGAAAACGGCTGATGGCGGAAGTCCGCGCGCAGATCGAGCGGGCCGTGCAGCACGTCGCCGTCGGCGGGCGCTTTGAGCGCGAGCCGGTGACGTGTGCCGTCGTTGATGATCGTGAGATGCAGCCGCTTGAACGCGATTTCCGGCGCGGCGCGCTCGGCGTCGCGCCAGCGCAGCGTGCCGTCGCGCAAAAGAATGTTGTCCTGGCCGAGCAGCCAGGTGGTGAACGCGTTGGAGCCGGTGCGATGCGTGGGCAGCGGCACGCCCGCGACACTCAACGCGCCGTCGGCATTGCGCGCGACGATCACGTCCGGCCCGTCGACGGTCAGGTCCGCGAGCTTCGGGCGCACATGCAGCAGCGAGCCCCACGCGATGCTCGCGCTCGCATGCGGCACGGCGAGTCCGGGCGAACCGTCGGCGGCGTCGATGCGCAAATTGTCGATATCGAGCGTCGGCGTGAGCCCCGACCAGCGCGCGGAAATTCTGCCGATATGAAGCTGCGCATGAATCTTCGACGACACCAGTTGCTCGATGCGCGGCCGGAACGAATCGACCTGCGGCAGCACGATGTAGCGCAGGCCGAGATACACGCCCGCCACCACGAAATACGCGACGGCGGCAATGGCAAGAACGATTTTGAAGACGCGTGAAAGCACGCGCTCGGCGTTGCCGCTGGGCTGGGCTTGTCCAACTTCGGTCGGGTCGACGGATCGTCTGCTGTCGGACATGCTGCTGCTATTCAGCGATATGGTAGTTTTGCGTGTTTGACGCTGAAATGTAACACGGGCACCGCACGGACGGCCGCTGCCTGCGCACTCGTGGATGCTCGCAAAGCCGCGCCCGGCAAGACTCGCGGCGCGGTTGATGAAGCGCTATGTCTTACCAGCAAGCAATGAGCGAACCCAACCTTTCATGACCGACGCTACTCTTCTCAGTTCCGACTATTCCAACTATGCGGCGCGCGCGTATGCGGCGCGTCCCGAACTGGCGTCGAACGTCGCGCAATGGGCGCAGTCGCCCGTCACGCGCCAGTGGATCGAAGCGCGCCTGGACGCGCACTGCGTGCCGTGCGCCGAACATGGTGCGCTTAACGAAGCCGCGCTCAAGACCGCGCTGCGGCGCCTCAGAACCGAAGTGTTCTGCACGGTAATGGAGCGTGATCTGGCGGGCGCGGCGAATGTCGCCGAAGTCACCGGCGCAATGACCGATCTCGCCGAAGTCACCGTGCAGCGCGCGCTCGCGGTGCTCTCGGCGGATCTCGAAGCGCTCTTCGGCGAACCGCGCGGACCCGACGGCGAACGGCTGACGCTCGGCGTCGTCGGCATGGGCAAGCTTGGCGGTCGGGAGCTTAACGCATCGTCGGATATCGATCTGATCTTCGTCTATGAAGAAGACGGCGAAACCGCCGGCGGCACGCGCTCGCCGCTCACGACGCAGGAATTCTTCACACGGCTCGGCAAGCGGCTGATCGGCGCGCTCGCGGAGATCACGCAGGACGGCTACGTGTTTCGCGTCGACATGCGGCTGCGCCCCAACGGCGATTCCGGCCCGCTCGTGTGCAGTCTCGGCATGCTCGAAGAATATTTCTACGTGCAGGGCCGCGAGTGGGAACGCTACGCGTGGATCAAGGGACGGCTCGTCTCGGAGACGCAGAGCGATTCGGCGCGGCGTCTCGCGAAGCAGCTCGAAGCGATCGCCACGCCCTTCATCTACCGGCGTTATCTCGACTACGGCGTGATTGCGGCGATCCGCTCGCTGCATCAGCAGATCCGGCAGGAAGCGCGGCGGCGCGCGTCGATGCGTCCCGACAAAGCCGACGACATCAAGCTCGGACGCGGCGGCATCCGCGAGATCGAGTTCAGCGCGCAAGTGTTTCAGTTGATTCGCGGCGGCCAGGCGGCGGATTTCCGCATTCGTCCGACGCTCGCCGTGTTGCAGCGCGCGGCGGCGAACGGCCTGCTCGCGCCCGCCGTGTGCGATTCGCTGTCGGAGGCGTATTTGTTCCTGCGCACGGTCGAGCATCGCCTGCAATATCGCAACGATGCGCAAACGCACGCGATGCCCGTCGCCGACGACGAGCGCGCGCTGCTCGCGAAGTCGCTCGGTTTTGCCGATTACGCCGCGCTGATGGACAAGCTCGACGCGCATCGCGAACGCGTCGAGCAGCAGTTCGACGCGATCTTTGCTGACAAGGTGAGCGGGCAGGGCGGCTGCGGCGTCGCGGAAGATTCGGCGGCGTCGTGGATCTGGAGCAGCGCGCTCGCCGACGATTCGGCGCAGGACGAACTCGCCTCGCGTCTGCTGGAGCTAGGCTTCGCGGACCCGGCGCCGGTGCTCGCGCGTCTCACGGGCGTGTGGAATTCGGCGCGTTATGCAGGGCTGCCTTCGCAGAGCCGCGAGCGCTTCGACATCGTCGCGCAGCGCGCGCTCGAAGCGGCGCAGTCGATCGACGCGGCACGGCGTGGCGACACTATCGTGCGTCTGTTCGATCTGCTCGAAGCCATCGGCAAGCGCGGCGCTTATCTCGCGTTGCTGACCGAATATCCGGCGGCGCTCGAGCGCGTGCTGTCGGTGCTGAGCGGTTCGCGCTGGGCGGCCGGTTATTTGATCCGCCATCCGCAACTGCTCGACGAACTCCTCGACGACGAAGCCATCGCCAGTCCGTTCGACTGGGCCGAATTCAAACGCTCCCTGCTCGCGCGCCTGCAGGCGGCCGAGGACGCGGAACATCAGATGGATCTGCTGCGCCACGCGCATCAGGCCGAAGTGTTCCGCATTCTGCTGATCGATCTCGCGGGACGGCTGAGCGTGGAGCACGTGAGCGACCGTCTGTCCGAACTCGCCGACGCCGTGCTCGACGTGACGGTGCAAACCGTCTGGCAGCAATTCCCGAAGCGGCATCGCGAGACGCCGCGCTTCGCGGTGATCGCGTACGGCAAGCTCGGCGGCAAGGAACTCGGCTACGCGTCGGACCTCGATCTCATCTTTCTCTACGACGACCCCGACGACGCCGCCTCCGACCTCTACGCCATGTTCACGCGCCGCCTCATCACCTGGCTCACGGCAGCGACGGGCGCGGGCACGCTCTTCGACGTCGATCTGCGGCTGCGTCCGAACGGCGAATCGGGTCTGCTCGTGACCGATCTCGCATCGTTTCGCCGGTATCAGATTCGCGAAGGCGACGCGGCGAACACGGCATGGGTCTGGGAACATCAGGCGCTTTCGCGCGCACGCTACAGCGCGGGCGATGCCGATATCGGCGCGCAGTTCGAGGCGATTCGCGCGGATGTGCTCGTCATGGAACGCGATGCGGCCGCGCTCGCACGCGAGATCGTCGCGATGCGCGAGCGCGTGGCGGCGGGGCATCCGAATCGCAGCGAATTGTTCGACCTGAAGCACGATCGCGGCGGCATGGTCGATATCGAATTCGTCGTGCAGTACTGGGTGCTGCTGCATGCGCGCGAACATCGCGAGTTCGTGCGCAACGCGGGCAACATTTCGTTGCTGAAGATTGCCGCGCAAAGCGGGCTGATCACGGCGGAAGAGGCCGATGCGATCGGCTCCGCATACCGGCATTACCGCAAGCTCCAGCACACGCTGAGGCTCGACGGCATGGAGAAGGCGCGCGTCGCTCCGGCCGAGGTGCAGGCCGAACGCGACCTTGTGATGGCGCTGTGGGAGCGCGTGTTCGCGGTGGCTGCCTGAACTCTGTTGCCTGAGAGGCCTCAGGCGGCCAGCATTTCCTTCGCGTGCTTGCGGGTGGTCGCGGTGATTTCCAGGCCGCCCAGCATGCGCGCCACTTCCTCGATGCGCTTGCCCTTGTCGAGCGGCGTGACCGTGCTGACGGTGCCGCCCGCGTCATCCGCGGACTTCGCGACCTGAAAGTGCTGGTCGCCGCGCGCGGCCACTTGCGGCAAGTGCGTGACGCACAGCACCTGACGGTCGCGACCGAGTTGATGCAGCAGCCGTCCGACCACTTCCGCCACGCCGCCGCCGATGCCTGTGTCCACTTCGTCGAAGATGAGCGTGGGCGTGGGGCTCGCGGTGCTCGCGATCACGGCGAGCGCAAGGCTGATGCGCGCAAGCTCGCCGCCCGACGCGACTTTGGCGAGCGGCCTGAGCGCGACGCCCGCGTGACCCGCGACGCGGAATTCGATCTGTTCCAGCCCGTTCGCGCCGCCTTCGGCGAGCGGCACGAGCGCGACTTCGAAGCTGCCGCCCGCCATCGACAATTCCTGCATGCCTTCCGTGACCGCTTTCGACAGATTCTTCGCGGCCTTCGCGCGCGCCTTCGACAGCACTTTCGCCTGATCGAGATACGCGCTTTTCGCTTTGTCGGCGGCGGCGTTGAGGGCGTCGAGATCGGCGGCGGCGTCGAGTTCGGCAAGCTGCCGGCGGCGCGACTCGTGCTCCTCGGGCAGCGTCTCGGGCTGAAGGCGGAACTTGCGCGCGCTCGAATGCAACTGTTCCATGCGCCGTTCGACCTGCGCGAGCCGCGCGGGATCGAGCTCCAGACGCTGCGCGTAGTGCGATAGCGAGTACGACGCTTCCTGCAGTTGAATCTCGGCCGGTTCGAGCGACGCGAGCACGTCGTTCAGGGCGGGATCGATATCGGCGAGGCCGCGCAGCTTCGAGATGATCGCGCCGAGTTGCGAGATCATGGCTTCGTCGGACTCGGAGAGCGCGCCGAGCGCCGCCTGAACGCCGTCGATGAGACTCGCCGAATGCGATAGCCGATGATGCTCCGCGCTCACTTCTTCCCACTCGCCGGGCTGCGGCGCGAGCTTGTCGAATTCGCTCAGTTGCCACGCGAGACGCTCACGTTCTAGCTGCAGTTCGCGGTCGCGGCTCTCCGCGGTTTCGACCGCCTGCTGCGCTTCGCGCCACGCGCGCCACGCGCGATTCACGGCGCCCGCCGTGTCGAGCAACTGCGCATGCGTGTCGAAGAGTTCGCGCTGCGCGTCCGGGCGCATCAGCAACTGATGCGCGTGCTGGCCGTGAATGTCGACGAGCATTTCGCCCACTTCGCGCAGTTGCGCGAGCGTCGCGGGCGTGCCGTTGATGAATGCGCGCGAACGGCCGCCCGCGTCGACGACTCGCCGCAGCATGACCGTTTCATTGTCCGCTTCGCCGAGCGCGTGTTCGTCGAGCCAGCGCACGACGAGCGGATGCGTCGAGAATTCGGCGGTGATGTCCGCGCGCGACTGGCCGGTGCGCACGATGCTCGCGTCGCCGCGCGCGCCGAGCGTGAGCGCGAGGGCGTCGATGAGAATGGATTTGCCGGCGCCGGTTTCACCCGAAAAAACCGTGAAGCCTGAGTCGAACTCGATATCGAGCGCGGCGACGATGACGAAGTCTCGAATGGAGAGGTGTCGGAGCATGGACGCTTCGGGGAAGGGAATCGGACGGCGGATCAGAGAATCGACGAGTCCTGCGAAGGATGCTCGTTCCAGTGCAGCTTCTTGCGCAGCGTGGCATACGTGCTGTAGCCGACGGGATGCAGCACCGGCACCGTATGCTTCGAACGCCGCACTTCGATGACGTCGTTCAGCTCGACGGCGGTAAACGACTGCATGTCGAAGTTCACGTTCACGTCCCGCCCGCCGATGATCTGGATGGTCACCTTGGAATCGTCGGGCAGCACGATCGGACGGTTCGACAACGAATGCGGCGCGATCGGCACGAGCACGAAGCCTTGCAACTGCGGATGCAGGATCGGCCCCGCCGACGATAGCGCGTAAGCCGTGGAACCGGTGGGCGTGGCGACGATCAGGCCGTCCGAGCGCTGGTTGTACATGAAGTGCCCGTCGACGGAGACACGCAGCTCCGCCATGCCGGAGAAGCCGCTGCGGTTGACCACGACGTCGTTGAACGCGAGCGCGTGATAGATCGGCTTCTCATCGCGCATGATGCGCGCTTCGAGCAGGCTGCGCTCCTCGCGCTCGAACTGCCCGGCGAGCAACTGCGGGACGATTTCGCGCATCTCGGTAAGCGGAATGTCCGTGATGAAACCGAGCCGGCCATGATTCACGCCGATGAGCGGCGTCTTGTACGGCGCAAGCTGGCGGCCGATGCCGAGCATGGTGCCGTCGCCGCCGAGCACGATCGCGACGTCTGCGCGCGCGCCCATCTCGGCGATGGAGAGCGCCGGATAGTGCGTCCCGCCGACGTCCTTCGCGGTGTTCGCCTCGAACACGACTTCGAAGCCCTGCTCGGCCAGGTGATCGGCGAGCGCTCTCAGCGGCCCCTCGATGCCGGGCGTGTTCGTGCGCCCGACGAGGGCGACCGTCTTGAATTGACCGATTTCCATGCCGGCATTACACCATAGTCAGAGTGCGAAAAGAACCGCAGGTGACGGCGGCGGCAAGCGCCACGCACAAGTCCCGCCGCAACGCGCGGGGCCGGCCTTTGTTTCTCGCTAGAATGGAGCGGACGTCGAACGCAGCGCACGCGGCGCGGATCGCCGCTACCCGACTCGTTGAGCTAAAATTTGCCCATGCTAGACCCACGTGCACAAACCCTCCTCAAAACGTTGATCGAGCGCTACATCGCCGAAGGTCAGCCGGTCGGTTCGCGCACGTTATCACGGCATTCGGGTCTCGAACTGAGTCCCGCCACGATCCGCAACGTCATGTCGGATCTCGAGGAGCTCGGTCTCGTCGCGAGCCCGCACACATCCGCTGGCCGCATTCCTACGCCGCGCGGCTACCGTCTTTTCGTCGACACGATGCTGACTGTAGAAGCGCCCCAAGACGAAGCGATGACCACCGCGGTCAAGACCCGCCTGCAGGGCGAGGAGCCGCAGAAGATCGTCGCGGCGGCGGCGAGCGTGCTGTCCAGTCTGTCTTCGTTCGCGGGCGTCGTGCTGACGCCGCGCCGCAGTCACATGTTCAAGCAGATCGAATTCATGCGGCTGTCGGACAAGCGCATCCTGCTTATCATCGTGACGCCGGAAGGCGACGTGCAGAACCGCATGATGGCCACGCAGCGCGATTACTCGCCCTCGCAGCTCGTCGAGGCTTCGAATTACATCAACGCGCATTTCGCGGGCCTGTCCTTCGACGAAGTGCGCCGGCGCCTGCGCGAGGAAATCGACCAATTGCGCGGCGACATGACCACGCTCATGCAGGCGGCCGTGGTCGCAAGTACCGCCGAGACCGATCCCACGGACACCGTACTCATTTCCGGCGAGCGCAACTTGCTCGAAGTGGCGGACCTTTCCTCCGACATGGCGCGGCTGCGCAAGCTTTTCGACTTGTTCGACCAAAAGACGAGCCTCCTGCAATTGCTGGATGTTTCGAGCCACGCGCAAGGCGTGCAGATCTTCATTGGCGGCGAGAGCAATCTCGTGCCGATCGAGGAAATGAGCGTGGTGACGGCGCCATACGAAGTCAACGGGAAGATCGTCGGCACGCTCGGCGTGATCGGACCCACGCGCATGGCGTACAACCGCGTGATTCCTATCGTGGATATCACCGCACGCCTGCTTTCGATGTCGCTCAGTCACCAGTAGTCACCAGTAACGCTGCTTCGCCCCCATCTTGGCGGACCGCGAGAAGCCGCGCCACTCGGCCATTCGGCCAATGATGCGCGCAGCGACGCGCCGCTATAATGGTCCTCACCTTTTCGACCACCCTCCCGGCCCGCCTGCCCTATGCGTTTCGACCTCGAGTTGCCTTCGCAGCCCAGCGCTTCGCATCGCGTCGCAGTGCTGCTGATCAATCTCGGCACGCCGGACGCGCCCACGCCGCGGGCGGTGCGCAAGTATCTGGCGCAGTTTCTGTCCGATCCGCGCGTGGTCGAAATTCCGTCGCTGGTCTGGCAAGTCATTCTGCGCGGGCTGATCCTGCCGTTTCGCGGGCGCGCGTCGGCGAAGAAATACGCGCAGGTGTGGATGTCCGAAGGCTCGCCGCTGCGCGTCTACACGGAAAAGCAGGTCGAGAGTTTGCGGCGGCTGTTCGCGGCGAACGACTATCATGTGATCGTCGACTACGCGATGCGCTACGGCACGCCCGGCATCGGCGCCATGCTCAATCAGCTGAAGCTCGAAGGCGCCGAGCGCATCCTGCTCCTGCCGATGTATCCGCAGTATTCGTCGTCCACCACGGCCACCGCCTTCGACGACGCCTTCTCCGCGCTCAAGCGCGTGCGTAATCAGCCGGAAATTCGCACGATTCGTCATTACGCGGATCATCCCGCGTATATCGGCGCGCTGGCGGAGCAGGTGCGCGATTACTGGCGGCATCACGGTCAGCCCGATTTCGCCGCCGGCGACAAGCTCGTGTTGAGCTTTCACGGCGTACCCAAGCGCACGATGGATCTCGGTGATCCCTATCACGACCAGTGTCAGCTGACCGGGTCGCTGCTCACATCGGCGCTCGGTCTCACGTCCGTGGAGTGCCGCGTGACGTTTCAGTCGCGCTTCGGGCGCGCGGAGTGGCTGCAGCCGTACACGGCGCCGACGGTCGCGGAACTGGGCGCGGGCGGCGTCACGCGCGTGGACGTGTTCTGTCCCGGCTTTACGGCGGATTGTCTGGAAACCATCGAGGAAATCGGCATTGAAGTGCGCGACGAGTTTCTCAAGGCCGGCGGCAAGCATTTCCATCGAATTCCCTGCCTGAACGCGGCGCCCGCGTGGATCAAGGCGCTCGGCGAAATCGCGGCGCAGCACTTGCAGGGCTGGCCGGTGCAGACCCTGCAGCCGCTGACGGCGGTCGCATGAATCCGGTTTCAACACGCATTCACAGATGAACTACAAGATTTCGACGGAACCCGGCGCGCGTTTGCGCATCGATAAATGGCTGTGGGCGGCGCGCTTCTTCAAGACGCGTTCGCTTGCGAGCGACGCGGTCGAAAAGGGCCGCGTGAAGATTGGCGGCGCGAGCGTGAAGCCGTCGAAGGACGTGCGCGTGGGCGATCTCGTGGAGATCGATATCGAGCGGATCGTGTGGCAGGTCGAGGTGCTGGGCGTATGCGACGTGCGCGGTCCGGCGAGCGTTGCGCAGACGCTCTACGCCGAAACCGAGGAAGGGCGCGCGAAACGCGTGGCCGAAGCCGAGCGGCGCAAAACCTTCCGCGAACCCGCCGCGGGCATGCAAGGAAGACCGACAAAACGCGACCGGCGCGTTATCGACAAACTTGCTGGTTCGGATTAAAGAAATTTTCCATGGTCGCGTGAACGCCGCCGTACTCGGTGTTACGGTCGGTCACGGCGCCGGACATGCAGATGGTGGTCGTTCCCGCGACGAGTACCAGGGCGACCACCGCGATAGCAAAGGTCAGTTTCATGGTATCCCCGGAGAGCGGGTTGCTCGGTCAGCGAGCGGCCGAGTCAGGAAACGGGCAAGGGCTGAAAGCGGATTGAAGCATTCGTAGGATTAGGGTTAACGTGCTTCCTGCGGTGCTTGTTCGAAGTGTAGGCGACTCAGGGCTTTCCCTCAATCTGAATTTGCGCGATGCGGCGAAATGCGTATTACCGCTCGTTGCGCCGTTCACGAAGTGCTGAAATAAGTCCGAAAAATCCGTTTCGAAGGCTTGAAAATGCCTTCGATGCCCACATTTGCGCCGCTAGTGCGAAAACACGGCCAAGCGCTGCCGGCTGGCCGCTTTCGCATCCGGTTCAACTCACAGCAATACACATTCAGCGACATGGAAAACACGCAAGAGAATTCAGCGAGCCAGAACCCGACGCCCGCCGACGAAACCGCGCGCCAGGCCGCCGATGCCAGTCAGCCCGCGGCCGCAGCCGCTCCGGCAGACTCGGCCGCCCCGCAATCCGCACAAGCCGCTGCCGCGCCGACCGCGGGCGACAGCGCACTTGCCGAGGCTCAGGCCACCATCGCCGCGCTCAAGGAAGACTTCCTGCGCGCCAAGGCGGAGACGGAAAATGTGCGCCGCCGCAGCCAGGAAGACGTCGCGAAGGCGCATAAATTCGCCATCGAGAATTTCGCGGAACACCTGCTGCCGGTGCTGGACAGCCTGGAGGCCGCGCTCGCGGACCAGTCGACCGATCTGGCCAAGGTGCGCGAGGGCGTCGAACTGACGCTGCGGCAACTGACCGGCGCGCTCGAGAAGGGCCGCGTCGTCGCGGTGAATCCGGTCGGCGAGAAATTCGATCCGCATCGCCATCAGGCCATTTCGATGGTGCCCGCCGAGCAGGACGCGAACACTGTCGTCGCGGTGCTGCAGAAGGGTTACGTGATTGCCGACCGCGTGCTGCGTCCGGCGCTCGTCACCGTCGCGGCGCCGAAGTAAGGGATGTAGCGAGGTGCCCGTCGATGCGACCGCCTTCGCCGTGCTCGGCATGCGGGCGCTCGACGAGGCCGGTGCTTCGCGTCGGCGGCCGACGAACTCGCCGTGGTGTTTTTCGCGATTGCTTCAACTGCGAGACCGCCAAGCGGGCGCCGCTCGCAAAGGCGAATGAAATCCGCGTGCTCGGCCTGAAGCGGTTCCAGCAATGTGAAGAGCATCGCGAACCGGGCCGCCGCTTCATGCTGCACGGCGTACCGACGCGGGTTTTCTTTCATTGCGGCAACGTCTCGGCCGGCACGGGCTGGCTCAGTTCGAAGCGGCAGTGAGCGCGGCGTGCGGGAAGACCAGCGCCACGCAAAAAAAGTTATAGACCGCATCGCTTGCAGGGTCTTGAAATCGAAACCGGCGCACTTATCTTGCGTACAGGTATGAATTTTGGGCGTTCGGCCCGGTAAATCGGCGTAACCCGCCAGCGTCACACCCGCCGCAACGCCATTGCGATCAAAGCTAGGAGAGTATAAAAAATGGGCAAAATCATCGGCATCGACCTCGGCACCACGAATTCGTGCGTGGCGCTGATGGAAGGCAATCAGGTCAAGGTCATCGAGAATTCGGAAGGCGCGCGCACGACGCCGTCGATCATCGCGTATCTCGACGACAACGAAATCCTCGTCGGCGCGCCGGCGAAGCGCCAGTCGGTCACCAATCCGCGCAACACGCTGTACGCAGTCAAGCGCCTGATCGGCCGCCGCTTCGAAGAGAAGGAAGTGCAGAAGGACATCGGCCTGATGCCCTACAAGATCGTCAAGCACGACAACGGCGATGCATGGGTCGAAGCGCACGGCAAGAACCTCGCGCCGTCGCAGGTTTCCGCCGAAGTCCTGCGCAAGATGAAGAAGACCGCTGAAGACTACCTCGGCGAGCCGGTGACGGAAGCCGTCATCACGGTTCCGGCGTACTTCAACGACAGCCAGCGTCAGGCAACGAAGGACGCGGGCCGCATCGCCGGTCTGGAAGTCAAGCGCATCATCAACGAACCGACCGCAGCCGCGCTCGCGTTCGGTCTCGACAAAGCCGAAAAGGGCGACCGCAAGATTGCCGTGTTCGACCTGGGCGGCGGCACGTTCGATATCTCGATCATCGAAATCGCGGACGTCGACGGTGAAATGCAGTTCGAAGTGCTCTCCACCAACGGCGACACGTTCTTGGGCGGTGAAGACTTCGACCAGCGCATCATCGATTACATCATCGGCGAGTTCAAGAAAGAGCAGGGCGTCGATCTGTCGAAAGACGTGCTCGCGCTGCAACGCCTGAAGGAAGCGGCTGAAAAGGCGAAGATCGAACTGTCGTCGACGGCGCAGACCGACATCAACCTGCCGTACATCACGGCAGACGCGTCGGGTCCGAAGCATTTGAACCTCAAGTTCACGCGCGCCAAGCTCGAAGCGCTCGTCGAAGAGCTCATCGAACGCACGATCGAACCGTGCCGCATCGCGATCAAGGATGCGGGCGTGAAGGTTGGCGATATCGACGACGTGATCCTCGTCGGCGGCATGACGCGTATGCCGAAGGTGCAGGAGAAGGTGAAGGAATTCTTCGGCAAGGAACCGCGCCGTGACGTGAACCCGGACGAAGCCGTGGCCGTGGGCGCCGCGATTCAGGGCCAGGTTCTGTCGGGCGACCGCAAGGACGTGCTGCTGCTCGACGTGACGCCTTTGTCGCTCGGCATCGAAACGCTCGGCGGCGTGATGACGAAGATGATCAACAAGAACACGACCATCCCGACGAAGCACGCGCAAGTGTATTCGACGGCGGACGACAACCAGGGCGCCGTGACCATCAAGGTGTTCCAGGGCGAGCGTGAAATGGCCGTGGGCAACAAGCTGCTCGGCGAGTTCAATCTCGAAGGCATTCCGCCCGCACCGCGCGGCACGCCGCAGATCGAAGTGACCTTCGACATCGACGCGAACGGCATTCTGCACGTCGGCGCGAAGGACAAGGCAACGGGCAAGGAAAACAAGATCACCATCAAGGCGAACTCGGGTCTGACGGACGCGGAAATCGACAAGATGGTGAAGGACGCCGAAGCCAACGCCGACGAAGATCGCAAGCTGCGCGAACTGGCCGACGCCCGCAATCAGGGTGACGCGCTCGTTCACAGCACGAAGAAGGCGGTTGCCGAATACGGCGACAAGGTGGACGCCAGCGAGAAGGAAAAGATCGAAGCGGCGCTGAAGGATCTCGAAGACGCGCTGAAGAACAACGCAAGCGACAAGGCCACGATCGAAGCGAAGGTCGAGGCGCTGGCTACCGCGTCGCAGAAGCTCGGCGAAAAGATGTACGCCGACATGCAGGCGCAGCAGGGCGCGGCGGGTGCGGCGGCTGGTGCAGCAGGCGCGGGCGCTTCGGCGGATGCGGGCGCGAGCCAGCACCATGACGACGTTGTCGACGCCGACTTCAAGGAAGTGAAGAAGGACTAAGCCGCAAGGGCGCGCGATGGCAACGTCCCGCGCCCGCGGCCTTTTCGCCGTCAGGCGAAGAGAAGCGGACGCGTCCGGCGTCTGACGTGGAACGCGCCTGGCGAGCTTTGCGGCTCTCCGGGCACGTTGTTTTTAAGAGGCATCCGGTTCGAAGCATCATTTGAGCCGGGCGTCAGAGGTTTACGCGCGGGCTGCAAGGCTCGCAGCATCTCAGAGGAACCGTCGCGTGACGCGCGGCGGAATCGAACCGACATGGCGAAACGGGATTACTACGACGTTCTCGGCGTCGCAAAAAACGCGAGCGACGACGAGATCAAGAAGGCGTATCGCAAGCTCGCGATGAAGTATCACCCTGACCGCAATCCGGACAACAAGAAGGCGGAAGAGAATTTCAAGGAGGCGAAGGAAGCCTACGAAATGCTCTCCGACCAGCAAAAGCGCGCCGCGTACGATCAGTACGGCCACGCGGGCGTCGATCCGAACATGGCGGGCGCGGGTGCACAGGGTTTCGGCGGGTTCGCGGATGCCTTCGGCGACATCTTCGGCGACATCTTCGGACAGGCCGCGGGCGGCGCTGCGCGCGGCGGTCGCGGCGGACCGCAGGTGTATCGCGGCGCAGATCTGCGCTACAGCATGGAAATCACGCTGGAGCAGGCGGCGCACGGCTACGACACGCAGATTCGCGTGCCGAGTTGGGTCAACTGCAACGTCTGCCACGGCTCGGGTGCGAAGGCCGGCACCAAGCCCGAAACCTGCCCGACCTGTCATGGTCAGGGCCAGGTGCGCATGTCGCAGGGTTTTTTCAGCATCCAGCAGACGTGCCCGAAGTGTCACGGCAGCGGCACCTACATTCCCGATCCGTGCGCGAACTGCCACGGCGCGGGGAAGGTGAAGGAAACGAAGACGCTGGAAGTGAAGATTCCGGCGGGCATCGACGACGGCATGCGCATCCGCTCGGCGGGCAACGGCGAGCCGGGCATCAACGGCGGTCCGAGCGGCGACCTGTATGTGGAAATCCACATCAAGCAGCACTCGGTGTTCGAGCGCGACGGCGACGACCTCCATTGCCAGATGCCCATTCCGTTCACCACGGCGGCGCTCGGCGGCGAGATCGAAGTGCCGACGCTCGCGGGCCGCGCGAGCTTCACGGTGCCGGAAGGCACGCAGTCGGGCAAGACGTTCCGTCTGCGTGGCAAGGGCATCAAGGGTTTGCGTTCGAGCATCGCCGGTGATCTTTACGTGCACGTGCAGGTGGAAACGCCGGTCAAGCTCACGGAGCAGCAGCGCGATCTGCTCAAGCAGTTCGAGAAGTCGCTGTCCGAAGGCGGCGCGCGCCACAGCCCGCAGAGCAAGAGCTGGTTTGACCGCGTGAAGAGCTTCTTCGATTGATGCGGTCGATGCAGGTCGAGCATGACCATGACGACTGAAGAGCGCGGCGCGGTATTCGCGCTGCTCGACGATTGCGACGCGACCGCCGAAAGGCGGTCGAGTCGTTTGTACACCGACTTCGCGCACGAACGCGTGTGCGTGGACGGCCGTGCGCTGGACGCCGTGTGCCGCGACGTCGAGCGCGATCTGCAAGGCGGGCTGCATGCGGTCGTCGTCGCGGATTACGAGTTCGGGCGTGATCTTCAGTTCGGCAAGACCAGCGAACCCCTCCGCGGCGACGACCACGCCTTGCGCGTGCTCATGTTTCGCGGCTGCACGCATCTTTCCCGCGACGAAGCCAGCGCGTGGCTCGCAGCGCGCGACGGGCACGCGCCCACGCCTTCCACGGCGGGCGTCGCGGGCATCGAGCCGAGCGTCACGCGCGCCGAATTCGATGCCGCGATCGACGCCGTCCACGACGCCTTGCGCGAAGGCGAGTCGTATCAGATCAACTACACGTACCGGCTGAACTTCGACGTCTTCGGCGCGCCTGTCGCGCTGTATCGACGGCTGCGTGAGCGGCAGGCCGTGCACTACGGCGCGTTCATCGCACTGCCGGATGGCAGGACGGTCGTGTCGTGCTCGCCCGAATTGTTCGTCGAGAAACACGGCGATTTGTTGCGCGCCCGGCCGATGAAAGGCACCGCGCCGCGCGAGGCCGATCCCGAAGCGCTTCGCCACGATCCGAAGAACCGCGCCGAGAACGTGATGATCGTCGACTTGCTGCGCAACGACATGTCGCGCGTGGCGGTCACGGGTTCGGTGAACGTGCCGGCGCTGTTTTCGGTCGAGCCTTACGCGTCGGTCTGGCAAATGACCTCGACCATCGAGGCGCGGGTGATTGCCGGTACGTCGTTCGATGGCATCGTGCGGGCGCTGTTTCCGTGCGGCTCGATCACCGGCGCGCCGAAATACCGCACGATGCAGTTGATCGACGCAATCGAAAGCACGCCGCGCGGGCTCTACACTGGCGCGATCGGCTGGCTCGATGCGAGCGGCGACTTTTGTCTTTCGGTGGCGATCCGCACGCTCGTCGTCGATGCGACGGGTGCGCGCGGCGTGCTCGGCATCGGCGCGGGCATCGTGCTCGACAGCGTCGCCGCCGACGAATACGAGGAGTGCCTTTTGAAAGCGCGCTTTCTGACGGGTGCGGACCCGGGCTTCGAACTCTTCGAGACCACGTACGCGACGCGCGATAACGGCGTCCGTCATTACGCGCGGCACGTCGCGCGGTTGCAGGGAAGTGCCGCCTATCTCGGTTTCACGTTCGACGCACACGCGCTCGACACGCAAGTCGCGCAGCACTGCGCGCAGTTCGAGGCGGGCACGCCGTATCGCTTGCGTATCGCGCTCGACAAAAGCGGGCGCATTGCGATCACGAGTGCGCCGCTTGGCGCATTGGCGCGGCAGACGGTGGATGTCCTGCTCGCGTCCGAGCGCGGCTTCGCGCCGCAAACCTCGGCGGATCCGCTGCTGCGCCACAAAACTACGCGTCGCGCCGATTACGATCGCGCGTGGCACGCCGCCGAAGCCGAAGGCGCGTTCGACATGCTGTTCGTCAACGAGCGCGGCGAGCTGACCGAAGGTGGCCGTTCGAGCGTCTTCGTGCAACTCGACGGCCAGTGGTTCACGCCGCCTATCGATGCGGGCGTGCTGCCGGGCGTGATGCGCGCGGTGCTGATCGAGGAACTCGGCGCGGCGGAGCGCACATTGACGCCCGAAGACCTGTCGCGAGCCGAAGCCCTGTTGATCAGCAACGCGCTACGCGGCGCGATCGAGGCGCGCCTTAAACGCTGAGCGCGATCACCACTCGGCGACGCTGCCATCCGCGTGACGCCACACCGGGTTGCGCCAGCGATGGCCGACCTTCGCCATCTCGCGGACCTTCTCTTCGTTCACCTCGATTCCGAGGCCCGGACCTTGCGGAATCGACACCATGCCGTCGTCGTACTTGAAGACTTCCGGATTCTTGATGTAGTCGAGCAGGTCGTTGCCCTTGTTGTAGTGAATGCCGAGGCTCTGTTCCTGAATGAACGCGTTGTAGCTCACGGCATCGATCTGCAGGCATGTGGCGAGCGCAATCGGTCCGAGCGGGCAGTGCAGCGCGAGCGCGACGTCATACGCTTCGGCCATCGTCGCGATCTTGCGGCATTCGCTCAGCCCGCCCGCGTGCGACGCGTCCGGCTGAATGATGTCCACGTAACCGCCCGCCAGAATGTGCTTGAAATCCCAGCGCGAATAGAGCCGTTCGCCGAGCGCGATCGGCGTGCTCGTCTGATTGACGATATCGCGCAGCGCCTCGACGTTCTCCGACAGCACCGGCTCCTCGATGAACATCAGCTTGAACGGATCGAGTTCCTTCGCGAGCACCTTCGCCATCGGCTTGTGCACGCGGCCGTGGAAATCCACGCCGATGCCCACGTTCGGCCCGACCGCCTCGCGCACCGCGCGCACGTTGTCGATGACGCCTTGCACCTTGTCGAAGGTGTCGATGATCTGCAGTTCTTCCGAGCCGTTCATCTTCACGGCCTTGAAGCCGCGCTCGACCACGGCGCGCGCGTTGTTCGCGACATCGCTCGGACGGTCGCCGCCGATCCACGAGTAGACCTTGATCTTGTCGCGCACCTGGCCGCCCAGCAGCGCGTGCACCGGCACGCCGTGAAACTTGCCGAGAATGTCCCACAGCGCCTGATCGACGCCCGCGATCGCGCTCATGCCGATCGGCCCGCCGCGATAGAAGCCCGAGCGGTACATGACCTGCCAGAGATCTTCGATATGACGCGGATCTTTTCCGACGAGATAGTCCGACAGTTCGTCGACGGCAGCGGCGACCGTATGCGCGCGCCCTTCGACGACCGGTTCGCCCCAGCCCGTGATGCCTTCGTCGGTTTCGATCTTGAGGAAGCACCAGCGCGGCGGAACGATAAAGGTTTCGAGTTTCGTGATTTTCATGAAGCGTCTCCGGACAAGGATTTACATGGTAGCAAAATCCGAAAATTTGGGCATATTAATAGTATTATTGAATCGCTGTTTGGGCTCCCCAAAGCCGCTGAAGGCGTCCGAAGCTTACGAATCTTCCGATAAATACCCGATAATCGTGCCCCTATCTGGAGGGAGACCATTATTCATCGCGATCTGCATGGGCGCGTCGCGCACGAACTGGGCATGGCGATTCTGCGCGGCGATCATCCGCCCGGCGCGCCGTTGCCGCGCGAAGCCGAACTGATGGCGCGCTTCGAAGTGAGCCGCACGGTGCTGCGCGAGGCGCTGCGCACGCTGACGTCGAAAGGGCTGATCGAGTCGCGGCCGAAGGTCGGCACACGCGTGCGTCCGAGAGATGCGTGGAACCTGCTCGACGCCGACATGCTCGAGTGGTACTCGCGCGTCGCGCCGCCGCTGCAGTTCGCGCTCAAGCTCCAGGAAATGCGCGAGATGATCGAGCCGTACGCCGCCGCGCTCGCCGCCGGGAATCACGAGGCGCCCGCATGCGAGCGGCTCACGCGCGCGCATCGGGCAATGGTCGATGCGCAGAACGTCGACGAATGGGTGCGTGCCGACCTCGACTTCCATCTCTGCGTGCTTGCCGCGTGCAGCAACGAACTGCTGATTCCGCTCGGCGCGCTGATCGAGCGCACGCTCGAAGGCCAGTTGCGCCTGAACGCAAAACGCGCCGAGGTCTACAACGCGTCGCTGGCGGAGCACACGGCCGTGTTCGATGCGATCGTCGCCCGCGATGCCGCCGCCGCGCGCCGCGCAATGGCCGATCTGCTCGGCGTGACGCGCGAACGTATCGAAGGATAAGCGCCGCGAATCAGAGCGCGTTCAGCGGAAGCTTGAGATAGGTCGTGCCGTTGCCGGCCGCGTCGGGGAAATGGCCCGCGCGGATGTTGACCTGTATCGCCGGCAGGATGAGCGTCGGCATGCCGAGCGTCGCGTCGCGGGCTTCGCGCATCGTGACGAACGCGTCTTCCCCTTGGCCCCCACCCACGTGAATATTGTGCTCACGCTGCTCGCGCACCGTGGCTTGCCAGCGCGGCGGGCGCGTGTCGGGCGGATAGTCGTGGCAGACGAACAGCCGCGTGTCGGGGTCGAGCGCGAGCAGACGCTGGATCGAGCGATACAGCGTGCGTGCATCGCCGCCGGGAAAATCGCAGCGCGCGGTGCCGACGTCCGGCATGAACAGCGTGTCGCCGACGAACACCGCGTCGTTAATCTGGTACGCCATGTCGGCGGGCGTATGGCCGGGCACGAAGAGCGCGTGCGCCTCCAGCGCGCCGATCATGAAGCGCTCGCCGTCGCTGAAAAGATGATCGAACTGCGATCCGTCGAGCTGGAACTCGGGCTCCAGATCGAAGATTTTCTTGAACACGCCCTGCACGGTGCGTATTGATTCGCCGATGCCGATCTTCCCGCCGAGCATGCGCTTCAGATACGGCGCCGCCGAAAGATGATCGGCGTGCGCGTGCGTCTCCAGAATCCATTCGATATCGAGCCGCTGCTCGCGCACGAAGGCGATGACCGCGTCCGCCGAGCGTGTCGACGTGCGCGCGGCGTTCGGGTCGTAATCGAGCACGGAATCGATGATGGCCGCAGCCGTTCCGGCCTTCTCGTAGACGACATACGTCAACGTCCCGGTGCGGATATCGAAGAAAGCCTGAATGATCGGTTGCACGCTGGTTCTCCCGGATGCGTCACGGGTCTCGCTGCCCGCTCGCCGCCTGCTGATCGAAAATCGCCTCGTCACAGCCGCCTTCTGAACCGGCCGATTGGGCGTCTTTGTCAGGATCGCGATAAAGTGTAACCCTTTGTGGCAACCGCGCACGCGCCGTTCGCCACGTCAACGAAAGCTCGCTCAAAGGGTTTCGAATGCCGCACGTCCCGACTTCGCTTGCGTCGTCATGGGGCGCGTGGGCCGTCTTCGTCAGCGTCCTCGCGACACAGCTCGGCGTGCCGGTCCCCGCCGCGCCGATGCTGATTCTCGCCGGCACGCTCGTCGCCGCCGGCAACGTGCCGTTCTGGCAAATGCTCGCGGCGGCCGTGCTCGCCGTGCTGATCGCCGATTCGCTGTGGTTCGCCGCGGGCCGCCTCTATGGCCGGCGCTTTCTCAATTCGCTCGTGCGGTTTTCGCTGTCGATCGATTCCACACTGCGCACCGCGCGCCGCTGGTTCGAGCGGTTCGGCGTGCCGCTGCTCGCGCTGTCGAAGTTCGTGCCGGGGCTCGGGCTCGTGTCGGCGCCGCTGCTCGGCACGACGCAGATCGAGGTGCGCGTCTTTCTTCTGTGGGATCTGATCGGCGCGACGGCGTGGGCGAGCTTCTGGATGCTCGGCGGCGCGGCGCTGCAGGCGCACATCGACCGGCTCATCATGCTGGTGCGCGCCAACGGCACGACGCTGATCGACATGCTCGCGATGGTGGCGATCGGCTTCATGCTGTATCGATGGATCCGGCGCGTGCAGTTTCGCCAGTGGCTCGAGAAGTATCACATCACGCCCGATCAGCTCGACACGATGATGCGCTCCGACACGCCGCCCGTGATCTACGACGCGCGGCCGCCCGAAGTGCGGCGGCGCGAGCCGTATCGCATCACGGGCGCGATCTCGCTGGATCTCGATTCGCCCGAGCGCACCGATCAGCTGTACGCGGAGCACGAAGTGGTCGTGTATTGCGTCTGCCCGAACGAGGCGACGGCGAAGCTCATCGCGCGGCAGATGCGCTCGAAAGGCTTCCGGAACGTGCGTCCGCTGAAGGGCGGGCTCGATGCGTGGGAGAAGCACGGCTATCCGATCGAGCCGATTCCGACGGAACATCTGCATGCGCCCACCGATGACGACGACGTCGATCACGACATGGTGACGATCCGCGCGACCGCGCCGGAGTGAGCGCGGCCGCGTTCGCTACACGCGCCGCGCCGGCCGGTTCACGAGCGCGATGCCCGCGAGCACCATCGCCGCGGCGATCATGAAGCGCGCGGTGAAGTGCTCGCCCAGCAGCAGCACGCCGAAGGTGACGCCGAAGATCGGCGTGAGAAACGAAAAGACCGACAGCCGCGACGCCATGTAGCGCGTGAGCAGCCAGAACCACGTCAGATAGCTGATGAACGCGACGACGATCGCCTGATACGCGAGACTCGCGATCGCGAGCGGCGACACCACCCCGATATGCGTCTGCCCGACGCCCGCCGCCAGCGCGAGCAGCAACACCGCCGACACCGCCAGTTGATAGAAGAGCGTCTTGCTCGCGCTTGCATGCGCGAGCGTCGATGCGCGCACCACGACCGTCGTCGCGGCCCAGAAGAGACCGGCCAAGACGCCGAGCGTATCGCCCGCGATGCCCTGCCACGTCGATGCGCCGTTCGGGTTGCCGTGCAGGAAGCCGTCCGCGAACGCGAGCGCCATGCCGCAGAACGCCAGCGCGATACCGCACCACTGCGCGCGTGCGAGCCGTTCGCCGGCGACGAACCAGTGCAGCCCGAGCGCGGTGAAGCAGGGCGCGGTGTAGAGGAACACGGCCATGCGCGTCGCGGTCGTGAGGCTCAGGCCGAAGAAAATGCAGACGAATTCCCCGCCGAACAACAGGCCCGCGAGCAACCCGGCGGGCAGCGTATCGTCGCGCTGAAAGAGCGGCACGCCGCGTGAGCGCGTCCAGAGCCAGACGAGCAGCGTCGCGATCAGCGAACGAATGCCGGCTTGCAGGATCGGCGGAATCGACGCGTTCGCTTCCTTGATGGCGACTTGCTGAAAGCCCCACGCGCCGCACAGCGCGATCATCACGATGATGGCGGTGGCGTCCGGGGCGCGGCGCAGGGCGAGGGAAGGCGTGCTCATCGGCGGCTCGTGGCGTGATGTGACTTAGCCTGCGCGACGTGCGCATCGGCCATGCACTGATTTGGAGCGTCGATTGTGCCAGCGAACGAGCGGCGCGAGGGAAAGATCGGGTCGCGACCGTGGAATTGCTTGGATGTGCGGAAAGCGCGCGCCGCGACGAATGTGCGGCGCGCGAGGTCATGCGTGCATCAGGAATGCTTTTCGATCAGCTCGACTTTGTAGCCATCCGGATCTTCGACGAACGCGATCACCGTCGTGCCGCCCTTCACGGGACCGGCTTCGCGCGTAACCTTGCCGCCCGCCTGTCGGATGCGCTCGCACGCATCGGCTGCGCTCTCGACTTCGAGCGCGATGTGGCCATACGCCGAACCCATGTCGTATTTCTCGACGCCCCAGTTGTAGGTCAGTTCGAGCACGCTGTTCTCGGTTTCCGGGCCGTAGCCGACGAACGCGAGCGTGTACTTGTACTCGGTGTTTTCGCTTTGACGCAGCACTTTCATGCCGAGAATGCGCGTGTAGAAATCGATGGAACGCTGCAGGTCGCCGACGCGCAGCATCGTGTGAAGGAGTCGCATGGTGGGGTTCCTGTTATGTGGATGCGAGGAGGACAGGAGCGCGTCCGTTTGACAATGCGGTCACTGAAGGCCGCTTTTCGGACGCATCCGGAAATTGTACCGTCGCGGATTGTTGCGCGCTGGCGCCGCCTCAGAGCGCCGGCAGCAAGTCCGGCGGATGATGCTTGAGCGTATGGCGCGCCTCGCGGAACTCGGGGAAGATCGACTCGACCGTCTGCCAGAAACGCGGGCTGTGATTCATCTCGCGAAGATGCGCGAGTTCGTGCGCGACCACGTAATCGATGATCGACAGCGGAAAATGGATGAGCCGCCAGTTGAGGCGAATCTTGCCGTCGCTCGAACAACTGCCCCAACGCGTTGCCGCCGACGACAACGCGTACGCGCGAAACTCCACGCCGAGCCGCGCCGCATAGACCGCGAGCCGCGCGCCGAAGATGCGCTTCGCTTCGCTCTGCAGCCAGCCCTGCACGCGATCCTTGATCTGCTGCGCGTCCGCGTGCGCGGGCAAAGCGAGCGACAGCACGTTGGTCTCGTCATCGAAGGACAGTGCATTCGCGCCCGAGCCGAGCGACACGCTGATTGTCTTGCCGAGATACGGAAACTGCGTGCCGTCGCGCCATTCGATGCGCGGCAGCGCGCGCTGCTCGACGCGCGTCTGCCATTCGGTCAGCTTCTTGACGATCCAGTGCTGCTTGTCGAGGATCGCGCTTTCGATGTCCGCGATCGTCACCCAGCGCGGCGCGGTGATCGCAAGCCCGGTGCCGTCGATACAAAAGCCGATCGTGCGACGCGCCGAACGCTTCAGCCGGTAGTCCAGCGCGCCCGCCTTGAGCACGATGCGGCGCAGGCGCACGCCATCGGGCAAGGGCGTGCTCGGCGCGGCGGGCGTGAGGATCGGAGCGGGATCGGCGCTCGGGATGTCGCCGCGCAGCGGAGCCGGCGCGCTCGCGGGCGTGGTGCCGGAGTAGGCGGGTGCATGCTCGAACGGAAGATCGAGTTGCAGGGTATCGAGCGCGACGGCGGGACGCTGCCGCGATGGGGGCTTCTGCATCGGTTCGGCTTTGCGCTCACGGCGCAGGAATGACGAGAAGAACGAATAAGGCACGCCGCGGCTCGATTGAATGCGCTGCCGCTCAGCGGCCCGCGCCCGCGGCGCCGGTTTCACCGGGCTGTGCATACGGCGCGGTGTAAGCGTGTGGATCGATGCGGCGCATTTCCGTCTCGATCCAGCTTTCGACGCGCGCATTGACTTCCTCGGGCGTGAGGCCGGCGGTGTCGATCGGCTTTCCAATCGACACCGTGACTATACCCGCATATTTGATGAAGGAATTGCGCGGCCAGACGTGCCCCGCGTTATGCGCGATCGGCACGACCGGCGCGCCCGTCGCCACCGCGAAGCGCGCGCCGCCGGTCTTGTACTTGCCCTGACTGCCGACGCGCGTGCGCGTGCCCTCAGGAAACATGATCACCCACGCGCCTTCGTCCATGCGCGCGCGGCCCTGACGCGTGACCGACACGAACGCATCGCGGCCCTGCTTGCGATCGATATGGACCATCTTGAGCAGACCGAGCGCCCAGCCGAAGAACGGCACGTAGAGCAACTCGCGCTTGAAGACGTAGCAGAGCGGACGCGGCATCAGCGCGGGAAACGCGAGCGTCTCCCAGGCAGACTGATGCTTCGAGAGCAACACGGCCGGACCATCGGGCAAATTCTCTGCGCCCTGAATCTCGTAGCGAATGCCGATCAGATGCCGCAGCACGACGATGGTCGACTTGCACCAGCCCGCGGCCATCCAGTAGCGCTTGTCGGCGCGCATGAACGGAAACGCAATGAAGCACGCGATCGCGTACGGCACCGTGTACACGATCAAGTAGACCATCAACAACAACGAACGGACGAAGCGCATGGAGTCTCAGTGATACGAACGGCCGGTCAGTCTTGATGCCGCGCGAGGAAATCGAGCGCGAACGCGCGCAGATCCTTGTGAACGGCGGTGCCTTCGGGCAGATTGCCCTCCGCAAGCGTTTTCTGGCCTTTGCCGGTCAGCACGAGATGAACCGGAAAGCCGAGCGTCACGCCCGCCTGAAGATCGCGCAGCGAGTCGCCGACAACAGGCGTGTCCTCCGCGTCGATCTCGAACCGGTCGATGATCTGCTGCAGCATGCCGGGCTTAGGCTTTCTGCAATCGCACTGATCCTCGGCGGTATGCGGGCAGAAGAACACCGCGTCGATACGCCCGCCGACGGCCGCCGCCGCGCGATTCATCTTCTGATGCATTGCGTTGAGCGCGGCCATGTCGAACAGACCGCGCCCGATGCCCGACTGGTTCGATGCGATCGCCACGCGATAGCCCGCCTGATTCAGGCGCGCGATCGCTTCGAGGCTGCCGGGAATGGCGACCCATTCGTCCGGCGACTTGATGAACGCATCGGAATCGACGTTGATCACGCCGTCGCGATCGAGGATGACCAGTTTTCGATTCATGACCATGGGCGGCGTTTATGCAGCGAGCTTGGAAATATCCGCGACGCAGTTCATCTGCTGATGCAGCGCGTTGAGCAGGGCTAAGCGGTTGTTGCGCAGCGCCGGATCTTCGGCGTTCACCATCACGTCGTTGAAGAAGCTGTCGACGCTTTCGCGCAGCGCGGCAAGCGCCGTGAGCGCTTCCGTATAGTTGCGCGCGGCGAGCTGGCTCTGCACGCGCGGGCTCACTTGCTCGATCTGCGCGTACAGATTCTTCTCCGCCGCTTCGACGAGCAGTTCGCGATTCACCGCCGACGGCGCGCCCTGTTCCGACTTCTTCAGGATGTTCGAGATGCGCTTGTTGGCCGCCGCGAGCGCCGCCGCTTCCGGCAGTGCCGCGAATTCGCGCACGGCGTCGAGGCGCGCGACGATGTCGTCGAGGCGCGTCGGGCTCAGGCTCAGCACCGCTTCGATGTCGTTGGCTTCGAAGCCGCGTTCGCGCAACAGGCCGCGCAGGCGGTCCATGAAGAACGCATACACGGCGTCCGTCGAATCCGCGACGTGCGGCACTTGGGCGAACTGGCGCTGCGCGGCCGCGACCAATTCACGCAAATCGATGGCCAGCTTCTTTTCCAGAAGGATACGCAACACGCCCAGCGCATGACGGCGCAGCGCGAACGGATCTTTCTCGCCGGTCGGCGCAAGCCCGATGCCCCAGATGCCGACGATCGTCTCCAGCTTGTCGGCGAGCGCGACCGCGGCGCCGACGCCCGTCGACGGCGTTTCGTCGCCGGAGAAGCGCGGCTGATAGTGCTCCGAGCACGCGAGCGCGACTTCTTCCGGCTCGCCGTCGTGGCGCGCGTAGTAGGTGCCCATCGTGCCTTGCAGTTCGGGGAACTCGCCGACCATATCGGTCAGCAGGTCCGCCTTCGCGAGACGCGCGGCGCGGCGCGTGAGCGCGGCATCGACACCGATCATCGGCGCGATTTCGCCTGCGAGTGCTTCGAGCCGCTCGACGCGTTGCAACGTCGAACCGAGCTTGTTGTGATAGACGACGTTCGCGAGCAGCGGCACGCGATCTTCGAGACGCTTCTTCTTGTCCTGCGTGAAGAAGAACTTCGCATCGGCGAGACGCGGGCGCACGACGCGCTCGTTACCTTCGACGATCTCGCCCGGCGTCTTCGTATCGATATTCGAGACGATCAGGAAACGCGAGCGCAGCCGGCCGTTCTGGTCGGTGAGCGCGAAGTACTTCTGATTGGTTTGCATCGTGAGGATCAGGCATTCCTGCGGCACTTGCAGGAACTCCTCGTCGAAGCGGCATTCGTAGACGACCGGCCATTCGACCAGCGCGTTCACTTCGTCGAGCAGCGCCTCGGGCATCACGACGCGGTCTTCACCCGCGAGCGCGAGCAACTGCGTGCGAATCGATTCGCGGCGATCTTCGAAGCCCGCGACCACACGGCCTTTCGAGCGCAGCGTCTGCGCGTAGTCGTCCGCGTGCGCGATCGCGACAAAGCCTTCCGACATGAAGCGATGGCCGACCGTGGTATCGCCCGAATCGATGCCGAGCGCGCTCACCGGGACCACGTTGCGGCCATGCAGCGCGATCAGGCGCTGAACCGGACGCACGAACTGCACGCTGGTGCCGTCCGGACGCTGATACGTCATGACCTTCGGAATTGGCAGTTTGCCGAGGGTTTCGTCGAGCGCGGCTTGCAGGCCTTCGGCGAGCGTGGCGCCCGGCGCCGCGTAACGCAGGAAGAACGCTTCGGCCTTGCCGTCCTGCGCGCGTTCGAGTTCGGCGAGCGGAAAGTCGGGGAAGCCGAGCGCCGCGAGTTTCTTCGCGAGCGGCGGCGTGGGATTGCCTTCCTTGTCGAGCGCGACCGTGACAGGCAGCACTTTTTCGCGCACCTGTTTTTCCGGCGCGACATCGCGCACGTTCTTGACGAGCACGGCGAGGCGGCGCGGCGTCGCGTATTTTTCGACCTGGGGCGCGCCTTCGATCAGATCGCGCGCGGCCAGGCGCTCCACGATGCCATCGGCGAAAGCGGTGCCCAGGCGCGCGAGCGCCTTGGGCGGCAGTTCTTCGGTCAACAGCTCGACGAGCAGGGAAGCGGTATGGGATTGCGTCATTGTTCTGTCGAGCCTCGTCAAACCTGTTCGTTGTTGCGGGTTTCACCCGGTGGCGCGCTTTCCACGCGCAGCGGCGGCGCCCATGCGGGACGCTGCGCTTCCTGCTCGTCGGTGATGAGGTCGCGATCGCCCCTGACCGGATTGCCGAGCATCGGGAAGCCGAGTGCTTCGCGCGACTCGTAGTAAGTCTGCGCGACGAGACGCGACAACGCCCGAATGCGCCCGATATACGCCGCGCGCTCCGTCACGGAAATGGCGCCGCGCGCATCGAGCAGATTGAACGTGTGGCCGGCCTTCAGCACGAGTTCGTACGCGGGCAGCGCGAGCTTCGCGTCGATCATCTTCTTCGCTTCTTCTTCGTAGCTCTTGAAGAACGTGAAGAGGAGATCGACGTTCGCGTGTTCGAAGTTGTACGTGGACTGCTCGACTTCGTTCTGGTGATACACGTCGCCGTAGGTCAGACGACGCAGCACGCGGCCGTCGGGACCGTCTTCTTCCCACTCGGTCCAGACGAGGTCGTACACGTTCTCGACCTTCTGCAGGTACATGGCGAGACGTTCGAGACCGTAGGTGATTTCGCCCAGCACCGGCTTGCAGTCGATGCCGCCCGCTTGCTGGAAATAAGTGAACTGCGTCACTTCCATGCCGTTCAGCCACACTTCCCAGCCGAGGCCCCACGCGCCGAGCGTCGGGTTCTCCCAGTCGTCCTCGACGAAGCGCACGTCGTTCTGCTTCAGGTCGAAGCCGAGCGCTTCGAGCGAGCCGAGATACAGATCGAGGATGTCTTCGGGTGCGGGCTTGAGCACCACCTGATACTGATAGTAGTGCTGCAGACGGTTCGGGTTCTCGCCGTAACGGCCGTCCTTCGGGCGGCGCGACGGTTGAACGTAGGCGGCGCGCCACGGCTCCGGGCCGATTGCGCGCAGAAACGTGTGGACGTGCGAGGTGCCTGCGCCGACTTCCATGTCGATCGGCTGGAGCAGTGCACAGCCCTTATCGTTCCAGTAGGACTGCAGCGTCAGAATGATTTGCTGGAAAGTGAGCATGATTGCCTTGTGCGGGGCGCGGCCATCGTCGTGACGACGCGACTCCGAGAGTCGGCCAAAGTGCTGAAACATTGAATTTTAGCCGAATGCACCGCCGATGCGGCTTTTTGGCCTACGCGAGCCCGCGAGCGCGGGCATGACGCGTGTTCGTGAAACGCAGCCGCGCATCGTGCCGCGGCCGCGTTTCAAGCGGCGTTCAGCGCGTACCCGAACGTTTCCGGTTCGGCGCGAACGCAAACCCGAACGCCAGCAGAATGAGCGACACCGCGATCACCGTCATGTTGCCGCTCGTCACATACGGCGTGCTGCCGGAGGTGCCTTGCACGTGCGCTTCGAGCACGCCGGTGGTGAAGGTCGGCAGCTTCGACACGACGTCGCCATTCGCCGCGATTACCGCCGTCATGCCGGTGTTGGTCGAGCGCAGCATCGGGCGGCCGGTTTCGATGGAGCGCATGCGCGCGATCTGAAGATGCTGATCGAGCGCGATCGTGTTGCCGAACCACGCGAGATTCGTCGAGTTGACGAGAATGCCGGCGGGCGTTTCCTGCTCGCGGATCGTGCGCGCGATCTCTTCGCCGAAGATGTCCTCGTAACAGATATCGACGGCAACCGGCTGGTTATGCACGAGAAACGCCTTCTGCACGAGCGGGCCGCGCGCGAGGTCGCCGAGCGGAATGCCCATCATGCGCACGAACCAGTGAAAGCCGAGCGGCACGAATTCGCCGAAGGGCACGAGATGATGCTTGTCGTAGCGGTACACGCCGTTCACATGCGGCGTGACGCCGAAGAGGCTGTTGGTGTAATCGGTCGCGCGGCCGTCGGGGAGAATCGTGACGCCGATCGCGCCGAACAGGATCGACGAGTTCGTGTCGTCGGCGAAACGGCGGATGGCCACGGCGAAGTCTTGCGGAATCTGCACCGACAACACGGGCAACGCGGTTTCCGGCGTGACGATCAGATCGGCCGGCTTCTCGGTGATGAGCCGCTTGTAGAGCGCGAGCGATTCATCGACGCCCGCCTGCTCGAACTTCATCTCCTGCTTCACGTTGCCCTGAAGCAGCCGCACGCTCAGCGGTGCGTTGGCGGGCGTGGTCCATTGCACGAGCGACAACAGCATGCCCGCGACGATCAGCGCGAGCGCCGTCGCCGCCGGAATCAGCGCCCGCGCGCCGCGTTGCGCGCGCCGCCACTGATACAGCGCCTGCACGATCAATGCGACGACGAGCGCCAGAACCCACGCGACGCCATAAACGCCCGCGATCGGGCCGAAACCCTTGAGCGGCCCGTCGACTTGCGCGTAGCCGCTCGCGAGCCAAGGAAAGCCGGTGAACACGAGGCCGCGCAGCCATTCGCCGAGCGCCCAGGCGCTTGCGAAGGCGAACGCGCCGTGCCACGTCGGTGCATGGCGGGGCGAGGCGTCGATGTCGCGCGCGGTGGCTGAGTCTTCGTCGCCGAAACGCGCGCGTCCTGCGACGAGCGACCACACCGCGCTCGACAGCGCCGGATACACGGCGAGATAGAGCGAAAACAGCGCGACGGCGGCCGCGGCGAGCGGCGCCGCCATGCCGCCATAAACGTGCATGCTGACGTACAGCCACCACACGCCGGTCGCGAAGTTGCCGAAACCGAATGCCCAGCCGGTCGCGGCGGCGCTGCGCCAGCCGCTGGTGCGCGAGAGCCACGCGAAGAACAACGCGAAGATCACGAGTTCGAGCCATCCGCCGTGCGGCGTCGGCGCGAAAGACAGCGTGTTCGCGGCACCGAGCACGGCGGCCACGAGGTAATGCCAGAACGGCAACGCGCGCGGCGCCTCGAGCGTTTCCGGGGCATCGGACGCATTAGACGACTGGCGGCGGCGGGAAAGAATGCGAAACGATGAATCGGCCATTGATGACGGTCGAGATGAAACGGAAGACGGGGAAGGAGGATGACGGGCGCCGTCGGCGAACGGCGCCCGCGAGGCGCTTAGTCGCGCAGTTCGTCTTCGTCGTCGCTTGTGTGGTGATGTTGTTGCTGCGCGAGATTCGGCACGCGCCGCACGAGGAGGACGTGGATCTGACGGGCGTCCCCGCGCTGGATCTCGAACACGAAGTCGTCGATGCGCACCTTCTCGCCTCGATGCGGCACGCGCCCGAAGCGATGCGTGACGAGGCCGCCGATGGTGTCGACTTCCTCGTCGGAGAAATCGGCGCCGAGCGCTTCGTTGAACTGCTCGATGCCGGTGAGCGCGCGCACGCGATACTTGCCGTCGGGCGTCGCGATGATGTTGCCGGCTTCCTCGTCGAAGTCGTATTCGTCCTCGATGTCGCCGACAATCTGCTCCAGCACGTCCTCGATCGTGATGAGGCCGGCGACGCCGCCGTATTCATCGACGACGATCGCAATGTGATTGCGATTCACACGAAAGTCGTGCAGCAGCACGTTCAGACGCTTCGATTCGGGGATGAAGACGGCGGGGCGCAGCATGCCGCGTACGTCGAATTCCTCTTCGGCGTAATAGCGCAACAGGTCTTTCGCGAGCAGCACGCCGATCACGTTGTCGCGATTGCCCTCGAAGACCGGATAGCGCGAGTGCGCCTTTTCGAGCACGAACGGGATGAATTCGGCGGGCGTTTCCGCGATATTGATGGCGTCCATCTGCGCGCGCGGCACCATGATGTCGCGCGCGCAGAGGTCTGAGACCTGGAAGACGCCTTCGATCATCGAGAGCGAATCGGCGTCGAGCAGGTTGCGCTCGTGCGCGTCCTGAAGCACTTCGAGAAGTTCGTCGCGCGATTCGGGCTCGTGTGAGATGAAATCGGTCAGGCGTTCGAGAAGCGAGCGCTTTTCCTGCGGTTTGTCGGTATGGCGTCGACTGGGATAGGGTTCGTTCATAGCGGAGCGCCCGGGAGTTCCCGGGCGCAGGTTAGCGGAAAGTTAAGCATACACCAAGGCAAAACGCGGGCTGCGTGGTGCGGCGCGCGTGAAATGAGCCATGCTAGCCGATAAATATGCGAAAAGTATGTCCAGCCGCGCTCGTTAGCCGAACGGACGATGCCTGCCGCAAACGTCATACGGAAATCGCGACGGTGCACGTCACGTCCCGCTCTGCGCCTGACATCGTCTGAGCAGCGCTTCCAGCGCACGATCCGGCATGCCGCTTTCGCGCAGCGCCTCGACGGTGCGGCTGACATAGTCGAGCGTCGTGCCGTAGCGTCCGCTCGCGCAGCCGAGCACCGCGCGCACGACCGGATCGGCAAGCTTGCCCGTGTACGACGCCGCCTCGCGGCGCATGACGAACGCCAGCGCCTCGACGCGCCGTCCGTCGGCGAGCAGGCACGGCAGCCACGCGGGCCGGTAGGAGCCCATCGGCATTTCGCGTCGCCACAGCACTTCGAGATGCTCGGTCGCATCGGCGCCCGCGAGCCGGAACGCCATGCCGGTGCACGAGCCACCGCGATCGAGCGCCAGCACGAGGCCCGGCTGCTCGGGCGTGCCGCGATTCACACGCGACCACAAATACAGCCCGCGATGATAGCCGTGCACCTTGCCGCGCACGGCTTCGAGCGTCGGCAGTCCGGGATTCCAGATCAGCGAGCCGTAACCGAACAGCCACAAATCCGACTTCCGGTCCCAGTCGACGAGCATGGCCTCGCGCGACGCGGCGAGTTCGTCGTCGGACAGAAGCGCCGATTCGCGCAGCGCCGGCGGATAGTCCGGGCAGGGCGCGGGCGCCGGTTCGGCGTGGGGCGGGGCGGATTGTGGAGAATCGGGCGTCTTGTCGTTCACGGCGCGTTCGGGACATCGGGCCGGCATCGGACCGGTTTCAGGTCAAAGGCACTTAGCTCAACGGCACATAAGGATCGGAAAATCCCAGAGACTGCATGATATCCGTCTCGATCGATTCCATCTCTTGCGCCTCGCTTTCGACTTCGTGGTCGTAGCCCTGCGCATGCAGCGTGCCGTGAACGATCAGATGCGCGTAATGTGCGGCCAGCGGCTTGCCCTGTTCGGCTGCCTCGCGCTCGACGACCGGACAGCACAGAATCAGATCGCCCGTGACGGGATCGTCCTCCGATTCCGCGTAGGCAAAGGTCAGCACGTTGGTCGCGTAGTCCTTCTGCCGATACGTCCGGTTGAGCAACCGGCCTTCTTCTTCGTCGACGAAGCGCACGGTCAGCTCGGCGTCCGCGAACAGCGACGCCTTGATCCAGCGCACGACGGTCGCACGCGGCAAGATCACCTTGTGCGACGGAAACGCTTTCGCCGCGGGAAACTGGAGCGTGAGGGTGAGACGCGGCGTCATTCGGACTTGGGCGCTTGCTGCGATTGTTGCTGTGCCGCACGCGCGGCCTCGGCGAGCGCGGCGTCCTTTTGCGATTGCGCGTCATAAGCCTCGACGATGCGCGCGACGAGCGGATGCCGCACCACGTCCGCCGACGTGAAATGCGTGATCGCGATGCCGCGCACTTCCGACAGCACGTGCTGCGCTTCGATCAGCCCGCTCTTGTGGCCGCGCGGCAGGTCGACCTGCGTGGTGTCGCCGGTGACGACCGCTTTCGAGCCGAAACCGATGCGCGTGAGGAACATCTTCATCTGCTCGGGCGTGGTGTTCTGCGCTTCGTCGAGAATGATGAACGCGTGGTTCAGCGTGCGGCCGCGCATATAGGCGAGCGGCGCGATTTCGATCATCTGGCGCTCGAACATCTTCGCGGTTTTATCGAAGCCGAGCAGATCGTAGAGCGCGTCGTACAGCGGCCGCAGATACGGATCGACCTTCTGCGCGAGATCGCCCGGCAGGAAGCCGAGCCGCTCGCCCGCTTCCACAGCCGGCCGCGTCAGCACGATGCGTTTCACCTGATCGCGCTCCAGCGCATCGACCGCGCACGCGACCGCGAGGTAGGTCTTGCCCGTGCCCGCCGGCCCGATGCCGAAGGTCACGTCGTGCGACAGGATCTGCTTCAGATATTCGCGCTGTGCGGGCGTGCGTCCGCGCAGGTCGGCGCGGCGCGTGTACAGCTTCGGACCGTGATCTTCGTCTTCGCCGAGATCGATGGTTGCGCTCGGCTCGTCGAACGGATGATCCGGATCGCCGCGAAAGCGCGGATCGGCCTCGTCACCGTTCGCTTCGCGGGCGTCTTTCGCGCGTCGCGTCGCATGGCGTGCTTCGACGAGCGCGAGCTGGATGTCATCGACGGAAATCGGATCGCGCGCGCGGTTGTAGAAGTTTTCGAGCGCCGCGAGCGCGACTTTCGCGCCACGGCCGCGAATCGAAATCTTGTGGCCGCGCCGCGACAGCGTCACGTCGAGCGCCTGCTCGATCTGCCGCAGGTTTTCGTCGAGCGGGCCGCAGAGGTTGGCGAGCCGCGCGTTGTCCTCGCGCGGAGCGGTGAATTCCAGATGCTGCGTGGGAGCGTTCTTCAAGGTGAACTTGAGTTCCTGTCTTTAATGCGCCAACTCGGGCGCCATCACCAACTCGCCGCGCAGCGAGTGCGGATAGGCATGGATGATCTTCACGTCGATCATCTGGCCGATCAGCCGCGCGTGCGATTCCACGGGCGCCGGAAAATTCACGACGCGGTTATTCTGCGTGCGCCCGGCGAGTTCGTTCGGATCTTTGCGCGCCGGACGCTCGACCAGAATGCGTTCGATCTTGCCGACCATCGACGCGCTGATGCGCTGCACGTTTTCTTCGATCGTCGCCTGCAAGTGTTGCAGACGCTTCAGCTTGACTTCGCGCGGCGTGTCGTCGTGCAGATTCGCGGCGGGCGTGCCGGGACGCGGGCTGTAGATAAACGAGAAGCTCGTGTCGTAGCTCATCTCGTCGACGAGCGTCATCATCTTGTTGAAATCGTCCTCGGTCTCGCCGGGGAAGCCGACGATGAAGTCCGTCGACAGCGACAAATCCGGGCGGATCGCGCGCAGGCGGCGGATCACCGACTTGTATTCGAGCACGGTGTAGCCGCGCTTCATCGCCATCAGAATGCGATCCGAGCCGTGCTGCACAGGAAGATGCAGATGCGAGACGAGCTTCGGCACCTTCGCGTAAGTGTCGATCAGGCGCTGCGTGAATTCCTTCGGATGCGAGGTCGTGTAGCGAATGCGCTCGATGCCCGGCACTTCCGCGACGTATTCGATGAGCGTCGCAAAATCCGCGATTTCAGACGAACCCAGGGTCAACGCGCCCCGATACGCATTCACGTTCTGGCCGAGCAGCGTGACTTCGCGCACCCCCTGATCGGCCAAGCCGGCGATTTCGGTGAGGACGTCATCGAGCGGGCGCGACACTTCCTCGCCGCGCGTGTAGGGCACGACGCAATAGCTGCAGTACTTGCTGCAGCCTTCCATGATCGACACGAACGCGCTCGGGCCGTCCACGCGCGCGGGCGGCAGATGATCGAACTTTTCGATTTCCGGAAACGTGATGTCGACCTGCGCGCGGCCGGTGGCGCGGCGCTGATCGATCATCGCGGGCAAGCGATGCAGCGTCTGCGGACCGAAGACGAGATCGACATACGGCGCGCGCGCCACGATCGACGCGCCTTCCTGGCTCGCGACGCAGCCGCCGACACCGATCAGCAGATTGGGGTTCGCTTCCTTGAGTTCGCGCACGCGGCCGAGATCGGAGAACACTTTCTCCTGGGCCTTTTCGCGCACCGAGCACGTGTTGAACAGAATGACGTCCGCGTCTTCGGGCGTGTCCGTCTTGACGAGTCCTTCCGCTGCGCCGAGCACGTCGACCATTTTGTCGGAGTCGTACTCGTTCATCTGGCAGCCGAAGGTCTTTACATATACTTTTTTGGTCATGAATCGTCGCCGGTCACAGTGGTTGATCTGGGGGCGCTGGTAAGAGATTGACGAGGACTTCGCGAGCTTCTGCACCGATCGCTTCTACGCCGGTCTGCCCGCTTTTGCTGCGCTTTTACTGCGCTGTTTATCGCGCTTTTTACCGTAATTAAGCCCGATATTATAGCGCCGACGACCATTCCTCACGCGCCCGTCGCCGCTCGGGCGGGTAGGCGAGGTCGCCGAGCAGCTCGGCCGTGGTTTTTTCGAAACGCGCGACGAGAAAATCCAGCAGGACGCGCACGCGCGGCGCCATGTAGCGGTTCGCGTGAAAGAGCGCATGAACCGCCGCCTCGTGCGTGCACCAGTCGGGCAGCACCATGCGCAGCGTGCCCGCGCGGACGTCGGCGGCGATATCCCAGATCGATTTATGCGCGATGCCGTGGCCCGCGAGCGCCCATGCGCGCGCCATCGCGCCGTCGTTGCTTTCCCAGGAATCGGCGAGCGGCATCGTGTAGTTGTAGCGCTCGTCGCCGCGCACGAAGTTCAGTTCGTTCAGCGGGCCGGCCGCCGTGACCAGCACGACGAAATCGTGTCCGACGAGTTCGGCAGGCGTCGTCGGCACGCCTTTACGCGCCAGATAATCCGGCGACGCGCACAGCACGCGGCGGTTCGGCGCGAGCGCGCGGGCCGCGAGACCGCTGTCGGGCGGCGCGCCGAAGCGAATCGCGAGATCGATTTCTTCCTGCAGGAGATTCGACACCGAATCCGACAGCGTCAGCGCAAAACTCACGTCCGGATGTTGCGCGCTGAAGTCGTCGAGCCATTGGCGCAAGAGCGATCGCCCGAAATCCGATGTCGCCGAAATGCGCACCTTGCCGCGCACGACGTTCTGCCCGGCCTGCAGCGCGGCTTCGGCGTCGTCGATCGCCTGCAGCGCGACGCGGCAGTGCTGCAGATACAGGCGGCCTTCGTCCGTGACGCGCAACTGGCGCGTCGTGCGCTCGAAAAGCCGCGCGCGCAGCGCCTTTTCCAGCTTGATGAGACGCGCACTCGCCGCCGCCGGCGACAGTCCGAGCTTGCGTCCCGCCGCCGACAGGCTTCCCGCCGCGGCGGCCTCCACGAAGAGGCGCATATCGCCGAGCCGATCCATCGACATTTTCAATTCCAGTTTGAGAATGATTCAAAGACTAGCCCAATTCTCAAAACTTCGCCGCGCTCGCACAATCCCGGTCAATCGCAGCAATTCGTTTGCGGTACACGGAGCGTTCAAGCCATGCAACTCGACCACGTCACGATCGTCGCGCCCGACTGCGACGCGCTCATGCGCTTTTTCGTCGATATCGCCGGGATGCGGGTCGGGCCGCGGCCGCCGTTCGGCGTCGGCGGTTACTGGCTGTATCTCGGCGCGCGTCCGGCGGTGCATCTGATCGCGTCGGGCGGCGGCGCTACCGCTACGGCGGAGCGGCCGAATGCGACGCGCATCGATCATCTCGCGCTGCGCATCGACGATGCCGCCGAGTGGCACGCATTGCTCGAACGCCTCGACTGCCACGCCTACGCCTATCAGCTCGCCGAAGTCCCGCTCGCGCGCGAGCGTCAGCTCTTCGTGCGGCTGGGCGCGGGCGTGGTCGTGGTCGTCGAGTTCGTGACCGCTCAAATCTGATCTGGACCGACTGGAGTCATCATGCCTCTTCCGCTTCTCGCGCTGGCCATCAGCGCTTTCGCCATCGGCACGACGGAGTTCGTCATCATGGGCCTTCTGCCCAACGTCGCGCACGATCTGGCCGTGTCGATTCCGTCGGCGGGCCTGCTCGTCACCGGTTATGCGCTGGGCGTCGCGGTCGGCGCGCCGCTGCTTGCCGTGCTGACCGCCCGGCTGCCGCGCAAGCTCGCGTTGCAATTGCTGATGCTCGTGTTCATCGTCGGCAACGTGCTGTGCGCGGTCGCGCCGAGTTACGGCCTCTTGATGATCGCGCGCGTCGTGACGTCGTTCGCGCATGGTTCGTTCTTCGGCATCGGCGCGGTGGTGGCCGCGTCGCTCGTGCCCGCCGAAAAGCGCGCGAGCGCCATCGCGCTGATGTTCACCGGCCTCACGCTCGCGAACGTGCTGGGCGTGCCGTTCGGAACCTTCATCGGTCAGGAACTGGGCTGGCGCGCGACGTTCTGGATCGTGGCGGGCTTAGGCGTGCTGTCCGCGCTGGGCGTCACGGCGCTCGTGCCGAATCGTCACGATGTCGCGCCGAGCAATCTCGGCCGCGAAGTGCGCGTGCTGCGCGACCCGCAAGTCTGGCTCGCGCTCACGATGACCGTGCTCGGTTTCGGCGGCGTGTTCATCGTGTTCACGTATATCGCGCCGATTCTGGAACAAGTCGGCGGCTTCTCGCCGCGCGCCGTCACGCTGGTTCTGGTGCTGTTCGGCGTGGGCCTGACGATCGGCAACACGATCGGCGGCAGGCTCGCCGACCGCGCGCTGATGCGTTCGCTGATGGGCATTCTGTTCGCGCTCGCTGTCGTGATGGCGATTTTCGCGAAGACGAGCCACAGCCAGATCGGCGCGATCGTCACGATTTTCGTGTGGGGCATCGCGGCATTCGCGACGGTGCCGCCGTTGCAGACGCGCGTCGTCGAGAAGGCGAAGGACGCGCCGAATCTGGCTTCGACGCTCAATATCGGCGCGTTCAACGTGGGCAACGCGGGCGGTGCGTGGCTCGGCGGCGCGGTGCTCACGCACGGCCACGGACTCGATGCGCTGCCGTGGGCCGCCGCCGTGGTCGCGCTCGCCGCGCTTGCCGTGACGTGGTTCGCGGCGCGCCTCGATACGCCGCGCGCGCCCGCCAAGATAAAAGCAGACGTAAAAGCGGCCGACGCCTGCTGAACGCTTATCATGTTGGCTCAACGTAATTCGAGCCAACATGATCGACCATCTCATCTGCGATTGCGACGGTGTGCTCGTCGACAGCGAAATCATCGCGGATCGCGTGATGCTGGACGTCCTGACCGAGACGTTTCCCGGCATCGACTTCAAACCGGCCGTTAAGACGGCTTTCGGGCAGCAAACTTCGCGGTTCCTTGCGAATCTGCAGACGAAATACGGCATCGCGATGCCGCCGAATTTCGTCGATACGATCGAGGCGCGCGTCGCGGTGGAACTCGCGCGCTCGCTCGGACCGATTGCCGGTGTGCGGGCCGCACTCGAACGCTGCGGCTTGCCGGTCGCGGTGGTCTCGAACAGCCGGATGGAGCGCGTGCGCGCCTCCGTTCGGCGCGCCGGGCTCGACGAAATTGTCGGGCCCCGCGTGTTCAGCGCGCAGCAGGTCGAGCGGCCGAAGCCTTATCCGGATGTCTATCTGCTTGCTGCGCGCACGCTCGATGTCGCGCCCGAACGATGCCTCGTCGTGGAGGACAGCGTCGCCGGGCTGACGGCGGCGCGCGCGGCGGGCATGAAGACCATTGCGTTCGTCGGCGCGAGCCATATTCCTTCCGGCTATGCGCAGGTGCTCCGCGAAACCGGCATCACGCGGATCATGGAGCACATGGACGAACTGCCCGCACTCGTCGCCGCCGGCGTGCGCGGGGATTTCGGCGACGTGCTGTCCTGATGGGCTGCTCTTAGGCTGCTATTTCCATCGATTCGCGCGCGGCTGCGAGCGCCGCGCGGAATTCCACCAGTTCGGCGATGGTCAGCATCGGCAGGCCGTGGTCGCGGGCGAAGCGCTCGACTTGCGCGCCGCGCGTCATCGTGCCGTCGGCGTTCATCAGTTCGCACAACACGCCCGCGGGCTTGAGGCCGGCGAGGATCGCCAGATCGACGGTGCCTTCGGTATGGCCGCGCCGCGCGAGCACGCCGCCGGGCATCGCCCGCAGCGGAAAGACATGGCCCGGCCGGACGATATCGCCCGGCTGCGCATGATCGGCGATCGCCGCGCGGATCGTCGTCACGCGATCAGCCGCCGAGACGCCTGTCGTCACGCCTTCGCGCGCTTCGATCGACACCGTGAAGGCCGTGCCGTAGCGGCTGCCGTTGGCGGCGGCCATCGGCGGCAATTCGAGGGCGCGCACCTTTTCGTCGGGCAGGCACAGGCACACGATGCCGCTGCATTCGCGGATCAAAAGCGCCATCGTGGCGTCGGTAAGCTTTTCGGCGGCGACGATGAGATCGGCTTCGTTCTCGCGATCGTCGTCATCCTGCAGAACGACCGGGCGGCCTTCGCGCATGGCGTCGAGCGCAGCGGCGATGCGCGGCGGAATGTCGAACGAGGCGAGTTGCGGGAGATCGGCAGAAGCGTCGTCTGCGATGACGGACGGCGCGGCGAAAGACAGGCTGCCGTTGACTGGATTGCTGCTGCTGTGAGTCTGGGACATGTGAAACGCTCTCGCGAAAAAATGGGCGAAAAACGTTTCAGGGCATTGCAAACAGACAGAACGACACCCTGCGGCGACGCTGCTGCGTCGGCCGGTCCGGCGCGCGACGCGCCGCCAGGGAAAACGGACATGACTATCTGCACATCTTCTCTCATCCGGACTATGACCGTCGGCTCTGGCGTCTCACCAGATCTGCTGACCCCGCGCATGATGCTCGCACGGGCGCTCGCGGGCTCGTGGTTCGGCCGTGAAGCCTTGCCACATACCGCCGGTGGGGAATTACACCCCGCCCTGAAGACGTACTGAATGCTGCCAAGCCGAACGGCCGGCAGCTTTTTTAGGATACCGCACGCGCGCGTTTTTTGCACTGCCGCATCACGGCGCGCTGCGTTGCTGAAGCCGTCGCGCGCCGCGTCTGCTAGCTGTCGGCCCATGCTTTCGCCGCATTGATCGCGCGCCGCCAGCCGCCGAGACACGACTCGATTTCCGCCGCGGGCAGCGACGGCGTAAAGCGGCGCTCCAGTTGCCACTGCGCCTTGAGTTCGTCGATGTCTTTCCAATAGCCGACCGCCAGCCCCGCGAGATATGCCGCGCCGAGCGCCGTGGTTTCCGCGATGCGCGGGCGCGCGACATCGACGCCGAGAATGTCGGCCTGAAACTGCATCAGGAGATCGTTCGCGCACGCGCCGCCGTCGACCCGCAACTCGGCGATGCGCATGCCCGAGTCGGCTTCCATGGCCTTCAGCACGTCGACGGACTGATACGCGATGGAGTCGAGCGCCGCGCGCGCGATATGGGCCGAGGTCGTGCCGCGCGTCACGCCGAACAACGTGCCGCGTGCCCGGGCGTTCCAGTGCGGCGCGCCGAGACCGGCGAACGCGGGAACGAGATAGACGCCGTCGCTGTGCGGCACGCCGCGCGCGAGCGTCTCGATTTCGCCGGCGTGGCGGATCAGGCCGAGGCCGTCGCGCAGCCATTGCACGACCGCGCCCGCGATAAAGATGCTGCCTTCGAGTGCGTAGTCGACCCGGTCGCCGATCTGCCAGGCGATGGTCGTCACGAGGTTGTTGCGCGATTCGATCGGCTTCGCGCCCGTGTTCATTACGAGGAAGCAGCCGGTGCCGTAAGTGTTCTTGACCATGCCGGAGTCCGTGCACATCTGTCCGAACAGTGCGGCATGCTGGTCGCCGGCAAGCGATGCGATAGGCAGATCGGCGGCGAACACCGTGCCCTGTGTTTTCCCGTACACCTCCGACGATGACCGCACCTCCGGCAGCATGCTGCGCGGAATATCGAGTGCGTCGAGCAGTTCATCGTCCCAGCGTCGTTCGTGGATGTTGAAGAGCATCGTGCGCGACGCGTTGGTGATATCGGTGATGTGCATGCCGCCTCGCGTGAAATTCCATACGAGCCAGCTGTCCACGGTGCCGAAGGCGAGGCGGCCCTGACGGGCCTTGTCGCGCGCGCCCTCGACGTTATCCAGAATCCAGCGGATTTTGGTGGCGGAGAAATACGCGTCGATGGGCAATCCGGTTTTCGCGCGCACCATCGCTTCGAGGCCGCGGGCCTTGAGTTCGTCGCAGAAGCTTGCCATGCGGCGGTCCTGCCAGACGATGGCGTTGTACACCGGCTTGCCGGTTTCGCGGTCCCAGACGATCGTGGTTTCGCGCTGATTCGTGATGCCGATCGCGGCGATCGACGAAGCATTCGCGCCCGCTCGCGTAACGGCCTCTGCCGCGACGCCAGCCTGCGTCGACCAGATTTCCTGCGGATCGTGCTCGACCCAGCCGGCTTCGGGATAAATCTGCCGGAATTCCTTCTGTGCCACGGACACGATGTTGCCGCCGCGGTCGAACAAGATCGCGCGCGAGCTGGTGGTGCCCTGATCGAGCGCGAGAATGTACTGATCCTGCATGGTGCCTCCGGGTTGGCGCGGGAGCGATGTCCGTTGATGTCGCTTGCAATCTATCGGAGTGAGAGCACGCGTACAACTCGGCCAAACGGCATAGGCCGCGCGACATTTCGCGCTTTAGGTGCGGGCGGCCTACACGCGGCCTATGCCATCCGGCCGAGTGGCGCGCCGCCGCCGATGGGCCGATACTGGCTGCACGAAACCGATCGAAGGGTGATGCGATGCGAACGTTGTTTGTTTCCGGCGCGCTAGCTGCGGCGCTGCTTGCCGGATGCGTGGGAACGCCGAGCCTGCAGGGCACGATGGGCGCGCCATCGTTCACGGCACTGCAGGAGATGTGCGGCACGCCGGCGGTCGACTATGGCGCGGACGCGCAATCCGTCTATTCGGCGTTCTTCGATGCCTACGTGGCCGAGCGTCGCGGCGGCGTGTCGAAGGAGCGCTTCTGCGCGTTTCAGGCGGCGATTGCGGAGCGGCATCGCGCCTTGCAGGCGAACCCGGGGCCCGAGTCACAAAGCGCGTGGGCGAATTTCTTTTTGGATCAGCGCGCTCAGGCCTTGAGCTGGCGTTCTGCAGTCGACCCGACGCTGCGCGCCGGATAAAGACGTTTCGAAGAAGTGGAGGGTAGTGCTGAGCCGGACGCGGCCGCTGGCCGCGCCCTGAGTCCTGTCGCAACTGCTACGAGTAGCGCTTGAAAGCCTTGACGGTGGAATCGCCGGTGGCGGTGAGGCGCCATTGCTGACGTCCCGATGCGAGATTTTCGAGTTGAACGAGCTGGCGTTCGAGCAGGGCGTCGAGCTCTTCGCGTTCCATGTCGACTTGATTGGGTGCTTCCTGAACCAGTAGCAGCGTGGCAAATTCGTGCGGACTCAGCATTGTGTTCTCCATGACGACCGAACGGCATAAGCAGCCGGCTTTGTAAGCCGGATCTTTTTGCTTCGAAACGTTGTACGGGGAAACCGAAAAAATCGCCGGGCAGACGCCTGAGTTTTTGTACTGCGAATGCCGGGAATTGGGATTGTAGGCAAGTGTCTGACGAGTGCCAAATTCGCCAAGAAAATTTTGCCTTTGACTTTTCTCGTGAGCGGAGGCGGTCCGCTTTCAGCGCAAGTTCGAAGAATCCACTTGAAGTTCCTGCGGCAGCGCACACAGACATAAGCCTTCGCCGGCTCGCGCGCCGCCCGGTCAACGCTGGCTTTCAATTCATGCGTCAGATTCATTAATTCATTAGATAAATGAATTTGTTTAGAGTTAAGCGGACAATGCAATATCGTTCTTTTGTCCGGCCGTCTCCCGCAGTCACAGGACGGTCCGGCCCGCTGGTATTTCGGATTTCATTCAATGACTCGCTTCAACTGGCAAAACCCCTATCCCACGCCGCGTCTGCCGGTGTTCGCCCGCAATATCGTTTCCACGTCGCATCCGCTTGCCGCGCAAGCCGGCCTGCGCATGTTGTGGAAGGGCGGCAATGCCGTCGATGCCGCCATCGCCGCGGCAGCGGCCATTACCGTGGTCGAGCCGGTATCGTGCGGCCTGGGCGGCGACGCTTTCGCGCTCGTCTGGGACGGCCAGAAGCTGCACGGGCTGAACGCGTCGGGTGTTTCGCCGGCGGCGTGGAACGTCGACTATTTCCGCAGCAAATATGGTGAGGAGAACGGCCTCGCGCGCCAGCCCAAGCGCGGCTGGGACGCGGTGACGGTGCCGGGCGTCATCGCCGGATGGGAAGCGCTGCACACGAAGTTTGGCTCGCTGCCGTTCGCCGATCTGATGGAGCCCGCCATCGAGATCGCCGAGCGCGGCCATGCGGTCGCGAGCATCGTCGCTTACAAGTGGGCTGCGGCCGTGCCCGAACTCAAGGATCAGCCAGGCTTCGCGGACGTCTTCATGCCGCGCGGACGTGCGCCTGAAGTGAGCGAACTCGTGCGCTTTCCCGGCCACGCAAAGACGCTGCGTTTGCTCGCGCAACAGGGTCCGCGCGCCTTTTACGAAGGGGAACTCGCCGAGCGCATCACCGCGTTCGCGCGCGAAGGCGGCGCTGCGCTGACGATGAACGATCTGCGCAACTATCGCGCGGATTGGGTCGAGCCGATCAGCAAAGATTATCGCGGGCACACGGTGCACGAAATTCCGCCGAACGGGCAAGGCATCGCGGCGCTGATCGCGCTCGGCATCCTCGATAAATTCGATGTCGGCTCGCTCAGCGTCGATCGCATCGAGTCGCAGCATCTGCAGATCGAGGCCATGAAGCTCGCGTTTGCCGACGTCTACCGCTATGTCGCCGATCCGCGTTCGATGGACGTGACGCCCGAGCAGATGCTCGACGACGCCTATCTGAGCGAACGCGCGAAGCTCATCGACCCGAAGAAGGCCACGCACTTCGACTTCGGCATGCCGAAGGCGGGCGGCACCATCTACATGTCGGTGGCGGACGAGCGCGGCATGATGGTGAGCTTCATCCAGTCGAACTACATGGGTTTCGGCTCGGGCGTGGTCGTGCCGGACAGCGGCATCTCGCTGCAGAACCGCGGTTGCGGCTTTTCGATGGACCCGAAATCGGCGAACGTCGTCGAGGGCGGCAAGCGGCCGTTCCATACCATCATTCCGGCGTTCCTCACGCAGGAAGTGGATGGCCGCCGCGAAGCCGTCATGAGCTTCGGCGTGATGGGCGGCGACATGCAGCCGCAAGGCCATCTGCAATCCATCGTGCGCATGCTCGACTACGGCCAGCAGCCGCAGGCGGCATGCGACGCGCCGCGCTGGAAGGTCAATCGCGACTTCACGATCGACATCGAAGCCACACTCGATGCGCATACCGCGCGCGCGCTCGAAGGAATGGGTCACACGATCAAGTCCGTCGACGATCCTTATATGGACTTCGGCTCGGGCCAGTACATCTGGAAGCTCGATCGAAACGATCCCGAACGCGGTTATGTCGCGGCAAGCGACAGCCGGCGCGACGGACTCGCCGCCGGGTTCTGACCTGTTCGCCGGAGACCGCGTCCACGGGCGCGGTCTCCGCTCACCCGATCAATCGCGCTCGATCGCTGCTATTTGGCCATCGAAAGGGTGCGTGCGTCCGCGTCTTCATGATGCCGGGCGGACAAGACACGACATAAAGCAGGACGAGGAGACGAACATGAATGAAAGCGCGTACCGAGCGCCGGATGCGAGCGGCGTAGCGCCGAAGAATGCCGAACGGTCTGCAACCGGACAGACGCCGTCGAAGGCGATGATTCGCCGGATCGTGTTCTCGTCGTCGGTGGGCAATGCGCTCGAATGGTTCGACTTCCTCGTCTACGGCTATTTCGCGACGATCATCGCCAAGGCGTTTTTCCCGTCGCACGACGAGTGGCTTTCGACCATGCTTGCGATCGGCACGTTCGGCATTTCGTTTCTGATGCGTCCACTCGGCGCGATCGTGCTCGGCATCTACGGCGACCGCAAAGGGCGCAAGGCCGCACTCACGCTCGCCATTCTGCTGATGATGGTCGGCACGTTCACGATGGCCGTGATGCCGTCGTATCAGCACATCGGTGTCGCGGCGCCGCTCTTGATCCTGCTTGCGCGTCTGGTTCAGGGCTTCGCGGTCGGCGGGGAGTTCGGCAGCGCGACCGCCTTCATGGTCGAGCACAGCGCAGCGCGGCGCGGCTATTACGCGAGCTGGCAGTTCGCGAGCCAGGGCCTGGCCGCCATCATGGCGGCGTCGTTCGGCTCGCTGCTGACTGCGTGGCTGCCGCAGCCGGAACTCGAAAGCTGGGGCTGGCGTATTCCGTTCGTGTTCGGCCTGCTCGTCGGTCCGGTCGGTTACTACATTCGGTCGCATCTGGACGAAACGCCCGAGTTTCTCGCGGCGCGTCCCGCCCAGCAAACCAGCGCGCCCGGCGTCTCGTTCTCCAATCAATGGCTGAATCTGCTGCTGTCGGTCGGCATCGTCGCGCAATCGACGGTCGGCGTGTATGTGTTGCAGCTCTACATGCCGTTGTACGCCGTCAAGCAGTTGCATCTTCCGGCGACGGCCTCGTTCGCTGTTGTCGTGCTCAATGGCGGACTTCAGTTCATCTTTTCACCGTTGATGGGCGCGCTCTCGGACCGGCTGGGGCGCATCCGCATCATGCTCGCCACGTCGATCTTCATGGGCGTCGCGATTTATCCGATGTTTGCATGGCTGCAGACGCATCCGACGATCGCGTCGCTGGTGGTCTTGCAAGCCGTCGCGGGCATTCTGAAGGCGGCCTACTCCGGCCCGATGCCCGCGCTCATGTCCGAAATCTTCCCGACGCGCGTGCGGTCAACCGGCTTGTCGATCGGCTACGCGCTCGGCGTCACGCTGTTCGGCGGATTCGCGCCGACGATCGTCGAGGCGTTCATCCACGTCACCGGCGACAAACTCGCGCCGAGCTATTACGTGCTGCTCGCTGCGGTGCTCTCGGGCGTGTCGCTTGCGGTCGTCGGGTGGCGCATGCGTTCCGCGCGGCTCGCGCTGAGACCGGCCTGACTGGCTTCCGCTACATCGTGTCCAACTAGGGCGGCTTCGGCCGCCCTTGTGCATTTTGGCGCTCCGTCAGGCGTGGTGGCATGCAACCGGCACGTTTCATGCTGCAGCGCGTCGATGCCTGCTCGCGTCGAGGCGTGGAAATTTGACGCAGACTCGGAACCGACGCCCTCGCGCGCGAGTCTGTCCCCACGTCTGCAAACTCGCAGCAGGGCGGCTAATATTGAAAATCAAGCTGTTAATACGTGAATTTGAAGACGCCGTGACCGACACGTTCGCGGCGTCGCCTGAACCTCGGCCGTCTCTTGTTGGCCGATGGCGCGTTCAGTCCAGCCAGGGAGCGCGATAAATGCACACCGAAAGTAGCCACGTCATGCCGTGGCGTATCGAGGACATCGATCTCAGCCGGATCGATCGTCAGAAGGCGCAGTCCAACGAGCATCTTCTTTTGTTGCTGTGCGCCTGCTCGTTCATCGAGAGCGGCACGGATCTCTATACGAGCAACCTGAGCAAGTACTTTCACGACGACCCCGAGATCTCCGCGTGGCTCAACGAGGAGTGGGAGCCCGAAGAGATGCAGCACGGCAGGGCGCTCAAGACCTACATCCATTACGTTTGGCCGGAGTTCGACTGGGACACGGCCTTCAAGAATTTCTTCGCCGAATATTCGCTTACGTGCTCTTACGAAGAATTCGAGAAGAAGCGCGCGCTCGAGATGGTAGCGCGCTGCGTCGTCGAAACGGGCACGGCCACGCTGTATCGCGCCATCAACGAATGCTCCGACGAGCCGGTGCTCAAGGAAATCACCGACAACATCCGCACGGACGAAGTGCGGCACTACAAGCACTTTTTCCGCTTCTTCAAGAAGTGGAACAAGATCGAAGGTAACGGCCGTCTTGCCGTGCTCGGCGCGCTGATACGGCGCGTCGCCGAGTTGAAGAGCGAGGATTCGGAAATTGCGCTGCGGCATGTGTTCGCCGTTCGTTATCCTGAGCATGCGCAGGATTCCGAGTACAACCGCGAGTTGTCGGCGCGTGTGAATGCGCTCGTCAGGCGCAATTTGTCGGCGGATCAGGCCATCAAGATGCTGCTCAAGCCGCTCGATTTGCCCGCGCGCATTCAGCCTGGCGTTCACTATCCGCTGTCCAAGATGACGCAGTTGTTCTTCCGCTAGAAGCTGATCCACGATGCCGGCCCCAAGCCGGCGTTTTTAATTTTCCGATGGCCGACCACACCGCCTCGATTCTCGCTTTCGACGAATGGCCGCCCGAGTTGCGCGCACTTTTCGACGGAACACTGGCAAGCGCCGATGGCCGCTTCACTGCATCGCTCTGCGTCGCCGATGCCGCGCAGCGCGTGCGGACCGCGCTATTGAGCGCAGGCGAATTGCTCGCGCCCGACGCGCGCACGCTCGCGTTCGCGCTGTGGCCGAATTCGCGGACCGCGCAGGCCGTGGCCGCAAGCGGACGCGCGACGCTCGCCTTCGTCTTCGACGAGGCCTTCTATCAGGTGCAACTGGATGCGCGGCGGGTGCCGCTCGACGAGGTGCCGCTCGCGTGCTTCGTCGGCACGATAGAGAGCGGTGAAAGGCAGCGGGTGGGTTATGCGCGACTCACGAGCGGAATCGCGTTCGAACTGAGTGAGGCGGAAGCCGGCGCCACGCTCGCGCGATGGCGCGAGCAGGCCGAGTGGCTGAAACGAGCAGCGCGCGCCGCCGCCTGATGCGTCGGCGCGCGCTGCCGGATTGGCTTAGTGGCCGCGGTTGCTGGAACGCGGCGCGTCGCGGCGGCCGCTGAGCAGCGCGCCGGGATTGGCCGCCGGTTTGCGTCGGTTGTCGGCTTGAGGTGCCTTTGCCGGCTCGGCGCGGCGCGGGGCCTGTCCCGCGCCCGCAACGGGCTTGGCCGCCGGCTTGGGCTGGCTGCGTCCGTCGCGCGCGGGCTGAGCGCCGCTGCTTGCCTTCGGCGGCCGCGCCGCGCCTCGCGCCTCACCGCTCGGACGACCGCCTTCGCGACGGGCTTCGCCGCTGCGCTGCCCCTGTCCCTGACGCCCTTGGCCTTGCCCCTGACCTTGACCCTGACCGCGCCCCTGGCTGCGCCCCTGGCTGCGGCGCTGGATCGGTTCGGGCTTCGCGCTCGGATCGGGCTCGAAGCCCGGAATCACTTCTTGCGGAATCGGACGCTTGATGAGCCGTTCGATGTCCTTCAGCAACTGATGCTCGTCCACGCAGACCAGCGACACCGCTTCGCCTTCCGCGCCCGCGCGCCCCGTCCGGCCGATGCGGTGCACGTAGTCTTCCGGCACGTTCGGCAGGTCGAAGTTGACGACGTGCGGCAGTTGATCGATGTCGATGCCGCGCGCCGCGATATCGGTCGCGACCAGCACCTGCAGCGTCTGATCCTTGAATTCGGCGAGCGCGCGTGTACGGGCCGACTGGCTCTTGTTGCCGTGAATCGCGAGCGCGCTGATGCCGTCCTTGCCGAGTTGTTCGGCGAGACGGTTCGCACCGTGCTTGGTACGCGTGAACACGAGTACCTGGAACCAGTTGTTGCTGCGGATCAGATGCGTGAGCATTTCACGCTTACGATCGCGATCGACCGGATGAATCTTCTGCTCGACCGTCTCGGCCGTCGTATTGCGGCGCGCGACTTCGATGAGCGCGGGCGAATCGAGCAGGCCGTCGGCGAGCGCCTTGATTTCGTCGGAGAAGGTGGCCGAGAACAGCAGGTTCTGGCGCTTCTCCGGCAGGCGTGCGAGCACGCGCTTGATGTCGTGGATGAAGCCCATGTCGAGCATGCGGTCGGCTTCGTCGAGCACGAGGATTTCGAGCTTCGACACGTCGATCGTCTTTTGCTGCATGTGATCGAGCAGGCGTCCGGGCGTTGCCACGACGATATCGACGCCGCGGCGCAGCGCCTCGATCTGCGGATTGATGCCGACGCCGCCGAACATCACGGTCGAGCGCAGCTTCAGATACTTGCCGTAGGCGCGCACGCTTTCCTCGACCTGCGCGGCGAGTTCGCGCGTCGGCGTGAGAATCAGTGCGCGCACGGGGCGCTTCGCGCTGCCCGCGGCCGGCGCGAGCTGCGACAGACGCTGCAGGATCGGCAGCGTGAAGCCGGCGGTCTTGCCCGTGCCGGTTTGCGCGCCCGCGAGCAGGTCGCCGCCCTTCAGAACGGCGGGAATCGCCTGGAGCTGAATCGGGGTAGGGCTGGAGTAGCCGAGTTCGTTGACGGCGCGGAGCAAGGGTTCGGACAGGCCGAGTGAATCAAAAGACATAAATGGAGGTTCAATTCGTTATGTCGAACGTTACGCATGCGAGTAGAAGCTGCGGCGAATCGTCGTTCGGCCGGCAGAGCGCATGCGTAACGCTCGGGAAAAAATCGGGCGGCGGGCCCCTTTGCGGTCAGTGACCGCCGGGTGTTGCCGCGAGGTACGACGTGCTATCAAGACACGTCATCTGGCGCTAAGTTGCATCGATGAGTCGCTTCGTTGCAATTGCATCGATGAAGCCGCGACGCTTCGACGCTCATGCGTCCGACGTTCACGCGACATAACGCGCGACGCTCACGAACTGGCACAAGCTGCCTGCAAGCACGAACAGATGCCAGATTCCGTGTCCGTGCCGGATGCGCTCGTCGTTGATGAAAAACCAGATACCGGCGGTATAAACCAGCCCGCCCGCCAGCAGCCACGCGGTTCCCGCGGGCGGCAGCGTTGTCACGAGCGGATGGACGGCTACGAGCGCGAGCCAGCCCATCAACACGTAGAGCACCATCGAAACGCTGCGGGTTCGGCGCCCGAGCGTGAGTTCCTGCGTGATGCCGAGCACGGCGAGCCCCCAGCTTACGCCAAAGAGCGACCAGCCCCACGGCCCGCGCAATGTCACCAGTGTATACGGCGTGTAGCTGCCGGCGATCAGCAAGTAAATGGCCGAATGATCGCACTTCTGCAGTACTGCCTTGAGGCGCGGCGAGCGCGCCCAGTGATACAGCGTGGAGATGATGTACAGCGCGCAGAGCATTGCGCCATACACGGCAAAGCTGACGACCTTGTACGCGTCGCCGTCCAGCGCGCCCATTGTGACGAGCGTCGCCAGTCCCGCCACCGACAGCAAAGCGCCGATCAGATGGCTGATGCTGTTGAAACGCTCACCCGCGTGCATGTCGAATCCGCTGTAACTCGTTCGCGCGTGTGCGCGTCCGCAAAAAGCAAGGGGCGCGGCCCCAACTACGAAGGCTGCGCCCCAACGCGTATTGTACGCTGTCTTTACGGATGACCGTGCCGACCTCAGTCGAGCGGCGCCGAACGCAGGTTGCTCACCTGCTGCGGCGACACCGGCGTGCCGTGGTTGCCCCACGACATACGGATGTACGTCACGACCGCGGCCACTTCCGTATCCGACAGCGCCTGTGCGAACGGCGGCATGCCGTGCGGCATCGGATTGCCGCCCGTGCTGGGCGGATAGCCGCCGTTGAGCGTCATGCGGATCGGGTTGACGGCCGAAGGCATCTGGATCGACTGGTTGTTGGCGAGCGGCGGATAAGCCGGCGGCTTGCCGAGACCGTTCTCCTGGTGGCACTTCGCGCAGTTCTCGGTGTACACCTTCTTGCCGAGCGTGAGCAACTCGCCGCCGAACTTGTCGGAAGTCTCGAGCTGCATGACTTCGGGCGCTTCCTTCTTCTGCGGAATCGACTTGAGATACGTCGAGATCGCGTTGATGTCGCCGTCGGTCATGTACTGCAGGCTGTTGTGCACCACTTCGGCCATCGGGCCGAACACCGCGCCGCGCTGCGACACGCCGGTCTTCAGCAGGTCGTTGATGTCCTTCAGGTCCCAGTCGCCCAAGCCCGCTTCCTTGTTCGACGTGAGCGACGGCGCGTACCAGTTTTGCAGCGGGATCAGGCCGCCGGCGAAAGCCGCCGAGCTGACCGGGCCGCCCATCGCGTTGATCGACGTGTGGCACATGCCGCAATGGCCGAGGCCTTCGACGAGATACGCGCCGCGATTCCATTCGACCGACTTGGTCGGATCCGGCTTGTACTCGCCTTCGCTGAAGAACAGCGTGCGCCAGCCGATCAGCAGATTGCGGTTATTGAACGGGAAACGCAGTTCATGCGGACGGCTCGGCTCGTTGACCGGCGTGACCGAGCGCAGATACGCGTAGATCGCGTCGGAGTCGGCGCGCGTGACCTTCGTGTAGCTCGTGAACGGGAAGCCCGGATAGAGCAGGCTGCCGTCTTTCGAACGGCCCGTGTGCATCGCGCGATAGAAGTCGTCGGAGGTCCACTTGCCGATGCCGTATTGATCGTCCGGCGTGATGTTCGGCGTGAACATGGTGCCGAAGGGCGTGGCCATCGGCAGGCCGCCTGCGAATTCCTTGCCGCCGCGCACCGTGTGGCACGCGATACAGTCGCCCGCACGGGCGAGATACTCGCCTTGCTTGATGAGCGCGGCCTTGTCGGCAGGCGTCGCCGCGACGGCGCCGCCCGAATGCAGATTGTCGCCGCCCGACCAGAGAACGGCGCCGGCTGCGACGGCTGCCACCACGACAGCCGAGGAAAGTGCGAACAGGGACTTGCGTTTCATTATGTTGTCGCTCCAGACGCCTTATTGCGGTTCGCTGCCGCACTGGAGCGGCATCTTCAACGAGCCAGCGGGCGCGGGCACCGGGTTGGCGGGGGCTTGTTGCGTGGAGAGCCATGCGGCGACGGCGGTCACGTCGTCGTCCGTCAGGCGCGAGGCGATCTGCTGCATGCAGTCAGGTGCTTTCGCATGGCGCGTGCCCGACTTCCATGCGCCGACCTGCGCGCTGATGTAGTCCGAATGCAGGCCGACGAGACCCGGGATGGCCGGCTGCATGCCGGTCAAGCCCTTGCCGTGACAGGCGGCGCACGCGGGAATGTTCTTCGCGGTGTCGCCGTTGAGCACGATTTGCTGGCCGCGCGCGAGCGTGCTGGCCGAAACGTTCGACTTGGCGGGCGCCGGATACGGCGGACGCTGATTCGAGAAGTACGTCGCGATCTGATGAAGATAGTCGTCCGAGAGATACGTGACGAGGTAGTTCATCGGCGGGTACTTGCGCCGGCCTTCGCGGAAATTCTGGAGCTGGTTGTACAGATAGTCGGCAGGCTTGCCGGCAAGACGCGGGAAGTAGTCATTGTCCGTGCCTTCGCCATGAACGCCGTGGCACGCCGTGCAGCCCTGCACGCGCGCGGCCATGGTGTCGGGGGCGATCGGCTGGTTTTGCGCCTGCGCGGCGGAACTGAACACGCCGGCACCGCCTACCAGAGCCGAGGCGAAAGCCAAAGCGAGCAGCGGACGAAAAATGCGTCTTGAAAACACGCGACACTCCATGAAATTCGGGGACCTGCCGAGCTTCGTGCGGCTCGGTGCGAAGGTGGCGAACCACGGCCACGCAAGGGGCGATGGGTGGCGAACCACGGCCACGGCGGCTCGACGAGCCTCTGATGCGACGCGGCATTCTATCATCGATGCATGATGATGACTATTTGACACAATCTCGCTCTGAGTCCTGTTGCAGCGCATTCGCGACAATTTGCCGCGCGGCTGTTGACCGCCCGCGGAGCGCCTGGTTGTCGATGGACAAAGCGTCGACTCGATTCGACTTGCATGCCCGACGTGCTCCATGCAGTTTCGGAAGCGTCAGGCGAAAGATCAAGGCGTTTCGCTCGCAATCGATGCTGTGCTGCATCGTACGCGCGGCCGCGGCATTTCGTTTGGCTTAGCTTAGCTTCATTTGATTTCGCCTGGTTTCGTTTAGACTCCGCAGGTTTTCTTCGACGACCGCCGTTCGGCCACGGATATCGATCCCGTGGCCGATGTTCCAACATGAGTGACGATTCCCTGTGGTTTGCGCAAACCGGCTTCGCGGCGCTGGCGGACATCGCTTTTGCCTGCGTGCTCGGCGCCTCGATCATCGGCAACTGGCTGCGGGGCGAACAGGCGTTCGCGGCCGTTTCGCCCGCACGGTTTGGTTGGCGGCGCGCGCGCCGTGGTGCAATTGCTGCAACGATCGTCCTGTTGCTGTGCAACTTCGCTTCGCTCTGGCTGCAATCCATGGCGATGAGCGGCGCGCTGCTGCTGGAGGCGGGCGCGTCGATGTGGCTCGTCGCGACGGGCACGCATGCGGGTATCGGCTGGTCCGTCGCGCTCGCGGGCAGTGCGCTCTTGTTGATGGCGTCGGCGTCGGCGTCGGCGTCGGCCTCGGCGTCGGCGTTGGCGACTTCGCGGAGCGGCTTTGCGATCGCTGCGGTGCTGATCGTCGCGGCGGGCAAATCGGCGATCGGTCACGCCGCCGATGCAGGCGCGTTCTCGGCCGCCGAAGCAGTTCAGGCGCTGCATCTGCTCGCGACGGGCGTGTGGGGCGGCATTGTCATCGCGGGTGCGGTCGTGTTGCCGGCGCTGGATACGTCGATGGCGCGGGCGTCGCTGATACGCATTGCCGTGCGCGTGTCGCGGACGGCGACGATCGCGCTGGTCTTGGTCATAGCGACGGGCGGGTTCAATGCGTGGCGCGGCATGGGCGGGTCGCCCGCGGTGCTGGACGCAAGCGCGTGGGGCCATGCGCTGCTCGTGAAACTCGCGCTGATCGCGGCGGCGCTGGCGTGCGGCGCGCTGAACCGCTGGTCGGCGCTGCCGCGCCTGCAACGCAGCGAATCGACGATAGACGCGCAAACGCTCATCAACGTGATGCGCGTCGAAGCCGGTTTGATGGCGGGCGTGTTCGTGGCAGCCGCCGTCTTGTCGCACAGCGTGCCGGGCGCGGCGTCCGGATAACGTCCGGATAACGTCCGGGATCGATCAGGAGGGCTAAGTCAGCGTCCGGGAAACGCGTCACTCATACCCGAGCTTGTGACTGACGATTGGCGCGCAGAACAGCGCGACCGCGCAGCCGATCGCCTTGCCCTGCAACTCGACGAAAGCCGCGTGCGAATCGGCGACGAAAATCACTTCGAGCAACTGCGGCAGGCAGAACACGACGGCCGCCGCAATAAACCAGCGCGTGACGACCGAAATGCGCCAGCCGTGTTGTGCGCCGATCCCCGCGGCCACCACACGTGCTACGCCCAATGCGACGAGCGACCCGACCGCCAGCTGGGCACGGACGTATTCATCGGGAAGGACATGCCACATGATGTTTTCTCGCTCTTTTTTTTGGTGACTTTTGGCAAGGATACACGCAAGAAGATCGCCATTATGTACGAGAAAACGCAATTGCGAGCAAGCGCCGCCGGCGCTTTGCCCGTCGTCAGAAGGTGTGTTCGGGACCGGGAAAGCTGCCGTCCTTCACCGCGCGCACGTACGCTTCGACGCCCGCGAGAATGCTCGGCTGCCCCTGCATGAAGTCCTTCACGAAGCGCGGCCGCCTGCCGTGGAAGATGCCGAGCATGTCGTGCAGCACGAGCACCTGGCCTGAGCAATCGATGCCCGCGCCGATGCCGATCGTTGGAATGGCGAGCGCCTGCGTGACGTCGCGCGCGAGCAGGGTCGGCACGGCCTCGATCACGATCAACTGCGCGCCCGCTTCCTGAAGCGCGAGCGCGTCGCGCTTCATCTGCTCGGCAGCGGCGTCCGACTTGCCCTGCACCTTGAAGCCGCCGAACGCGTGCACCGACTGCGGGGTGAGCCCGACATGCCCGCACACCGGAATCGAGCGCTCGACGAGAAAGCGCACCGTCTCCGCGACCCATTCGCCGCCTTCGATCTTGACCATTTGCGCGCCGGCGCGCATCAACTGCACGGCGTGCGCGTAGGTTTGCTCTTTCGAGCCGACCGTGCCGAACGGCATGTCCGCGACGATGAGCGCGCTCTTGTTGCCGCGCGCAACCGACGCCGTGTGATACGCGATGTCGTCGAGCGTGACGGGCAGCGTCGTGCCGTGTCCTTGCAGCACGTTGCCGAGCGAATCGCCGATCAGCAAGACATCGACGCCCGCGCGTTCGAGCAGCGCGGCGAAGCTCGCGTCGTAGCACGTCAGCATTGCGATGCGTTCGCCTGCCTGGCGCATGGCCTGGAGCTTGGGGACGGTGACCGTCGTGCGACTGGTTTCCTGCAGATACGTCATGATTGTTTCACTGGAGAGTGCGTGAGCCTGAACGATACGCTCAGACCGACACGCCTTTGACAAAGAATTCCTTGCGCCCGCGCATCGTCTCGATGCGCTCGACGAGCAGGGCGAGATCCTCATGCGACTCGAGCGGATTCAGATGCTCCGCGTTCACGGTGAGCAGCGGCGTCGCGTCGTAGTGATAGAAGAAGTCGTTGTAGGCGTCGCAGAGCGCGCGCAGATACGCGTCCGAGATTTGCAGTTCCATCGGCAGTGCACGTTTCTGAATGCGCGAAAACAGCACTTCCGGACTCGCCTGCAAGTAGATGACGAGATCGGGCGCCGGTCCGTTCGCGTGAATGCGGCCGGCCACGTCCCGGTACAGATTGAACTCGTCGTCGGGCAGCGTGAGGCGCGCGAACAGTTCGCTTTTCTGCGTGACGAAGTCGGTCATCAGCGACGCGCCGCTCGTCACGATATCCGCCGCTTCCCGCGCCTGCGACGCGCGCTGCAACGCGAACGCGAGTTGCGTCGCGAGTGCGTGGCGCGTGGTGTCGCGATAGAAGCGTTCGAGAAACGAATTGTCCTGCGGGCGTTCGAACAGCGTGCGCATCGACCAGCGTTCCGCAAGCAGCGTCGCAAGCGTGGTCTTGCCGACGCCGATCGGACCTTCGATCGCGATGTAGCGGTGCGGCGGGCGCAGTTGCGGCGCGGTGACGGTCAGTGGCGGTACGCTCATCGGCAATTTGTCTTGTTGGAAGGGGCCGAAGCCGGGTTGGCCAGGTCGGCCGCATCGGTCGCGTCGGTTGCGCGCGCTGGCGAGCCCGCCATGCACTGACAGCTTGCGACCTTCTCGATGCGCTGATCAGCGACGCCCGCGAGCAAGGCATCGGCGCGGCCGCGTTGCGGAAGAATCAGTTCGGGTTCGAGTTCCACGAGCGGCACGAGCACGAACGCGCGCTCGGTCATGCGCGGATGCGGCACGACGAGATCCGCTTCGTCGATGCTCGACGCGCCGTACAGCAGGATGTCGAGATCGAGCGTGCGCGGCGCATTGCGATACGGCCGCTCGCGCCCGAACTGTTCCTCGATGCCGTGGCACAAACGCAGCAACGCGCGCGCGGGCAGGCTCGTTTCGAGCTTGACGACGCAGTTGAAGTAATCGTCGCCGGACGCGTCGATCGGCGCGGTGCGATAGAGGCTCGATTTCGCGAGCACGGTGATCGTGTGCTGCTGGGCGAGACACACGACTGCGTCTTTCAGGGTCTGGCGCGCATCGCCGAGATTCGCTCCCAGGCCCAGATAAGCAATCGTCATGGCAAAAGTCCTACGCTTGGGTTGCAGCGAAGCGCGAAGCCGCAGGAACGCGGCGTCGCTCTTGGCTACTTTAACCAAAACCGGCTTTATTCGTCGTCCGAGTCTTCGCGCTTGTGTGTCTCGCGCGATACGGTGTCGGTATCGTCGCTCGATTCCGCTTGCGCGCCGGATGCGGCGGCATCGCCCGCATCACCCACATCACCCGAACGACGCTTCGAATTGCTGCGCCGCCGCCGCTTCTTCGGGCCGCTGCGTTCCTTGCCGCCTTGCGTGAGCAGTGCTTCACGCCCGGCATGATCCGCATTGACGAAGTCCGTCCACCATTGACCGATCTCGGCATCGAGCTCGCCCGATTCGCAGCGCAGTAGCAGGAAATCATACCCCGCTCTGAATCTTTGGTGTTCCAGCAACTTGAGCGCGCTGCGGCCGCGTTTTTCCAGCCGATGCTGAAGGCCCCAGATCTCGCGCATGTCGGAGGAGAAACGCTTGTGGATCGCCAGTTTCTCGGTCTGCATGTCGAGGACGTCGTCCATCGCGCGATGCAGGGCGGGCACCGGGTAATCGCCGTTCGCCGTGAACTGTTGCCAGCGCGTCTGCACGTCGTGCCACAACAAGGTGGCGAACAAAAAGCCGGGCGACACGGTCTTGCCCGCTCGCACGCGCTCGTCGGTGCTCGTGAGCGCGAGCGTGACGAACTTCTCGCCGTGCGGCTGTTCGAGCACGACATCGAGCAACGGCAACACGCCGTGATGCAGCCCTTCCTGACGCAGCCGCGTGAGGCACGCGAGCGCGTGTCCGGACAGCAGCAGTTTCAGCATTTCGTCGAAGAGGCGCGCTGCCGGCACGTTGTTCATCAGGTCGGCGAGTTCCTTGATCGGCGCGCGCGTGGCTTCGTCGATCTCGAAGCCGAGCTTCGCCGCGAAACGCACGACGCGCAGCATGCGCACCGGGTCTTCGCGATAGCGCGTGGCCGGGTCGCCGATCATGCGCAGCAGACGCGCGCGGATATCGGCCATGCCGTCGTGATAGTCCAGCACGGTTTGCGTGGCCGGATCGTAGTACATCGCGTTGATCGTGAAATCGCGGCGCGTGGCGTCTTCGTGCTGCTCGCCCCAGACGTTGTCGCGCAGCACGCGGCCGCTTGCATCGACGGCGTGCGTGCGGTGGTCGAGCTCGCCGCGTTTGTAGCGGCGCGGCGCTTCGGCAACAGGCTCGGGCGCGGGCGTGTCGACGAGCGCGCGGAAGGTCGATGTCTCGATGATTTCCTGGCCGAACTGCACGTGCACGATCTGAAAGCGCCGGCCGATGATGCGCGCGCGGCGAAACAGCTTCTGCACCTGATCGGGCGTGGCGTCGGTGGCGACGTCGAAATCTTTGGGCGCCACGCCCAGCAGCAGATCGCGCACCGCGCCGCCGACGATGAACGCGCGGTGTCCCGCTTGCTGCAGGCCGTCGGTCACGCGCACGGCGTTCTTCGAAATCAGCGAAGAATCGATGCCATGAATCTCCGACGCCAGGATGACCGGCACGTCCGGGTCGCGTTTCGCGGGCGCGGCGGCTTTTTTGCGCGTGCTCTTGCGGGCGGGCTTCGCGTCGGGGGAAGCCGCGGGATTGTCGTTGGCCGCGTCATCGACGGAATCGGCGCTTTCTTGCCCGAACAGCTTGCGGATGAGTTTTTTAATCACGTGTGTCGAAGAGATTCAGGATGCGCCAGCCTCGGGCTTGCGCATGCGCGCGCAGGGTGTCGTCAGGATTGGTGGCGACAGGATCGGTGACGCGCTCGAGGAGCGGGATGTCGTTATGCGAGTCGCTGTAGAAATAGCTGTGTCTGAAGTCGCCGAGTCGCTTGCCGAGCGACGCGAGCCATTGCTCGACGCGCACGATCTTGCCCTCGCGATAGCTCGGCGTGCCGGTCGGACGTCCGGTGAACGCGCCTTGCGGATGATCGTCGACCGTTTCCACCTCGCACGCAATCAGCGTTTCGATGCCGAATGCTTCCGCGATCGGCGCGGTGATGAATGCGTTGGTCGCGGTGACGAGGCAGCACAGGTCGCCGTTGTCCTGATGCTCGCGCACGAGCGTGACCGCCGCCGGCACGATGCGCGGATTGATCACCTCGCGCATGAACTGCGCGTGCCAGTCGGCCAGTTGCTCGCGCGAATACTTCGCGAGCGGCGTGAGCATGGCGTGCAGATACGCGTTGATGTCGAGCACGCCCGCCTTGTAATCGGCGTAGAAGGCGTCGTTCTGACGCGCGAAGGAATCCGCGTCGACGATGCCGAGTTTCACCATGAAGCGGCCCCATTCGTGGTCGCTGTCGGTGGGAATGAGCGTGTGATCGAGATCAAAGAGGGCGAGGTTCATGGCTGCGCATTTTACTTGAAGCGGGTCGGATCGTTGTCCGGCGCGGGCGGATAGCCAGGATTGCCGGGAACGCCGGACGCCGCAGCGGACGCTTCATCCCGAATTTGCTCCGGCGCCCCGACCGGCACGAGCGGCGCCGCGCGACCGCTTTGTTGCAGCATCGCGCGCAAAAGCGGGCGCGTCACGGCGCGTTTTTGCTCCAGCGAGAAGCGGTCGAGTTCGTCGAGCAGCGCCATGAGACTCGGCATGTCGCGACGGAAATGCGTGAGCAGATAGCCGGGCACGTCCTCCGCCAGCACGATGCCGCGTTCGCGCGCCGCGTGTTTCAGCACGGCCGCCTTGGCGTCGTCGGACAGCGGCTGCAGATGGAACACGAGGCCCCAGCCGAGCCGCGTGCGCAGATCTTCGCGCACGGTGAGCGCGAGCGGCGCGTCGTTGCCGGTGGCGACGAGCGCGCTGGTCGGATGCGCGCGCACTTCGTTGAAGAGATTGAACAGCGCGATCTGCTGCGCAGCCGAAAGGCGATCGCAATCGTCGACGGCGTAGAGCGTCACGCGCGGATCGAAACCGAATGCGTTGAGCGCACTCTGCGGGCCGAGATAGCGCGCGTGGCCGTTCGCCTCGTGCGTGAGCGCCTGCAGCAGATGGCTGCGCCCGTTGCCCGGCTCGCCCCACACGTAGAACGTGCGGTCCGCGACCGGGCCGGCCGCGAGCGCACCTTCGAGTTCCCGCAGCCGCGAGATCAGTTCGTGATTGCCGGCGGCGAAGAAATTATCGAAGGTGGCGGGCGGCGGCGTGCCGAGATCGAGCGTCAGTTGGCGTTGCACGGGAGATCGGTGTCGTCGGGCCTTGGGAACGGGCGGTTTGCGTCGGGTATATCTTGAAAACGGGCGGATGAACCGGACGATGATGCGCGCCGCCGCTTCCGGCAATGCTTCGCCAGCCGCGCGGCCGTGCTTGCCGACTCACGCTGAGTCTCGAAAAGCACGTTGCCGCGGTTTTTTGCGCGCGCGGGAAATCCGGTCGTCGGGCCATCATCGGGTAAAATCGCATTTTACCGACCTTCTTGCACCTCCCCCCATGAATCAACCGAAATCCGCTCCGGACGCCCAAGGTTTGTCATATCGCGACGCGGGCGTGGACATCGACGCGGGCGACGCGCTCGTCGACCGTATCAAGCCGTTTGCCAAAAAGACGTTGCGCGACGGCGTGCTGGGCGGCATCGGCGGATTCGGCGCGCTGTTCGAAGTGCCGAAGAAGTATAAGGAACCCGTGCTCGTGTCGGGCACGGACGGCGTCGGCACCAAGCTGCGCCTCGCGTTCACGCTGAACCGGCATGACACCGTCGGCCAGGATCTGGTCGCGATGAGCGTCAACGACATTCTCGTGCAAGGCGCCGAGCCGCTCTTTTTCCTCGATTATTTCGCGTGCGGCAAGCTCGATGTCGATACCGCGGCGGATGTCGTGAAGGGCATCGCGCAGGGTTGCGAACTCGCGGGCTGCGCGCTGATCGGCGGCGAGACGGCGGAAATGCCGGGCATGTATCCGGACGGCGAATACGATCTCGCGGGCTTCGCGGTCGGCGCGGTGGAAAAGAGCAAGATCATCGACGGCAGTCTGATCAAGCCGGGCGACGTGGTGCTGGGCCTGGCGTCGAGCGGCATTCATTCGAACGGTTATTCGCTGGTGCGCAAGATCATCGAGCGCGCCAATCCGGATTTGAACGCCGATTTCGACGGCCGCACGCTCGCCGACGCCTTGATGGCCCCCACGCGCATCTACGTCAAATCGCTGCTGTCCGCCATGCAGCGCGTGACGGTCAAGGGCATGGCGCACATCACGGGCGGCGGACTCGTCGAGAACATTCCGCGCGTGCTGCGCGAAGGGCTCACGGCGGAACTGGATCATCGCGCGTGGCCGCTGCCGCCGCTGTTCGCATGGCTGCAGAAGCACGGCGGCGTCGCGGATGCGGAAATGCATCGCGTGTTCAACTGCGGCATCGGAATGGCGGTGATCGTCTCAGCGGAAGAAGCGCAGGCGGCAACCAGCCTGCTGTCGGCAGCGGGCGAGCAGGTCTGGCAGATCGGCGTCGTGCGCGCGAGCAAGGAAGGCGAGGCGCAGACGGTCGTGGTCTGATCCGGGCGCTGTCCGGCTCGCATGTGAAAACCCTCGCCCCGCGCGAGGGTTTTTCTTTTTAACGCCTACGTCCGCGCGATTCGCTCCACGGCTTCCACCGCCCGCGCGGTCGCATCGGGCGCGCAGCAATCCACGACGATCCGCTCCGGCATCGCGCGAAGCCACGTCAACTGCCGCTTGCACAACTGGCGCGTCGCGAACACGCCTTTGTCGCGCATGTCGTCGTAGCGCGTCGCGCCGTCGAGATATTCCCACGCCTGCCGATAACCAACACAGCGCATGGACGGCATCGAAAGATCGAGATCGCCGCGCGCCCGCAGCCGCTTCACTTCGTCGATGAAACCGTGCGCGAGCATTGCATCGAAGCGCGCCTCGATGCGCGCATGCAGCAGCCCGCGATCCGACGGCTCCAGCGCGACCGGCACGAAGCGATACGGCGCATCGTCGGCCGGGGCGCGCGGGGCGGCGAGCAGCGCGGACATCGGCTGACCGCTCAGCATGAAGATTTCGAGCGCGCGCTGAATGCGCTGCGAATCGTTCGGGGCGAGCCGCGCGGCGGTTACGGGATCCACGGCCGCGAGCCGCGCATGCAAGGCGGGCCAGCCTTCGCGCGCGGCGTCGGCATCGAGGGCGGCGCGCACGGTGGCATCGGCGGTGGGGAGATCGTTCAGGCCTTGCGTCAGCGCCTTGTAGTACAGCATCGTGCCGCCGACAAGCAACGGCACCTTGCCGCGCGCGACAATTTCGCCGACGAGCGCCAGCGCGTCCGCACGGAACTGCGCGGCGGAATACGACTCCGCAGGATCGATGATGTCGATCAGATGATGCGGCGCCGCCGCGCGCTCGTTTGCATCGGGCTTGGCCGTGCCGATATCCATCTCGCGATAGACGAGCGCCGAATCCACGCTGACGATCTCGACCGGATGCCGCGCCGCGAACGCAAGCGCGGCCGCGGTCTTGCCAGACGCCGTGGGCCCGAGCAGGCACGCTACGGGCAAAGCCGCGCCGCTCATTGTCCGCGCATGAAAAGGCGGTCGAGATCGGCGAGCGTCAGCTGGAACCACGTCGGCCGGCCGTGATTGCACTGATCGGCGCGCTCCGTCGCTTCCATCTGGCGCAGGAGCGCGTTCATTTCGTCGAGCGTGAGACGCCGGTTCGCGCGCACCGCGTTATGACACGCGAGCGTGCCGAGCAATTCGTGCTGTCGTTCGGTGAGCACGCGCGAGCCGCCGTAAGCGTGCAGATCGGCGAGCACGGCGCGCGCGAGCGACTGCAGATCGGCGTCTTTCAGCAGCGCGGGCACGGCGCGAATCGCGATCGACGTCGGCGAGAGCACCGCGAGATCGAAGCCGAGCGCATCGAGCGTCGCGCGCTCTTCCTCGACGATACCAATCTCCACCGGCTCGGCTGTCATCGACACGGGAATCAGCAGCGGCTGCACCGCGATCGCGCGATCGGCGAGGGCGTGCTTGAACTGCTCGTAGAGGATGCGCTCGTGCGCGGCGTGCATGTCGACGAGCACGAGTCCGCGCGCGTTCTGCGCGAGCACGTAGATGCCGTGAATCTGCCCGACGGCGAAACCGAGCGGTTGATCGTCGGCGTGATCGCGTGACGCGGCCGCGCTGTCGCTCGCCCAGAATGGCGCGGCGGGCGCCTGTTCGGGCGTCGAATATGTCGAATAAGTCGAATAAGTCGGATCAGGCGTGTCGATGGTCGTCGTCGCGCCCGGCGTGCCCGCGCCGTTGTCCTTGCGGCCGAACAGCGCGTCGTAGAGCGCGAGCGGCTGCGCCACCGGCAGCGTGCCCTGCGTCATGCGCGACTGCCGCAGCCAGTTCGTGCCGCTTTCGCTTTTCAGATGCAGCGCGTCCGGCGCGCTGACGAATGCGCCGGTGAGCGGCTTCGCGCTGAACGACGCCGGGCCGGTCGGCTGAAGTTGCGCGGCATGGCCGCCCGAGGTCGTCTCCGGCGACGCGCCCGCGTGCCGCGCGAGCGCCCGCTGCACGGCATGAAACACGTACTGATGAATCGAGCGCGAATCGCGGAAGCGCACTTCGATCTTCGACGGATGCACGTTCACATCGACGGATTCGGGCGGCAGATCGAGAAACAGCACGTACGCCGGATAGCGGTTGCCGTGCAGCACGTCTTCATACGCGGCGCGCACGGCGTGCGTGAGCAGCTTGTCGCGCACGAAGCGGCCGTTCACGAAGAAATACTGCTGGTCGGCGCGGCCTCGGCTCGCGGTCGGCAGACCCGCGCAGCCATACACGGCGAGCGGCCCGGCGCGTTCGTCGAGCGGCAGATGCGCCGTCTCGAATACTTCGCCGAGAATTTTCGCGACGCGCGTTTGCGGATCGCTGGCGTTCCAGTGCTCGACGGCCTTGCCGTTGTGCATCACCGAAATCGCGACGTCCGGCCGCGCGAGCGCCATGCGCCGGATCACTTCGAGGCAATGCCCGAGTTCGGTCTGCTCGCTCTTCAGGAATTTGCGGCGCGCGGGTGTGTTGAAATACAGTTCGCGCACTTCCATCGTGGTGCCGACGGTGCCCGCCGCCGGCGAGATCGCGCCGGTTTGCGCGTCGATGCGCGTCGCGTGCGGGCACGACTGCGTGCGGCTCGTGATGAACAATTCGGCGACGGACGCAATCGACGCAATCGCCTCGCCGCGAAAGCCGAGCGTGGCGACGGCTTCGAGATCGGCGAGCGAGCGGATCTTGCTTGTGGCATGCCGCAGGAGCGCGAGCGGAAGTTCGGCGGGCGGAATGCCGCAGCCGTCATCCGCGACGACGATGCGTTTCACGCCGCCTTCATCGAGCGTGATGCGCAGCGTGCTCGCGCCTGCGTCGAGTGCGTTTTCCAGCAGTTCCTTGACGACCGACGCCGGCCGTTCCACCACTTCGCCCGCGGCGATCTGGCTGATCAGCTGGTCGGGCAGCGGGGCGATGGCGCGCGAACGGCGCGCGTCGTCGAGAGTCGAAGCGTCTGCGGAGAATTCGTTGAGATCGGCCATGCAGAATTATAACGATTCGCAAAGGAGCGCTCGCGCGCTGGCCGGCAATGGCCAGTGGCCGCCGGTGCCCGTCGATGCATCGGGAGATCGCGTCCGGATGCGCGGTTTTTAACCGACGCGACGCATCACTTCGGTATCATGGCGCGACTCCACATGGGTTGCCGATGCACCTTTTTTTGGCCGCCGTATTTATTTTCGAGGAAAGCTTTTGGACACGCTGCTGCAATTCCTGGGACTCATCCTTCACATCGACAAATCGCTCGGTGTCTTTATCCAGAATTACGGCACCTGGGTCTACGCGGTCCTGTTTCTGATCGTGTTCTGCGAAACCGGGCTCGTCGTGTTCCCGTTCCTGCCGGGCGATTCGCTGCTTTTCATCGGCGGCGCATTCGCGGCGACGCATGAAATGAATCTGTACGCGCTGATTTCACTGCTGCTGGTTGCGGCGATTTCCGGCAACACGGTGAATTACTGGATCGGCCGCGCTATCGGCCCGAAGGTGTTCGACACGAATATTCCCGTGCTCGAACGCTTTCTCGACCGCGCCGCGCTGCAAAAGACGCATAACTTCTATGAGCGCCATGGCGGCAAGACCATCGTGATTGCGCGTTTCGTGCCGGTGGTGCGCACGTTCGCGCCGTTCGTCGCGGGCGTCTCGGCGATGAGTCACGCGCGCTTTCAGCTGTTCAACATCATGGGCGCGCTGATCTGGGTGCTGCTGCTCGTGTTGCTGGGCTACTTCTTCGGCAATATTCCGTTCATCAAGCAGTATCTGAACGTGATCGTGCTGGTGGGCATCGGCGCGGCGATCGTGCCGGTCGCGCTGGGCGCGGTGTGGAAAATGAGCCGCGGTCGCAACTCGAAGGCTTGAATGCCATCTTCCGACTGAAAACCCGCGATGCCGCCGTGACGGCATCGCGGGCGCCGGAACGCGTCAGGCGCGACGGAACAGACGGATGACGAACAGCAGAATGACCGCGCCGATCACAGCCGTGACGAGCGTGCCGAAGATGCCGCCGAACGACAGGCCGAGCAGGCCGAAAACCCAGCCGCCGATCAGGCCGCCGACGATGCCGACGAGAATGTCGACCAGGATGCCGAAGCCGCTGCCGTTCATGATGAGACCGGCGAGCCAGCCGGCCACGCCGCCGATGATCAGGCTGAGGATGATTCCGTGTTGCAAGAGTTGCATGCGCTGATACTCCGAGAAAGTTGAATTGCAGGCTGCGGGAACTTCCCGCTAGCAGGCGCGGCGAATGTAGCGGAAACGACGTGGCGAAGGGCTTCGCGAACGTCAAATATTGTCAAAAGACCCGGCGGGAAATTCCAGCGCAGGCAGGCGGTGCAAGGGTTTGGCTGTATAGGTCAAAAATTTAGAATGCCAAAAAAGAGAGACACGGCGCCACACTCTTTATTCGTGGTGTAAGTGTGTCGTTTGAGTCAATACGGGCAATTCCATGTCCGTTATGTTTTATGCTTTCGACGTTGTGTCGGCGTCGTCGTGGGCGCGTTGGTGGCGCCGTCAAAGGCGCGTGCGAGCGCGGTCGAAAAGTTAGAAGAGTTGAAAACGAAAAGAATGAGAAAGCCGGTGGTGATGCACAAGGAAGGTTTCGGATCGGACGCCCGTACCGCGATCGCGGGCGTGACGCTTGCCGCGGCGCTGGTTGCGGGTCTGGCAGGTTGCACGTCGACGCCGCGCACGCCAGCGCCGATCGTCGAGAGTTCGGCGATGAGCGCGCCGCCCATCGTGCAGGGCACGTCGCCGAGCGTTACGCCCACACCGCTCGTGCCGCTCGGACGGGGCGCGTCGGTGGCGAGCGCGCCGGTCGAGCCGGGGTTTTATCGCGTAAAGCCGGGTGACACGCTCTACGGCATTTCGCGCACCTTCAAGCAAAAGCCGGCGGATCTGCTCAAGTGGAACACGCTGCCCGAGAGCAAGCAGGTCAACATCGGGCAAGTGTTGCGCGTGATGCCTCCGGGCTCCACGGCGAGCGCGCAGGCGACGGCGTCCGCCGCGGCAACGGCAGCGGCATCGAAGCCCGCGCAGCCGCCGTTATTGCCCACGCCGGAGAAATCGGCGGTGGCGCAGCAGAAACCGGCGGCGGAGAAGCCCGCCGCAAGCGCGGAGCGCGAGCCGGCGTCAAGCGCGAGCGCGAGCGCGTCGAAGGGCTCGTTCGCATGGCCGGCGCACGGCGAGATCGTGCGCAAGTTCGGCGCGAGCGGCAACAAGGGCATCGATATCGAGGGCAAGATCGGGCAGCCGGTCAAGGCGGCGGCGTCGGGCAAGGTCGTGTATGCGGGCAGCGGTCTGCGTTCCTACGGGCGCATGATCATCGTCAAGCATGGCAACGACTATCTGACCGCCTACGCCTACAACGAGAAACTGCTTGTGAAGGAAGGCGACAGCGTCAAGCAAGGCGCGACCATCGCCGATATGGGCACCGGACCCGGCGGCACGCCGTCGCTGCACTTCGAAGTGCGCAAAGCGGGCGCCGCGGTCGATCCGCTGCCGTTGCTCGGCTCGGCAGGCGGTTGATTCATTGCGCACGCGCGCACCAAGGGAGTTGAAGTTGAAGTTGAAGAAGATAGTCATTGCCGCGTTGTTTGCGGCGTCGTCCGTGTCGCTGTTGTCCGGATGCGATCAGCAGCAAAGCGAGGATGGATTGAACAAGCTCAAGGCGTTCTTCAATGCCGTGAAGCCGGACAATTTGCTGCTCAAGAATCTGCAACCGGGCGTGACGACCGAGGCGCAGATCCGCGAGCAGATGGGCGAACCCGAAAACGAGCGCACCTTCACGGACGGCAGCAAGCGCCTCGAATATCCGCGCGGACCGGCGGGCACGAACACCTATATGGTGGATCTCGACCCAGACGGCCTCTTCGTGTCCGTCACGCAGGTGCTGACCGCCGAGAACTTCGCGAAGGTGCGGCCCGGCATGACGATGGACGAAGCGCGCAGGTTGCTCGGCAAGCCGACGACCATCGCCGAATATCCGCTGAAGAAGGAGCGCGTCTGGAGCTGGCACTGGCTTGAAGACGGCGTCAATCAGGACGCGATGTTCAACGCGCATTTCGGTCCGGACGGCACGGTCGTGACGACGTCGCGCTCCGATTCGATCCGCGGCGGCCAGCGCTGAGCCATGAGCATCCCGGCGTCGGTCTGTGAGCGGCTCCGTCTGACCGAAGAAGCGGCGCATTTTCGCGACCGCCACAATGGCGCGCGCGACGCGAACGCGGTGATGCTGTCGCGTTGGGACTGCGGCCGCGGCCATGCCTGGGATGCATCGCTCGACGCCGCGCAGAACGTGCGCTGCCTGAACTGCGCGGGACAGCGGCGCGAGCTGGAGACACGGCGCCTGCGCGATCTGGCCGAAGCACGGGGCGGCGCGCTGTTGTCGCCCGGTTATGTCGATGTCGCGACGCCGCTCGAATGGCGCTGCGCCTACGGCCACGTCTGGCAGGCTCGCGCCGACGCCGCGCCGCGTCACTGGTGCGCCGAATGCGCGCGCACGGTTTTCTCGCGATTTCGCTGAGCTTCAAAACTCCGCCTTCAGCGCCACGCAGCAAAAGAAAAAGCCGGCATCAAGCCGGCTTTTGAGCTTCGTTATCGGGGCGCTGGCCTCTTTCGCCTGCGACTCGCCAGGCCGTTGCCAAAAGCACGCGCGATGTTGTTGTTGGTCGCTGCGCTGTGCTTCTATCCACGACTCGGTCGAGTGCCGCCCATCCTGTTTATCGGTCTCTCAGCGCCTGAATGGTTCCCCCCGTGCGCTGGAAGGAAGTATCGCGAGTCTGTATTCGTCTGAATGTACGCTCGCAAACACATGCACGGATTGATCAGCGCTTTGCGGGAAAGCACCGATATTCATCGCTCCGACGAAGCCAGCTGCGTGTGCGGCAGACCCGAGCGCATGTTCGCCGCGACGAGCGATTGCGTGACCATGCGCGCTTCCGCCTGCGCGATGTGCTCGAGCGTCGCGTCTTCCAGTTGTTCCGCGAAGACGTCGAGCGCCGTGCAAAGGCGCGCGTGTTCGTCGTCGCTCAATGTCCATGTGCCTTCGGCTGCGTGGCGCGTATCCACGTCGACCAGCGCCTCGTGCGCGAGCGTGATGTCGTGCTCGAATTCGGCTGCGTGGCCGAGCTGGCACAGTTCCTCCGCGACCAGCAGATGACGGCACAACGTCATGAAAAGCGGATGCGAGCCGTGTCTGCGATGAATCGCGTCGAGTGCGGCGTAGCACTGCAGCAGCATCGCGTCGATCATCGGCTGGCGCGCCGCGCGGCCGTACGTCAGCGCGCGCAACAACGGCGACATCGCGGGACGGGCGGATTTCAGATTCGTCGATTTCTTTTTCACGGAAGCACTCCCGAAAAGGATGGTCGCGTAGGCCGGGGCAGGCGGCTGCGCCGGGACGCTGGATGCGTTGATGCGTGTGGCGTGGAAAGCATCATCGCATCGGAAAATTAGCTGTGTCTTAAAGACCGTGTTCTCACGCGGGCGTCAGCGTGTCGCCGGACACGCGCACCTTCTGGCCGATCGCCACGCCGGGCGCCGCTTCGTAATTGAACGTGCGCACGTTGCCGTCGTTCATGCGGACTTGCACCTGATATGTCGTCGCCTTGTGAACTACGTGTTCGATCTGGTTGCCCGCGAGCCCGCCGCCGATTGCGCCGATGATCGTCGCCGCCGTGCGGCCGCGGCCGTTGCCGATCTGCGTGCCCGCGAGCCCGCCGACCACCGCGCCGCCGATCGCGCCGATGCCCGAACTCGGCTGCGCGCTCTGCACGGCATTCACGGCAGTCACTTCGCCCGCGTAGGGATCGTACGCGGGAGCGGGAACCGTTGCAGCGACGGCCGGCTCGCGAACGGGCGCGGCAGCGCGGGCCGGGTTCACGTGATGGCCGCGCACGGCGCGCGGCAGCGGCGCGGCTTGCGATACGGACGCCGGCGCTGCCTGAGACGCGGGCGCGGCTTGAGCCAGTTGCGCATCGACGAGCGGCGAGGCCGTGACGGCGGCCGCCGTCGCCTTCGACGAAGGCAGCAGCCCCGTCATCGCCGCGACGCCCGTGCCGCACGCGAGGATGACCGACACGGCGGCCGCCGCGACGAGCGGATGAATGCGGGACGGCTTCGTTTGAATCTCGGGTACGGCGTTCATGGCAGCGACTCCTGTGGATGCCTGCCTGCTATAACGCCGTGCGCCGCGCGCGGTGGACGCAGCGGCTGTGACATTTGTAAGCAAAAGTCGTGTCGCGCAGGCGCTTCGAACTCGATCTTCGATAGCCTAGGGTGAATACATATGTTGCGTTAATTTTGTCGATGGCAACATATGTATCATTCGAAACGAAATCGAGGAAGCCATGAAGACGAAGCCGCTGCTCGCATCAGCATCCGCGTCCGCATTTGTGCTCGCCGCGTTGTCGCTCGTCGCGGGGACGAGCCACGCGCAGACCGGCCAGCCGACGCTCGCCAAAATCCAGAGCGTCAATCTGATCGCCATCGGTCATCGCGAAACGTCCGTGCCGTTTTCGTATGTCGATGCGAACAACGAGGTCATCGGTTTTTCGCAGGACTTGTGCAACAAGGTCATCGATGCGATCAAGGCGAAGACGAAGCATCCGGACCTGCGTGTGCGCTTCATTCCGGTGACGTCGCAGAATCGCATTTCGCTCGTGCAGAACGGCACGGTCGATCTCGAATGCGGCGTGACGACGAATCTCACGTCGCGGCAAAATCAGGTGGCGTTCTCCGACACGTTCTTCGTCGCGACGACGCGTCTGCTCACGAAGAAGGATTCGGGCATCAAGGACTTTCCCGATCTCGCGGGCAAGACTGTCGTGACGAATCAGGGCACGACGTCCGAGCGCATTCTTCGCAAGATGAACGAAGAGAAGAAGATGAACATGAGCATCATCAGCGCGAAGGATTACGGCGAAGGGCGCGCGACGCTCGAAACCGGTCGCGCGGTGGCCTACATGATGGACGACGTGCTGCTCGCGGGCACGCGTTCGCTGACGGCGAAGCCATCGGACTGGGTGCTGGTGGGCACGCCGCAGTCGTCGGAGGCGTATGGCTTCATGATGCGTCGTGACGATCCCGAGTTCAAAAAGCTCGTCGACGACGCCATGAGTCAGGCGATGAAGAGCCCCGAGATCAGGACGATGTACGACAAGTGGTTCATGAAACCCGTGCCGCCGAAGAACATCAACTTCGATTTCCCGATGAGCGAGACGATGCAGAAGCTCTATGCCGAGCCGAACGACCGCGCGTTCGAATAACGCGTCTGGCTACACGCGCGGCCACGCTCATTCCGCGAAGGGCAAATCCGTTTGCCCTTCGGCGCGCATGCCGAAGGTGTTCAGCGTCATCGCGACGAGCGCGTAATAGCCCAGCAAGCCGACGAGGTTCACCACCACCGTATGACCGAAACGCGCGACGGCGGCGTCATACGTGGCGTCGCTTACGCGCTTCGTTTCGTAGAGCTCGGTCGAAAAATTGAAGATGAGCTGGTCGTCGGCATCGGCGAAATGCGGCGTGGCGCCGGTGCGCAGCGCTTCGGCGACATCGGCGGGCAAGCCTGCATCGAGCGCGATCGGATGATGAATGTGCCATTCCGCCTGCGAGCGCCAACGCGCCGCCGTCACGAGAATAGCCAGTTCCGACAGCCGCAGCGGCAGCCCCGTGTTGTAGCGGCAAAACGCGCCGAGCTTCTGGGCGTTTTGCGCAAGTTCGGGGCTGAAAATCCAGCCGAGAAACGGTCCGTTGAGATTGCCGCGCGGACCGCTCAGGATGTCGTGGAGCACGGCCTTCTGCTCGTCGGACGCGGTCTTGATCTCAAAGTCGGGAAGTCGCTTGTGCATGCTGCGCTCGATTTAAGTGGGATGCGTCGTCGGGGTGTCGTCACGCGGCCTGCGCGCCGATCGCGGAGAGGGCGCCGTCGATCGCATCGGAAAGACGCTCGACGATGGTTTCGATCTGCGCGCTCGTGGTGATGAACGGCGGCGCGATGAGCACGTGATCGCCGATGCGGCCATCGACGGTGCCGCCCATCGGATACACCATGAGGCCGCGCTTCATCGCTTCGCTCTTGATGACCGCGTGCAGTTTGTGCTTCGGATCGAACGGCGTTTTGCTCGCGCGATCCTGCACCAGTTCGACGCCGGTAAAGAGGCCGCGGCCGCGCACGTCGCCGATGAACGGATGATTCGCATGACGCTCGCGCAGCAGGGCGCGCAGTTGTTCGCCGCGCGCCTTCACGTTGTCGAGCAGCTTTTCCTCGACGATGACCTTCTGCACTTCGAGCGCCGCCGCACACGCGGTTGCGTGACCGATATACGTGTGACCGTGCTGAAAGAAGCCCGAGCCGCCGACGATGGTATCGAAAATTTCGTCGCTCACGAGCGTCGCGCCGATTGCCTGATAGCCCGCGCCGAGTCCCTTCGCGATGGCGAGAATGTCGGGCGAGACGCCGTCTTCCTCGCACGCGAACAAGTGACCGGTGCGGCCCATGCCGGACATCACTTCGTCGAGAATCAGCAGCACGCCGTAGCGGTCGCAAACCGCGCGAATCTTGCGGAAGTATTCGCGCACGGGCGGCACCGCGCCCGCCGTCGCGCCGACGACCGTTTCCGCGACGAACGCCGCGACCGTCTCCGGCCCGAGTTCGAGGATCTTCGCTTCGAGTTCGTCGGCGAGACGTTGCGCGAAGGCTTCGTCGGTTTCGCCCGCGCGCTGCTCGCGATACGCGAAGCACGGACTCACGTGATGCGCTTCGATCAAAATCGGCAGGAACGGCTCGCGACGCCACGCGTTGCCGCCGATCGCGAGCGCGCCGAGCGTGTTGCCGTGATAGCTCTGACGTCGCGCGATGAAATGCCGCCGCGCCGGCTCTCCCTTCTCGACGAAATACTGGCGCGCGAGCTTGAGCGCCGCTTCCATTGCCTCCGAGCCGCCGGAGACGAAATACACGTGACCGAGATTTTTCGGCGCGGCTTCGATGAGCAGATCGGCGAGTTCCTCGGCCGGTTCCGTCGTGAAGAACGAGGTATGCGCGTAAGGCAATTGCTGCACCTGACGCGTGATTGCCTCGATCACGCGCGGATGGCTATGGCCGAGGCACGAGACGGCCGCGCCGCCGCACGCGTCGATATAGCGCTTGCCTGTCGAATCGACGATCTCGATGCCGTCGCCGCGCACGGCGACAGGAAGCTTGGCGCGCGGCGCGCGATGAAATACCGTGGTCATGGTCCTGCCCTGGAAAAGCGTGCACAACACGCGATGTATTATTCTACATCGACAGCAACATATGTTGTCAACGCCCGGTCGACAAACAACGCGCCGCGTCAGGACCGATCTGACTAGCTCGCCGCGTAGGCGCCTTGCGAATGCAGCGCGGCTTCGGCCTGTTCGAGATTCGCGACGGCGTCCTTGCCTTCGAGCGCGAGCAGATGCGCGACGAGCATTTCCGCCAGCGCCGACGCCGCGACGAGCGACGGAAAGAACGACGGCGAATCGTGCGAGAAAATCAGCGTGTGATCCGCATTCAGCGCGATGGGCGACACGGCGCTGTCGGTGAGCGCGATCAGCTTCGCGCCGCGCTCGATCGTCGCCTGCGCCACTCGCACGGCTTCGACGGAATAGGGCGCGAAACTCACGACGATGGTCGCGTGCCGCTTCTCTATCGCGCGCAATTGCATTTCGAGCGTCCCGGCTTCGCCTGACACGAGGCTCACGGACGGACGAAACAGCCGATACCCGTAGAGCAACCCGAACGCCACGGGATAACACGAGCGAAACCCCGCGACGTGCACGTGCGGCGCCTTCTTCAACGCCTTCGCCGCTTCAACGACGCTCCCGGCGTTCTGCGCGAGCGTGAGTTCGAGATTGTGCGCCTGGGCGTGCGCGAGATCGCGGCTCAGGTGATGATCGGGGCCGCCTTTCACGAGCGAGCGGGCGCGCGTGGTCAGCGGTTCCGGGCGGGTGCGCACGCGGCTCACGAAGATCTCGCGCAATTCGTTCCAGCCGGGAAAGCCGAGTTGCTGCGACAGACGGACCATCGCGGCGGGCTGGACGTTGGCCCGCTCGGCGACCTTGCGCATCGAGAGGACGGCGACTTCGTCGGGATAGTCGAGCAGGAAGGCGGCGCCCGCTTGAAATTGCGGGCTCAGGTCGGGAAAGCGGTCGCGGATGGTCGCGGCGAGTTGATCGAAAGTGGGCACGGACGAAGGTCGGATGGCGGCGTGTCGGATGCGCTATTTAAACACGCCGCGCCGCAACCGAATTCGAATGCGCGCGAGCGTTCAACCGGTCGCGCCGGTCGGCACCTGCGCCACCGTGAAGGTTTCGGGCGCGGCCGGAATCGCCGTGGCATACGCGCGGCCCAGACGCTTGTATCCCTGAATCGACGGATGAATTTCGTTGGTCCAGTCGCCGTCGGGACCGTCGGAGTCTTCGCTTGCCGGCGTCAACGTGCCGACGAGGCTCGCGAAATGGATATTCGCGCCGGCCACGCCTTGCGCCGCGAGCCGCGCGTTGATGTCCGGCTGACCCGCCGCGCCGACGAAGAACGCCTGCCACGAATCGAGCAGATACGTCACGACCGCACGCCAGTCCTCTTGCGGGATGGCGTAGGCAGGGTCCGTGAACGCCTTGAACAGCCACGGTCCGATCTTTCCCGCGACGACCGGCGCATTGCGCGGCTGGGCGATATCGTAGGAATGAAAGACGATCGGCACGCCCTGGCTCTGGCTGCGCGGATCATCGCGCTTGGCGATGATCTGCCGGATGCAATCGGTCATTACCGTGCGAAACGCGCTCCATCCTTCCGGACGAACGTAGTGACTGCCATCGGCGCTGGGCAGCACGGCGGCGCGTTCGGCGACGGTGCGCAGCAGGCGCATCGAGGCTTTGGTCGGATTGGCGTCGCCGGGCATGGTGAGGATGGCATCGAAGAGATCGTTGCCGCCGGCGGAAAACAGGAGCGCGTCCCATCGACACGCTTTTCCGCCGCACAGCACGCCGACGTAGTCCGCTTCGGATTTCCAGTCGACCATTTGCTGCAAGGTCTTGCCCGGCGAGGCGAAGGTGACCGCGCCGCAACCGTCGTCGAGCGCGATGTTGGCGAGGATGTTGGTGGTGAGCGCGGGCGGCAGGGCGCCGATCGAGAACCAGGAATCGCCTTGCGCCAGAAACTTGCGCTTGGCGGCATCGAACTGGAAATTGGCGCGGTTCGGAAAGCTGACGATCATTCTCGTGCTCATGCTCGTTTCCCCTACATGTCCGGTCTGACGGATTGCAGTACAGGACATGATTCGGATTCCTGCAAAGAGGAATCGCGGAGAACTGTTCGGGGCACAACAGTTCGTAGGGTGGAATGAAGGGAGTGTTTAGGAGAAGAGCGGTGAGCGGAGAGGGCTGATTAGGTTTCCTTTGCAATTTGGCTGTTTCGCGTGAATTTGTGCGTTGAAAAGCGTCGCTACGGTTATCGCCGGATTCATCTTCTGTTTCGGCGCGGGGGAGTCCGTCCCGTCTTTCGAACGCGTGAAATGTATCGCTCGGCATGCCACCCACCAAAATCCGATCTATGATTTAGCAGGTCATCTTTGACGACGGGAGAAGGCCCATGTCAGATGAATCGAGAAAGTCAAACGACAACGACATTCCGCCGTTTTGGAAGCGACTCACCGCACATCTCAACGGGGCTACCAAAGCCGCAATTGCTGCTGCAGCGCTGATCGGCGCACTAACGGGACTTTGGGCGACTTTTGGGAGAAGCTCTACGGCAGCTCCCGATCCGCCGACGGCACTTCCCGATGTCTGCAAATCGCAGAATCCGCCATTTTCTTGCCAACCGAATTAAGAATTTAAATAATGCTTAAAATTCTTGTTCCAATGATTGCCGCTTTTCCAATGGGCTGCTTAGCATGTGATTCCCTCACAATCCACGACACGACCAAAAGGTCAGAGATACAGTCTGCGTTGGATTGCTTGGCTAAAGAGAACGCGAGTCAGAAAAAAGAGCTTGAGGCTGTCAGGGCGGAATTAGCGAAGCAGACTGAGACCTCTGGGAGCTTACAGGATCAGGTGAACTTGCCGCCCATCTTGGGTATGAGATGGGCAAATCCTTTCGAGGATCGAAGCGATTGTCTCGGGGCCGCCGAACATGCTCTGACTGTCAGGGGATATGCCATTACCACTCCGCGGAAGGACGGTGGTTCGCAAGTTATCGGCAAAAATGAAGAGGCAGGAACGAAAGCCTTGATCGCTTGTTATTCCGATGGCAAGCCTTTTATTGTCGTCGCATCAGGTAAAGGCTATAAAGCTTCGGCACTCGGAGATGTCGCCGAGTTGCTTAAATCAGCAATAGAACGTGAGGCCCGCTAGAAACCGTTTTCAACGGTGATCGCCAGTCTTGTTCGCCATTCGAATCCACCTCGGCCATTTAATCGACGAGGCGGTGTTCGGCGTTGATTCTTCACGAACACCATCATCTGGCTAATCGCCTCTCGGCGAAGGAATTCGACGACGGGAAAGGAACATGGTCTTGTGTATCGAATACCGCGATACTGCGAAAAATTGTCTGCCATGAGGTTTCCTGTGGGACACCCACGACAATTGTAAGCGCAAAAAAGCCGCTGTCCTTTTGGAACAGCGGCTTTTTCTTGAAGCTGGTGGCGAATCAGGGACTCGAACCCCGGACCTGCGGATTATGATTCCGTCGCTCTAACCAACTGAGCTAATTCGCCGAAAGAAGCCGAGATTATGGCGAGGGCCGGCGGTACTGTCAACCCCTTCCCTGCGATTTGTTAAAAAAGTCGCAAGGACACAGCCGGGCCCTCGTCCAAACTCGTCAATCCTCGTGATAGACATTCGACTTGCGCGTGTCCTTCACGAACAGCATGCCGATCACGAACGTCGCGAGCGCAATCACGATCGGATACCACAAGCCCGAGTAGATATCGCCCTTGGCCGCGACGATCGCGAACGCCGTCGCCGGCAGGAAGCCGCCGAACCAGCCATTGCCGATGTGATACGGCAGCGACATCGACGTATAGCGGATCCGCGCGGGGAACATCTCCACCAGCATCGCCGCGATCGGGCCGTAGACCATCGTCACGAAGATCACGAGAATCGTCAGGATCACGATCGCCATCGGCCAGTTGATCAGCGCTGGATCGGCCTTCGGCGGATAGCCCGCGCTCTTGAGCGTCGTCGCGAGTGTCTTGTCGAAGGTCGCGCCTTGCGCCTTGGCATCGGCAGCCTTGCCGTCGTAGGTGTTCACCACCGTTTCGCCGACCTTGATCTGCGCCGGCGTGCCCGCCGGCGCCGCCACGTTCTCGTAGTTCAGGCCCGCCTTCGACAGCGCACCCTTCGCGATATCGCACGAACTCGTGAACTTCGCCGTGCCCACCGGATTGAACTGGAACGAGCACTCGTCCGGATTGGCGATCACGACGATCGGCGACTTCTGCGTCGCGGCTTCGAGCGTCGGATTGGTGTAGTGCGCGAGCGCCTTGAAGAGCGGGAAGAAGGAAAGCGCGGCGATCAGGCAGCCCGCCATGATGATCGGCTTGCGTCCGATGCGATCCGAGAGCGAACCGAAAAACACGAAGAACGGCGTGCCGATCAGAAGCGCCACAGCCACCATGATGTTCGCGCTGGTGCCGTCGACCTTCAGCGTCTGCGTCAGGAAGAAGAGCGAATAGAACTGGCCCGTGTACCACACGACCGCCTGGCCGGCCGTCAGACCGAACAGCGCGAGCAGCACAATCTTCAGGTTCTTCCACTCGCCGAACGCTTCCGTGAGCGGCGCCTTCGACGTCTTGCCCTCGGCCTTGATGCGCTCGAACACCGGCGATTCATGCAGCTTCATCCGGATCCACACGGAAATGGCGAGCAGCAGAATCGAAACGAGGAACGGAATGCGCCAGCCCCACGCGCTGAACTGCTCTTCGCCCATGATCGTGCGCACGGCGAGAATCACGATCAGCGAGATGAACAGGCCGAGCGTCGCCGTGGTCTGGATCCACGCCGTCCACGCGCCGCGCTTGTTCGACGGCGCATGCTCCGCGACGTAGGTCGCCGCGCCGCCGTACTCGCCGCCGAGCGCGAGACCCTGCAGCAGACGCATCGCGATGAAGATGACCGGCGCCGCGATGCCGATCGTCGCGTAGCCGGGCAAGAAGCCGATCAGGAACGTCGACAGGCCCATGATCACGATCGTCACGAGGAACGTGTACTTGCGCCCGACCATGTCGCCGAGCCGCCCGAACACGATCGCGCCGAATGGACGCACCGCGAAGCCCGCCGCGAAGCCGAGCAGGGTGAAGACGAAAGCGGCCGTCGGATTGACGCCGGAGAAGAACGTCTTGCTGATATAGACGGCGAGCGAACCCGCCAGATAGAAGTCGTACCACTCGAACACGGTACCGAGCGACGAGGCGAAGATGACTTTCTTCTCCTCCGCCGTCATCGGTGCGTGCGACACGCGCCCCTCAACCGTAGCCATTAACGTCTCCTGATTTTGATCTTCGAATATGACGGTCCGCGGCAACGCGGCTCCGGTGCAACGATTATTGGAACGAAAACTTACGGCGTTCTGACGCGGCTCAGTTTCGGACCGGTCTCGGCGAATTCGACGATCTGTGCGGAACTCGCCAATACGTGATGCGAACGGTCGTTTAAGTTCGGCTATTTTCTTTATTCTCGCGCGTACTCGGGGACTTTTCTGCGCTTGCGCTCAGGGTTTGTCCCGGGCAGGAAAAACCCGCTGCAGGCTGACGCGCACGAGGGTTCCGGCGCGGCGCGGGCTGTCCTGATACACATGATCCTCGATGGCGAGCGCGCCGCCGTGCATCGCCGTGATTTCCTTGACGATGGCAAGACCCAGGCCGCTGCCGTCGCCTTCGCGTCCGAGAATGCGATAGAAGCGCTCGACCACGCGCCCGCGCTCCGCCGCCGGAATGCCTAGGCCCGTGTCTTCCACTTCGAGATGAACGAGATCGAGATCGGCGTCGTCGGTCCGCACGCGCACGGTGATGCGCCCGCCCGCCGGCGTGTAGCGGATCGCGTTGTCGATCAGGTTCGACAGCATCTCGCGCAACATCACGACATTGCCTTCCACTTCCACCGGATACGGCGGCTCCTCGTAACCGAGGTCCATGCCCTTGGCGAGCGCCGCCTGCACCCAGTCGCGCACGGCGAGCCGCGCGAGCGCCGTCAGCTCGATACGCGTGAAGATCTGCCCGGTCGCGCGATTCTCCGCGCGCGCGAGCGCAAGCAGTTGCGTGACGAGGCGCGCCGCGTGTTCGGAACTGGTCGCGATCTGTTCGAGCGAGCGTTGCACTTCCGCCGACACGTCCTGACGCATCGCGAGTTCCGCCTGCATGCGCAGGCCCGCGAGCGGCGTTTTCATCTGATGCGCGGCATCGGCGATAAAGCGCTTCTGGAACTCCATGTTCTGTTCGAGGCGCGTGAGCAGATCGTTGAACGAGGCGACCAGCGGCGCGATCTCCGGCGGCGCGCGGCCCGCTTCGAGCGGCGAGAGATCGTCGGGGCGGCGCGCGCGGATGTTCGACTGCAGCGCGTGCAGCGGCGCAAGCCCGCGCGAAAGCCCGAACCACACGAGGATGATCGCGAGCGGCAGGATCACGAACTGCGGCAGGATCACGCCCTTGATGATGTCGTTGGCGAGCTGGCTGCGCTTGTCGAGCGTCTCGGCCACCTGCACGAGCACGGGCTGCCGGCTTTCCGGGTCGCGTCCGGGCGCGAGACCCGGCAGATCGACAGTTGTATACGCGACGCGAATGTCGTTGCCGCGCAGCACGTCGTCGCGAAATTCGACGATGCCCGGCTGCGGACGATCGTCGTCGTGCGGCAGCGGCATGTCGCGATCGCCGCCGACCAGTTCACCGCGCGCGCCGAGCACCTGAAAGAACACGCTGTCGACGTTGTCGGCGCGCAGGAAATCGCGCGTGGCGTCCGGCAGGCGCAACTCGGCGACGCCATTGACCGGCTGGATCTGACGCGCGAGCACGTAGGCGTCGGCTTCGAGCGCGCGGTCGAACGGCCCGTTCGCGATGGATTTCGCGACGAGATACGTCACCGCGATGCTCATCGGCCAGAGCAGCAGCAGCGGCGCGAGCATCCAGTCGAGAATTTCGCCGAAGAGCGAGCGCGGATGCGCTTCGTCGTCGGGTTCGAGTTCGTCGGGCGGCGCGAACGGATTGGCGTAGCGGGCGTCGCGCTGCGCGTCGGAATCGACGGCGGGGACGGCGCTCGCTTCGGCGTGATCCTTCGACGCGCGGGGTTCGGTGGAAGCGGGCGACGCCATGCAGCCTGCTTATTTGAAGTGATGGCTGGCGGCTTCCCCGGACGGCGGCGGGCTCGCACCGTTGCCCGCCGCGACCGCTTTCTCGAGCGTGTAGCCGAGGCCGCGCACCGTGATGATCTTCGCGCCGCTCGGCTCGATCTTCTTGCGCAGCCGGTGCACGTAGACCTCAATCGCGTTGTTGCTGACTTCCTCGCCCCATTCGCACAGATGATTGACGAGTTGTTCCTTCGACACGAGCCGGCCGGTCCGCTGCAGCAGCACTTCGAGCACGCCCAGTTCGCGCGCGGAGAGGTCGATCACCTGATCGCCGATGGTCGCAATCCGCCCGACCTGATCGAAGGAGAGCGAGCCGTGCTTCACGACCGTCGGGCCGCCGCCCGCGCCGCGCCGCGTGAGCGCACGCACGCGGGCTTCGAGTTCGTTCAGCGCGAAGGGTTTGGCCATGTAGTCGTCCGCGCCGAGATCCAGGCCCTTCACGCGTTCGTCGACGGAATCGGCGGCCGTGAGAATCAGCACCGGCATCTGGGAATTGCGTGCGCGCAGGCGCCGCAGCACTTCCAGACCGGGCATGAGCGGCAGCCCGAGATCGAGGATCAGGAGGTCGAAAGGCTGCAGCGAAAGCGCGGTGTCCGCCTCGACGCCGTGCCTGACATGGTCGACGGCGTATCCCGATTGGCGGAGTGATCGGACGAGGCCGTCCGCGAGTATGCTGTCGTCTTCGGCAATGAGGATTCGCATCGTCGTGTGCGCCTTTGTGCGCCAGGCATGCGCGATGAAGCGCAGCGGCATTGCCGGCACCGTCTGTCGCCCGGCGCGGCGGTCTCCAGGTGTTTTGGGTTTTTGCGCGGCTCGTGCGGCGTGGCAAAAAAACGCCTGCCACGACAATCTAGCTTGCAAAAACTACTGTTTTTTTATACAGTGTCTGCGTGAGTGCCGAAGGTGGATTTCATCTGCTCGTCGAGCGTGTGAAAAGCCCGTGCGCACTGCCTCAGACGCCGTTCATCATAGCAAAGGACGATTCATGGAAGAAAGCAAGAAAGGCCCGGCTGGAATGACTGCGGAAAAGAGCAAGGCCCTGGCCGCCGCGCTCTCGCAGATCGAAAAGCAATTCGGCAAAGGGTCGATCATGCGGCTCGGCGCAGGTGAGGCGGTCGAAGACATCCAGGTGGTCTCCACCGGTTCGCTCGGACTGGACATTGCGCTCGGCGTCGGCGGCTTGCCGCGCGGCCGTGTCGTGGAAATCTACGGTCCGGAGTCGTCGGGCAAGACCACGCTCACGTTGCAGGTGATCGCCGAAATGCAGAAGCTCGGCGGCACGGCGGCGTTTATCGACGCGGAACACGCGCTCGACGTCCAGTACGCGGGCAAGCTCGGCGTGAACGTGCAGGAACTGCTGATCTCGCAGCCGGACACGGGCGAGCAGGCGCTGGAAATCGCGGACGCGCTGGTGCGCTCCGGCTCCATCGACATGATCGTCATCGACTCCGTCGCGGCGCTCGTGCCGAAGGCGGAAATCGAAGGCGAAATGGGCGACTCGCTGCCCGGTCTGCAAGCGCGTTTGATGTCGCAGGCGCTGCGCAAGCTCACCGGCACGATCAAGCGCACGAACTGTCTGGTCATCTTCATCAACCAGATCCGCATGAAGATCGGCGTGATGTTCGGCAATCCGGAAACCACCACGGGCGGTAACGCGCTGAAGTTCTACTCGTCGGTGCGTCTCGATATCCGCCGCATCGGTTCGATCAAGAAGAACGACGAAGTCATCGGCAACGAGACGCGCGTGAAGGTCGTGAAGAACAAGGTGGCGCCGCCGTTCCGCGAGGCCATCTTCGACATTCTTTATGGCGAGGGCATCTCGCGTCAGGGCGAAATCATCGACCTGGGCGTGCAGGCCAAGCTCGTCGACAAAGCAGGCGCCTGGTACAGCTATAACGGCGATCGCATCGGTCAGGGCAAGGACAACGCGCGTGAATTCCTGCGCGAGAATCCGGACATCGCCCGCGAGATCGAGAACAAGATCCGCGAATCGCTGGGCGTGGCTGCAATGGGCGAAGCCGTCGTCGCGGGCGCCGCAGTGGCGGACGACGAGTAAGCCATCGAGCTTGAAGAGCCTGAAGGACGATGCTGAAGCGCCGGTTCGGATCGAAGGCTGACAAGGCGGAACAAGGAGCCGATGACGGCTCCGGATCCGCCGATTCCGCCGATCGCTACGAACGAAGCAGCGAAAGACGTGGCGCATCGTCAAAGTCGAACGGCTTTGGCCGCAGTAACAAGCAACGCGCCGACGCGAAGTCATCCGCGTCGGCGCGTCGCGTTTCAGGGGCGGTCGAAGCAAATGCCGATGGCAACGCGGGCGGCTATCCCGATAGCGCACCGCGCCCGCCCGCCGAAACCGCAGCCGACCGAGCGGCACGCCTCGAACGCGCTCGCGCACTGTTGAAGCAGGCGAGCGATCAACCCCGAGCGGTCCGCCCGGAACCTGCGCCGAACTCGTCCGCGCCAGCAGGCAAACGCGCCGAACCAGACCTCACACCGTTCGAAGACGCCGATCCGTTCGAGCCCTTCGAGCAATGCGCACCGCCCGAAGAGCCTGTCGATACCTCGGGCGAACCGGTGTACAGCCGCTCCAGCCAGCGCACCCGCAAGACATCCGTCGCGCAGGTCAACGATCCCAATCATCCCAAGCGCCCGCAACGCTCGCTCAAAGGGCGCGCGCTCGCTTATCTCTCGCGTCGCGAATACAGTCGCGCGGAGTTATCGCGAAAGCTGCGTCCCTATGCCGAGGAAGCCGACTCGCTCGAAGCGCTGCTCGACAGCCTCGAGCGCGATGGCTGGCTGTCGAACGAACGCTTTGTTGAGAGCGTCGTGCATCGGCGGGCGTCGCGTATGGGCGGCGGCAGGATCGTCAGCGAACTGAAGCGGCATGCAGTGGGCGAAGCGCTCATCAGCGAAACAGCCGACAAGCTCGCCCAGACCGAGACCGCGCGTGCCAAGGCCGTATGGGACAGGAAGTACGGCGTCCTGCCCGAGACGCCTACCGAGCGCGCCAGGCAGGCGCGCTTCCTCGCGGCGCGCGGTTTTTCGAGCGGCACCATCGGCAAGATCCTCAAGGGCGGTGACGAAGACTGGGCCGAAGAGATCGTCGACGATTGAGTTTCACGCTCAACGTCGCGCGCGAGGTCACTTGCAATGTCACACGCTGTCACAACGCTCATCGCCAGCCGCTTATCGCACGCACGTTCCAATTGAGTGGAGCATGCCAGGCCTGAAATACCCAATATGCTAAAATTCTTCGGTTTCCCCGTACCGGCTCACGTTCAGCATGCCTCTTTCGCCTCCCGCTCCGCGACAATTGCGCCATCGCCGCGCGATTCGGCTGGAAGCGTTCGAGCGTGACGACGGGCTGTGGGACATCGAAGCCTGTCTAACCGATGAGAAGCCGCGCGACGTTCGCCTCGCGACGGGCGTCCGGCCACACGGCCTGCCGATCCATGAACTCTGGCTGCGCATCACCATCGACCGCAAGCTCACTATCGTCGACGCCGAAGCGTCGTCGGACTGGTCGCCCTATGGCGGCTTGTGCGCTGAGTCGAATTCCGCGTATCGCAAGCTCATCGGTCTCAATCTGCTCCAAAGTTTCCGCCGCGAAGCCAGCAAGGTGCTGCGCGGCGCGGCCGGCTGCACGCATCTCACCGAGTTGTGCGGCGTTTTTCCGACCGCTGCCATCCAGGCATTCGCGGGCGAAGTCTGGAAGATCGAGGACGGCAATCCGTTCAGGCAAGCCGACGAAGCCGGTGCCCGCACGAGCGCGCCGCAGGACGAGCCGCCTTTTCAGCTCGGCCGTTGCCACGCGTTGCGCTTCGACGGTCCCGCTGTCAAAGAGTATTACCCGCGCTGGTTCGGTTATGCGCCTGCCGAGCCTTCCGAAAAGGGAACGGCCGCCGAGGACAGGGCGGAGACAAAGTCCGCCTCGTAGCGCGCAGGCAGCGCTCGCGCGGACGCACGACATTCAAACAAGAATCGAAAGAATCAACGGTTCAAGCAAATAGAAGTTCACTCCAACTCTCAGACTGAAGGAATCACGCATGAAGATTCACGAGTACCAGGGTAAGGAAATCCTGCGGAAATTCGGCGTCGCGGTCCCGCGCGGCAAACCCGTGTTCTCGGTGGACGATGCGGTCAAGGCCGCGGAAGAGCTGGGCGGCCCGGTCTGGGTCGTCAAGGCGCAGATTCACGCGGGCGGCCGCGGTAAGGGCGGCGGCGTGAAGGTCGCGAAGTCGATCGAACAGGTTCGCGAATACGCTAACCAGATCCTCGGCATGCAGCTCGTCACGCACCAGACCGGCCCGGAAGGCCAGAAGGTGAATCGCCTGCTGATCGAAGAAGGCGCGGACATCAAGAAGGAACTGTACGTCGGCCTCGTGCTCGACCGTGTTTCGCAGAAGATCGTCGTGATGGCGTCGAGCGAAGGCGGCATGGACATCGAGGAAGTCGCGGAAAAGACGCCTGAGCTGCTGCACAAGTTCGCCGTCGAACCGTCGACCGGCCTGCAGGACAAGGACGCCGACGACCTCGCCCGCAAGATCGGCATTCCGGACGCATCGATTCCGCAAGCACGCGCGATCCTGCAAGGTCTGTACAAGGCGTTCTTCGAAACCGACGCATCGCTCGCGGAAATCAACCCGCTGATCGTGACCGGCGACGGCAAGGTCATCGCGCTAGACGCCAAGTTCAACTTCGATTCGAACGCGCTGTTCCGTCATCCGGAAATCGTCGCGTATCGCGATCTGGACGAAGAAGATCCGGCTGAAGTCGAAGCGTCGAAGTTCGACCTCGCGTACATCTCGCTCGACGGCAACATCGGCTGCCTCGTGAACGGCGCGGGCCTGGCCATGGCGACCATGGACACCATCAAGCTGTTCGGCGGCGAGCCGGCCAACTTCCTGGACGTCGGCGGCGGCGCCACGACCGAGAAAGTGACCGAAGCCTTCAAGCTGATGCTGAAGAATCCGAACCTGAAGGCGATCCTCGTCAACATCTTCGGCGGCATCATGCGCTGCGACGTGATCGCGGAAGGCGTGATGGTCGCGTCGAAGGCGGTGGACCTGAAGGTGCCGCTCGTCGTGCGCATGAAGGGCACGAACGAAGACCTCGGCAAGAAGATGCTGGCGGATTCGGGCTTGCCGATCATCTCGGCCGACAGCATGGAAGAAGCTGCGCAGAAGGTCGTCGCGGCGGCCGAAGGCAAGTAAGCGCGAGCTTGCGAGCCTCAAGAGAGCGTTCCACCAGATACGAATGGCGGCGCGTGCTTTCCATATGCGAGAGCACCGCGACGCCAAACGAACAGAGGTCACTACATGTCGATTCTGATCAACAAAGACACGAAGGTCATCACGCAGGGCATCACCGGCAAGACCGGCCAGTTCCACACGCGCGCTTGCCGCGAATACGCGAACGGCCGCGAAGCGTACGTCGCAGGTGTGAACCCGAAGAAAGCCGGCGAAGATTTCGAAGGCATTCCGATCTACGCGAGCGTCAAGGAAGCGAAGGCTGAAACGGGCGCAACCGTTTCGGTCATCTACGTGCCGCCGGCAGGTGCTGCCGCCGCGATCTGGGAAGCCGTCGAGGCCGATCTCGATCTCGCGATCTGCATCACGGAAGGCATTCCGGTTCGCGACATGCTGGAAATCAAGGACCGCATGCGCCGCGAAAACCGCAAGACGCTGCTGCTCGGACCGAACTGCCCCGGCACGATCACGCCGGACGAGCTGAAGATCGGCATCATGCCGGGCCACATCCACAAGAAGGGCCGCATTGGCGTGGTGTCGCGTTCAGGCACGCTGACGTACGAAGCGGTCGGTCAGTTGACGGCGCTGGGTCTCGGCCAGTCGTCGGCGGTCGGTATCGGCGGCGATCCGATCAACGGTCTCAAGCACATCGACGTGATGCAGATGTTCAACGACGATCCCGAAACGGACGCCGTCATCATGATCGGCGAGATCGGCGGTCCGGACGAAGCGAACGCCGCTTACTGGATCAAGGACAACATGAAGAAGCCGGTCGTCGGCTTCATCGCGGGCGTGACGGCGCCTCCGGGCAAGCGCATGGGCCACGCAGGCGCGCTGATCTCGGGCGGTGCGGACACGGCGGATGCCAAGCTCGAAATCATGGACGCGTGCGGCATCAAGGTCACGAAGAACCCGTCGGAAATGGCGCGTCTTCTGAAGTCCGTGCTGTAAGGAGTCCGGCAAAAAGCGCGAGGGTTTGGTACTCTTACTGATTCCTTTCGCACCAGCCTGAAAAGCGGCCGACCAAACGGCCGAACAAAAGCGAGGGAGCATTGCTTCCTCGCTTTTTTCATTTCGGCCGCTCATTTTGCTTCACTCCATGCTTGAATTCTTCTCGACGCTTCACTGGGGCGCGGTCGTTCAGATCATCGTGATCGACATTCTGCTCGGCGGCGACAATGCCGTGGTCATCGCGCTCGCCTGCCGCAATCTGCCGGACAAACAGCGCACGCGCGGCATCGTGCTCGGCACGCTCGGCGCGATCGTGCTGCGCGTCGTGCTGATCGCCTTCGCGGTCATGTTGCTCGATATCCCGTTCCTCAAATTCCTGGGCGGCCTGCTGCTTCTGTGGATCGGCGTGAAGCTGATGCAGCCCGATCATGACGAGCATGAAATCAGCGCGTCGGACCGGCTGTGGGCGGCGGTGAAGACCATCATCATCGCGGATGCGGTGATGAGTCTCGATAACGTGATCGCGATTGCGGGCGCGGCGGAAGCGGCCGATCCGCGTCACCGGCTGACGCTGGTGATCTTCGGGCTCGTGGTAAGCATTCCGCTGATCGTGTGGGGCAGCACGCTGGTGCTGAAGCTGCTCGATCGTTTCCCGGCCGTCGTGCTGCTCGGCGCGGGGCTGCTCGGATGGATCGCGGGCGGTCTTATCATCGACGATCCCTTTATCGATCGCTGGCCCGCGCTCAATACCGAATTCGCCATCTACGCGGCGCGCGTGGGCGGCGCGTTGCTGGTCGTCGGCGTGGGCTGGCTGCTCAAGCGCCGCGCGCTCGCTGAAGGGAATCGCGCGGCGGGTTGATTCGGTTCGAACCGTCGCGCGGGCTTAGGCCGTTTGGCCGACTGCCGCTCGTTCCGCGCCCTGAATACGATTGAAGCGTCCTGTCCGCATTGCGCGGCAGGGCGCTTTTTCGTTTCTCAGGAGCAGCAATGACGACGATGGTTTGTAGTTTCAACGCGCCGTGGGCACGGCGCACGGTGTGGCTCCGCCGCGTGAAGAAGGCGTGGACGCGCGGCTTCACGCTGATCGAACTGATGATCGTGCTGGCGATCGTCGGCGTGGTCGCGGCGTATGCGATCCCCGCGTATCAGGACTATCTGGCGCGCAGCCGCGTGGGCGAGGGCATCGCGCTGGCGGCATCGGCGCGGCTCGCGGTGGCGGAGAACGCGGCGAGCGGGGCGGATCTCGCGGGCGGTTACGCGTCGCCGCCGGGCACGCGCAATGTCGAGTCGATTCACGTCGACAGCGATACCGGCCAGATCACGATCGCGTACTCGACGCGCGTCGCGCCCGCGGGCTCGAACACGCTCGTGCTCGTGCCTTCGACACCCGACAACGCCGAGACGCCCACCGCGCGCATCGCGCTCGCACGCGGCGCGGTGCAGGCGGGCTCGGTGACGTGGGAATGCTTCGCGGCCACCAAGACGGCGTCGGCGCTTCCCGCGCCGGGTGCGGGTCCGCTGCCCACGCCCGCGCCGACCTTGCCAAGCAACCTCGCGCCGCCGGAGTGCCGCGCGTAAGCCGTGCGAGAGAGCGCAACGCATGAGACGGGCGCGGCGGCAGGATGGACGGCGCCGCCGCGTCCGACGGCGTCGTTTTTGCGCGAAAAGCAGCGATTTCGTCGCAAATCAAATGGTTCGCCGGACAGCGCGGGCAAAGTTTTGTATAGTGCGCCGGTTGCCGACGTTCCCAGTCCCTCATGCCTTCCCAATTCGCGCGTTTTCTCTGCTTCGCCGTCCTGTGTCTTGCGTTGACGATTCCTTTCGCGGTCGTCAACCACACGTATCCGATTCCGACTTTCTACGCCGAATTCAGTGCGCTCGCGCTTTATCTTGCGCTAGGCGCAACGGTGGCGCTTCTCGTGCGCGTTTCCGAGCCGAAAGTGCCGTTCGCGTCGCCGGTCATCGCATTGATGCCGCTCGCTTTCGGCCTGCTGCTCGTCGCGCAGACGGTGCTTCTGCCGGTCGCGCAACCGTCGATGAACTGGCTCGGCGGCGCGTATCTGCTCGCGTCGTTCGTCGCGGTGCATACGGGCTTCGGCTTCGTGCGCGCGGGGCTCGCGGAGAAGGCGTTGCGCGTCGGCGCGGCGGCGTTGATCGTGGGCGGGCTGTTCGCGGTGTTCTGCCAGATCGTGCAGTTGCTGCACCTCGAAGTGAAGTTCACGCCGTTCGTCGTCGCGTACAACGTGATGATCGAGCGACGTCCGTTCGGCAACATGGCGCAGGCGAATCATCTGGCGACGGTCATCGCGTTCGCGCTCGCCGCTACGCTCTATTTCGTGCAGACGCGGCGTTTGCCGGTCGTGCTGTGGCTCGTGCTGTCGGTGGCGTATTCGCTCGGGCTCGCGCTCACGGTGTCGCGCGGGCCGTGGCTGCAGACGGGCGTGATCGTCGTCGCCGGTTTCTGGATGGCGTTCGTGCTGGGACGGCCGGTCGCCTCCGAAGGCTTCGATGGACCGGGCCGGCGCGACGTGCGCGCATGGCTCATGCCGGTGCTGCTCGCGATCGTGTTCTTCGCGGTGAACGCGGTCGTGCGCTGGGCGAACACACGCTATGACTTCGGCCTCGCGCAATCCGCCGCGGAGCGCATGCAGGACGCAAATCAGATTGCGCCGCGCCTCGCGCTCTGGAAATACGGCTGGACGATGTTCAAGACGCATCCGCTGCTGGGCGTCGGCTGGGGCGAGTTTCCGCGCTATCAGTTCGATCTCGTGCGCGATCTGGGCGGCGTGGAGATCGCCAACAATGCGCACGACATCTTCATCGACCTGCTCGCGAAAACGGGTGCGTTCGGCGTGGCGATTCTGGTGTGCGGCGTCGCGTTCTGGCTGATTCGCGTGCTGCGTGCGCCGCAGACGCCTGCGCGGATTTTCGCGTTGTCGCTGCTCGGCGTGCTGATGATGCATGCGCTCGTCGAATATCCGCAGCAATACATGTTCTTCCTGATGCCCGCGATGCTCGTGATGGGCTTGCTGGAAACGCGGCCCGTGCGGCTCGTCGCGCGGCCGCTGTCGTATGGCGTGTATGTCGTGCTCGTGCTCGGCGGGCTCGCGGCGCTGTATCCGACGCTGCGCGACTATAACCGCGCCGAAGTGCTGTACTACGGCGCGCGGCCGGCGGAGCAGTATCGCGACAATCCGTCGTTCCTGTTCACGGCGTGGGGCGAGTACGGGGCGGCGACGCTCTTGCCGATCAACGCGCAGAATATCGAGGAGAAGCTCGCGGCGCATCGCAAGGCGATTGCGCTGTTGCCGGGCGAGACCGTTTTGCGTCGCTACGCGGTGCTGCAGGCGCTGGCCGGACAGAAGGCGGAAGCGCTCGACACCATGGCGCGCCTGAAGATTTTTGCGACCGAGTTGCATGACTGGCCGAAGCAGCTTGCGGCCGTCTACGATCTCGTCGCTGAGTCGGGACAGCCGCTGGCGTCGTTCAAGGCGGATCTCGTGAAGCTGTACGGCGTGCCGGCGCAGCGTCAGGCGCCGGCGGATGATGCGGACGACGAAGACGACGAGTGAGGCGGCCTCAGGCCGGCCGCGGCGCGTGCCCCTCCGCGACCCAATCCCCCGACTTCCCGCCGTGCTTTTCCATCACTCGCACATTGGTGATGGTCATGCCGCGATCGACCGCCTTGCACATGTCATAGATGGTCAGCAATCCGACCTGCACGGCGGTCAACGCTTCCATCTCGACGCCCGTACGTCCGACCGTCTCCACGCGCACTTCGCAATGCACGCCCGGCAGCGTTTCGTCGATGGAAAAGTCCACGGCGACGCGCGTCAGCGCCAGCGGATGACATAGCGGAATCAGATCGGCGGTGCGCTTCGCGCCCTGAATCGCCGCAATGCGCGCCACGCCCAGCACGTCGCCTTTCTTCGCGCGGCCTTCGCGGATGAGCGCGAGCGTGCCGTCGAGCATCGCGATCGAACCGCGCGCGAGCGCGATGCGCCGCGTCTCGCTCTTGTCGCCGACATCGACCATATGCGCCTCGCCGGCGGCATCGAAATGTGTGAGTCCGGACATAGCGTCTCCTTCGCGTCTTCCTTCGATCGGGCGCCTATCATACCAGCGTGAATTTGCGCGTTTTTGCGCCACGCGCGGCACGCTCGAACGCCCCCGGCGCGACACTTGATACGATAAGCTCGTTTTGATTTTCTGGCGCCGGCCATCGGCGCCGCCCCGGTTTGCGCCATGCATTCGACACGTTCGAGCCGCGTGCTCGTCTCCCTGCTGTGCATTGCCCTCGCCATGCCGCCCGCGGCGCTGGCGCAAGCGGGCGCGCCCGTCGCCGGCGGCTCGAACGCGGGCGGTGCGACCGGCATGACCGGCACGACCGGCACGACCGGCACGACCGGCACGCTGGCGGCGTCGCAATTGCGCGCGGCGCAGGAACCCGGCGGCAGCGACGTGCCCGCCAATGTCGCGGAAGGCGTGTTCGGCGTCTATGGCGGCGCGGAAAGCCGCTTTGCGAATCGGCCGGGCACGATGTCGGGCCTGCGCGCGCCGCTGTCGTCGGTGCAATTGCCCGATCTCGGCGACGGCTCTGGCGGCTCGCTCACGCCGCAAGCGGAGCGCAAAATCGGCGAGCGGGCAATGCGCGATGTGCGCGCCGACCCCGACTATCTCGACGACTGGCTGCTGCGCGACTATCTCGACTCCATTTCCTCGAAGCTCTCGGCTGCGGCGGCCACGCAATACCTCGGCGGCTACCGGCCCGACTTCGATCTGTTCGCCGTGCGCGATCCGCAGATCAATGCGTTTTCGATGCCCGGCGGCTTCATCGGCGTGAATACCGGGCTGATCGCGGCAACCCAGACCGAGTCGGAACTGGCGTCCGTCATCGGACACGAGATGGGACACGTGCTGCAGCGGCACATCGCGCGGATGCTCGGCGCGCAGCAAAAGAGCACCTACGCGGCGCTCGCCGGCATGCTTGCCGGCCTGCTCGCGGGCCTGCTCGCGCACAGCGGCGATCTCGGCATGGGCCTCGCGATGGGCGGCCAGGCGTTCGCCGTCGACAATCAATTGCGCTTCTCGCGCGCGGCCGAGCACGAGGCGGATCGCGTCGGCTTCCAGATGCTGGCGGCCGCCGGTTACGACCCGTACGCGATGGCCGCGTTTTTCGAACGCCTCGATCGCTCGACCATGGCCGACAACGGCGTGCCGCCCTACGTGCGCACGCACCCGCTGACGACCGAGCGCATCGCCGACATGGAAGGCCGCGCGCGCCGCGTGCCTTATCGGCAGCCGCGTCAGTCGGTGGAATATGCGTTCGTGCGCGCCCGGGCGCGCGTGCTGCAGGTGAGTTTTGCGAGCGATTATCGCGAAGTCGTGAGCCGTCTGCGCGCGGAAATCGAGGATCAGACGGCGCTCAATCCGGCGGCAAACTGGTACGGCATTGCGCTGGCGCAATCGTTGATCGGCGATTACGGCGCCGCCAACGACGCGCTCGCGAAAGCGCGCCGCCTGTTCGATGGCGAGGAGGCGAGCACGGCGGCGGCATCGGCGCAGGTGCAGCAGGAAGCGAAGGCGGCGGGTGCGAACGCGGCATCGGTGTCGAAGGCCGCGCAGGCGTCGTCGCGCGCGAAGAGCGTCGGCGCGGGTCAGGCTCAGTCGGAGGCGCAATCGAAGGCACAATCGAAGGCGCAATCGCTGAGCAACGCCGACGCCTCGATGATCGCGACGCCGCTCAACAACGCGCACGCACCGCTGAATCTCGGCCGGAGCGTGCTGGCGGAGGCCGCGCCGCGCGCGGGTGGCGATATCGCGCTTCCTCCGATCCACGTCGAAGGCGGCGCGGCTCCGCAGCCGCAGCCGCAGCCGTCGCAGGCGCCGCCTTCACCGCAGCCCGTGCAGGTTCAACGCAGCTCGCCGAGCCTCGACGTGCTCGCCGCCGACATCGCGCGCCGTGCCGGCCGCAACGACGACGCGGTCCGTCTCGCCGAGCTTGCCCAGAAGCGCTGGCCGGAATCGCACGCGGCGCTCGACGTCCACTTGCAGGCGCTGCTGGCCGCGCGCCGCTACGCCGAAGCGCAGACGCTCGCCCGTCGCGAAACCCGCGCCGAGCCGACGCGCCCCGACTGGTGGCTGTTTCTCGCGCAGGCAAGCGCGGGTCTCAACGATCCGTTGCAGCAGCATCAGGCGATGGCGGAAAAGCTCGCGCTCGACGGCGCATGGCCGTCCGCGATACGCCAGTTGAAGGAGGCGCGCGACGTGAAGAACGTCGGTTTCTACGATCTTTCGGCGATTTCAGCGCGTCTGCGCGATTTCGAGACGCGCTACAGGGAAGAGCGCGAGCAGGAGAAAAACGGCTAGTTCAGCTTGCCGATGCCGCGCGGGCGGCCGGGCTCGCGACGAAATCGAATCGCTGAGCAACGTCCGCGCGCGCGATGGCCTCGACGGGCAGATCGACGCCCGCACGCCAGTGAAAGACGCCGCGCGTGCCCGGTTCGTCGAGCGAAGCGTGGTTCGCGAACAGATCGAGATCGTGGTCGTGCAGCGCGGCCACGCGCGCGGGCGAGGCGTTGTCGGAGAAGAGAATGCCGCCTTCGTCGTCGAGCCAGGCATGCGCCGGATCGAACGCCGCGCCGGCCTGATCGGTCAGGTGCAGAACACCGTCGATGTCATTCAGCCGCACGATCCACGGCGTGTAAGCCAGCTCCACATACACGCGCTGCGGCCCGTTCTGAAAGAACCGCTGGCCGTCGTCGTCACGCTCGTAATTGCGGTTGATGAAACCGAGCAGCGCCTCGTGACGGATCGGCGTGCCGAGTTCGCCGGCAGCCTGCGCGGCGTCGTCGCGCATGCGCCATTGGCCGCGCCGGTCGAGCAGCAGCCAGCCCGTGCAATGCGGAACGTTGGGCCATTTGGCGAGCGCCTGCCTGACGATGTCATCCATGATGGTTCACGAAACGAAGTTCTCCAGATAGCCGAACACCCGCAGCGACAGCCAGTCGATCCGGCCCGGAAACGGTCCGGTCATGAAGCCGACGTGTCCGCCGTGGTTCGGCTGATCGAGCGTGACGCGCGCCGACACTTCCGCTTGCGACGGCAGCGCGAACTCCGGCAGGAACGGATCGTTGCGCGCGTTCAGCAGCAGCGCGGGCACGTCGATGTGTTTCAGATGCGCGCGCGTGGTCGCCGTCGACCAATAGTGGTTGGTGTCGCGAAAGCCGTGCAGCGGCGCGGTCACGACGTTATCGAACTCGTACAGCGTGCGCGCGGCGAGGACGGCTTCGCGATCGTAAAGCCCCGGATATTGCCCAAGCTTCGCGAGCGCCTTCTTCTTCAGTGACTTCAGAAAGCTGCGCGTGTAGACCAAGCCGAAGCCCTGCGAGATGGCTTCGCCGCCGGCGTGCACGTCGAGCGGCGCGGAAATGGCGGCGGCCGCGCTGATGATCGATGCATCGCGGCCGCGCTCGCACAGCCAGTGCAACAGCACGTTGCCGCCGAGCGAGACGCCCGCGGCCACGATCGGCCCGCGATGAGACTGCGCGAGGCGCCGCAGGATCCAGTCGACTTCGGCGCTGTCCGCGAGATGGTAGAAGCGCGGCTGCAAATTCAGCGGCCCGCTGCAGCTGCGAAAGTGCGGCACGACGCCGTGCCAGCCGCGCGCCTGAGCGGCGGCCATCATCGTGCGGGCGTAGTGTGAATCGGAGTTGCCTTCGAGGCCGTGAAACAGCACGAAGAGCGGGGCGGTTGCGGCGGGACGGTCGACGGAATCGTGCGCAAGCCAGTCGAGATCGATGAAATCGCCATCGGGCGTGTCCCAGCGTTCGCGCCGGTAGCGCACGGCGGGTTTGCGGCCGAACAGCGCGGGAACGATGGTTTGCGCGTGGCTCGACGGCAGCCAGCGCGGCGCGTTATAGAGCCAGTCCGTGCTCAGCGGCGCGAGCACGCGCGCGGTTTCCCTCAGTGCCACTGCGGGCGCTTTGTCCACGAACGACGAATCGTGTTTCAACAACGGATCGCGCTTCATGGCCCCTCCCCGACGTACGTCTTTTTCAGTGCTTCGATCTTCAGTGCAGCGGTCCCTGACCGTGCCGCAGCTTGGCCGCGAATTGTCCGGCTGTTTCCGCCGGCATCACGCTCGCGTGGATATGCGCAATGCGCCACTCGCCGCGTTCGTGAACCATCACGTAAGTGGTGTAGATCATGCGCGGCACGCCGGTCGATGCAGCCGGCTGATGCGCCTCCGCCACCGCATACACGACCGTGCCCAAGCTGTCGTACACGCGGATATCGAGCGGCTCGATCGTCACCGCCTGCGCTTCGAACTGCTTGCCGAGCCCGGCGCGGATGTTCTCCAGCCCGTGCAGATGCGTGCCGTCCGCGCAGACGCAGGTGGCGAACTCCTCGTCGAGCCACAGCGACATCACCGTGTCGATGCTGTTATCCGCGACGGCCTGATAGTAAGCGTTGAGAGTATCGGCGGCGGCTTCGAAGAGGCGGGCGAAACGTGGCATGGCTCGTGGGTCTCTGGCATTCGATGCAGGCGCCGCTTGCAGCCGCTGATGGCGGCGGGGCGGTGCGCTGCACCGGTCATTGGTCAAAGCATGCCCCCGTTGGGAGACATTCGCGTGTCCGCGTCCGCACACACGGCCGGAAACCGCCTGAAAACGCCGCCTAAACGTTGCTCAAACGTCACTAAGCGTCGATCCGGACGCGCGTTTCGCCGCATGCGCGCACGATCAGCGATGCGCGAGCAGCATGCCGCGCAAGTCGCCGAACACCTGCTCGGCGGTGAGTTCGCGCAGGCAGTTCAGATGGCCGAGCGGGCACTCGCGGGCAAAGCACGGACTGCATTCAAGGTGCAGCCATTGTACCTTTGCGAGATCGGACAAGGGCGGGGTGTGGCGCGGATCGGTCGAGCCGTAGACCGCGACGAGCGGCCGGCGCGAGGCTGCCGCGACGTGCATCAGGCCGGAATCGTTGGTGACGACCGCGCTCGCTCGCGAAATCAGCGCGCACGCCTCGCCGAGCGAGGTCTGGCCGCACAGATTGCGCACGTTCGGGGCGCGTTCGGCGATGGCCTGCGCGATCGGCGCGTCCTTGTTCGAGCCGAGCGCGATGATGCGCGCGTACGGAAACGACTGCGCGATGAACTGCGCAAGCGACGCGAAATGCTCCGGCGGCCAGCGCTTGGCCGGGCCGTACTCGGCGCCGGGACAAAACACCACGAGCGGCGCGCGGGTGTCGAGGTCGAAGCGCGTCGAAACGCGCGCGGCCTCGTTGGGATCGGCGTCCAGGCGCGGCACCGGCAGCGTGGGCGCGTCGGGCGGGGCGGATTCGCCGTTTGCCGCGTGTCCTGCCGCGTGTCCCTGCGCAAATTTGTCGATGAACGGCAGCTTCGCGCCCGGCGCGTAGGCGAGGGCGGCGTAGCGCGCGGTCATGGGCGGCCGCTCGGTTTTCGGCGGATTCGCGTGACGCACGTTGAGCAGCCCGTAGCGGCTCTCGCCCGTGTAGCCGATGCGCAGGTTGATGCCTGCCATCCACGGAATCAGCGCGGATTTCATGGAGTTGGGCAGCACGTAGGCGGCGTCGTAGCCGACATCGCGCAAGTCGCTCGCGAGTTGCCAGCGGCGCAGCAGTTGCAGCTTGCCGTGGGCCAGGTCCGTCGCGTAGACGTCGCGAATTTCCGGCATGCGCTCGAGCACGGGCGCAACCCACGTGGGCGCGACGGCATCGATGGCAATGCGCGGATGCAACTTCCGCAGAAGCGTGAAGAGCGGCTGCGCCATCAATGCGTCACCGATCCAGTTCGGTGCTATAACCAGCGCGCGGCGCATCTGTCGTTGTCCGATCTCAAAAATAACGCGGCTCACCGTCTTGGGGCGAGTCGTCGATTGTGGTGGGTTTCGATGGCTCCGGCCGTTCAGCAACGGCCGGAGCGCGGGCGGACACGGCGAACGAGCCGCCGCGCCGCCTCGTGAGCGCCGGGCGCGTGCCCGGCGGCGTGCTCAGTGACCGCCCTTGAGCACTTCGCCGTCTTTCAGCTTGTAGCGCGTGCCGCAGTACGCGCAGCGCGCTTCGCCGTGCGTGACGTCGATGAACACGCGCGGATGCGTGCTCCAGCGCTGCATTTTCGGGTTCGGGCAGAAAGCGGGCAGATCCTTGGCCAGCAGTTCCACCAGCGGCATTTCCTTCAAGTCGCTCATTGCTATCTCTTTTCCTGATGTCCAGCGGGCGGCAGGCGTTCGGCGCGCCGCGCCGCGTTGCGTTTCATGAGATCGATTAAACCTTCGCGAGCCAGCTCGCGTACTTCTCGTTCTTGCCGCCGACGACGTCGAAGAACGCGCTTTGCAGCTTTTCCGTGATCGGCCCGCGCTTGCCTTCGCCGATGGTGCGGTTGTCGAGTTCGCGGATCGGCGTGACTTCGGCGGCGGTGCCGGTGAAGAACGCTTCGTCGCAGGTGTAGACCTCGTCGCGCGTGATGCGCTTCTCGATGACCGGAATGCCGAAGTCGCGCGCGAGCGTGATGACCGTGTCGCGCGTGATGCCGTCGAGGCACGAGGCCAGATCCGGCGTGTAGATCTTGCCGTTGTTCACGAGGAAGAAGTTCTCGCCGGAGCCTTCGGACACGTAGCCGTCGACATCCAGCAGCAGGGCTTCGTCATAACCGTCGGCGACGGCTTCCTGATTCGCGAGAATCGAGTTGACGTACCAGCCGGACGCCTTTGCGCGGACCATCGACACGTTCACATGATGACGCGTAAACGACGACGTCTTCACGCGGATGCCCTTCGCCAGCCCGTCTTCGCCGAGATAGGCGCCCCACGGCCACGCCGCGATGGCCACGTGGATGGTGTTGCCCTTCGCCGAGACGCCGAGCTTCTCCGAGCCGACCCAGATGATCGGGCGGATATAGCAGGATTCCAGCTTGTTCTCGCGCACGACTTCGAGTTGCGCGGCTTCGAGCGTCGCATGATCGAACGGGACTTCCATCTGGAAGATCTTCGCCGAGTTGAACAGGCGCTTCGTGTGCTCCTTAAGGCGGAAGATGGCCGTGCCCTGCGCGGTCTTGTACGCGCGCACGCCTTCGAACACGCCCATGCCGTAGTGCAACGTATGGGTCAGAACGTGGATCTTGGCGTCACGCCAGTCGATCAGCTTGCCATCCATCCAGATCTTGCCGTCGCGGTCGGCCATTGACATACGGTTCTCCTAGCTGTCTCGTTCAAGTGAGTTCGGGGCGTCCGCCTGGTCTCGCCAGGTGGCGACGTGCTTGCATGGCTCGTGCGCAAAGTCCTGCCGCGGCACCCGCGGCCGGAGCGCAAAGGGGCGAAAGTCCGTCATTTTAGCGTCTTTTCGCGACGAAACCGATCTTGAAGCGCCTTTCACGACGCTATAATTTGCCTTTCGCCGTTTGCTGAATTGACGAAGCGAAACGGCGCAGACCGTCATTCCCGTTTTTTACCGATTCATTGCGCATCGATCGAGGCCGTGCGGTGGCTCGCTGCCCGAATCGTCATCCTGGCCTCGTATCCGCTCATGCTCGACCGGCTGTCCGACACGAATCGCCGCGCCTTTTTCGAGGGCGTGCGCACGTTCTCTCCCGCCGTCCTGGCGACTTTCTCCTGGGGACTCGTCACCGGCATCGCGATGACGAAGTCCGTGCTCACCGTGCCGCAGGCGCTCGGCATGTCGTTTCTGGTGTACGCGGGCTCGTCGCAGTTGGCGGTGCTGCCGCTCTTCGCCGCGAAGCTCCCGCTCTGGACCATTCTCCTCACCGCCGCGATGGTCAACCTGCGCTTCGTGATCTTCAGCGCCGGCCTCGCGCCGCATTTTTCCTATCTGCCGCTGAAGCGCCGTCTGCTGCTCGGCTATTTCAACGGCGACATCATCTATCTGATGTTCTCGAAGCAGAATTTCGCGACCGGCTGGCAGCCCGGCAAGGAAGCGTTCTTCTGGGGCCTCGCCGTGTCGAGCTGGAGCTCGTGGCAGGCATCGTCGGTCATCGGGATTCTGCTCGCGAGCCTGATTCCCGATAACTGGGGCCTCGAACTCGCCGGCACGCTCGCGCTGATTCCGCTCATCGTTTCGGCCGTCGCGACGCGCTCGACGCTCGCAGCCGTGGCGGTCGCGAGCGTCGTCGCGCTGATGGCGTTCGATCTGCCGTATCGCTTCGGGCTGCCGCTGGCGGTGTTCGCGGCGCTCGTCGCGGGCACGCTCGCCGATGTCATCGCGGAGCGCGCGCGGCCGCAGCCCGCCGCCCCGGAGGAGGAGCCGGGCACGAAGTCCAAATCCGACGCCACGCGGAGCGTCCGATGAGCGCCTGGCAGATCTGGCTGGCGCTGATCGGCATGGGTCTCGTCACCGCGGTGACGCGCGCGCTGTTCCTGATCGGCGGCGAGCGCATGGTGCTGCCGCCGCGAGTGCAGCGCGTGCTGCGCTACGCGCCGGCGGCGGCGCTCGCGGCGGTCGTCGTGCCGGATCTGCTGGAAACGCCGGCGGGCGTGTCGCTCGCGCTGTCGAATCATGCGCTGTGGGCGTCGGCGGCGGGGCTTGCTTACTACCTGTGGCGGCGCGGCATGATGGGCACGATCGCCGTCGGCATGATCGTCTTCACGCTGCTGCGGCTCGCGACATGAGCGGCGCACGCGTGCCGGCAACGCGCGCCAAATACGCGTCATCATTGATTGCCCGCTAAAAGCGCGAGGGGCGATCAGTTAAAATGATGGTCTTTCCTGGCAGTGAGGGGTCGAAAGTGTGTCCGGCAGTCATCGCGCTACGGTTTTTCAACCCGCCGCCTTCGGTCGCGCGCATGGTTGAACCAGTCGATTCGCCGCGTCCGGGCGCTGATGCGGCGTGCCGCGCGCATCGCCGCCATGCGCTGCCCGATCCCTTTCTCCCGCTTGCGCGCCGCGCCTTCTTTTTCTTCGTAGCGCGGCCTTCGCCTCCCGCCTGATCCGCGCCTGGTGCCGTCCTGCCCGACGGCCCCAGGCGCGGCGACTCCTCGAACCGGCCGGCCCCCACCGGTCATCTCGCCCGAACCGCTTTTCTACCTACGTTGACTCCCATGACGAAAGTACTGCGTTTCACCGATCTGATCGCCGAAGGCAAAGTCTCCGGCAAGCGTGTGTTCATCCGCGCGGATCTCAACGTGCCGCAAGACGATGCCGGCAATATCACCGAAGATACGCGCGTGCGCGCCTCGGTCCCGGCGATTCGGGCCGCGCTCGACGCGGGCGCCGCCGTGATGGTCACGTCCCATCTGGGCCGTCCGACCGAAGGCCAGTTCAAGCCGGAAGACTCGCTCGCGCCGGTCGCCAAGCGTCTGTCGGAACTGCTCGGCCGCGACGTGCCGCTGGTCGCCAATTGGGTCGACGGCGTGAACGTGCAGCCGGGCAACGTCGTGCTGCTGGAAAACTGCCGCTGCAACAAGGGCGAAAAGAAGAACGACGACGGCCTCGCGCAAAAGCTCGCCAAGCTCTGCGATATCTACGTCAACGACGCGTTCGGCACCGCGCACCGCGCCGAAGCCACCACGCACGGCATCGCGAAATACGCGCCGGTTGCGTGCGCGGGCCCGCTGCTGGCAGCCGAACTCGACGCGCTCGGCAAGGCGCTCGGCAACCCGAAGCGCCCGCTGGTCGCGATCGTCGCGGGCTCGAAGGTGTCGACCAAGCTCACCATTCTGAAGTCGCTGGCCGAGAAGGTCGATCAGCTGATCGTCGGCGGCGGCATCGCGAATACGTTCATGCTGGCGTCGGGTCTCAAGATCGGCAAGTCGCTCGCGGAAGCCGATCTCGTCGGCGAGGCGAAGGAAATCATCGAGCAGGCGCGCACGCGCGGTGCATCGGTGCCGATTCCGAGCGATGTCGTCACCGCCAAGGAATTCGCCCCGACCGCGAAGGCCGAAACGAAGCCCGTCGCCGATGTCGCCGACGACGACCTGATCCTCGACATCGGCCCGGATACGGCACGCGCGCTCGCCGCGCAGCTTGAAACCGCCGGCACGATCGTCTGGAACGGCCCGGTCGGCGTGTTCGAATTCGACCAGTTCGGCAACGGCACGAAGACGCTCGCGCAGGCGATCGCCGGTTCGTCGGCGTTTTCGATCGCGGGCGGCGGCGACACGCTCGCGGCCATCGCGAAGTACGACATCGCCGACAAGGTGAGCTACATCTCCACCGGCGGCGGCGCGTTCCTCGAATTCCTGGAGGGCAAGACGCTGCCGGCGGTCGAAGTGCTCGAATCGCGCGCCGGAGCCTGAGGCGTTGGCGGCCCGAGAGAATCCGGCGAAGGCAAAGAAGGGCGCGCAAGCAGCCGGCGGCGCGCAGGACGATGTGACGCAAGACGCGATCGATGCCGCCGCCGAGGCGGCACGGGTCATCGCGGACGCGGCGCAACCGGATCAGGCAGCACCCGAGGGCGAAGTGACGCAAACGCCCCCGGTCATCATCGGCGGCGTGCCAGCGCATGCCTTGAAAGACATCGATAAAGCGACGCCGGCACGAACCGGCGCGCGCGCGCAGGCGGTGAGCAACACCTCATCGCAGGCGCAACGTGCTCGCAGCGTTGTTACGGGCGATCCTACTGAGACGAGGAATTCCATGCATCGCGCTACAAAGATTGTTGCCACCATCGGCCCGGCCTCCACGAGCCCGGACATCCTGCTGCAAATGTTGCAGGCGGGCCTCGACGTCGTACGTTTCAACTTCTCGCACGGCACCGCCGACGACCATCGCCAGCGCGCCGAAATCGTGCGCGAGGCGGCGCGCCAGGTCGGCCGCGAAGTCGCGATCATGGCGGACCTGCAAGGCCCGAAGATCCGCGTCGGCAAGTTCGAGAACAACAAGACGATGCTCGTCGCGGGCAATCCGTTCATCCTCGATGCGAACTGTCCGCTCGGCAACAACGAGCGTTGCGGTCTCGACTACAAGGACCTGCCGCGCGACCTGCGCGCCGGCGACGTGCTGCTGCTGAACGACGGCCTGATCGTGCTCGACGTCACGCGCGTGATCGGCGAGGAGATTCACACGATCGTGAAGGTCGGCGGCGAGCTCTCGAACAACAAGGGCATCAACCGCCAGGGCGGCGGGCTGACTGCGCCCGCGCTGACCGAGAAGGACATGGAGGACATCAAGACGGCGATGTCGCTCGGCGCGGACTTTGTCGCGGTGTCGTTCCCGAAGAACGCGACCGACATGGAAATGGCGCGGCAGCTGGCCAACATCGCGGGCGCGCCGTACGGCATCAAGCCGAAGATGATCGCGAAGATCGAGCGCGCCGAAGCCATTCCCGCGCTGCAAGGCATTCTCGACGCATCCGACGGCATCATGGTCGCGCGCGGCGATCTCGCGGTGGAAGTGGGCAACGCGGCGGTGCCGGCGCTGCAAAAGCGCATGATCCGCATGGCGCGCGAGTCGAACAAGCTCGTGATCACCGCCACGCAGATGATGGAATCGATGATCCACGCGCCCGTGCCGACGCGCGCGGAAGTGTCGGACGTGGCGAACGCCGTGCTCGACGGCACCGACGCCGTGATGCTCTCCGCCGAAACCGCGGCGGGCAAGTATCCGGTGACGACCATCGAAACCATGGCGGCCATCTGCGTCGAGGCGGAGAAGTCGGAAGAGTCGCAGCTCGACCGCGATTTCCTCGACCGCACGTTCACGCGCATCGACCAGTCCATCGCGATGGGCGCGCTCTTCACCGCGTTCCATCTCGGCGCGAAGGCCGTGGTCGCGCTGACCGAGTCGGGCTCGACCGCGCTGTGGATGTCGCGTCACTGGACCCACGTGCCGATCTTCGCGCTGACGCCGCGCGTGGGCAGCGAGCGCACGATGGCGCTGTACCGCAACGTCACGCCGCTGCACGTCGACACCAACATGGACCGCGACGCCGCGCTGAATCAGGCGCTCGAAGTGGTCGTGGCGAAGGGCTATGCGGCGCGCGGCGACATGGTCGTGCTCACCGTCGGCGAGCCGATGGGTCAGGCGGGCGGCACCAACACGCTGAAGATCGTGCGGGTGGGCGATCACTTCTAAGCGATCCTGACAGACGCGCGGTCACGCACCGCGCGGGTTGTTGCGGGACTGAGAGCGCCCGCCGCGCCGCCGGCGGCGGGCGCTCCATCAATGCGCGCAAGACGACGAAGCCGCTTCGTCAGTCAAAGCCTGGATAACGCCGAAAACCGCCCGAGAGCGGAATCGAGCGCGCATAGGCCTGTTTGCCGATGAAACGATCACGCGTTGCCCGCCACGAGGCAACCTTGCGGGAACGTCGGAAGACCGTTCCATAGGCAAACAGGCCTTACAGAATTCGTTTCACATCATGGAGTTTCACCACAATGCCTCTCGTATCAATGCGTCAATTGCTGGATCACGCAGCCGAACACGGTTACGCCCTCCCGGCATTCAACGTCAACAATCTGGAGCAAGTGCAGGCGATCATGTCGGCGGCGGACGAAGTGAACGCGCCCGTCATCATGCAGGCGTCCGCCGGCGCGCGTAAGTACGCGGGCGAAGCGTTCCTGCGTCATCTGATCGAAGCGGCCGTCGAGTCGTATCCGCATATTCCGGTCGTGATGCATCAGGATCACGGTCAGTCGCCCGCCGTGTGCATGGCCGCGATCCGCTCCGGCTTCACCAGCGTCATGATGGACGGCTCGCTCGAAGCCGACGGCAAGAGCGTCGCGTCCTACGAGTACAACGTCGCGGTGTCGAAGCAGGTCGTCGAGTTTTCGCACGCGATCGGCGTTACGGTGGAAGCCGAACTGGGCGTGCTCGGCTCGCTCGAAACCATGAAGGGCGACAAGGAAGACGGCCACGGCGCGGAAGGCACGATGACGCGCGAGCAACTCCTGACCGACGTCGAGCAGGCCGCCGACTTCGTCCGGCAGACGCAGTGCGATGCATTGGCGATCGCCATCGGCACGTCGCACGGCGCGTACAAGTTCTCAAAGAAGCCGACGGGCGATATCCTCGCAATCGATCGAATTCGCGAAATCCATCAGCGCATTCCGAATACGCACCTCGTGATGCACGGCTCGTCGTCGGTGCCGCAGGAACTGCTGGCCGAAATCCGCGAATTCGGCGGCGACATGAAGGAAACCTACGGCGTGCCGGTCGAGGAGATTCAGGAAGGCATCCGTCACGGCGTGCGCAAGGTGAACATCGACACCGACTTGCGTCTTGCGATCAGCGGCGCGATTCGTCGCTATCTGTTTGAAAATCCGTCAAAATTCGATCCGCGCGACTATCTGAAGCCGGCGCGCGAGGCGGCGAAGGAAATTTGCCGTCAGCGCTACATGCAGTTCGGCTGCGAAGGCATGGCGGGCAAGATCAAGCCGGTTTCGCTCGAAAAGATCGCCGCGAAATACAAGTCCGGCGAACTCGCGCAGATCGTGAAATAAAGCGCGGTTGGATTTGTAAAGTAAAATCAACGGGTTCCGGCGACGGGACCCGTTCGCTTTTTTTAGCCGCCCCGGCCATCCGGGCGCGGCCACTCACCCTTTCCAGCACCTCTTCGGTATACGACGATGTCCACGCTATACGAATCCACGATCAAATCGCTGCCGCTGCTCGGCCGTGGCAAGGTCCGCGACAACTACGCCGTCGGTCAGGACAAACTCCTGATCGTCACGACCGACCGCCTTTCCGCATTCGACGTCGTCATGGGCGAGCCGATTCCGAACAAGGGCCGCGTGCTGAACACGATGGCCGATTTCTGGTTCGAGAAGCTCGGCCATATCGTGCCGAATCACAACACGGGCATCGATGCGGCGTCGGTCGTCGCGCCCGACGAAGTCGAGCAGGTGAAGGGCCGCGCGGTCGTGGTGAAGCGTCTGGAGCCGATTCTCGTCGAAGCGGTGGTGCGCGGTTATCTCGCCGGCAGCGGCTGGAAGGACTATCAGGCGACCGGTTCCGTATGCGGCGTCGAATTGCCGCCGGGCCTGCAAAACGCGCAGAAGCTGCCCGAGCCGATCTTCACGCCGGCAGCAAAGGCCGAAATGGGCCATCACGACGAAAACATCACCTACGATGAGATGGAGCGCCGCATCGGCACCGAGCTGTCGGCGACCATCAAGCGCATTTCCATCCAGCTGTACAAGGAAGCGGCCGAGTACGCGGCGACGCGCGGCATCATCATCGCGGATACGAAGTTCGAGTTCGGGCTCGACAACAAGGGCGAGCTCTATCTGATGGACGAAGTGCTCACCGCCGATTCGTCGCGCTTCTGGCCCGCCGACGGCTATCAGGTCGGCACGAACCCGCCGTCCTTCGACAAGCAGTTCGTGCGCGACTGGCTCGAAACGCAGCCGTGGAAGAAGGAACCGCCCGCGCCGAAGCTGCCGGAAGACGTGATCGCGAAGACGTCGGAGAAGTATCAGGAAGCGCTGCAACGTCTCACGGGCAAGACCCTTTCTTAATCGTCGGATCAGGCGCCGCTCCCGGAGCGGCGCCCGCAATTCAAGGAAAAGGAATGAGCGAAGTACAGACTGGCGCGCACACGCATGACGCGCCGCTCGTCGGCGTGCTGATGGGCTCCAGCTCCGACTGGGACGTGATGAAGCACGCCGTCGCGATTCTTCAGGAATTCGGTGTGCCGTATGAGGCGAAGGTCGTGTCGGCGCATCGCATGCCCGACGAAATGTTCGCCTATGCCGAGAGCGCGCGTGCGCGTGGCGTGCGCGCGATCATCGCGGGTGCGGGCGGCGCCGCGCATCTGCCCGGCATGCTGGCCGCGAAAACCACGCTGCCGGTGCTCGGCGTGCCGGTGGCGAGCAAGCATCTGAAGGGCGTCGATTCGCTGCACTCGATCGTGCAGATGCCCAAGGGCGTGCCGGTCGCGACCTTCGCTATCGGCGAGGCGGGCGCGGCGAACGCGGCGTTATTCGCGGTATCGCTTCTGAGCGTCACCGAGTCGCGTTATGCCGACGCGCTGGCCGCCTTCCGCGTCAGGCAGAATCAGGCCGCGCGCGACATGGCGTTGCCGCCGCTCTGAGGCTTCGTCACTCGTTTGACCCGTTGTCCTGTTAGCAACGCCTGAAAAACAGCCCGTTTCGCCCATTGTTCGCGACTCCGCCCCCACGATGAACCCACACAACTCCCCGATCTCTCCCATCCTGCCGGGCGCCTGGCTCGGCATGGTCGGCGGCGGCCAGCTCGGCCGCATGTTCTGCTTCGCCGCTCAGTCGATGGGCTATCGCGTTGCCGTCCTCGATCCGGATGAAACGAGCCCGGCGGGCGCCGTCGCCGATCGTCATATCCGCGCTGCCTACGACGACCGCGCCGCGCTCACCGAACTCGGCCGCCTGTGCGCGGCGATATCGACGGAATTCGAGAACGTGCCGTCCGCGAGCCTCGAATTTCTCGCGTCGTGCACGTTCGTGAGCCCGGCGGCGAGTTGCGTCGCGATTGCGCAGGACCGCGTCGCGGAGAAGCGCTTTATCGCGGAATCGGGCGTGCCGGTGGCGCCGCATGTCGTGATCGAATCGCCGCAGGCGCTCGCCGCGCTCCCCGACGAGAAAATCGCCGCCGTGCTGCCCGGCATTCTCAAGACCGCGCGCTTGGGCTACGACGGCAAGGGGCAGGTGAGCGTGCGCAACGTGCAGGAAGTGCGCACGGCGTATGCGTCGCTGTCGGGCGTGCCGTGCGTGCTGGAAAAGCGCATGCCGCTCAAGTACGAAGTGTCCGTGCTCATCGCGCGTGGCGGCGACGGCAAATCGGCCGTGTTCCCGCTCGCGCAGAACGTGCACGTGAACGGCATTCTCGCGAAGACGGTCGTGCCCGCGCCCGACGCGCAGGCGTCGCTCGTCGCGCAGGCGCAGGACGCGGCGCTCACCATCGCCGCGAAGCTCGGCTACGTGGGCGTGCTGTGCGTGGAGTTCTTCGTGCTGGAGGACGGCTCGCTGATCGCGAACGAGATGGCGCCGCGTCCGCATAATTCCGGCCACTACACGGTCGATGCCTGCGCGACGAGCCAGTTCGAGCAGCAAGTGCGCGCGATGACCGGCATGCCGCTTGGCGACACGCGCCAGCATTCGCCGGCCGCGATGCTGAACCTGCTCGGCGATATCTGGTTCGACGGCGACAAGGCGCGTTCGCCCGCGTGGGCGGAAGTCGCCGCGATGCCGGCGGCGCGGCTGCATCTGTACGGCAAGGAAGACGCGCGCCGCGGCCGCAAGATGGGCCACATCAACTTCACGGCGGCGACGCTCGAGCAAGCGCGCACGGCGGCGCGCGACTGTGCGCGCATGCTGCACATTCCGCTCGATTAAAACTTTTTAGTACGACTTTGGCAGCAAGCAGGCAATGACCATCCATTTTCCGAGCGATGCGCAGATCGATGAAGCCGCGGCTTTGCTCGATGCGGGCGAACTCGTCGCGTTTCCGACCGAAACGGTCTACGGGCTCGGCGGCGACGCCGAAAACCCCGATGCCATCGCGCGCATTTATGCCGCCAAGGGGCGGCCGGCGAATCATCCGGTGATCGTGCATCTTGCGCCCGAGGCCGATCCCGGCTACTGGGTGCGCGAATTGCCCGCCGATGCGCAGAAGCTCATCGATGCGTTCTGGCCCGGGCCTCTGACGCTGATTCTCAAGCGTGGGGCGCATATTCCGGCGGCCGTGAGCGGCGGACAGGATTCGGTGGGCATTCGCTGTCCGTCGCATCCGGTCGCGCAGCAGATGTTGTCGGCGTTTCACGCGCGGCGGCATGGCACCGGCAAGCAGGGCGGCGTGGCGGGGCCGTCGGCGAACCGCTTCGGGCACGTGAGCCCGACGACCGCGCAGCACGTGCGCGACGAGTTCGGCAACGGCGTGCATGTGCTCGATGGCGGCGCGGCGGATGTCGGCATCGAATCGACAATTCTTGATTTGTCGCGCGGCTTTCCGGCGTTGTTGCGGCCGGGGCATGTGGGTCCGAAGCAGATCGCGGATGTGATTGGCGTCGCGCCGCGTTTGCCCGACGGCTCGGACGCGACGGCGCCGCGCGCATCGGGGACGCTCAAGGCGCATTACGCGCCGCGCACGCCGCTCGCGCTATTGCCGTTCGCGACGATCGCGCCGTTGATCGCGGCGCAGGATCGCGCGAGCGGCAGGAAGATCGCGCTGGTCGCGCGGGCGTCGAGCGCGGGCGAGTGGGCGCATGCGGCGAACGTGCATTTCGTCGCCGCGCCGGAGGATCCGCAGAGTTATGCGCGCGATCTGTATGGCTTGTTGCGTGCGCTGGATCGGGCGAATGTCGAGCGGATTCTGATCGAGAAGTTGCCGGAGTCGGTTGAGTGGATTGCGGTGAATGATCGGCTTGGACGGGCGGCGGCGGCGTTTGAGCGGGAGGAGTGAAGGGGCGGGTTAGGGTCGGTTTGTGAAGATGGGTTGAAGGGATTTCGCTTTTGGATCAGTTGGTTATGATCTAGGGTTTCCTCCGCGTGCGCGGAGATAGACCCCAATGATTGCACCGCCTGATGCGGGTCAGGATGTTTCCTCCGCGTGCGCGGAGATAGACCCGGGGCTTGGCTCCAAGGTTGCCAGTTCGTGCCGTTTCCTCCGCGTGCGCGGAGATAGACCCTCGACCGGAATTTCTATTTGATCGACGCAGTGGTTTCCTCCGCGTGCGCGGAGATAGACCCGCGTCGTCCGACTCCTTCAGTGCGGGCGTCGGGGTTGCTCCGCGTGCGCGGAGATAGACCCAAGAAGGCCGCCGCCCATGACGGCGTACAGGTGGTTGCTCCGCGTGCGCGGAGATAGACCTGATGGCGATTTGATGAGGGTGCGAGCGCGTTGGGTTGCTCTGCGTGCGCGGAGATGGACCTTCAGAATAGTCGTGTATGCGCTGCGCGACTCGGGTTGCTCCGCGTGCGCGGAGATAGGCCCTCGATCACGGCAGGTTGCATGATTTTCTTACCGGTTGCTCCGCGTGCGCGGAGATGGACCCGAGGTCACGAAAGGAGAGTTCGCCACTCCTACGTTTCCTCCGCGTGCGCGGAGATGGACCCCTGCGCGACTTCCAGTTCATGCCGCTGAACGTGTTTCCTCCGCGTGCGCGGAGATGGACCGGCCGTGCGCTTGAATATCAGCCTGCCCGAGCAGTTTCCTCCGCGTACGCGGTGATGGGCCTCGCTCGGAGACGCGGGAATCTTGTCGCCTGCCGGTTGCTCCGCGTGTGCGGAGATGGACCTCAGTTGAGCTTGTAGCCGCGCATGTAGACGCGGTTTTCTTTGCGTGTGCGGAGATGGGCCCGGTCAACACGCTTCGATGATGGGTTTCAATGAGTTTCCTCCGCCTGCACGCAGATAGACCCGAATCGAGCCCGGCCCCCAAACCAAAACCGCCCGACAGTCCCCCGTCAGGCGGTTCCAAATTCAACTCCCCAAACCGCTACTTCCCCAACCCCGACTTAGCAATCGTCTGCTCCGCCGTCTGCGCGTAAAGCGCATGCAGATGCGTCGTCGGATGCACGGTGTCGGCGTACATATACGTTTGATCCGCGCCGGCCACCGTCAGCGTATCCGGCGAGCAGAACAGCGACGTGGCGAACGCCTGCGGATTCGGTTCGCCGAACTTCTGCGCCGCCGCGGCCATCGCTTGCAGATTGCACGCCGTGCCGGTGTTCGACACCGTAAAGCCGAACTGCGCTGCATTCGCCGTGATGTTCGCCAGCGGCGGCACGATGTCCAGATAAATCACCTTCGACATCAACCCCGTTTGCGTGAGTGCTGCGGCCAGCGCCTGATTGAAGCCGAGCGATGCCTGCGAGAGCAACGCGCGCGACGTCGGACTGCTCATCATGCCCTGCGGCGTCGTGCCGATATCCGGCACGTTCGATACGAGCACATGCGTCGCGCCGTTCTGCACGACCTTGCCGATCACGCCCGCGAGGTCGATCGCCGCCTGGCCGATCGCCGCAGTCGCTGCGGCGGGCGTCATCTGGCCGGCCTGAACCGCCTGCAGGTTGAAGAGGATATCGTTCGCGCCGCCGTTGACGATCACCAGTTGCCCCGCGTTGAAGCTGCCATGCGACGCGAGATAGTTGGTCAATTGCTGCGCAACCGGCACCGTGAGCGTGCCGGTGAAGTTGTTCGGATCGGTGGTCGCGTGCCCGATGCCGATCGGATTCGTCACGCGCGAGCCGCCCTGCGCGTAGCCCAGTCCCGATTGCACGGCGGGTGCGGTGCCGAAGCCGCCGGTCATCGCAGGCTTGAGCGTGTCGCCGTAGTATTGCGCGACGTTCTGCGTCCACACTTGCCCCGGGTTCGTCGTGAATCGGCCGCCGCCGAAGTTCGACGCCGCCACCGGCGCGTACGTGCCGACATCGGACAGGCTGTCGCCGAAGGACACCACCTGCAGCTTGACGCCGCCCGCGGGCGTGGAATTGTTGTCGTCGCCACCGCCGCCGCATGCCGCGAGCAGGGCGAATGCGGCGCTGGCCGTCGCGAACTGGGCCAGGCGCACCAGGGTGGCGCGCGTCGAGCGTTGCTTCATCATGGACCTCGTCTCCGTTCTTCGATGTTTTCTAATTTGCTCGCGGCGCTCGACCTGTTCCGGTCTTCATGCCGTCTTCACGCCGCGTAACCGCGAGTTTAAGCGATGCGGCACATCCGCCCGGCTACATGACAACCCGTATCCGGCCGAGCGCCGTGCCCGACAGCGTACACGGCGCGCGCGGCTTTCCGGATGCGACTTCGTAGAAGAAATCTTCGGTCGAATCCGGCTTCCATGCCTGCGCGCGGCGTGTCCCGCCGACGCCCGCGCGCACTCACTCCTCGACGCCGGGCTTGCGCGCGCCTTCGTAGACCCATTCGAGCAGCGCGTCGTGCGCGGCGCGCGCGGCCTCGGCGCGCGGATCGTTGATGAAGCTCACGACGACATAGCTCTCGCCATTCGCCGCGCCGACATAGCCCGCGATCGCGCGCACATCGCGCAGCGTGCCGGTCTTGATGTGCGCGTTGCCGAGCGCACCGGCGTTGGTCAGCCGGTTGCGCATGGTGCCGTCGACGCCCGCGATCGGCAGCGACTCCACGAACACCTGCGCGACCGGACTCGCGTTGGCCGCCACCAGCAATTCGGCGAGCGACAGCGCGCTGATGGATTCGTCGCGCGACAGGCCCGAGCCGTTATCGAGCGAGAGGCCGTCCATCGGCAGGGCGCTGCGGCGCAGGAACGCCTGAATGGCCTGCGCGGATTTCGCGGTCGTCGCGGGCGGCTTCAACTGCGCCGCGCCGATGGTGAGGAACAGGTTGCGCGCCATCACGTTGTTGCTGAACTTGTTGATGTCGCGAACGACGTCGGAGAGCACAGGACTGCGATGCGTGCCGACGAGCCGCGCGCCCGAGGGTGTCGGGCCTTCGCGCGTCGTCCCTTCGAAGGTGCCGCCCGCCTGCTTCCACAGCGCGAGGAAGCCGCCCGCGAAGAAGGTGGAGTGATCGAGCGCGGCGACGTTGATCGTGCGCGAGCCGCAGCGCAGCGGATAGTCGCCGATGAACGACGCCTGCACGAAGCCGCCCTGCGTCTGCGCCACACTCGGCGACGCCGCCGACAGCGAGCCCACGCACGCGCCGCGCGTCACGCGCAGTTCGTTGTCGATCTGCAATTGGGCGAGCTGCGGCAACACGTCGATGGCGACCTGCCCGTCGGGGCTCGGCGTCAGCGTGAAGGACAGCGACTTGAACGCGTAGAGCAGCGGGTCCGGGCCGACGTTATAGGGCGCGGAATCGTCGTTGTCGAAGGCGGGGAGATCGCGCGTGGAGGCGTCGAAATAGCGCTTGTCGAGCACGAGCGCGCCGTCGATGCCGGTGATGCCGCTCTTGCGGATCTGATCGACGAGATCGATCAGTTCTTCCGGCACGAGCTTCGGATCTCCCGTGCCCTGAATGTACAGATTGCCGTGCAGCACGCCTTGCGGATCGATCTGGCCGTCGGCGTAAGCGGTCGTCTTCCAGCGATAGTCCGGCCCGAGAATCGAGAGGCCCGCATAGGTGGTGACGAGCTTCATCGTCGAGGCGGGCAGCATCGGCGTGTCTGCGTTGATCGCGACGAGCGGCACCGGGCCGCCCACGCGTTGCACGACGACGCTCATCGACGAAAGCGGCACATGCGCGCGCGCGAGCGCGGTCATGACCGATGCAGGCAACGGCCCGACAGGCACGCTCGCTTTTGCGGCACGTTCGGCCTTCGCGCTCTTCGCCGCGTGTTTGGCCTTCGAGCCGCCTCGGGCGGCGCGCTCGGGCGCCTGCGCCTGCGATTCGGCCTTCGTGCCGCCGCGCGCCTGAGTATCGGGCGCATGGCCGAGCGCGGCGCATGCGAGGAGCGCACAGAGCGTGAATGAGGAGAGACGGCGAGATACGGATTGAAATGCTAGAGGCATGGAGGAAAGGGTTTGACGGGCACGAAGCGGCTATTGTAGACAAGCTGGCTTGCGGTAATCGTACGAATGAGGGTCGCACGGCGCGGTATCTGCGGTTAAAAGCGCAGCCAGGGGCGGTCAGGCGCGGTTAAGACCCGCTTAAGCCTGTGGCGGGGCCGCGCGGCTACAATGGCTCGCAAGCCGCCGCGGCCCGAAGGCCGTTCCACACAACCACGGACAATCATGTGCCATGCGAATCCTGCTTGTCGAAGATGACCGGATGATCGCCGAAGGCGTGCGCAAGGCGCTGCGCGCGGACGGCTTCGCAGTCGACTGGGTGCAGGACGGCGAGGCCGCGCTCACGGCCGTGACGGGCGAGTCTTACGATCTGATGCTGCTCGACCTGGGCCTGCCCAAACGCGACGGCCTCGACGTGCTGAAAACGCTGCGCGCACGCGCCAACGCGCTGCCGGTGCTGATCGTGACGGCGCGCGATGCCATCGCGGATCGCGTGAAAGGGCTCGATGCCGGCGCGGACGATTACCTCGTCAAGCCCTTCGATCTCGACGAACTGGGCGCGCGCATGCGTGCGCTGATCCGCCGTCACGCGGGGCGGGGCGAATCGCTCGTGCGGCACGGTGAACTGACGCTCGATCCGGTCGGCCATCAGGTGACGCTCGCGGGCGCGCCCGTGTCGCTGTCGGCGCGTGAATTCGCGCTTCTCGAAGCGTTGATGGCGCGGCCCGGCGCGGTGCTCTCGAAGAGCCAGCTCGAAGAGAAAATCTACGGCTGGGGCGAGGAGATCGGCAGCAATACCGTCGAGGTGTATATCCATTCGCTTCGCAAGAAACTCGGCGCGGACCTCATCCGTAACGTGCGCGGCCTGGGCTACATGGTCGCGAAGGACGCCTGATGCGGTCGATCCGCCGGCAATTGCTGATCTGGCTGCTCGCGCTGGTGATTGTCGGCGTGGGGTTTGCCGGGTGGCTCATCTACCGGCAGGCGCTCGCCGAAGCCAACGAACTCTTCGATTATCAGTTGCAGCAGATTGCGGCCGCGTTGCCGTCGGAGCCGTTTTCGTCGGTGCTGACCTCGCGCAGTGAAAGCGATGAAGGCGTCGTCATCCAGATATGGAATCGCAACGGCGTGCTGATGTATTACTCGCATCCGCGCGTGCCGCTCGCACCGCACGCCGAACTTGGCTTCTCCACGGAAATGACGCCGCGCGGCGAATGGCGCGTGTATAGCGCGATCGTCGGCGACAACGTCGTGCAACTGGCGCAGCCGCTCTCTATCCGCAACCGCGTCGCGGCGGGCGTCGCGTGGCGCACGCTGTGGCCGCTCGTGCTCCTGCTGCCGCTGCTCGGACTCGCGATCTGGGTGATCGTGGGCCTCGGTCTGGCGCCCCTGCAACGCGTGACCCGCGCGCTCGACACGCGCCATCCCGAGGCGCTCGATCCCTTGTCCGATCAGCGTTTGCCGCAGGAAGTGCAGCCGGTGGTGCGGGCGCTCAATGCGCTGCTGTCGCGTTTGTCGGCGGCGCTCGACACGCAGAAAGCTTTCGTCGCCGATGCCGCGCACGAGTTGCGCACGCCGCTCGCCGCCGTGCAGATTCAGGCGCAACTGGTCGCGCGTGCACAGGACGACGCATCGCGGCGCGAGGCGCTCGCGGACTTGCATGAAGGCGTCGCGCGTGCGACGCGGCTCGCGGAGCAGTTGCTCGCGCTCGCGCGCTCGGAGCCGGACGGCAAGGGCGTGACGACGACCGTCGATCTGCGCGCGCTGCTCGAAACGTGCGTGCGCGGCTATGTGCTGGTCGCGCAGGAGCGCGGCGTCGATCTCGGCATCGAGGCGAGCGAGCCCGCCAGCGTGACCGGCGATCCCGACGCGTTGCGCGTGATGTTCAACAATCTCATCGACAACGCGACGAAGTACACGCCGAAGGGCGGGCGTGTGGATGTTGTCTTAACAATACAGAACGGGCGTCCGACCGTCGAAATCGCGGACAACGGACCGGGCATTCCTCAAGAAGAACGAGAAAAAGTGTTTGACCGGTTCTACCGAGTGGGCGAAGGCGCGGGCCGTGCCAGAACCGATATCGCCGGAAGCGGGCTGGGCCTCGCGATCGTTCGGCGCGTGGCCGACCAGCATGCCGCAACGGTGTCGCTCACGCAGTCTCAAGCCGGCGGACTGAGCGCGTCGATTCGGTTCTGACCCGCTAGCCTCAAGGCTTTCGCTGCCTTTGGGCAGCAATCTCCGATCTCTTTCACAAAACCTGCGGTCGCGGGAATGACCCGGCGCGCGCCGGCATTCCTGTTGGTTCATCGAAGCACGACATCGACTGATTCGTGCGATGGGAAAAGACGCGTGTTTTTCCGAAAAAAGACGATTTACATAAACTAAAACGGAAAACTTAAAAATAAGAAAACCCTGAATTTCTTAGAACGATTGCCCGAAAGCTTATTAGGATTGAGCCGATTAGCAAGGTAATTGCCTGTCTGTACATTACGTTCGTAACAGGCAGCAATATTTCCGCATTGCCTGACTGTTGTCATGTTTTAGGGGGTTTGTCTGTTTCAGGCCTTAACGCCCCCAGATTCGTTCGAAGTTTTCACGACCGCCATCCAAATGGCGCGCGCTTAACGCTGTCCGCGCGAACGAACGAATCAATTCCCTCTTTTCATTAGTCAGTTTGAATTATTAGGTCTCGCATGAATACCGCTTACCGCATTGTTTGGAATTCGACCGTAGGTAACTGGGCTGTCGCCTCGGAACTTTCGAAGGGTCGTAAAAAATCGACCAAAATCCTCGCCGCCGTCTCGGCTTTGGTGCTCGGCGGCGCCGCGCTACCGGCTCTGGCTGGCGAACTCGTCAACTGTACCGGCGGCACGGGCAATGCCTGGGGCTCGGACATGGGTGGTTTCGTTTCGGGCAACTGGAACACCGTCGGTTCCGAAATGGACTGTACCAAGCAGAGCACCGGCGTCATCATGAGCGGCGCGACCTCTTATAAGGGCGGCGGTTTGACGGGCCCGGCCGCGTGGCTGGCCGTGGGTTCGACCGGTTACCAAGATAACGGCTCGATCTCGCTGCACGCACCGAGCGGCATCACCCTCGACGGCAACGTCACCATCACCGGCTCGACGACGTTTGCCGGCGGTGCTGCGATGGAATACTTCCACGCGAACTCGACTGGCGCCGACTCCACGGCATCGGGCACGGACGCGATTGCTATCGGTACGGCCGCGACCGCTTCGGCTGCCAAGTCGGTTGCTATCGGTGCAGGTTCTGTCGCTAGCCGTGCGAACACCGTCTCCGTCGGTGCTGCTGGCGCTGAGCGTCAGATCACCAGCGTCGCGGCCGGCACGCAAGCTACCGATGCAGTGAACATGTCGCAATTGAGCGGTCTGGCTTCGTCGACGGCAGCGGCAATCGGCGGCGGCTCGACGGCGAACCCGAACGGCACGATTACGGCGCCTTCATATAGCGTCGGCGGCACGACCGTGACCAGCATCGGCGCTGCGATCACGAACATCGACGGTCGCACCACGCAGAACACGACCGACATCGCGGGCAACACGACGTCGATCAACAACATCAACAGCGAGCTCAACTCGGGCACGATCGGTCTGGTGCAACAAGCTGCGGCTGGCCAGAATCTGACGGTCGGCAAGAGCACGGACGGTGCAGCAGTGGACTTCACGGGCACGGCAGGCGCGCGTGTTCTGCAAGGCGTTGCTAATGGCGCAGTGAGTGCCTCGAGCCAGCAAGCGGTGAACGGTTCGCAACTGTACGCGACGGCTCAGTCGACGGCAGCGGCTATCGGCGGCGGTTCGACGGTGAACCCGGACGGCTCGATTACCGCGCCGACGTACAACGTCGACGGTACGACCGTGACCAGCATGGGCGACGCGATCACGAACATCGACGCACGCACCACGCAGAACACGAACGATATCGCGGGCAACACGACGTCGATCAACAACATCAGCAACGAGATCAACTCGGGCACGATCGGTCTGGTGCAACAAGCTGCGGCTGGCCAGAATCTGACGGTCGGCAAGGACATACACGCAAGCCGTGCAGCAGTCCAACGCCTACACGAACCAGCAGATCAGCATCGTGCGCAAGCAGATGTCCTCCGTCTACAACGACGCAGCTGCACGTGCCCTCAACAACGGTCGTCATTTCATCGACGGCAGCGTTCCCTTCAAGCCGATCTACGGCGAGAAGCAATGGCCGTCGCAGCAAGCGCGTCCGAAGTGGGTCCAGGCACTGCAGCAGATCGATGTCACCAACCAGCGCGCGGCGAAATCGTCGTGCCGTGGCGAAGATGCGGGACGTCTCTCCGCACTGACCGACGAAGCCTGGAAAGAGCAGGACGAAACGCACGGAACCCACTGGGTTCACGGCTGGGACGCGATCGAGCGCGCGCAGAAGCTCGCGCAGAAGGTCAACGCCGAGCTCGACCAGTGCGTGCCGCCGGCCGCCGTGGCGCCGGCTGCACCGACGATCCTCGAAAAGCCGGTCACGCTCGCAGCCGACGCACTGTTCGGCTTCGACAGCGCCAAGCTTTCGCCGGACGGCGAGCACATGGCCGACTCGATCTCGAAGGACATCATCGAGTCGGGTGCGAAGGTGAACGTGCTGCGCGTCGACGGTTATACCGATCGATTCGGCTCCGTCGAGCACAATCGCAAGCTGTCGCTGCAACGCGCGCAAACGGTCGAAAAAGCGCTGCGGGCTCGTGGCGTGATTGCTGACCGCTTCGACGTGTCGGGCCATGGCGCAGCGGACCCGGTCAAGTCCTGCCCGGGCACGAAGGCGACGCAAGCCGTCATCGCATGTCTGGCGCCGAACCGCCGCGTGACGATTTCCGCGAAGTAAGCGGGCTGTAGGGGCGATTGCTGTCGAATCGCCGGAAGCGAAGAAGTAGAAGCAGAAGTAGAAGCAGAAGCAGAAGTAGCGGTAGAAGTGCTGATGGCGCGCCTCGATGGCGCGCCATTTTTTTTTCGGCCGGTTCCCGCCGTTCGGTCAGATGCAGCGTTGGCGCGACGCGAGCCCTGAAATGATGCCGGCCCGCGCGCCGCATCGCCGCGATGCCCCGCCACACCCGTTCCAACTCTCTCCGCGCTTTTTAAGAAAGGATTAAGCGACACCCCGTAATCTCCTTTCATCGATATAGCGCGCTCTTCAGAGCGCATCCCCTCGTCAGGAGCACACGATGAAAGCGAAGATCCTCACCCGCAGCGCCGTCGCGGCAGCCGTTGCCGTTGCCTTGTCGGCGGGCTACGTGGCAGGCCATAACAATGTTCCTGCGCCGCAAGTCATCGCGCCCGCGCAAGCCGCGCCGTTGATGCCCGCCGAAGCCGCGGCCAAGACCGGCATTCCCGATTTCTCCGGTCTCGTCGAAACCTATGGGCCGGCCGTGGTGAATATCAGCGCGAAGCATGTCGTCAAGCAGACGTCGGCGCGGCGCGGTCAGAACCAGGTGCCGATGGACCCGGACGATCCGTTCTACCAGTTCTTCAAGCGCTTCGGCGGCATGCCCGGCTTCGGCGGCGGCGGCGATGGCGGCCCCGGCGCGGATCGTCCGAGCGAAGGGCTCGGCTCCGGCTTCATCGTGAGCAGCGACGGCTATATCCTGACGAACGCGCACGTCGTCGATAACGCCAATGTCGTTACCGTCAAGCTGACGGACAAGCGCGAATACCGCGCGAAAGTCATCGGCGCGGACAAGCAGTCGGACGTCGCCGTGCTGAAGATCGACGCGAAGGATCTGCCAGTCGTCAAGATCGGCGATCCTAACGGCAGCAAGGTCGGCCAGTGGGTTGTCGCGATCGGTTCGCCGTATGGCTTCGACAACACGGTGACCTCGGGCATCATCAGCGCCAAGTCGCGCTCGCTGCCCAACGAGAACTACACGCCGTTCATCCAGACCGACGTGCCGGTGAATCCGGGCAACTCGGGCGGACCGCTTTTCAATCTGCAAGGCGAAGTGATCGGCATCAACTCGATGATCTATTCGCAGACGGGCGGCTTCCAGGGTCTTTCGTTCGCCATCCCGATCAATGAAGCGATCAAGGTGAAGGACGCGCTCATCAAGACCGGACATGTCGATCGCGGCCGGCTCGGCGTGACGGTGCAGGGCATGAACCAGACGCTCGCGAATTCCTTCGGCATGAAGTCGCCGCAGGGCGCGCTCGTGAGTTCGGTCGAGGCGGGCGGACCGGCGGCGAAGGGCGGCCTGCAACCGGGCGATGTGATTACCGCGCTCAACGGCGTGCCGGTGTCGGATTCGACCTCGCTGCCGTCGCAGGTTGCGGGTCTCGCGCCCGGCACGTCCGCGAAAGTGACGGTGTGGCGCGACAAGGGCGCGAAGGATCTCAGCGTGACGATCGGCGCGCTCAAGGACGCCAAGACCGCCAGCGCGAAAGCCGGCGCCGACGACGGCGCATCGGCGCAAGATGCGCGGCTGGGCGTCGCGGTGCGCCCGCTCACGCCGGACGAGAAGCAGAGCGATTCGCTCTCGCGCGGCCTGCTCGTGCAGCAGTCGAACGGGGCGGCGGCGAGCGCCGGCATTCAGGCGGGCGACGTGATTCTCGCGGTCAACGGCCAGCCGGTGACGTCGGTGCAGCAACTGAAGTCGATGGTCTCGCACGCCGGCGACAGCATCGCGCTCCTGATCCAGCGCGACGACGCCCAGATCTTCGTGCCGGTCGATCTGAGCTGACACCCGGGCGCCCGGGCGCGCCGACAAGCTCACGCGATGCGGGCACGAACCCTGCTCAGCGGTTTCCCGGGGCCCTATCGCGTGAAGTCGACGCATCGGGCGTGAGGTCGCCGCGGCTCCCGGGTCCGGCGACATCGGAAAAAGGAGCAGACAACATGACGAGCAAGACCACGGGCAAACTGGCCGCCGCACTCCTCATGGCGGCGCTGGGCGCGGGCGCCGCGGGCGGCGCCTGGGCACAGGCCTCGGGTGGAACCACGAACGATACGTCGAGCGCGGGCAACACGAACGGCGGCGGCCTGCCGCAAATCCAGCAGCAGGGCGACGTGTCCTATACGTCGGGCGGCGTCGGGCTGGACGAATCGCGTGCATTGTTGCGCGAACAGGCAAACTGGCCGCTATCGCTTCGCTTTACGGGGCCGACGGCGGACTATCTCGCGGGCGTGCATGTGCGCATCGTCGGCGGGGCGGGCGGCGCCGAAGTGCTGAACGTCGAATCGATGGGTCCGTACATGCTCGTCAAGCTGCCGCCGGGCAACTACACGGTGTACGCGAAGTACAAGGATCAGGAAAAGAAGCAGGCGGTGAGCGTGGCCGGGCCGGGCAAAGCCAAGGCGGCGTTCCACTGGAGCATTCAGTAAGGGACTCGTCAGGCGCGCGGGCGGACGTATCGAAAGCGCTCGCCGCGACATCGAAAGTTGTCTCATAATTAAGCCACGGCGTCGGCACTTCACGGCCGTCGGCCCGTGGCTTTTTTCGCTTCGTTTTTTCGCTTTCGGACGACACGCGGGAGGCGCATCACGATGGGGACGGATCTGAACGACGGGCACGAAGCGGCGCATCGCATCGAGATTGCGCTGAACGGCCGGCGCTGCCGCGTGATCCATCAGGGCGTCACTTACGCCGATACGCACGCGTCTTTCACGGTGATCGAAAGCGGCGCCGAAAACGCGCACTATTTTCCGCGCGCCGACGTGAACATGGCGCGTCTGGAACGCTCCACTCACACTTCGCACTGCCCGCACAAGGGCGAGGCGACGCACTATCACTTGCTGACCGAGGACGGCCCGGTCGAGAACGCCGCGTGGAGCTACGAGTCGCCGCTTGACGCCGCAGCGAAGATTCGCGGCTATCTCGCGTTTTACCCGACGCGGGTCGATCGCATCGACGAAACTTCCTAGGCGGGCATTCGCACAGACACTCACAGGTCGATTCAGCCATAACGAACGAATGCGGTTCAGCCCCCGGAGGCTCAGATGGAAGTCACCGATGCGTTTCGCGTTCCGCTCGACCCGGCGCATGTCCGGGAGGCGCTGGGCGATCTCGCGCTGGTGCGCGCGAGTCCCGACAACTGTGAAACCTTCACGCGTTCGCCGCTCGGCGAATATGCGCTCACCTTGATTTTGCCGCTCGGCGCGCTGCGGGCGCGCTACGAAATTCGCGCGCATTCCGCCGGGCGCACGCGGCGGGCGGCGCATACCGAGGGCGAGGACGACGCCGGTTCCGCCGATGCCGAACCCGCCTACGCGCGCACGCTCAGCTTCAAGGCACGCGGCGAAGGCGTGGGATCGTTGCGCGGACAGATTGCGGTGTCGCTGAATCCGGACGACGAAGGCAACGGTAGCTGGATCGAATACACCGTCTGGGCGACGGTCTCCGGACCGCTCGCGGGCTTGCCGTCGCGGCAGATCGAAAACGCGCTGCGCGAAGGCGCCGACGATTTCTTCGCCGAGTTCTGCGAAGTCGTGCGCGCCAAGCACGGCCTGCCGTCGCTGCGCGCGGCGGGGGACAGCGCGGCGCGGCGGCATGTCTTCCTGCGGCCGGGGTCGATGTCGGCGGCGTTTTCGCGTCGCCCGAACGCGACGCGCGGTCCCGCCGATGCCCACGCGAGCGGCGTGCTGCGGCATCGTCTGCACGGGCACGGCTTCGTGCATCACGAGCGCGATCATTCGCACGATTCGCATCCGCTCGGTCTGCCCGCTTGGGCGTGGGCGGCGATGCTCGTATGCGTCGCGCTGTTTGCGTATTTCGCGCAGCATGTCGGGCTGCAATGAGCGGGCTGCAATGAGCGGCTCGGAATGAGCGTCGCGCCGTGCCGAGCAGATTCGCGCGATCACGGCGACAATGCGGTCATTCCAAAAGGAGCTGACCATGCCGCGCCGCGCCCTGATCGTCATCGACGTGCAGAACGAATACATCACCGGCAATCTGCCGATCGAATATCCCGACGTGAACGTATCGCTTGCCAATATCGGCCGGGCGATGGATGCCGCGCAAAAGCATGGCGTGCCGGTCGTCGTCGTGCAGAATTTCGCGCCGGCCACGGCGCCGATCTTCGCGCGCGGCTCGGCGCTGGCGGAACTGCATGAAACGGTGACTTCGCGTCCCCGCGCGCATTACGTCGAGAAGGCGTTGCCGAGCGCCTTCGCCGGCACCGATCTCGCCGACTGGCTCACCGCGCACGACATCGACACGATCGTGATCGCCGGTTACATGACCCACAATTGCGACGATTCGACGGTCAGGCACGCGGTCCACGCCGGACTGTCGGTCGAATTTCTCGTGGATGCGACGGGCGCCGTGCCCTACGAAAACAGCGCAGGCCGCGCGAGCGCCGAGGAGATTCACCGCGTCTTCACGGTGGTGATGCAGTCGCGTTTCGCGGCCGTGCTCGGCACCGATGAATGGATCGCCGCGCTGGAAAGCGGCGAGGCGCCCGCGCGCGACAACATCTATGCGTCGAACCAGCGGGCGCGTGCGTCGTCGTCGTCGGAGTCGGCGTCGGCTTCAGGCGGCAACCGGTGACAGCAGGGCGGGGCTGCAACGCAGCGCATCGAAGCATGCGTCGATGAGCGCTTCGGCGTCGCGTTCCGGATGGACGAGGTCGGGCAGCATCAGCGAGTCGCGCAGAATGCCGGTGAAGAGGCAATGCAGCATGGTCGTGGCGCGGCGCGTGTCGAGCGTCGCGGGCAACTGCTTCTTTTCGACGGCATTGCGCAGCGCGCGCTCGATGCGCTCCATGCCGTCGCGCATATTGTTCTGATGCCGCTCGCGCACCGGTCCCATTTCCTCCACGAACTCGCACTTCATGAACAGGATGTCGAACACGCGCCGGCGTTGCTCGTCGGCCGTGATGTTGCGCATGCACCAGATGAACAGATCGCGCAGGCGCGCGAGCGGGTCTTCCTCGCGGCCGTCGAGCGTCGTTTCGATGAGTTCGTCGAGCGGCAGCAAACTGCGGTCGAACATCGCGTTGAACAGATCGCCCTTGTTGGCGAAGTGCCAGTAGATCGCGCCGCGCGTCACGCCCGCGGCCTGGGCGATGTCCGCCAGCGTCGTGCGCGACACGCCTTTCTCGTAGAAGACGCGCTCGGCCGCGTCGAGAACGCGATTGCGGGTCGCCTGCGCCTCTTCCTTGGTTCGTCTGACCATATCTTGCGGCGAATTGCCGTGTGCTCCTGCTGCTGCCTGTAAGGGACCGCTCACAGGCGGTCTTGTCGAAGATTCGTCAAACGTAATCGATTCCCCGGAGCGATTTGTCCTCGCGTCCTATGGGGATAAACACGTACAGTTTTTTACATTCATTCGCGAATGTATATACAATACCACCCGTTCACCAATTTTCACAATTCAGCCAGCGAGCAGAATCCGAATTAAGCTTTCATTTCGATTGCCCGTTCTGGCCGCCTTCAGGCCAATCGACGGCGCCTTGTCAGGCGTCGTGCACGGGCGAGAAAGCCGGCGCTGCCGGCGGTTGCGCTCACTGGTCTCACTGGTTGGTTTATTGGTTGGCGTCTCACGACGCTCGTGCGCGGCGTGGCCCGGGGAAGGCCGCCGCGCACCCACTTCACTCTCAGTCTTAGACAGAGGTCGCTCCATGCGCGTCGAACGGGTTCCATTCCGCTTAATCACCGCCGCGACGGCTGCCGTGTTCCTGGCAGCGTGCGGACAAAAACAGTCAGCACCTCCGCCGCAAACGCCCGAAGTCGGCATCGTCACCGTGCAGCCGACGAGCGTGCCGGTCACTGTCGACTTGCCGGGTCGCACCAATGCGTTTCTCGTGGCGCAAGTGCGCGCACGGGTCGACGGCATCGTGCAGCGCCGCGAGTTCACCGAAGGCGCCGAGGTCAAGGCCGGTCAGCGTCTCTACAAGATCGACCCGGCGCCGTATATCGCCGCGCTGAATAACGCGAAGGCGTCGCTTTCGAAGGCGCAGGCGAACGTCGCGTCGCAGAACGCGCTGGTGCAACGCTACAAGATTCTCGTCGCGGCCAACGCCGTGTCGAAGCAGGATTACGACAACGCCGTCGCCGCGCAGGGTCAGGCTGTGGCGGATGTCGCCGCGGGCAAGGCTTCCGTCGATACGGCGCAGATCAATCTCGGCTACACCGATGTCATCGCGCCGATCAGCGGCCGCACCGGCATCTCGCAGGTCACGCCGGGCGCGTACGTGCAGGCGAGCCAGGCGACGCTGCTCACCACCATCCAGCAGCTCGATCCGATCTACGTCGATCTGACGCAATCGAGCGTCGAAGGGCTCAAGCTGCGCAGGCAGATTCAGGAAGGGCGTCTGCAGACCGAAGGCATCCACGCCGCGAAGGTCACGCTCGTGCTCGAAGACGGCCGCACCTACACCGAGCAGGGCAAGCTGCAGTTCTCCGACGTGAGCGTCGACCAGAGCACCGGTTCGGTGACTGTGCGCGCGATCTTCCAGAACAAGGACCGCGTGCTGCTGCCGGGCATGTTCGTGCGCGCGCGCATCCAGGAAGGCACGAACGACCACGCGCTCGTCGTGCCGCAGATCGGCGTCACGCATGACCAGAAGGGCACGCCGACCGCGCTCGTCGTAAACAAGGACGACAAGGTCGAACTGCGCCAGCTCGTTACGAGCGCGACCTACGGCAACAACTGGGTGGTCGACAGCGGCCTGAACGCGGGCGATCGCGTGATCGTCAACGGCGTGGAGAAGGCCAAGCCCGGCATGCAGGTGAAGCCGGTCGACGCGAAATTCCCGTATCCCGCATCCGATGCGCAGGCAGCGCAGGCGCCGGCCGCATCGAGTTCACCGGGCGCCGCTGCTCCGGCGAGCGGTGCGCACGCCGCATCGGCCGCTTCGGGCGCGTAACGAAAGGGAGCCTGTTACATGGCAAAGTTTTTTATCGATCGACCGATCTTCGCCTGGGTGATCGCGATCATCCTGATGCTCGCGGGGATGGCGTCGATCTTCACGCTGCCGGTCGCGCAGTATCCGACCATCGCGCCGCCTGCGATCCAGATCAGCGCGACGTATCCGGGCGCATCGGCGAGCACCGTCGAAAACACGGTGACGCAGGTGATCGAGCAGCAGATGACCGGTCTCGACCACTTGCTGTATCTGTCGTCGACATCCGATGACTCGGGCACGGCCACCGTCACGCTGACGTTCGCGGCGGGCACCAACCCCGACATCGCGCAGGTGCAGGTGCAGAACAAGCTGCAGCTCGCCACGCCGCTCTTGCCGCAAGTCGTGCAGCAGCTCGGCACGAAGGTCACGAAATCGAGTTCGAGCTTCCTGCTCGTGCTCGCGTTCGTGTCCGAAGACGGCAGCATGAGCAAGTACGACCTGGCGAACTTCGTGGCGTCGAACGTGGCGGATCCGCTCTCGCGTATCGACGGCGTCGGCACCACGACGCTGTTCGGCTCGCAATACGCGATGCGCGTCTGGCTCGATGCGACCAAGCTCACAAACTATTCGCTCACGCCGGTGGACGTGAAGAACGCCATCACCAATCAGAACGTGCAGGTGGCGGCGGGCAGTCTCGGCGGCACGCCCGCGGTGCCGGGGCAGATGCTTCAGGCCACCATCACGGAAGCGACGCTGCTGCGCACGCCCGAGCAGTTCGGCGACGTTCTGCTGAAGGTGAACCAGGACGGCTCGCGCGTGCGTCTGAAGGATGTCGCGCGTATCGAGCTCGGCGGCGAAAACTACAACTTCGACACGAAGTACAACGGGCAGCCGACGGCCGGCTTCGGTATTCAGCTCGCGACGGGCGCGAACGCGCTCGCCACCGCGAAGGCGGTCCGCGCCAAGATCGACGATCTCTCGAGATACTTCCCGCACGGCCTTGTCGTGAAGTACCCGTACGACACCACGCCGTTCGTGCGGCTGTCGATCGAGGAAGTGGTCAAAACGCTGATCGAAGGTATCGTGCTCGTGTTCCTCGTGATGTATCTGTTCCTGCAGAACCTGCGGGCGACGATCATCCCGACGATCGCGGTGCCGGTCGTTCTGCTCGGCACGTTCGCGATCATGTCGGCGGTGGGCTTTTCGATCAACGTGCTGTCGATGTTCGGGCTCGTGCTCGCAATCGGCCTGCTCGTCGACGATGCGATCGTGGTCGTGGAGAACGTCGAGCGGGTGATGTCCGAGGAGCATTTATCGCCGCGCGAAGCGACCCGCAAGGCGATGGACCAGATCACCGGCGCGCTGGTCGGCGTGGCGCTCGTGCTGTCGGCGGTGTTCGTGCCGGTGGCGTTCTCGGGCGGCTCGGTCGGGGCGATCTACCGGCAGTTCTCGCTGACGATCGTGGCCGCGATGGTGCTGTCCGTGATGGTCGCGCTGGTTCTCACGCCGGCACTGTGCGCGACGATCCTGAAGCCGCATCCGGAAGGACATCAGCCGGAAAAGACGGGCTTCTTCGGCTGGTTCAACCGCACCTTCAACAAGAGTCAGGAGAAATACCACAGCGGCGTGCAGCACGTGATTCGCCGCTCGGGGCGCTGGCTCATCATCTATATCGTCGTGATCGTCGCGGTGGGCATGCTGTTCCTGCGTCTGCCGAAGTCGTTCCTGCCCGATGAAGATCAGGGCACGATGTTCGTGCTCGTGCAGGCGCCCGCGGGCTCCACGCAGGAATACACGGCGCATGTGCTGAAGGACGTGCAGGACTATCTGCTGAAGGACGAGAAGGCGATCGTCGAATCGGTGTTCACGGTGAACGGCTTCTCGTTCGCGGGCCGCGGCCAGAACTCCGGTCTCGTGTTCGTGCGGATGAAGGACTACGCGGACCGCCAGCACAGCAACGAGAAGGTGCAGGCGCTGGTCGGGCGCATGTTCATGCACTTCGCGCCTTACAAAGACGCGATGATCTTCCCGGTCAACCCGCCGTCCATTCCCGAACTCGGCACGGCGGCGGGCTTCGACTTCGAGCTGCAGGATCGCGGCGGCCTCGGCCACGCGAAGCTGATGGAAGCGCGCAACATGCTGCTCGGCATGGCCGCGAAAGACCCGACGCTCGCACAGGTGCGTCCGAACGGCCTGAACGACACGCCGCAGTTCAAGGTGAACATCGACCGCGAGAAGGCCAATGCGCTCGGCGTCCAGATTTCGGACATCGACCAGACGTTCTCGGTCGCGTGGGCGTCGCAGTACGTGAACAACTTCCTCGATGTCGATAACCGGATCAAGAAGGTCTACGTGCAGGGCGACGGTCCGTTCCGCATGAATCCGGACGACCTGAGCAAGTGGTACGTGCGCAATGGCGCCGGAACGATGGTGCCGTTCGGCGCGTTCGCGACCGGCAACTGGACCTACGGTTCGCCGAAGCTCGAGCGCTACAACGGCATCTCGGCGGTGGAAATCCAGGGCGCGGCGGCCGCGGGCAAGTCGACCGGCCAGGCGATGACGGCCATGGAAGCGATCGCGGCGAAGCTGCCGGCGGGCATCGGCTACGAATGGACCGGGCTGTCGTATCAGGAACGCCAGTCGGGTTCGCAGGCGCCGATTCTGTACGGCATCTCGATTCTCGTCGTGTTCCTGTGTCTTGCGGCGCTGTATGAAAGCTGGTCGATTCCGTTCTCGGTGATCATGGTCGTGCCGCTCGGCGTGCTGGGCGCGCTGTTGGCCGCCACGCTGCGCGGTCTGGAAAACGACGTGTTCTTCCAGGTCGGCCTGTTGACGACGGTGGGTCTGTCGGCGAAGAACGCGATTCTGATTGTGGAATTCGCGCGCGAACTGCGCATGCAGGGCATGTCGACGGTCGAAGCGGCGATGGAAGCGGCGCGCCTGCGGTTGCGCCCGATTCTCATGACCTCGCTCGCGTTCATTCTCGGCGTGATGCCGCTCGCGATCAGCAACGGCGCGGGCTCGGCGAGCCAGCATGCGATCGGCACCGGCGTGATCGGCGGCATGTTGACCGCCACCTTCCTTGCCATCTTCATGATCCCGATGTTCTTCGTCGTGATCTCGAAGTTCAGCAAGTCCAAGGATGTGCCGTCGCCGGGTACGTCGGGCGATTTCGACGGCCCGCAGCACGGCACCGATAAGGAAGGACATTGAGATGCTTAAACATTCCTTGATCGCGGCCGCCGTGACGATATTCGCGGCCGGCTGCACGCTCCAGCCGAAGTACGATCGGCCTGACGCGCCCGTCACGCAGACGTTTCCGGAGGGCGGCGTGTACGCGAATCAGCCGGACGCGTCGTCGACGGCGAGCAACGGCCGAAGCGCGAGCGGGCAGAGCGCGCCGGACATCGGCTGGCGCAATTTCTTCGCCGACGCGCGCCTGCAGAAGATCGTCGAACTCGCGCTGAAGAACAACCGCGACCTGCGTGTTTCGGTGCTCAACGTCGAGGCGTCGCGCGCGCAGTATCAGATCACGCGCGCGGCCCTCTTCCCGACGCTCGACGGAGCGGCGTCGCAGAACAAGCAGCGCACGCCGAAGAATCTGTCGTTCTTCAACCAGACGATCTCGAACACGTACAGCGTGGGCCTGAACGCATCGTGGGAAATCGACTTCTTCGGCCGCATCCGCAGCCTTAACGATCAGGCGCTCGCGCTATATCTGTCGACGGCCGAATCGCGCAAGGCGGCGGAAATTGCACTGGTGTCGTCGGTAGCGGACCAGTATCTGACGATGCTCGCCTTCGACGATCAACTGCAAGTCACGCAGAACACGCTCAAGACGGCACAGGAGTCGTTCCGCATCACGAAGCTGCAGTACGACAACGGCACCGGCACCGAGCTGGATCTGCGTCAGTCGGAAGGCGTCGTCGAGCAGGCGCACGCGAATCTGCAAGAGCAGGCGCGGTTTCGCGCGCAGGCCGAGAACGCGCTCGTGCTGCTTGTGGGCGAGCCGTTGCCCGCCGATCTGCCGCCGGGCATGCCGCTCGACACGCAGAACCTGCTGTCGGACATTCCGGCGGGTTTGCCGTCCGATCTGCTGACGCGCCGTCCGGACATCGCCGCGGCCGAGCAGTCGCTGCTCGCGGCCAACGCGAACATCGGCGCGGCGCGTGCGGCGTTCTTCCCGCGCGTCTCGCTGACGGGCAGCTTCGGCACGCTTTCGCCGACGCTCGGCGGCCTGTTCAAGCCGGGCTCGGCGGCGTGGTCGTTCGCGCCGCAGATCACGGTGCCGATTTTCGAGGGCGGGCAGAACCGGGCCAATCTCGATCTGGCGAACGTGCAGAAGCGCATCGAGATCGCCAACTACGAGAAGGCGATCCAGACCGCGTTCCGCGAAGTGGCCGACGGACTCGCCGCGCGCGGCACGTTCGACCAGCAGATCAAGTCGCTCGAGCGTTTCGTGAATTCGCAGAGCCGGCGTCTCGAATTGTCGGATCTGCGCTATCGCAACGGCGTGGACAGCTATCTCGCGGTGCTGACCGCGCAGACGGCGCTGTACGAGGCGCAGCAACTGCTGATCACGGCGCGTCTGAATCGCCTGACCAACCTCGTCGATCTGTATCAGTTCATGGGCGGCGGCTGGATCGAGCATTCCGGCGATGCACCGCGTCCGGCGGATGCGCCCGTCGACTACGGTTCGCAAGGCGCACCGCAGCCGGCGTCCGCTCCGGCGGCGAGTTAATCGGCGAAATCGGCGAGGGCGCGAGACAAGCGCTTCGCGTCGTCATACCCGAGTGTCAGGAAGCCCGGCCGCGTGCCGGGCTTTTTGTTTTGCGGTTTCGTCACATTTAGTCAATCGACGTCACATTATTTAGTATTAGGTGGGTGCTTAGGAATCCTAATATCGATCGATATTTATAATCATCTGTTCGTTTACTTTGGAACGGCATTTCGCATATCCGCGATTCCGTCATCCAGCCAGACCTGATGTATGTCTGGGCGTCGTTCGCCGATGAATTCGCCCGCGAATTTGTCAAAAAGTTAGTTATCCAAAAATTCAACCGTCGTTCCGGAAGGCTAAGACTTTGCCGGAACCGCCGGCGGCCCTCCGCCATGCGTCGCGGCAATCAGCTGCTTCCAGCGCGCCTGCGAGTTCGTGCGCGCTGACGTGCGCTGATGTGCGCCGACGTGCGCGCTTTTCATCTTCAGTCATCAAAGAGGTTCGCGTTCCATGCGTCTCACATTGATTCAACGGATTCCATGCCGCCTCATCGGTGTCACGACTCTCGCGCTGCTGGCCGCCGCATGCGGGGACAAACCGCCCGCGATGCCGCCGCAGCAGACGCCCGAAGTCGGCGTCGTCACGCTCGAAACGGCGGCGGTGCCCGTCACGACCGAACTGACGGGCCGCACAAGCGCCTTCCTCGATGCACAGGTCCGCGCGCGCGTCGACGGCATCGTGCTGCGCCGCGAATTTACCGAAGGCGGCCTCGTCAAGGCGGGTCAGCGTCTGTACAAGATCGATCCCGCGCCGTACATCGCGCAATTGAACAACGCGAAGGCTTCGTATGCGAAGGCGCAGGCGACCCTGATCTCCTCGACCGCGCAGGCAGCGCGATACAAGGTGCTCGTCGAGGCGAACGCGGTCAGCAAGCAGGACTACGACAACGCGGTCGCCTCGCAAGCCGAGGCGCGGGCCAACGTCGCGGCGGCGAAGGCGGCTATCGACACCGCGCAGATCAACCTCAGCTATACCGATGTGACCTCGCCCGTCACGGGTCAGGCCAGCATTTCGCAGGTCACGCCCGGCGCGTATGTGCAGGCGTCGCAGGCCACGCTGATGGTGAGCGTCCGTCAACTCGACCCGATGTACGTCGATCTGACGCAATCGAGCCTCGACGGTCTGAAGCTGCGCCGTCAGATTCAGGAAGGACGGCTCTCGACGAACGGCCCGGACGCCGCGCGCGTCACGCTGATCCTGGAGGACGGCCGCGTTTATCCGGAGCAGGGCAAGCTGCAATTCAGCGACGTGACCGTGGACCCGTCCACCGGTTCGGTGACGGTGCGCGCGATCTTCCAGAACAAGGACCGCGTGCTGCTGCCGGGCATGTTCGTGCGGGCGCGTATCGAGGAAGGCGTGAATCCGAGCGCGCTCGTCGTGCCGGTACAAGGCGTGTCGCATGACCAGAAGGGCACGGCGCTCGCGATGGTCGTCGGACACGACAACAAGGTGACGATGCGTCCGCTCGTGACGGCGGGCACCTACGGCCAGAGCTGGGTCGTCGACAGCGGCCTGAATGCCGGCGACCGCGTGATCGTCGAGGGCGTGGACAAGGTGCGTCCGGGCATGGAAGTGAAGGCCGTGCCCGCGCATCTGCCGGCGCAGGCGTCCGCGGAACCGGGAGGCGCAGGCGTGGCTGCTGCATCGCCCGCATCGGCCGCGTCCCACGCGTCCGGCGCCTGAGGACGGGAGACGCGTTCCATGGCCAAGTTCTTCATCGATCGTCCGATCTTCGCGTGGGTGGTCGCCATCATCCTGATGCTGGCGGGCATCGCGTCCGTGGCGACATTGCCGGTCGCGCAATATCCGACCATCGCGCCGCCTTCCATTTCGGTCAGCGCCACCTATCCGGGGGCGTCGGCGCAAACCGTCGAAAACACGGTGACGCAGGTGATCGAGCAGCAGATGAGCGGTCTCGACCATCTGCTGTATCTCGCTTCCAGTTCCGACGACAGCGGCACCGCAACCGTCACGCTGACCTTCGCGGCGGGCACGAATGCCGACATCGCGCAGGTGCAGGTGCAGAACAAGCTGCAGCTCGCCACGCCCAATCTGCCGATGGCCGTGCAGCAAATGGGCACGCGCGTAACCAAATCGAGCAGCAGCTTCCTGCTGGTGCTTGCGTTCGTGTCGGAAGACGGCCGCATGAGCCGCGACGACCTCGCGAACTACGTGGCGTCCCACGTGCAGGATCCGATCAGCCGCCTGGACGGCGTCGGCACGGTCACGCTGTTCGGCTCGCAGTACGCCATGCGCGTCTGGCTCGATGCGGACAAGCTCGCCAAGTACAGCCTCACGCCGGTCGATGTGCAAAACGCGCTGCAAGCGCAGAACGTGCAGATCGCGGGCGGTCAGCTCGGCGGCACGCCTGCCGTGCCGGGACAGTCGATGCAGGCGACCATCACCGAGGCAACCTTGCTGCGCACGCCGGAGGAGTTCGGCAACGTGATGCTGAAGGTGAATCAGGACGGCTCGCAAGTGCGCCTGAAGGATGTGGCGCGCGTCGGCCTCGGCGGCGAGAACTACAACATCGAGACGCAGTACAACGGCCGGCCGGCAGCAGGCTTCGGTATTCAGCTCGCGACGGGCGCGAACGCGCTTGCAACGGCCAAGGCGGTGCGCGCGAAGGTCGATGAGTTGTCGGGTTACTTCCCGCCCGGTGTGGTCGTGAAATATCCGTACGACACCACGCCGTTCGTCAAGCAGTCCATCTCCGACGTGGTGAAGACGCTGATCGAGGCCATCGTGCTGGTGTTCCTCGTCATGTATCTGTTCCTGCAGAACCTGCGCGCCACGCTGATCCCGACGCTCGCGGTGCCGGTCGTGCTGCTCGGCACGTTCGCCATCATGGGCGCGGCGGGGTTCTCCATCAATACGTTGTCGATGTTCGGGCTCGTGCTCGCCATCGGCCTGTTGGTGGACGATGCGATCGTGGTCGTCGAAAACGTCGAGCGCGTGATGTCCGAGGAGGGCCTGCCGCCGAAGGAAGCGACCAGAAAGGCGATGAGCCAGATTACCGGCGCGCTGATCGGCGTGGCGCTCGTGCTCGGCGCGGTGTTCGTGCCGGTCGCGTTCTCGGGCGGCTCGGTGGGCGCGATCTATCGTCAGTTCTCGCTGACGATCGTCTCGGCCATGGGCTTGTCCGTCCTCACCGCGATGATCTTCACGCCGGCGCTGTGCGCGACCCTTCTGAAGCCGGTGCCGAAGGGCCATCACGAGAAAAAGACCGGCTTCCTCGGCTGGTTCAACCGTACTTTCGCGCGGGGGCAGGAGAAGTATCACAGCGGCGTGTCTCACGTGATCCGTCGCTCGGGGCGATTCCTGATCCTCTATCTCGTGATCATCGCGGCTCTCGCGATGCTCTTCACGCGCTTGCCCAAGGCATTTTTGCCCGACGAAGACCAAGGCACGATGTTCGTGCTCGTCGCGACGCCTTCCGGCTCGACGCAGGAAATGACGCAGCGCGCGCTCGACGACGTCGCCGGCTATCTGCTGAAGCAGGAGAGCTCGGTTGTCGAGTCGGTGTTCACGGTGAACGGCTTCAGCTTCGCGGGGCGCGGGCAGAACTCGGGTCTCGTGTTCGTGCGGCTGAAGGACTTCGCGCAGCGTCAGAGCGCGAACGAGAAAGTGCAGGCGCTCGTGGGCCGCACGTTCGGCCGCTTCGCGGGCTACAAGAGTGCGTTCGTGTTTCCGGTGAATCCGCCGTCCATTCCCGAACTGGGCACCGCCGCGGGCTTCGACTTCCAGTTGCAGGACCGCGCCGGTCTCGGCCACGAAGCGCTCATGCAGGCGCGCGGGCAACTGCTCGGCATGGCCGCGAAGGACCCGTCGCTAGCACAGGTGCGTCCGAACGGCCTTAGCGACACCGCGCAGTTCAAGGTGAACATCGACCGGGAGAAGGCGCTCGCGCAGGGCGTCGATCCGTCCATGATCGACCAGACGTTCTCGATCGTGTGGGCATCGAAGTATGTGAACAACTTCCTCGATAGCGACAGCCGCATCAAGAAGGTGTACATGCAGGGCGATGCACCGTTCCGCATGTCGCCCGAAGACCTGAACAAATGGTACGTGCGCAATGCGTCGGGTTCGATGGTGCCGTTCTCCTCGTTCGCCTCGGGCGAATGGGGCTACGGTTCGCCGAAGCTCGAACGCTACAACGGACTTTCGTCGGTCGAGATTCAGGGCGTCGCGGCACCGGGCAAATCCACCGGTCAGGCGATGACGGCAATGGAAGCGCTTGCCGCGAAGCTGCCGGCGGGCATCGGCTACGAGTGGACGGGTCTGTCGTATCAGCAGATCCAGTCCGGCTCGCAGGCGCCGATTCTCTACGGCATCTCGATTCTCGTCGTGTTCCTGTGTCTCGCGGCGCTGTATGAGAGCTGGTCGATTCCGTTCTCCGTGATCATGGTCGTGCCGCTCGGCGTGATCGGCGCGCTGCTCGCCGTGTCGCTGCGCGGTCTGGAGAACGACGTGTTCTTCCAGGTCGGCCTGTTGACCACGGTCGGCTTGTCGGCGAAGAACGCGATTCTGATCGTCGAGTTCGCCCGCGAGCTTCAGCTCTCGCAAAACATGGGGCCGGTTGAAGCGGCGCTCGAAGCCGCGCGCCTGCGCCTGCGCCCCATTCTCATGACCTCGCTCGCCTTCATTCTCGGCACGCTGCCGCTCGCGATCAGCGACGGCGCGGGTTCGGCCAGCCAGCATGCAATCGGCACGGGCGTGATCGGCGGCATGGTCACCGCAACCTTCCTCGCCATTTTCATGGTGCCGATGTTCTTCGTCGTCGTGCGTACGCGCTTCGGCGGCGAGAAGGAAGACGTGAATGCCGCGCTCGCGCGTGACGAACGGAAGCGCCGCGCGCAATCAGGCAACGAAGGACACTGACATGTTGAGACTCTCCTTGATCGCAGCCGGCATCGCGCTGCTCGCGAGCGGCTGCACGATGACGCCGCAGTACGTGCAACCGGAATTGCCGGTGTCGGCGAGCTTCCCGACCGGCGGCGTCTACGCGGCGCAGCCGGGCGCGGCGAGCGATGCGCGCAGCGCGAAAGGCGTCGCCGCAGCCGATATCGGCTGGCGCGATTTCTTCGTCGATGCGCGGTTGCAGCGGCTCATCGACATCGCGCTGAAGAACAACCGCGACCTGCGCGTGTCGGTGCTCAACGTGCAGGCCGCGCAGGCGCAATATCGCATCGCGCGTGCGCAACTGCTGCCGTCGATCGGGGCGCAGGCCGGCCAGTCGCGGCAGCGCTCGCCGGAGACGCTGGCGTCGTTCGGCCAGACGGTCCAGAACACCTACTCGGTGGGCCTGAACGCGGCCTGGGAAATCGACCTGTTCGGCCGCGTGCAAAGCCTGAAGGATCAGGCGCTGGCGAAATATTTCGCGACGGCATACGCGCGCAAGGCGGCGGAAATCTCGCTGGTGTCGCAGGTGGCAACGCAGTATCTGCAAGTGCTGCAAGCCGACGATCTGCTCGCCGTCACGCGGCAGACGCTCAAGAGCACGCGCGACTCGTTCAATATCGTGAAGCTGCAGTTCGACAACGGCGCGGCGTCTGAACTGGACGTGAGCCAGGCTCAGGCGGTGATGGAAAGCGCCGCAGCGAATCTGCAGGCACAGGAACGCGCGCGGGCGCAGGCGGTCAACGCGCTCGTGCTGCTGCTGGGCGAGCCGATGCCCGAGGACATGCCGGCCGGCATGGCGCTCGACGGACAGAATCTGCTCACCGACATCCCGGCGGGATTGCCGTCGGATGTGTTGCTGCACCGGCCGGACATCATGGAGGCCGAGCAGAATCTGCTCGCGGCGAACGCGAATATCGGCGCGGCGCGGGCGGCGTTTTTCCCGCGCATTTCGCTGACGGGCAGCTTCGGCACGCTGAGTCCGACGCTCGGCGGCCTGTTCAAGGCGGGGTCGGCCGCGTGGAGCTTCGCGCCGACGATCACGTTGCCGATCTTCGAAGGCGGGCAGAATCAGGCGAATCTCGATCTCGCGAACATCGAGAAGAAGGTCGAAATCGCGCAGTACGAGAAGGCCGTTCAGTCGGCTTTCAGCGACGTGGCCGACGGGCTCGCCGCACGCGGCACGTACGATCAGCAGATCGCGGCCCTCGCGCGCGACGCGGCCGCGCAGCAGCGGCGGCTGGATTTGTCGACGCTGCGGTATAAGCAGGGCGTCGACAGTTATCTCGGCGTGTTGACGGCGCAGCAGGATCTCTATTCGGTGCAGCAGACGCTGATCAGCGCGCGCACGCAGCGGCTGGCGAATCTCGTGACCTTGTATCAGGCGCTGGGCGGCGGGTGGATCGAGCGCACGGGAGAAGAGCCGCGCGCGGCGGATGCGAGCTGACGAAAAAAAACGCCGCGGCTTTCACCGCGGCGTTCAACACAAACAGCCAGCAAGCACTTCCAGGGTACGACTTCGTTACTAAACGTCCTTCGTAGACGTCCTTAGTAGACGTCCTTAGTGCGCGTCGCCCGCGTGGGCGGCGCCTTCGAATTCATGCGCCGCCTCACGTGCTTCGCGGCGCGCATCGCGTTCGCGGCGCACGCCGTTGAACACGATGTTCAGCACCACCGCCGACACCGACGCCAGCAGAATCCCGCTGTGAAGAATCGGTTCGAGCGCATGCGGCAGTTGCGAGAAGAACTTCGGCGCGACCACCGGCACCATGCCCATCCCCACGCTCACCGCGACAATGAACAGGTTGTGATGATTGCGCGCGAAGTCCACGCGCGACAACGTCTTGATGCCGTTCGCCGCGACCATGCCGAACATCACGATGCCCGCGCCGCCGAGCACGAACGGCGGCACCGACGCCACGACCTGCGCCATCTTCGGAAACAGTCCGAGCACGACGAGAATCACGCCGCCGGTCGCGCAGACGAAGCGGCTCTTCACGCCCGTCACGCCGATCAGCCCGACGTTCTGCGAAAACGACGTATGCGGAAACGAGTTGAACACGCCGCCGATCAATGTGCCGAGACCGTCGACGCGCAGGCCGCGCACCAGCGCCTTTTGATCGACGGGACGCTCGACCAGATCGCCGACCGCGAGGAACATGCCGGTCGATTCGATGAACGTGACGAACATGACGATGACCATCGTCGCGACGGAGAGCGGATCGAAATGCGGCAAGCCGAAGTGGAACGGCAGCACGACGCCGACCCACGGCGCGTGCGCCACGCCGTCCATGTTCACGCGGCCGAGCATTGCCGCGATGCCGAAGCCCGCGACGATACCGAGCAGCACCGAAATGTTCGCGATGAAGCCGCGTGCGAACTTGTTGATGAGCAGAATCAGCGAGAGCACGACGAGCGAGAGCAGCAGATACACCGGATTGCCGTACTCGGGATTGCCGATGCCGCCCGCCGCCCAGTTGATGCCGACGCCCATGAGCGACAGGCCGATCACCGCGATCACCGTGCCGACCACGACCGGCGGGAAGAAGCGCAATAACTTGCCGATCATCGGCGCGAGCAGAATGCCGATCACGCCCGCGGCGATGGTCGAGCCGAACACGTCGAGAATGCCGAGCGCCGGGTTCGTGCCGATCGCGACCATCGGGCCGACGGCGGCGAACGTGCAGCCCATGATCACGGGGAGGCGAATGCCGAAGATCCACAGACCGAGCGTCTGAATCAAAGTGGCGACGCCGCACGAGAACAGATCCGCGCTGATGAGGAACGCGACCTGGTCTTTCGGCAGGTTCATCGCGGCGCCGAGAATCAGCGGCACGGCGACCGCGCCTGCGTACATCACGAGAACGTGCTGGATGCCGAGCGTCAGCAACTGTCCCATCGGCAATCGCTCGTCCACCGGATGGACCTTGTGGGCCGTCGAACTCAAAGCCATGTCTCTCTCCTATATGCATCTCATTGGAATGGACTCCAAGTTAAGTGCATCGGGGAGCGCGAACAAGACCACGCGACGCTATACGCCGCGTTCGCCCGACGATATGGGTCGCAGGCGCCACCCGTGGCGCGAACGCGCTCAGGCCCTTGCCACAAAGGGTTCGACGCATATGATCGGAAATTCGTCGTGTGACGAAAGGCCGCCTTCTTGGGCTGATCGTTATGATGTGCATCACGTCGCGCGTATAGTCCGTTTTTCGTCCTCGGCGCGCGACGGCGGGGTAAACCCCGGTTTTGCGCGTTTTCCCTAACGTCTTTTCATGCGTCTTCCACGCTCCAGAATCCCATGCGTTTCCTAGGCATCGATCTCGGCACGGGCTCCCTGAAACTCGCCATCCTCGACGAAAACGGCCGCGAAATCGCCATCGCGAGCGCCGCTTATGCGGTGACGAGCGCGCAGCCCGGCTGGGCCGAAACGCCGGTCGATACGTGGTATGCGGCGCTCGTCGATGCAGCGGCGCGTCTGCCCGCAGGCAAACGCGAGGCGGTCGTCGCGATCGGCTTTTCCGGGCAGATGCACGGCGTCGTGCCGAGCGCCGCAAACGGCCGCGCGCTGCGCCCCGCGATGCTCTGGCCCGACACGCGCGCCCGCGCATTGCTCGACGCGTGGCCCGAGCCGCAGCCGAATCCCGTCGCGCCGGGCATGGCGGGGCCGCTGTTGCGCTGGCTCGTCACGCATGAAGCGGATGTCGCGGGAGAGACCCGCTGGGCGTTGCAACCGAAGGACTGGCTACGCGCGAAGCTCGGCGGCGCGTTCGTCACCGATCCGTCGGATGCGTGCGCGACTGCGCTCGCGCATCCGTCGGGCGAATGGGACGACGCGCTCATCGACAAGCTCGGCCTGCCGCGCGCGTGGTTCGCGCCGCTCGCGGCGTCGCACGAAGCGGGCGGCGTGTTGTCGGCGCAGGCGGCGTCGGCGCTTGGGCTTCGCGCGGGCATTCCGATGGCCGTCGGCGCGGGCGATACGCCGTGCGCCGCGCTGGGCAGCGGCCTCTCCGCCGATGGCGACGCGCTGCTCACCACCGGCACCGGCGGCCAGATCGTCGTGATGTGCAAGGACGCGCCCGCGCCGGCGCATGGCCTGCATACGTATCGATCGGCGACCGGCGCGTGGTATCGCATGGCGGCGATGCAGAACGTGGGCGTCGCGCTGGAAGCGGTGCGCGGCTGGCTCGGTTATGCATCGTGGGCGCAAGCCTACGACGACGCATTCGCCGCCGACGCCAGCGCCACCGTGAGCTTTCTGCCGTACCTGAGCGGCGAACGCTCCCCGTGGATGAACCCGAACGCGCGCGGCGGCTGGCTCGGACTCGGCCTGGACGACACGCGCGGCACGTTGATGCGCGCCGCGTTCGAGGGCGTGGCATTCGCCTTGCGCGCGGGACTGGACGCGATTCGCCGCAACGGCGCCGCACTCGATTCGATGCGGCTCGCGGGCGGCGGCTCGGTCGATCCGCGCTGGCGGCAGTTGCTCGCCGATGCGTTGCAGGTCGAATTGCACGCGGTGGATTGCCCGAACGCGGCGACGCGCGGCGCGGCGATGCTCGGCGGCATCGCGGCGGGGCACTGGCGCATCGGCGATTCAGCGTCGCTCGCGCCGCACGCGACGCTTGCCGCGACACCGCGCGCGAATGCATCGCTCGATGCGCGGCTCGCGCGTTTCATCGATTTGTACAGGCGCACGGAGGCGTGGTTCTGATGCCGGCGCACATCGCGCGGGAGCCCTACATGCGCCGATGCTGCGCCAGCACGCCCCGAAGATACGCCTCCCATTCGCCGATGCGCCGCTCCCACGAATAGAACTGGTTGAAGTACGCGACCTGTTGCTCGCGCAGGACGAAATCTTCGTGACGCCGTTCACGCACATCGCGGATTGCCTTGTCGAGCGTGTGCAGGAAGCGATGCGCATGCACGCTCATGTCCTCGGTGTAGGGATAAAGACGCGCGAAATTTGCACAGGTTTCGGGCAGAGCGCCGTATGCCGACGAGACGACGAGGCAGCCCGCCGACATCGCTTCGATCGCCGCCACGCAACTGGTTTCGGCGTGAATGCTTGGATACGCGAAGATGTCGCATTCGGCGAGCGCGTTGCGCACCACGCTGTTTGGCACCGCGCCGTGATAGCGAATGCGCGGGTGCGCGCGGCAACGTTCAAACAGCGATTCGTATGGCCGGTCTCGTTCGCTCCAGCCATAGATGCTGAAGCTGGAAAAGACGTCGAGCTCGATATGCGGATCCGTTTGCGCGAGGTGCTCGAAAACGGGTACGAGAATGTTGAGTCCGCGATGCGGCGTCGTGTGATAGATCAGGCGAATGCGTTCGCTCGTTCGCGGCCGATAAGCGCCGAACGGCTCGATTGCGTTCTGCAGAACGGTCATCTCGCCATAGGGCACGCGCGGAATCAGATTGAACAGTGACGCCTGATAATGCGACACGCATACCATGCCCGCGAATGCGGCGCGGCCTTCGCGCTCCTCGAGAAAACCGGATTCCTCGCGGCTCGGCGTATTGTGCAGCCACAGAATGCGCAGCCGGTCCGGATCGAGTGTGCGGACGCGTTCCGGGATGATCTGGAAGTGACTTGTCAGGCGCGGATCCAGCCGCGCGTGAAGCGCCTCCAGCATCAGTTCAGTGCCGCCGCGAGCCTGCTTGCTCAACTCGTTCGTTTCGAGGGAAAGATTCACCGCCCGACATTCACCCGCGACCGATTGCCGTCTTCGGACTCGCGCTCAGCGATGCGCCGAAGTCGCCGTTATAGGTGTACAGACCCTGATGAGAGAGTTTCGATTGCGTATCGACGAACACACGTCCGCCCAGGTCGCGCCAACGCCGGCAGAAGGCGTAGTCTTCGGACAGGTAGCGATTGGTCGACGGCTCGACCATCACGTCGAAGAAGCGATAACACAGGTTGCGGATCGGCGTATCGGGCGGTCCGTCCGGCACGTACTTCAGTTCGGGCAGGCGGCTCACCATGGTTTCGATCACGTTGCGGCGAATGCACATGAAACCGGTGGGCGCTTCGCTGACTTCGAGGAATCCGTCCTCGTCGATCGAAGTGGACACGCCGTCGTGCGCGTTCACCGGGTAGCGCAGGTAGCGTGTCGAAAACGTCTCTTTGTTCATTCCGGCGGGCAGTTCCGCGGGCCAGTTGAAACTCTTGAGCGGATACACGCCCGCGACGACATCGCGGTCGGCGAGCAGCAGGCGGAACGCCTGGTCGACCGTGAAGCCGATGTCCGCGTCGATCCAGAACAAGTGCGTGAGGCTGGGGTCGAGCAGAAATTTCGCGACGGCTTCATTGCGGGCGCGCGTGATGAGGCTCTCGCCCGAATCGATGCGGATGACGCCCTGCATGCCTGCCTGCCAAAAACCGTTGTTGAGCGCGAGAAGGCTCTTGGTAAAGTTGACCGCGGCGTTGCCGCCGTAGCAAGGCGTCATGAAGAGCGGCTTCATGGAGGTCAGGGCGGACGCGTGGAGCATGATTCCTGGTGGGTAAAGTCGGGAAAAGGCGATAGGCGAGCGGGCGCACTTGCACATGCTCGCTTTGTCGGGCCGATCGAAGAATACGCGACGACCGCGCAAAACTCGCTCGGACCATACTTAATTCATGCCGCGCCCCATCGCGCTTAAACTTATGGCGCCTTTGCATCATCGGCGCTTCCGTCCTGCGCCCACGACGACCGCTCGTGCCGAGTCGTTTCATATTGACCCGACCATGATGTTCGGTTCATTGCTCAAACCAAGACATCGAAACCAGCCATGTCCGCACCCGACTTGTCCACACCCGCACTGCCCACCGATTTCCGCTCGCGCGCGTTCCTGCTTGATCACGTGTTGCGCACGATGACCTTCTATCACCCGCACTGCATGGATCCGGCGGGCGGCTTCTATCACTACTACAAGAACGACGGCACGATCTACGACCGCAAGTCGCGCCATCTCGTGTCGAGCACGCGCTTCGTCTTCAACTACGCGATGGCGTACAAGCACTACGGCCTCGATGAATATCGCGGCGGCGTGATCCATGGCATCGACTATTTGCGGCAGTTTCATCGCAATCCGCAGACGGGCGGCTATGCGTGGACGCTGAACGGCCGCGACGTCACCGACGCGACGAATCACTGCTACGGCCTCGCGTTCGTCATGCTCGCGTATGCGAAGGCGGTCGAAGCGGGTCTTGACGAAGCGCGCGCCTATCTCGACGAAACCTGGCAACTGATGGAAACGCACTTCTGGGACGCGCCGCACGGTCTGTACAAGGACGAAGCCACCGCTGACTGGAAGGTGTCCGACTATCGCGGCCAGAACGCCAACATGCATACCTGCGAGGCGCTGCTCGCGGCCTTCGAGGCGACCGGCGAGGCGCGCTATCTCGATCGCGCGGCGCTGCTCGCGGACAACATGGTGAACCGTCAGGCGAAGCTCGCGGGCGGTCTCGTGTGGGAGCACTACAAGCCGGACTGGTCGATCGACTGGGACTACAACAAGGGCGATCGCAGCAACATCTTCAGACCGTGGGGCTTTCAGCCGGGACATCAGACGGAATGGGCGAAGCTACTGCTGATTCTCGACCGTCATCGGCCCGAGGCGTGGCATCTGACGCGTGCGCGCGAACTGTTCGACCGCGCGCTGGAGTTGTCGTGGGATCACGAGCACGGCGGCATGGTCTACGGCTTCGACCCCGAGGGCACGTTCTACGACGAGGACAAGTATTTCTGGGTTCAGGCGGAGTCGCTCGCGGCAGCGGCCTTGCTTGCGGATCGCGCGCAACGCGACGGCGACGCCGCGCTCGCCACGCGCTACTGGAACGATTACGAACGCCTGTGGGCCTATAGCTGGGCGCATTTCGTCGATCACAAGTGGGGCGCGTGGTATCGCATTCTCACGCGCGACAACCGCCAGTACAGCGACGAAAAGAGCCCCGCCGGCAAGACCGACTATCACACAATGGGCGCATGCTACGAAGTTCTGAACGTCGTGCGCTGAAAACGTTACCTAAATTACCGAACCTCAAGGAGCCGAACAATGAAAACGAAAGCCGCTATTGCATGGGAAGCCGGAAAACCGCTGACGATCGAAGAAGTCGATCTCGAAGGCCCGCGCGCCGGTGAAGTGCTGATCGAAGTGAAAGCGACGGGCATCTGTCATACCGATTACTACACGCTCTCGGGCGCAGACCCGGAAGGCCTCTTCCCGGCGATTCTCGGGCACGAAGGCGCAGGCGTTATCGTCGATGTCGGGCCGGGCGTCGGCACGTTGAAGAAGGGCGATCATGTCATTCCGCTTTACACGCCGGAATGTCGCCAGTGCAAGTTCTGCCTGTCGCGCAAAACCAATCTCTGTCAGGCGATTCGTTCGACGCAAGGCAAAGGCTTGATGCCCGATGCTACTTCGCGTTTTTCGCTCAATGGCAAGCCTTTGTTCCACTACATGGGTACATCGACGTTTTCGAACTACATCGTGGTGCCGGAGATCGCGGTCGCGAAAGTGCGTGAAGACGCGCCGTTCGACAAGATCTGCTACATCGGCTGCGGCGTGACCACGGGCGTCGGCGCGGTCGTGTATTCGGCGAAAGTGGAAGCGGGCGCGAACGTCGTCGTGTTCGGACTCGGCGGCATCGGGCTGAACGTGATTCAGGGCGCGAAAATGGTGGGCGCGGACAAGATCATCGGCGTCGATATCAATCCGGGGCGTATCGAACTCGCGAAGAAGTTCGGCATGACGCACTTCATCAACCCGAAGGAAGTGGAGAACGTCGTCGATCACATCGTGCAGTTGACCGATGGCGGCGCGGATTATTCGTTCGAATGCGTGGGCAACGTGAAGCTCATGCGTCAGGCGCTCGAATGCACGCATAAGGGCTGGGGCCAGTCGTTCATCATCGGCGTGGCGGCGGCGGGCGAGGAAATCAGCACGCGGCCGTTTCAACTGGTCACGGGCCGCGAATGGAAAGGCTCGGCGTTCGGCGGCGCGCGCGGCCGCACGGATGTGCCGAAGATCGTCGACTGGTACATGGAAGGCAAGATCAATATCGACGATCTGATCACGCATCATCTCAAGCTCGAACAGATCAACGAAGGCTTCGACCTGATGAAGAAGGGCGAGTCGATTCGTTCCGTCGTCGTTTATTGAACGAGGAGAGGTTCATGCTGGAACTCGTGAAGAGCATCGTTGTTTCGACGGCGTGCAGCGCATCTATCGGCACGATTCGCAGACCATCGGCCTGCCGATGCGGTTCTCGGTCTTCCTGCCGAAACAAGCCGCTTCGCAAAAAGTGCCCGCGCTGTTCTATCTCGCCGGGCTCACGTGCACCGAAGAAACGTTTCCGATCAAGGCGGGCGCGCAGCGTTACGCGGCCGAGCACGGCATCGCGCTGATCGCGCCGGATACGAGTCCGCGCGGCGCCGATATTCCCGGTGAGAAAGACGCGTGGGACTTCGGCGTCGGCGCGGGCTTTTATGTCGATGCGACGCGCGAGCCGTGGGCGCAGCGTTATCGCATGTATTCGTACGTGACGCAGGAGCTGCGCGAGACGGTTGCGCGTGAGTTGCCGGTGCGTGAGGATCGGCTCGGCATCTTCGGTCATTCGATGGGCGGGCACGGCGCGCTCGTGCTCGCGTTGCGCAATCCGGATCTGTACAAGTCGGTCTCGGCGTTTGCGCCGATCGCGGCGCCGTCGCAATGTCCGTGGGGCGTGAAGGCGTTCTCGGGCTATCTCGGCGACGATCGCGAAGCGTGGAAGCAATACGACGCGAGCGAACTCATCAAGGGCGATGCCGCCGCGCGCTTCGAGGGCGGCATTCTGATCGATCAGGGCCTGGCCGATCAGTTTCTCGCGGAGCAGCTTCATCCCGACGTCTTCGAGCGTCACGCACGCGAGGCGGGGCATAGCGTGACCGTGCGTCGTCACGAAGGGTATGACCACGGCTATTTCTTTATCGCGACGTTCGTCGGCGAGCATATCGCGCATCACGCGCGCACGCTCTGCAAATAGGCGCGATCGGGAAGGCGGCCGCTGCGGCGCATGGCGCGCCGCAGCGGCTCGCGCTCGTCCAAACTGGGGATCGTCCGATGGAATTCCTACGCAGTCTGATTTAGCCTGTTCTCCTCGAAACCAGGTCGTGTCGCGGAGCCTGCTCCAACGACCCATTCCCATGCACGAAGAAGTCCGCAATACGGTCGATGCCTCGCCGGACGCCTACGCATCGGCGGAAGCGCTTTATCGTCGCGGACACATCGCCGACGCGTTGTCGCTTCTCGAGCGTTCCGCTCTCACAGGCACGCAAGCGCCGATGCTCAATCTCGCGGCCGCCTGCTGTCTCGCGCTTCAACGCCCGGCGCAAGCCGAAGCGTATTGCCGCCGCGCAATCGATATCAGCCCGGATTTCGCTGATGCGCACAGCAATCTTGGCGTCGTATTGCAACGAAGCGGGCGCGTCCGGGAGGCGGAAGCGGCGTATCGGCGCGTATTGACGATCCGGCCGAACCACGCTCCGGCGCATACGAATCTCGGCCGGATTCTCGAGATGCAAGGCGCGTTCGATGCGGCGCGAACCTCGCATCTGCGAGCACTCGAATGCAATCCTGACGAGGCGGCCGCGCACACCAATCTCGGTGCTTGCTGCATGCAGCTCGAACGCTTCGACGAAGCGGAGGCGGCGTTCAGGCACGCGGCGTCGCTGGCGCCGCACGATGCCGGCGTCCATTTCAATCTCGGCACGGCGCTCAAGAAACTCGTCCGCTTCGAAGAAGCCGAACACGCTTATCGGCGCGCGCTCACGCTGCGGCCCGACCATACGAAAGCGCGTATCAATCTCGCACATGTACTGCTCGGCACCGGGCAGATGCACGAAGGATGGGCGCTCTTCGAAGCGCGCTACGAACGGGACGGCTGGTTCGAACCGCCGCGAACCGGCATTCCGATGTGGCGCGGCGAATCGCTCGCGGGCAAGTCGCTGATCGTCTGGACGGAACAGGGCTTCGGCGACAGCCTGCAGTTCTGCCGTTATCTGCCGATGCTCAAGGCGCAAGGGCTCGCGAAGCTGACCTTCGTGTGTCCGGCTCCGCTGCGCGCGCTTTTCTCGACGCTCGATGGCGTCGATGCATGCATCACCATCGACGACAAATTCACGGCCGTGCCGCCGCACGACTACCAATGCCTGTTGATGAGCGCGCCGCATTATTGCGGCACGACGCTCGAATCCGTGCCCGCCGCGCTGCCTTATCTGCGCGTGCCGCCGGAGCGCGCACGCGCGTGGCGGAACACGCTGCCCGCGGGCGGTTTCAAGGTCGGGCTGGTCTGGGCAGGCGATCCGCGCAATCACAGCGCGCATCTGCATGCAGTGGACCGTTTGCGCTCGCTGTCGGCGCAAGCGTATCTGCCGATTCTGCGCGTGCCGGGCGCGACGTTTATCAGCCTGCAAAAGGGCGCGTCGACGCAGCCGCAGATCGACGCGCTACCGGCCGCGTTGCGTCCCGTCGATCTTATGAACGAGGTGAAAGATTTCGCCGATACCGCCGCGATCATCGAGCAACTGGATCTGGTGATCACGGTCGATACGTCGGTCGCGCATCTGGCGGGCGCGCTGAATCGGCCTGTCTGGATTCTTTCGCGCTACGACGGGTGCTGGCGCTGGCTCTACGAAGGCGACGATTCATCGCCCTGGTATCCACGCGCGCGGCTCTTCCGGCAAACGCGTCCGGGCGAGTGGGACGACGTGATCGGCGAGGTCGAGGCCGCGCTGCGAGGCGTGCTCGCGGCGCGCTGAAGCCTCAATTCCCCCGCCGTCCGATCAGACTCGCGCCATAAACGAGCGCGGCCAGAATGGTGATCCAGAAGCTCGTCGGCCAGTCGGTGTAGTAGGCGAGCGTGAGCCCGAACCACGCTTGTCCGAGCGCAAACAGCGCCGCCAGCACCAGTCCGGACGATAACCGCGTCGTCACGTTCTGCGCCGCGGCCGCCGGGCCGACCATCAACGCGAACACCAGCAGCACGCCGACGATCTGCGTGCAGGCCGCGACCGCGAGCGCGGTGATCGCCAGAAACAGCACGGAGACGAGGCGCAGCGACACGCCCTTGGCCTCCGCGAGTTCCGGCTGCAACGACGCGAACATCAAAGGCCGCATGATGAACGCGAGCGCGGCCAGACTGACCACCGCAAGACCCGCCAGCACGACAAGCGTTTCGTGATTCACGCCGAGCACGTTGCCGAACAGGAGCGCGGTCGCCTGCGTCGCGTAAGCGGTGAAAAAGTGCAGAAACAGCAGGCCGAAGCCGAGCGACAAAGACAGGATCACGCCGATCGCCACGTCGCGGCCCGACAGGCGCTCGCCGAGCGCGCCCATGCCGACGCCCGCCGCGAGCGTGAAGCCGACCATGCCCCAGAGCGGCGACATGCCGAGCAGCACCGCGCCGGTCGCGCCGGTGAAGCCGACGTGCGAGAGCGCGTGGCCGGCGAAGGTCTGGCCGCGCATCACGAGAAAGTAGCCGACGATCCCCGACAGCACCGCGACGATTCCCGACGCCGCGAATGCATTCACCATGAAGTCGTATTCAAACATTGTGCGTGTGCTTTCCCTTCTTGCCGTGGCTATGGCTATGGCCATGGCCGTGATCATGTTCGTGTTCGTGCCCATGGTCGTGTTCGTGCTCGTCGCCTTCTTCGTGTGCGTGATCGAGCTTGTCGATTTCGACATCGCCCGACATCACGAAGATGCGGCCGTTCACCCGCATCACGTCGATGGGCGAGCCGTATAGCCGCGAGAGCACGGGCTTGGAGATCACCTCGTCGACGGTGCCGAGCGCCGCGCGTCCGCTGCCGAGATAGAGCACGCGGTCGAGCGAGTTCAAGAGCGGATTGAGCTCGTGCGCCGAAAACAGCACGGTGATGTTCAACTCGCGCTGCACGCGCCGCACGAGTTCGACGACGCCCGTCTGATGCCGCGGATCGAGGCTGATGAGCGGCTCGTCGAGCAAGAGCAGCCGCGGATTGCCGAGCAGGCATTGCGCAAGCAGGAGACGCTGCCGCTCGCCGCCCGACAGTTCCGACAGCGGGCGCGCAGCCAGTTGATGCGCGCCGACGAGTTCGAGCACGCGCTCCACGTCCGCGCGAATGCGCGCGTTGCGATGCGGCAGGCCCCAGCGATGCCCGTCCGCGGCCATCGCGACGAAATCGCGGCCCAGCACGCGCCTGCCCGCGAGGCCGCTGCGGATCTGCGGCATATAGCCGATCGACGCATTGCCGCGCACGACGGCCTCACCGTTGACGCGAATCGTCCCGCTCTTGAGCGGCACGAGCCCGAGCAGCGCGCGCATCAGCGTGGTCTTGCCCGCGCCGTTCGGCCCGAGCACGCCGATAAACTCGCCGTTGCGGACCGTGAAGCTCGCGTCGTTGAGAATCTCGCGGCCGCCGAGTTCCAGCGTCACGCGATCGACTTCGAGCGCGGCTTGCGTCGTGATCATCGTTGCCATCCTTGCAGGGCGCCCGCGAGCGCGTCGAGTTGCGACTGCATCCATTGCTGATACGTCTTCTTCGCGGGCAAGGTCTCCGTCACGCTGATGCTTGGCACATGCGCGTCTTGCGCGACGCTGAGCAGACGCTTCGTCAGCGCGCCCGTCGCCTGGCTGTTGTAGATGAGCACGTGCACGCGGCGCTCGCGCAGGTCTTTTTCGAACGCGGCGATATCGGCGGGACTCGGCTCGGTGTCGTTCATCGATGCCAGCTGGAAGCGCTGGTTGCGCATCTCGAAGCCGATTGCGTCGGCCATGTAGCCGAACACCGGCTCGGTCGCCGTGACGGGCACGCCCTTGTAGCGCGCCTTCAGTTGCGCGACGGTGGCGTCGATCGGCTTGAGCGAGGCGAGGAACGTGGCGAGACGCGCGTCGTAGTCGCTCTTGTGCAACGGGTCGGCGCTCGCGAGATACGCGCTCACGGCTTGCGCGACGGCGGGCATGGTCGCCGGGTCGTACCAGAGGTGCGGATTGTCGCCGGACTTCTTGCCGACGAGCTTCGCCGCGACGATCACCGTGCGCTTGTCATTGCTCTTCGATGCCGCGAGCAGCTTGTCCATCCACGGATCGTAGTCCGCGCCGTTATAGACGACGAGCGCCGCGTGCTGCAACGCGCGCGCGGTTTTCGGGCTTGCTTCGAAGAGATGCGGGTCTTCGTCCGGGTTGCTGAGAATGCTCGTCACCTGCACGCGATCGCCGCCCAACTGACGGATGACATCGCCATAAAAATTTTCCGCCGCGACGACCGGCACGCGCGCGGTCTCGGCGGACGCCGCGTTGCACAAGCCGAGCGCGATGGCGAAGCAGGTCAGGACGTGCGCGAATTTCATCGGTTTCCTTTCTGGATTCTGGATGCGGGTTCTCGAGATGAAGCGATTCAGGCGTCGCGATGCTTTCGCTGACAGTCGGCGCACAGTCCGCTCAATTCGACGACCTGGTGATGCACCTGGAAGCCGTGCGCGGGCGGACTCGCCGACAGCGACGACGCGAGTTCGCGGCCCTGAATTTCGAGCGTCGCGCCGCATTCGTCGCAAATGAGGAACTGGCTTTCGTGCGGCTTGCCCGCGTCGCAGCACGCGATGAACGCGTTCTTCGACTCGATGCGATGCACGAAGCCGTTCTCGACGAGAAAATCCAGCGCGCGATACACGGTGGTCGGCGGCACGCGCGCGCCGCGCTGCGGCGCCATGGCGTCGATCAGGTCGTAGGCGCCGATCGGCTTGTGTGCCTTGAGCACGAGTTCGTACACCTGGCGGCGCAGCGGCGTGAGCGCGACACCGCGTTCCACGGCGAGCACTTCGGCGCGCGCCAGCATGTTTTCGACGGATGCGGTCATGTGAGGTCCGGCCACCGGGGCGGCGCGTGTGAGGATGGCTACGTCCCGACGCGCGCAGCGGCGAACGTCGGGCTCGGTTGAGATGATATAATGTATCACATTGAGCGGTCGAATGTTCTTTCGACATTCGCATCGATCGATTCAGCGCCGGGGTGACGGACTTGCGAGCGTTACCGCGAAGCGCGACGGAGCCGTCCTTTGAGGAACGTGGCTATCGAGATTGAGTGTCCGCGCTTCGGACCGCCGCAATTCGGTCAGCCGGCTGAGCTACGCATAGCGTAGGCGACAGAACCACGTGGAACGTAGGCTTACGTCTCGGCATATCACATGCGAGCGGATTGCCGGCGCGAACTACCCGCGAGACTGCTGGCATCGAGATCGATATTCTCGGCCCGGGCAAATTCCCGCATGCTGTGCCACTTCACGACGCCGTTCGGCAGACCGTACGCCAGCTCGCCGTCTTTCGGCTCATCATAGGTATCGGGCGCGGTCGTAAAGCGTGTCTTTCTCCACGCCAACGCGACGAGTTGCCTCTTTCCGCCTGGCAGCACCTTGAAAACACGCAGCCATGCCGGATGCTCGTCGAGAGCGGACAGTTCCGCGCCATCGCTTTCTCCCGTAGCCGATGCGCGTGCCCATCCGACCTCGACGATCCTCACCGTTCGCCCGTCCCGATCCAGCTGCTCCTGCCGCCGGACCTGTTTGCCCAGCAACTGAAAGCGCGACACCGGAATATGCGAGCCGGCCCGAAAGTATTCCGCGACGACCCAGTCTCCGCCTGAGGAGACAATGGGCACGTCCCGGCGGCGATCATAAGCGTAGATTCCGGTCAGATGCGACAGCAGCGACTGCGGAACACGAGCATCGGGAAAAGCGTAGCGAGCGGGTTTGAAGTCGCCGGTTTCAGAGGCAATCGAATTCGCGGCATTCATATCGAGCTTCAGTTGCTGAGGCGGCAAAGTGATCGAAACGAGCCGCCCATTGGCGACGCTGGCGACGTAAGGCGGATGCGACGATTGAACCATCCTTGCCGGATATGAGGTCGATGTCTGAGTTGCCGCGCCGGAACGATTCGATATGGCGAAGAATGCGGCCGAGAGCAAAAGCGCCGTATGCCACCGTTTCATGTTTTTCAAAAGGTGAGATGCGAACGCGTGTTTCGATGGATGGCGAAAGGGCCGTGAGCATCGGATTGTCACATCCGAAGATCGAAAAGTAATTCGGATAACAAAATAATGCAGCGTCGTATCCGCGACAAACGGAGCGATGCGGGTGGAGAACGAATATCGGGCCACGCCGCATAGCGTGAAGTCGCGAACCGCCATCAGCTTTTCAAGACCCACGGCCATTCGCGGAACGTTCTTTGCTGGCTTCCCCGCCAGATGGGGTTTTCCCCGACCAACCGACCGTTTGCGCGCCGCAACATCGAAACCCGTGCCGATGCCTTGACACGATCACGCGCAACGCCGATCATTCGATCAAACACAGAGCAATTGTTCAGGCGTAGAGCGTTCGCTCACATAGCGAGTCGCGAGACAGGCAGCACGCCGCCGGACAAAGCAAAGAAATCGGAGACATCGGTGAGACTGAGAGACAAGGTCGCGATCATCACGGGCGCTGCGAGCGGCATCGGCGAGGCGGTCGCGCGGCGCTATCTGGAGGAAGGCGCGCGGGTCGTCGTCGTCGATGTGAAGGACGAGCGCGAACTGGCGCAACGCTTCAACGACGTATCCGCACGCGTGCTCGCGCTCAAGGCCGACGTCACGCAGCGCGACGATATCGCGCGCATCGTGGCACGCAGCGTCGAACATTTCGGCGGCATCGACATTCTCTTCAACAACGCGGCGCTCTTCGACATGCGCCCGATCCTCGACGAATCCTGGGACGTCTACGACCGTCTCTTCGCGGTCAACGTCAAAGGCATGTTCTTCCTGATGCAGGCGGTCGCGCAACGCATGGTCGAGCAGGGCCGCGGCGGCAAGATCATCAATATGTCATCGCAGGCCGGGCGGCGCGGCGAGGCGCTCGTGTCGCATTACTGCGCGACCAAGGCGGCCGTGATCAGCTATACGCAATCGGCGGCGCTGGCGCTCGCGAAGGCGCGCATCAACGTGAACGGCATCGCGCCCGGCGTGGTCGATACGCCCATGTGGGAACAGGTCGATGCGCTCTTCGCGCGCTACGAGAACCGGCCGCTCGGCGAGAAGAAGCGGCTCGTCGGCGAGGAAGTGCCGCTCGGGCGCATGGGCGTGCCCGGCGATCTGACCGGCGCGGCGCTCTTTCTGGCATCGGCGGATTCGGACTACATCACGGCGCAGACGATCAACGTCGATGGCGGCAACTGGATGAGTTGATGCCATCCTGCGTTGCATGCGGCTTGAAGCACGGGAAGCACCGTCTATAGTGAAACGGCGTTGCGAAGAATGCGCGGCGCTACGACGTCCCAGCGCTTCATGCAAGGTGCGGCACATAAGTAAGGCACATAGGCAAGGCCCGCAGGCAAGGCACAAGGCAAAACCCCGGCAGCACGCGATTCCGGTCGCGCACCCTCAAAAGCAGGCAGCGGCATACACGGCACTTGCGGTCATGCAACGAGACACACCGCCAGCCCGTGCCAACAAAAAGGAGACGAACCAACATGAAACGCACTCAACGCATCGTTCGGGCCCAACCTCGCTCGCATCGCATCCCATTCGTCAAAGGGGCGCTTTCGGCCGCGCTGGCCGCCGCCGCGCTCGTGCCGCTGGCGGGACATGCCGCGACCATCACCATCGCCACGCTGAACAACCCGGACATCATCGAGTTGAAGAAGCTGTCGCCGGCGTTCGAGAAGGCCAATCCCGACATCAAGCTCAACTGGGTGATTCTCGAAGAGAACGTGCTGCGTCAGCGCGCCACGACCGATATCACCACCAACAGCGGCCAGTTCGACGTAGTGACCATCGGCACATACGAGGCACCGCAATGGGGCAAGCGCGGCTGGCTCTCGCCGATGACGGGCCTCCCCGCGAACTACGATCTCGACGACGTGGTGAAGACCGCGCGAGACGGCCTCTCGTACAACGGCACGCTCTATGCGCTGCCGTTCTACGTCGAAAGCTCGATGACGTACTACCGCAAGGACCTGTTCCAGGCCGCCGGTCTGAAGATGCCCGACCAGCCGACCTACGATCAGATCAAGCAGTTCGCCGACAAGCTCACCGACAAGTCCAAGGGCCAGTACGGCATCTGCCTGCGCGGCAAGGCGGGGTGGGGCGAGAACATGGCCTACGTGTCGACGGTGGTGAACACCTTCGGCGGCGAATGGTTCAACGAGAAGTGGCAGGCGCAGCTCGACACGCCCGAATGGAAGAAGGCAGTCGGTTTCTACGCCGATCTGCTGAAGAACGACGGCCCGCCGGGAGCAAGCTCGAACGGCTTCAACGAGAACCTCACGCTGATGTCGTCGGGCAAGTGCGCGATGTGGATCGATGCCACGGTGGCCGCGGGCATGCTCTACAACAAGGCGCAGTCGCAGGTGTCGGACAAGATCGGCTTTGCGGCCGCGCCTGTCGCCGTCACGCCGAAGGGCTCGCACTGGCTGTGGTCGTGGTCGCTCGCGATCCCGAAGACGTCGAAGCAGCAGGACGCCGCGAAGAAGTTCGCCGCGTGGGCGACGTCGAAGGAATACATCGAGATGGTCGGCAAGGATGAAGGCTGGGCGTCCGTCCCGCCGGGCACGCGCAAGTCGACGTATGCGCGCCCCGAGTACAAGCAGGCGGCGCCGTTCGGCGACTTCGTGCTGCAGGCGATCGAAAGCGCGAATCCGAACGACGCGACGCTCAAGAAGGTGCCGTACACCGGCATCCAGTTCGTCGGCATTCCGGAGTTCCAGTCTTTCGGCACGGTGGTCGGCCAGTCGATCGCGGGTGTCGTCGCGGGGCAGACGAACGTCGATACCGCGTTGAAGGCCGCGAACGCAGCCGCCGATCGCGCGGTGAAGCAGGCCGGTTATCAGAAGTGACGCCGAAGTGACGCAGAAGTAACGCAGAAGTAAAGCCGCGCGGTACACGGGCCGTTTCAGCATGAAGCGGCCCGCATGCATCATCATCGAGAGGTGAAACGATGAGTCAACTGAATCCCCCCATCACCGATCATCACCTGGAGGAGTCCGCGGCCGCGCGCGACAAGCGCCGCGCGAAGTCCGTGCGCTGGCTGATCACGCCGTCGACCGGACTGCTGTTCCTGTGGATGGCCATTCCGCTCGCGATGACGATCTGGTTCTCGTTCTCGCGCTATAACCTGCTCAATCCCGATGTCAAAGGCTTCGCGGGCCTCGACAACTTCGAGTTTCTCGTCACCGATCCGGCGTTCGGGCCGTCCATCGGGCATACGCTCACGCTGATTCTGTCGGTGCTCGCCATCACCGTTGTGGGCGGCACGCTGCTCGCCGTGCTGTTCGACCGCAAGTTCTACGGGCAGGGCATTGCGCGCCTGCTCGTGATCGCGCCGTTCTTCGTGATGCCGACGGTCTCCGCGCTCATCTGGAAGAACATGATCCTGCATCCGGTGTACGGCCTGATCGCCAGCCTGATGCGCTCGCTCGGGCTTCAGCCGATCGACTGGTTCGCCGACTATCCGCTGTTCGCGGTGATCGTGATCGTCGCGTGGCAGTGGCTGCCGTTCGCGTTTCTGATTCTCTTCACGGCCATTCAGTCGCTCGATCAGGAGCAGAAGGAAGCGGCGCGCATCGACGGCGCGGGCCCGTTCGCGATGTTCTTCTTCATCACGCTGCCGCATCTGAAGCGCGCGATTGCGGTCGTCGTGATGATGGAAACCATCTTTCTGCTGTCGATCTTCGCGGAAATCTATACGACGACGGGCGGCGGTCCCGGCACCGCGACGACCAATCTCTCGTACCTGATCTATGCGCTGGGTCTGCAGCAATTCGACGTCGGGCTGGCATCGGCGGGCGGCATTCTCGCGGTGATTCTCGCTAATGTCGTCGCGTTCTTCCTCGTGAGAATGCTCGCGAAGAACCTCAAAGGGGAGTACGACTCATGAGCACGCAATCCGTTTCCGCCGCGCAGTCGGGGTCGGCACTCGACCTCGTCAAGCGGATCGTTCCGGGGATCATCGCGTGGATCGTTTCGATCCTGCTGTTCTTCCCGATCTTCTGGATGACGATCACCGCGTTCAAGACCGAACAGCAGGCGTATTCGTCGTCGCTGTTCTTCACGCCGACGCTCGACAGCTTCCGCGAAGTGTTCGCGCGCAGCAACTACTTCGGCTTCGCGCTGAATTCGGTGCTGATCTCGGTGGGCGTCACGCTGCTGTGCATGATTCTCGCCGTGCCGTGCGCCTACGCGATGGCCTTTTTCCCGACGAAGAAAACGCAGAAAGTCCTGCTGTGGATGCTGTCCACGAAGATGATGCCGTCGGTCGGCGTGCTGGTGCCGATCTATCTGCTGTGGAAGAACACGGGCCTGCTCGATACCGTGTCCGGCCTCATCATCGTGTACACGCTGATCAACCTGCCGATCGCCGTGTGGATGGCCTTCACGTACTTCAACGAAGTGCCGAAGGACATTCTGGAGGCGGGCCGCATCGACGGCGCGACGACCTGGCAGGAGATCGTCTATCTGCTGATGCCGATGGCCTTGCCCGGCCTCGCATCGACGGGCCTGCTGCTCATCATCCTGTCGTGGAACGAGGCGTTCTGGAGCATCAACTTGTCGAGTTCGAACGCGGCGCCGCTCACGGTGTTCATCGCGTCGTATTCGAGTCCGGAAGGTTTGTTCTGGGCGAAGCTTTCGGCGGCTTCGCTGCTCGCGGTCGCGCCTATTCTGATTGTCGGCTGGGTCTCGCAGAAGCAACTGGTGCGCGGTCTCACGTTTGGCGCGGTGAAGTGAGGGCGCGCGCGTGAACCTCACTCCATCCAACGAAGCCAATCTCGACGATCGCCTGATGATCTGCGACTGCGACGGCGTGCTGATCGACAGCGAAGCGGTGGCGGCGCGCATGCTCGTCACCGAACTCGAAGCGCTGTGGCCGGGCGTCGATGTCGAGCCGGTCGTGATGCCGCTGCTCGGCCTGCGCATCGAGGCAGTACTCGCAAGCGCCGCCGACACGGTCGGCCGCACGCTCACGCACGATCAGGTCATAACCATCCGGCGCGCGGTGGAGGTGGCGGCGATCCAGGCGCCCACAGTGCCGGGCATCGCCGAGGCGCTCGCGGCCGTGCCGTTCACGAAGGCGTGCGCGAGCAACAGCTTTTCGTCGTATGTCGATGCCGTGCTGCAACGCACCGGCCTCGTGCGCTTCTTCGGCCAGCGGCGTTTTTGCGCGGACATGGTCGAGAACCCGAAGCCCGCGCCCGACGTGTATCTCGCGGCGGCGCGCGCGATGCGCATCGATCCGCTGCGTTGCATCGTCGTGGAAGACAGCGTGACCGGCGTGACGGCGGCGAAGGCGGCGGGCATGCCGGTGCTCGGCTTTATCGGCGGCGGCCACGCGACCGAAGGACAGATCGGCGCGCTGCAGAAGGCGGGCGCGCACATCGTTTTCGACGACATGTCGCGGTTGCCCGCGCTCGTCGAGCAATGGCTGCAGAACGCGACGTTCGAAATCAGATAGCGGCGGCGCGACACGCGCCGGCGAATCGGGAAAGGAGACACATCATGGCTAGCCTCACACTGCGCGGCATCACCAAGCGTTACGAAGAAACCGAGGTGATGCGCAACATCAACCTCGACATCAACGACGGCGAATTCGTCGTGTTCGTAGGCCCGTCGGGCTGCGGCAAGTCGACCCTGATGCGCATGATCGCGGGGCTGGAGGACATCAGCGGCGGCGATCTGATGATCGACAACGTGCGCGTCAACGAACTGGCGCCCGCCAAGCGCGGCATTGCGATGGTGTTCCAGTCGTACGCGCTCTATCCGCACATGACGCTCTACGACAACATGGCGTTCGGCCTCAAGCTCGCGGGCGAGAAGAAGCCCGCGATCGACGCCGCCGTGAAGAACGCCGCGAAGATCCTGCACATCGACCATCTGCTCGATCGCAAGCCGAAGCAATTGTCGGGCGGCCAGCGTCAGCGCGTGGCGATCGGGCGCGCGATCACGCGCAAGCCGAAGGTCTTTCTCTTCGACGAACCGCTCTCGAACCTCGACGCCGCGCTGCGCGTGAAGATGCGTCTCGAATTCGCGCGCCTGCACGACGACCTCAAGACGACGATGATCTACGTCACGCACGATCAGGTCGAAGCGATGACACTCGCGGACAAGATCGTCGTGTTGTCGGCGGGGAACATCGAGCAGGTCGGCACGCCGAACACGCTGTATCACGCGCCGGCGAATCGCTTCGTCGCGGGCTTCATCGGCTCGCCGAAGATGAACTTCATGTCGGGCACGGTCGCGCAGATTCAGAGCGACGGCGTGCTCGTCAAATACGCGACGGGCGAAACCCAACTCGCCGGCGTGATGCCGGGCAACGCGAAGCCGGGCGACGCGGTGACGGTCGGCATTCGTCCCGAGCATCTGCAGCCCAATGCGCCGGACGCGGGCGATTACGGCGTCACCGCCAACGCGATGACCGTCGAAACGCTCGGCGATGCGGCCTATCTCTACGCCGAAACCGATGTCGCGCCGGATGGCCTGATCTCGCGAATTCCGCCGCTCGAGAAGCACGCGCGCGGCGAGAAGCTCAAGCTCGGCTCGGCGGCGGAGCATTGCCATCTGTTCAACGCGGAAGGTCAGGCGTTCACGCGCAAGGTCGTGGATTCGTGGCTTCGGGAGCATGCGACGGCGGCTTGATCGGTAAGAGCGTATTGAGCGGTGCCGATGTTTTTGCAGGACGTCGGCGTGCGCGATAATCGTCGCTGCGACCGGCCACATCCGATGACCGGCACCGTTCCCCATACGATATCGCCATGCCCGTCATCAACGAACTCTTCGTGTATCCGATCAAGTCCTGCGCGGGCATCTCTCTGCCGCGCGCGACGCTTCTCGAAACCGGCCTCGCATATGACCGTCACTGGATGGTCACCAATCCCGCGGGCCGCATGTTCACGCAGCGCACGGAGCCGCGCATGGCGCTGATCCGCACCGCGTTCCACGGCGACGATCTCGTTCTCGATGCACCCGGCATGCCGACGCTGCGCACGCCCTTGCAGCTCGACGCGCTCGACAATGCACAGCCGCTGCGCGCGACCGTGTGGCGCGATACCGTCGATGCCCTCGACACGGGCGAGCACACCGCGCGCTGGTTCGGCGAGTTCCTGGGCACGCCCGCGCGTCTTGTGCGCTTTGCCCGCCAGGCGCGCCGCACGGTCGATGAAAAATGGACCGCGCCGCTCGTCACGCACACCCGTTTCGCCGATGGTTTTCCGCTGCTGGTGGTGAGTCAGGCATCGCTCGACGATCTCAACGCGCGCTTGTCGACGACAGGCGCGCCGGGCATTCCGGCGAATCGCTTCCGGCCGAATCTCGTGATCGGCGGGCTCGATGCCTACGAAGAGGATTATGTCGGCGAGATGCGCATTGCCGTGCCGGGACAGGACGTGCAATTGCGCCTCGTGAAGCTGTGCACGCGCTGCCCGATGCCGACTATCGATCAGGCTACCGGCGCGCCCGATCCGGCTTTCCCGCACGAACCGCTCGACACCATGAGCGGCTATCGCGCGAGCGCCCAGTTCGATGGCGCGCTGACCTTCGGCAAGAATGCGGTGGTCGTGCAAGGCGAGGGCGCGTCGCTTGAAGTCGGCCTCGACGTGGAAGCCGAACTCGAGTTCTGAGGCCAGACCCTAAGCGTCGAGCGCGGCTTTCGCGCAGAGTTCGTCGGTGACGAGGCCGCTCAGCCATTGTCCTTTCAGCGCGGCAATCAGTGCGTCGCGCTTGCGCTCGCCGCCCGCGAAACCGATCGTCGGGCGTTTGGGCGGCGTGTCGAGCTTGAGGCTCGTCACGCGCGCGCCGGTCTTCGACTGCACGCGATGGCCGTCGGCATCGATCGGCAGGCCGAGCCATTCGGCGACCGCGCCCGCGCTCATCAGTTCATCGACTTCGGCGCGCGTGATGAAGCCGTCCTCGTGCAGCGGACAGTTCTCGCCCACGTTGCCGATGCCGACGAACGCCACGTCCGCGCGTTGCGCGAGTTCATCGACGATGCGATACAGACGGTGATTGACCCACTGCGCGCGTTCGGCTTCGCTGTCGGCCATGAGCGGCGCGGGCAACATGAAGTGCTTGCCGCCGGTTTTCTCCGACAACTGCTGCGCGACGTCATAGCGATTCGACGAACCGTCCTGCGCGATGGCGCCGACCATCGACACGAAACGATGCTGCGGCCGGTCGATCTGCCCGATCTGCGCGACGCAGGCCTTGAGCGTGCGCCCGCTGCCGATCGACACGACGAGCGGCTTTTCTTCGAGCAGATAGCGCTCCATCACCTGCGCGCCCGCGACGGCGAGTTTGCGGTCGACTTGCTCGCGCGCGTCGCCGTCGATGGGCACGACTTCGCACATCGCGAGGCCGTAACGGTCGCTCAGCCGTTTCGCGAGCGACAGACAATCGGCGATGCGATGATCGACGCGCACGCGGATCAGATTCTTCTCGACCGCGAACGCGACGAGCCGCTGCGCCACCGGACGCGAGATCTGTAGCTTTTCGGCGATCTCGTTCTGGGTGTTGCCGGCGACGTAGTACAGCCACGCTGCACGCGTCGCGAGATCGAGTTTTTCGGTGGATTTCGGCACTGTGGAAGGGGGTTTTGTTTTTGTTCAGCCGCGCCGGGTGGGTCGCTGTCTCGTTTCGACTTCGATCGGTATCGTTGGAGTATAGGAAACGTGCTTTTTGTTTGGGATCTCGGGCAAAGATAAACCTTCGCACCTAAAAGGGGCGGGTCGACGCCGGATGTGCATGCATCGCAGATCCGGCTCGCGGGGCGTCAGGTTTCGATCGAACGATTGCGCTCCGACCGCTTCAAGCCAGCCGCGGCCGCGCCGGATCGAACAGCGGCCTGACGTGCTGATAAAGCTCCCGAAAACTCTTCAGGCGCTGACGCAATGCGTCGTGCCGCGCCGCGTCCGGCGTGAACTCCTGCTTGATCTCAGGCTTCGCGAGCACCGTTGCCGGATCGCCGCCCGCCGCGAGCCAGCCGAGCCGCGCCGCGCCCAAGGCCGCGCCCGTCTCGCCGCCGCCGTGCGTGCGCGTGGGCGTGTCGAAGGCGTCGGCGAACATCTGGGCCCAGTAGGCGCTGCGGGCGCCGCCGCCGAGCATCGACAGCGCACGCGCCTGCGTGCCCGCCGATTGCAGCGCATCCAGCCCGTCGGTCAGCGAGAGCGTCACGCCTTCCAGCACCGAATAGCCGAGCAGCGCGCGGTCGGTCGCGTGCGTCATGCCGAAGAACACGCCTTGCGCGTAAGGGTCGTTGTGCGGCGTGCGTTCGCCGCTTAAGTACGGCAGGAACAGGGGCGCCGAGGACAGCACGTCGGCGGGCAGCGCCTCGATTTCCGCGAGCAGCGTCGGCTCGTCGGTCGATGTCAGCTTGCACACCCAGCGCAGGCAACTCGCCGCCGACAGCACCACGCTCATCTGATGCCAGCGGTCTGGAATCGCATGGCAGAACGCATGCACGGCGGACGCGGGATTCGGCCGGAAGCGATCGCCGATCACGCACAGCACGCCCGATGTGCCGAGCGACAGGAAGCCGTCGCCGGGATCGGTCGCGCCGATGCCCACCGCGCTCGCGGCATTGTCGCCGCCGCCCGCCGCGACAATCACGCCTTCGCGCAAGCCGAACTCGCGCGCAAGCTCGGGCCGCAGCGTGCCCGAAGGCTCGCTGCCCTCGGCCAGCGCGGGCATTTGCTGACGCGACATGCTGCATGCGGCGAGCAGCTCGTCGGACCAGTCGCGGCGCGCGACGTCGAGCCAGAGCGTGCCGGCGGCATCGGACGGATCGGATACTTTCGTGCCCGTCAGATGCATGCGCAGATAATCCTTCGGCAGCAGCACGCACGCGGTCTGCTTGAAGATTTCCGGCTCGTTGTGCGCGACCCAGAGCAGTTTGGGCGCGGTGAAGCCGGGCATCGCCAGATTGCCGGCGATCTCGTGCAGGTTCGGCGCGCGCTCGTAGAGTTCGGCGCATTCCTTGTCGCTGCGCATGTCGTTCCAGAGGATCGCGGGCCGCAGCACGTTGTCGTGCGAATCGAGCAGCACCGCGCCGTGCATCTGTCCCGACAGACCGATGCCGCGCACTTGCGCAAACTCATCCGGGAATTTCTCGCGCAGCTTGAACAGCGCGGCGCGCGTGCCTTCCCACCAGTCGAGCGGATTCTGCTCCGACCAGCGCGGCTTCGGACGCGAGACGGAAAACGGCGTGCCCGCCGTGCCGATCACGCCGCCGTCGGAGGCGAGCAGCAGAACTTTCACTTCGGAGGTGCCGAGGTCGATGCCTAAGTACATGAACGGACCCTTGGTCGTTGCCGGCATCGAAGCCGGCGAAAAACGGGGAGTGCAGCCAGTGCAGCCAGTGCAGCGAGAGGCGCTAATTTAACGCCGCGCGCGGCGCCGCGCCATGGGCACAATACCCGAGCGGCGCGGCGTCCGTTTCACTGCGCGATGACAGCGGCCATAACGGCGCGGGTATGGACGAGCTAATGGACGAGTTTATGGACGGCTCGCAAGCCACGCGTCGACTCGGGCGACCGCGTTGCGCATCACGCGTTCGAGCCCTTCGGTTTGCGCCATCTTGCCCCACAGCAGCTTGTCGCTGACGAACGCCTTCACCGGATCGGGCGCCGTGAAAAAGCCGTGCGCGACGGCCGGATCCATCACGCCGTCCTGATACGTATAAGGCAGCTTGCCTTCGTGCCAGCGTTCGAGAAAGCGGAAGAACAGCGCGGGCAGGATGGCGGTCGCTTCGGGATCGGCGTGGCGGGCGAAGCATTCGGACATCGTCGGCGCGATGAAGCCCGGCAGCTTCGAGAAGCCGTCCGCCGCGACGCGCTGATTCGTGTCCTTGATGTACGGGTTGCTGAAACGGTCGAGGACCACATCGCGATAGCGGGCGAGATCGATCGGGCTCGGCGTGAGGCAGGGAATGACGTCGTCGGTGACGTAGGCTTCGGCGAGCGCGCGGATTTCGAGATCCTGCGTGCCCTCGTGGATGTATTGCAGGCCGACGAGCGTGCCCGCCCACGCAATGCAGCTATGGCTCGCGTTGAGAATGCGGATCTTCGCTTCCTCGTAGGGATGCACCGATTCGACCATCTCGGCGCCGACTTTCTCCCACGCCGGCCGCCCGGCGATGAAGTCGTCCTCGATCACCCACTGGATGAACTTCTCGCCCATCACGGGCGCACGATCGTCGATGCCGGTGGCCGCTTTCACGCGCTCGGCCACGTCGGGCGTGGGGCGCGGCGTGATGCGATCGACCATCGAATTCGGGCACGACGTGTTGGCGATCATCCAGTCGCGCAATGCGGTCTCGCCGCGCAACTGCAGGAATTCGAGCATGCCTTTCTTGAAGCGGTCGCCGTTGCTGCGCAGGTTGTCGCAGTTTTGCAGCGAGACGCGGCCCGCGCCGTTTTTCATGCGCGCATCGAGGATCGCGGCGAGCGCGCCGTAGATGGTGGTCTTCGCGCCTTTCAGGTCGGCGGCGAGATCGGCGTTGGCGGTGTCGAGCTTGTCGTGATCGTCGAGGTAATAGCCGCCTTCGGTCACGGTGAACGACACGATCTTGCACGCGGGGTTCGCGCCTGTCGCGATGAGTTCGTCCAGACCGGCGGACCACGGCACGACCTTCCTGATCGCGCGCACGGTTTCATATTCGCGCTCGCCCTTCGGCGTCACGGTTTCGAGCGTGTATTCGCCGTGCTGCGCGGCGAGCGCGTCGAGTACGGCGGTCATGTCGCCGCGAATGTTGCCGACCGCGAGCGACCAGCGTGTATCGCCGGACTCGATGAGCTTGCTCAGGTACCACGCCTGATGCGCGCGATGAAAAGACCCGGCGCCGATGTGCAGGATCACGTTGCCGCTCGCGTTGCTGGTGTCGCTGGTCATGTCGTCTCTTCCTTGGATTTGGCTGTGCGCCCGTTCTTCGCGGACGGCCGTTCGCAACGACGCGCTCGGGCGATCATCGCGGCTAGGTGAGCATTTGCTCTTTTGATGATCGAATGATCTTATCCGCTCGGTCGAAAGTCAAGGCGCGGTGCGTCATGGAGTGCGGCGCAATTCGCGCGTTTTTGGTGGGGATTGCTCAGACAGTCGCGTTGATCATCTGCATTCGGGGGCCGTCGGATAGCGTGCTCTTAACGATAGGCGAGATTTTCGGTCGCCCGTGGAATCCTGAATTCGCGTCGGTCTATTTGCACTGCCCCTGTGCGGGGCGGCACCTACTTTCTTTGCTGCTGCAAAGAAAGTAGGCAAAGAAACAGCTATCCCCATCCAAAGTACTTCACGCCGGCCCCGGCACAGGCGAATTGCCTATGGCACGGCTATAGCCAGCGCCCTCATAGGTCTAATCGGGCTTGGCGCGCGCACGATCTGACTCGCCAAACGTTTCAGGGCGCTGGCTCAGCACGAAAGAGTTCCGGCACAGCGCTGCGCGCTGCCGCTGGGTCTGCAAGGGAAACCGACATGCCGCGTATGCGGTGAGATGGAAGCGTTAGCAAAGAAGCACGCGCCGACCCGATTGACCCGTCGGCCGCGAAGCGGGACGGAGCTTTTTCGTGCTGTGCCAGTTCGTTAAACGGCGCGATGCCACAGTAGGTCCGCGAGCCAAGACCCGATAACCTATGAGGGCACTCGCCACTGCCGTGCCACGGGCAATTCGCCTGTGCCGCGGCCGGCGTGAAGTGCTTTGGATGGGGAGAGCTGTTTCTTTGGTTACTTTCTTTGCAGCAGCAAAGAAAGTGACTGCCGCCCCGCACAGGGGCAACACAAATAGACCGACGCGAACTCAGGATTTCACGAAGGCAAACGCAACCAAGAGCCCCTACCGCCCATGCACCGGATGCGCATCAAACACCGGCCCTTGCACGAAGTGCACATCGAACTGTTGAAGGGCATTGAACTGCGCTTCATCGATGACATTCGAAAAGATGAGCGGAATCTTCAGCCGATGCGCATAGGCCACCAGATGCTTCACCACGGAATCGCGCAAGGCCGCGCCCGCATCCATCTTGATGAAATCCAGCCGTGCCATATCGGATACGGCCATGATCTGCCCGGCGTTGGGCAGGTTGCCCGCCACCTTGAACCCGTAGTGCTGATAGCTCTTGGTGAGATAACCAAGAAACGTCTTGTGCGCGACCGCCGCTGCGGGCAGTTCGATCACCACGCGCGACGGGCTCATCCCGAACTCCGTCAGCACCGATGAAAAGTGGAGTCCGTGGTCGTACTTCACGCTCTTCAACAGCCGTTCGTGCACGCGCAGAAACAAAAGCCCCGGCCGGTGCGGCCCGAAGAAATTGAACGCATGCACCGCGCGTGACAAGCGGTCCAGCGCGACCAGTTCGCGATCGTCTTCCAGTTGCCCGAAGGGATCGCGCGGCGCATCGCCCTGAATGAGCGTGAGCGCCTGCACGCCGAGTTCATCGCCGAAACGCTCCGCGCTCTCGGGCGACGCGCTCAAGGTTTGCGGGAAGCTGTGCGTGCCGACATCGAAGATCGGCTCGTAGGCGCTCGAAATGCACAGATCGCCGTAGCGCGCGACCGCTTCCCCCGCATGCTCGTTCTTCCCGAGTGCGACATGCGCGCCGAGAAACGGATGTTCCGCGGCGCGGGCGACGAGTTCTGGCAACGAAGGGGCGATCATGAAGAGAGCATTCGAGTTCGTGAGGCGTGCCGTACCGGGCGATTGTCATGGGAAACGTCGATGGTATCAGCGCGCAACACCGCGTCCAGCACCAAATTCACATATTGATATGCAGGAACGCGACCGTCGATTAAGGGTTTACGATCAATTTCACTAATCGTAATTGGTTTTACCATGCGTAAATCGAAGAGACGAGGGCACTGCGCGTCGCCTGAGCCGCACATCAAGATCAATCGCCGAGGATTCCGACCATGCCAACGTTCGAGACGCACACGGACGCGAACCAGCACTATCAATCGGGCTTTGCCAACGACTTCGCCACGGAGGCGTTGCCGGGCGCGCTGCCGATCGGCCGCAATTCGCCGCAACGCGCGGCGTACGGCCTGTATGCCGAGCAGATTTCCGGCACGGCGTTCACGGCGCCGCGCGCGCACAACCGCCGGTCGTGGCTCTACCGCATCCGGCCGGCCGCCGTGCACAAGCCGTTCACGCGCATTCCGGCCGAGCAGTTGCGCGCGAAGCTCGTCGCCAATTTCGCGGACGTTCCGCCGACCCCGCCGAATCAACTGCGCTGGGATCCGCTGCCGATGCCCGCCGCGCCCACCGATTTCATCGACGGCTGGGTAACGATGGCCGGCAATGGCGCCGCCGAATCGATGAACGGCTGCGCGCTGCATCTGTACGCGGCGAACCGTTCGATGCAGGACCGCTTCTTCTTCAATGCCGACGGCGAACTGCTGATCGTGCCGCAACACGGGCGGCTTTCGATCCGCACCGAACTCGGTAACGTGGAGATCGAGCCGTATGAAATCGCGGTGATTCCGCGCGGCGTGCGCTTTTGCGTCGACTTGCCGGATGGCGACGCGCGCGGCTATATCTGCGAGAACTTCGGCGCGCTGCTGCAGTTGCCCGATCTCGGTCCGATCGGCTCGAACGGGCTCGCGAATCCGCGCGACTTCCTCACGCCGCACGCCGCATACGAAGACCGCGAAGGCCATTTCGAACTGGTCACGAAGATGAACGGCGTGCTGTGGCGCGCGGATATCGCCCATTCGCCGCTCGATGTCGTCGCGTGGCACGGCAACTACGCGCCGTACAAGTACGACCTGCGCCACTTCAACACCATCGGGTCGATCAGCTACGACCATCCCGATCCGTCGATCTTTCTCGTGCTGCAGTCGCCGAGCGATACGCCGGGCGTCGATACGATCGACTTCGTGATCTTCCCGCCGCGCTGGCTCGCCGCTGAAGATACGTTCCGCCCGCCGTGGTTTCATCGCAATGTCGCGAGCGAGTTCATGGGACTCGTGCACGGCGTCTACGACGCGAAGGCCGAAGGCTTCGTGCCGGGCGGCGCGAGCCTGCACAACTGCATGTCGGGACACGGACCGGACGCGGAGACGTTCGAGAAGGCATCGCGCAGCGATACGACGAAGCCCGCGAAAGTCGGCGACACCATGGCGTTCATGTTCGAGACGCGCACGCTCATCAAGCCGACGCAGTTCGCGCTCGAAACCGCGCAATTGCAGGCGCATTACTACGAGTGCTGGCAAGGCCTCACGAAACACTTCAACCCGGAGCAACGATGAACGACGCGCTGAAGGCCACGCTCGCGCCCACGCTCAAGAGCTGGATCGAATCCGCGAACGATCCCGCGAGCGACTTTCCGATTCAGAACCTGCCGTTCGGCATTTTCAGCGACGCGGTGAATCCGCAGCCGCGCGCGGGCGTCGCGATCGGCGACTGGATCGCCGATCTGGCTGCGCTGGAAGAGGCGCGTCTGATCGATGCGAACGGCACGTTCCGCGCGCCGCGCCTGAACGATTTCATCGCGCTCGGACGCGAGCGGTGGCGCGCGGTGCGTATTGCGCTGAGTGGCCTGTTCGCGCACGGCAATGCCACGTTGCGCGACGACGCCGCGCTGCGCCGCCGCGCGCTCGTACCGCGCACGGATGCGACGATGCATCTGCCCGTCGAGATTCCCGGCTACACGGATTTCTATTCGTCGAAGGAGCATGCGACCAACGTCGGTTCGATGTTCCGCGATCCGAAGAACGCGCTTCTGCCGAACTGGTCGGAGATGCCGATTGGCTATAACGGGCGCGCGTCGTCGGTGGTCGTGAGCGGCACGCCGGTGCGCCGGCCGAACGGGCAACTCAAGCTGCCGGACCAGGAACGCCCGGTGTTCGGCGCGTGCCGCAAGCTGGATATCGAGCTGGAGACGGGCTTTATCATCGGTCGCGGGAATGCGCTCGGCGAGCCGATTGCGTGCGAGGACGCCGAGACGCATATCTTCGGCATGGTGCTGCTGAACGACTGGAGCGCGCGCGATATCCAGCAATGGGAATACGTGCCGCTCGGCCCGTTCAACTCGAAGGGCTTCGCGACGACCATCTCGCCGTGGATCGTCACGCTCGATGCGCTCGAGCCGTTCCGCACCGCGACGCCCGTGCAGGAGCCGCAGCCGCTCGACTATCTGCGTCATGAAGGCGATCACGCGTTCGATATCGAACTGGCGGTTTCGCTGCGCGCCGAAGGTGCACGCAAGCCGACGACCATCGCGCGCACCAACTTCAGGCTGATGTATTGGTCGATGGCGCAGCAGCTTGTGCATCACACGGTGGCGGGCTGCAATACGCGCGTCGGCGATCTGATGGGCTCGGGCACGATCAGCGGCGCGACGCCGGAATCGTGCGGCAGTCTGCTCGAAAGCACGTGGAACGGACAGCGGCCGTTGAAGCTGGAAGAGGGCGGCGAGCGCGCGTTTCTGCAGGACGGCGATGAAGTCACGATCACCGGATGGTGTCAGGGCGAGGGGTATCGCGTCGGGTTTGGAAGCTGCGTCGGGCAGGTGTTGGCGGCGCGGGGGTAAAGGGAAAGGCGGCCGGAGTTCGAATGAGCCGGCATACCGTCAACCATGATCTGCGTCGCGCCGGTCTCAAGCGTTTCCGTACGCGATATAGCTAAGCCCATTGTTCCAGGCGATGTCTGCTGTGCACCATCAGATATCGCCTGGCTTCATGTCGAAGGTCCGCTTCATGCTCTGCGCGGACCACAGCGGCACGCCCTTCGGCTTGCCCGTCGAACCACACATCATCATCGAAAGTGATTGCGCGGATGTGCGATGCCGCAAGGGCGTCGAGGAAGTTTTCTTCATAGCCGCGTCTCAAGGATTTTTTTAAGGCGAATCTGACGGATGACACAGAGCATCCGCTGCACTCCGGCTTATCGAAGATAAAGCACTTCAGCATCCCCGAGTTAGCGCGTCGAGTGTCGTTAATAGTTCGTTCTACTAATTAATCGCCTACCTGTTTTTGTTGGCGGCCAGCGCAACGCCATGCGCGTGAATCACTCCGAAGATGAGAGACGAGGTTTGCACCATCGGCAACATAACCATGTGCGACGCGCGGTCGAACGGCGTGGTCGGGATCGTCCCAGGGCGTGCGCCTGAAGACATCAACGACGGAAACTTTGTTATCAACACTCTCGCCATGCCGCGCAAACGGCGCGGACGTCCTTGGCGGATCGATTAGTCGAGCATAAGCATGGACAGATATTGGAAGCTCAACGCTGCTGCGGTTCCCCCGGTCGCGCCAGACGGCAACACAGGCGGTTATCCGCAAGACGGCGACCCGTCGAGCGGTGTCGGAGGGACAGTTCCGGGCGCGTGGTGGCATTACCTCGTGACCGAGGAGATCCGCAACGCGATTCTTAAGCTCGGGGGGACGCCGGACTATCTGCGAACGGATCAGCTTGGCACGCTCATCGCCGCGCAATTTGGCAGACTGTCTGCGGTGGATTCGATCTCTGCATTGCGCGGACTCGATTCGACTCATGTTACGCGCGCGATCGTGACCGGATATTATGCGCCGCACGACGGCGGTGGCGGCATCTACGAATACGACGCGAGCGACAAGCAAAGCGCGGACAACGGCGGAACCGTGATCGTCGCGAACGATGCCGCTCGGTGGAAACTCTGCTTGAACGGCGACAGCGTGACTGCGCGTCAGTTCGGCTTGAAGGGGGATGGCGTTACGGATGACGCACCCGCTAACCGCCGCTTCCTGACTGCCTGCATGGCGCAGAACCTCAACGCGCAATACACGGACGGGGTTTATCTGTTCGCGACAACGTCGGGAAGCAATAATGTGCTGATTCCTGCTCCGTCAGGGATCGTGATGTACGGCGTAGGCAACGTAATTTTCAAAGCGGCCGACGGATTGAACAGCACGCGCAACTATGGTTTCAATTTCATCGGTCCTGAAGGAAGTACGGCGAGCAACACCGTCAATGGATTGACCGTCCGCAATATCACCTTCGACCACAACGGCGCAAACAACTTGCCGCGAGCCGGGCAGACGCCCAAGAATGCAGCCGTGCTGGTCTTGTACGGAAGCGATATCACGGTGGAGGACTGCGCGACCGTGAACAATCCTGGACGACAAGGCTTTTCGTTCGGCACCGCGGATGCCAACGGCACGCCAACATGCAGCCATATCATGGTGAGGCGCATTCGCGCGCGAAACGTGGCGCAATCCGTGCCGGGAAACACCGTCGCGAGTGATCACTCGACCGTCTATGTCATCGCTCAGGACTTTCACGTCTTCGATGTGACCTGCTGGAACGACTCGCCTTGTAGTGTTTCAACGTGCGTCGAATTTCACGGCAGCTCGGGTCATGTCGACGGAATCCGCGCCTATAACTACGCCCAGCTTGCCAACTTCGCGGCATTGGTCTGCGACACGCACCACACGACGTTCGGCCCCGACCTTCGAGGCGAACAGCTGCTGGGAGGCATTACGTTTTGGTGCGCGGCGGGCCGGATGCTCGACGCGAAGGTCACAGGCGGTTATTTCCGCTTTCGCTATAACGTAGTGTCTTCCTTTAACGCCTTGCAGAATGTCGCAGCCGGAGCGAATTTCTCCCTGTCGTTCTGCAACGTCGATTTCGCGTACGAAGGCGGAGATCAGACGGTCAACATTCCCGCAGGTCTGGCCATCGGGAACTTCAAGCGGCTCGTATTCAATCGCAATCGCGCGCGTGGCATCCTCGGGCGAGCGCTGCAAGTGTCGACGCCGGATACGACCACGCCGGCGTCAATCGAGGCAATCGGCAACGTGTTCGAGGACTGCTCGAACACGACCTTGGGCGGGGGCGCATATAACTCCGCTATCGCGATTGCACCGGCAGCGTGCGTGTTCGATCGCATTTCGATCAGCGGCAACACGGCGAAAAAGTGCAAGACCTATCTCTGGGTTATAACCGACGCGGCGATCACGATCAACGAACTCGAAAGCTTCGACAATATGATCGATGCGAGCATGAAACAAACAGGCTCGATCGGATGGAACAATCCGGTACTCGCGCCCGGAAGTATTCAATTGCGTCATACCGATAACATGCCAGCCGAACCGAGCGTGCGAGCCAGCGTTGGCAGCGTCATTCTCGATGCGACTACAGGCGTGCAATGGGAACGCATCGGCGCGGGAGAGTCGCGTGTCGGTTGGGCCGCGCGCTCCGTCGGCAATGCGCCGCCCACAACGAACTACTGGTCGATCGGTTCTCGCGTGCTGAACGCTGTGCCCGCGACCGGGCAACCGGAAGGCTGGGTATGCGTCACGACGGGCACTCCAGGCACCTGGAAGCCGTTGGCTAACATTCAGTGAGGATGCGTCGAATCATGGCGCTACCGGAAGTCAAACACGGCGCCTGACGCGCCCGCCGTGCCCGAAACGAACGCGAGCGGCTTCCATTGTGATGGGAAGCCGCTCGCGTTGACATCACAGTTCTCCGGGGCGCGTGGCGGCATCACTGAAATGACGAAGCTTGCCCGCCGAATTCAGTCGCCGTCAGCGCGCCACCCGCCGCTCCCACCACACCGCCACCAAAAACGCACAAGCCGCCGCCGTCAACACGCCGATCAACGCATCCGCCCCGACGCGTTGCATCAACGTCCCCGCAACGATCGGCCCGCCGAAACTCGCGGCGCTCCACGACGTACCGACGATCGCCGTCGCCGAAACCAGCGACGGCCCGCGAAAGCGCTCGCCGCACGCAACGATCGACAACGTATAGACACTGCCCGCCGCCGCGCCGATCACGAACAGCAGCGGCCAGCACAGCCACGGATACGCGACCGCCCACGGCAAAAACGGCAACAGCAGCGCGACGACGACGCCCGCGCCCGCATGCACCTTCGCGCGCCCGATGCGGTCGGCGAGCCAGCCGATGGGAAACTGCATCGTCGTGTCGCCGAACAGGATCGCGGATGCGAACAGCACGCCGACAGACTCGGCGACGCCGTGCGACATCGCGAAGAGCGGCATCAGCGAGAGCGCGAGCGTATCGAAGAGCGCAAAGAAGCCCGTGCCGATCACGAGCGCCGGCATGCGCGGCAGCACCTGGCGCCAGTCGCCATGTTCGCTTTCACCTTCGTCGGAAGCGAGCGACTGCGGCGTGCCGCGTATCGATGCAAGCGCGGGCAACGCCAGCAGAAAAATCGCGCCGCAGATCGCGAAGCGCATCGACGGCAGTCCGCCGATCGCGCTGACGAGTACCGGCCCCATCATCTGGAAAAGTGTGAAGTTGGTCGCATAGATGGCGACGACGCGGCCGCGCGTGGTGTCGTCGGCGAGTTGCGTGACCCATGCCTCGCCGATCGTGAAGAGCAGCATCAGCGCGGCGCCGAACAGCACGCGCAACACAGCCCACAGCCACAGACTCAGCGTGAATTGCATCGCGATGGTCGCGAGCGCCGCGACGAGCACCGTCACGACGATCGTCTCGCGCGCACCCCAGCGCGCCGCGACCCGGCTCGCGAACGGCGCGACGGCCAGGCCGCCGCCGGCCTGCATCGCCGTCATCAGGCCGACGATGTCGCTGCCGTAGCCCGCCTGCGTGAGCGCGAGCGCCGTGAGCGGCAACGTCGCGCCGAGCCCCAGGCCGACCACCGCGACGCTCAGGATCAGCGCGAGAAAATCGCGCGACAGAATGCGCTTCATGCACCGCACCGCATCGGAACGCTCAGGCCGCTCAGACCGATCAGGCGGCTCAGGCGGCTTGTCCGATCGACATGCGGCGCGCGCGTTTGTCGAGCGTCGCCGATACGAGCGTCAGCCCGAACGCGCTCATCGCCATCAGAATGCCGACCCAGGGCAGCGACGTGAGCGGGGCGCCCGCGCCGATCACGCAGCCGCCGAGCCACGCGCCGGTCGCGTTGCCGAGGTTGAACGCGCCCTGATTCAGCGTGGACGCGAGATTCGGCGCATCGCTCGCGCGATTGACGATCAAAATTTGCAGCGGCGGCACGATCGCGAAGGCGAGCACGCCCCAGAAGAAGATCGTGATCATCGCCGGGATGGGCTCGTGCATCGTGCCCGCGAAGATCGTCAGAATGACGACGATCGCCAGCAGAAACGACAGCAGCGAGCGCAGCAGCTTCCAGTCGGCGAGCTTGCCGCCGAGCGTGCTGCCGACCGTGAGGCCGAGACCGAACAGCAGCAGCACATAAGTGACCGCGTGCGGCGAAAAGCCCGTGACGTCTTCGAGGATCGGCGTGATATACGTGAACACCGAGAACAGACTAGCCGACGCGAGCACGCTGATGCCGAGCACCATCAACACTTGCGGGTTCTTGAGCACGTCGAATTCGCGCAGGATGCTGGTGTCGCGCATCTCGATATGTTTCGGCAGGCACACGGCGAGCGCGCCCGCCGCCGCCACGCCGATCAGCGTGACGACCCAGAAGGTCGAGCGCCAGCCCGCCGCCTGGCCGAGCGCGGTGCCGAGCGGCACGCCGAGCACGTTGGCGAGCGTGAGTCCGGTGAACATCAGCGCAATGGCCTGCGCGCGGCGGTTGGGCGCGACGAGATCGGCGGCGACCACCGAGCCGATGCCGAAGAACGCGCCGTGACAAAACGCAGTGACGATGCGCGCGCCCATCAGCACCCAGTAGTTGGGCGCGAGCGCGCACAGCAGATTGCCGACGATGAACACGGCAATCAGGTTCATCAGCGCCTTCTTGCGCGGCATCTTCGCGGTGACGACGGCGAGAATCGGCGCGCCGACGGTGACGCCCAGCGCATAGCCGGATACCAGCATGCCTGCCGCCGGAATCGACACGGCGAGATCGCGCGCGACGTTGGGCAGCAGCCCCATGATGACGAACTCGGTCGTGCCGATGCCGAATGCGGCAATAGCGAGTGCGAAGAGAGGCAAAGGCATGGCGGAGGGCGACGATGTGTCACGCCAGGTCGCGCGTCGTCGGATTGAACGACGCAGGCGCCGAGGCGGAGTGGAAGGCTCGGATTGTACAGAAAGGTATTTTTTGATGCTGGTACAAACCCTTATGACAGCCGGCCCGCGCTATGCATTGCCGGAACGGATATTCTTGCGGACGCAATAGCCGCGCACGAGTCTTGCCCGCGCCGTGCCGTCATGCGTCAGATGTTTCCGGTAACAGGCTCGTCGGCGCGCGTTCGTTGCGCATCGCGGGCAATGGCCGGTGTTGGGAAAACGCAGCACAATCGCATGAGAAACTGCAGCACTAATCGAACGAAGATGTCCCTGATCAAAAATATCCTCCGCACCGCGCTCGCTTCCGCGATCCTGTTCGCCACCCTCGCGCACGCCCAGAGCGACGCCGCAGGTCCCATCGTCACGAAGGCGGGCACGCTCAACTTTCTGCGCGACGAATCCGGCATGGCGGCGCTCATCGACACGCAGGTGTTTGATCGCTTCGACGCGAAGCGCATCGCACATTTCGACGACGCATCGGGCGCGAATGGCGCCGTCGCGCGCATGCTCGTGCAGTCCGATACCGGCCCGGTGCTGTATGACTTCCGCCGCAATCCGCCGCTCGTGCAGCGCGTGGGTCAGCGCATGACGGTGAAGCGCGTGTTCTGGCAGGGCGACGAAGTGGTGATGCAGTCGAATCTCGGCTGGTTCGGCTTCCAGCGCGGCAAGCTCACGAAGCTGCAATCGTCGACGACGATCTACCACTGAGCGGAAACACGCGTTCGCCCGCGATCACATAGACGGATTCGCCGCGCACGTTGCCGTTCACTTCGAAACCGCCGGTGAACGCGCCGAAAGCGGGCAGCACGCCCGCGCGCGGCCCGAAGCGAAAGCACGGCAAGCGCACGCTGTCGCGGCGCGTCGCGAGCCGGTAGACCGGATGCTCGTGACCGGCGAGGGCATACGCGCCTTCCGCCGTCTGCGGATGATGGCACAGCGCCCACGGTCCCAGCCGATGCGGCTCCTTCACGACATCGACGCCGAATGCGGCAGGCAGCGCGCCCGCGTGCCGGTCGTGATTGCCTTCGACCAGCACGAGCCGCAACGCGCGATGCTGCGCGCGCCACGCGGCGAGCGCGTCGAGCGTTTCATCGGCGTGGGATTCGCGCGCGTGCAGCAGATCGCCGAGAAAGACGACCGACTCCGGCCGATGCATCGCGACGAGCGCGCCCAGCCGCGCAAGCGTCTCGCCGGTCGTGCCGGCGGGCACCGGAATGCCGCGCGCGCGGAACACGGCGTCCTTGCCGAAGTGCGCATCGGCGATGAACAACGTTTTGAGGAGCGGATCGAAGGCCGCGCGCTCGGAAGAGAGCATCAGCGCGTGGCCGTTCACTTCGATGGTCAGTGCCTCGATGGACATGGTGGATGGCCGTTTATGTCGTCGCCGCCTTTTCCAGATCCGCGAGCATGCGCCCGACGCGATCCGACAGCTTCTCCGTGCTCACTTTCTCCCGCAGCCGCGCGACGATCAGCGGAAACGCGAACGGCGTCGGCTTCTTCGGATGCCTCAGCGCGAGCCGGCTTTCGTTCATGCGTTCGAGCGCCGCGCGGATGCGCCCGAGTTCCAGTTCCTGCAACATCACTTCCTGATCGGCCTGGGACAGCAGCAGATTGGCGCTGTCGTGCTTGCGAAACACTTCATAGAACAGGCCGCTCGACGCCTGCAACTGCCGCGCGCTTTTTTGCTGTCCCGGATGGCCCTGATAGATCAGGCCCGCCACGCGCGCGATCTCGCGAAAGCGCCGCGCTGAAAGCTCGGATGCGTTCAGGCTGGCGAGAATATCGTGTTCCAGATTCTCCGGCGAAAACAGCCCTTCTTCGATGAGCGTCTCCCAGTCGAACGGCTGCGCCGACAACAATTCGAAGCCGTAATCGTTCATCGAAATGGAGAAGGTGCCGGGCCGGTCGCGAGCGGCGCGCCAGCCGATCAGCGAACCCAGTCCGATATGCGCCATGCGTCCGGCGAACGGATAGCAGAAGAAATGATGCCCCTCGCGCGAGCGCACGAGTTCGACCACCAGCACGCCCGGCCCCGGCAGCGCGGACCACTTCGCCTGCAGGTCGAGCAGCGGTTTGACGGCGCGCATTTCGGGCTCGTCGAAGATGCCGTCGTTGGCGCGCGCGAGCATCACGAGCGCGGCATCCGCCAGTTCCGACGACAGCGGCATCTTGCTGCCCGCCCATTGCGGCATCGCGCCGCGCGAGGAGGTCGCGCGCTTCACGTATGCGGTCATATCGCGCACACGGATGAGTTCGAGCGTGCGTCCGCCGAACGTGAAGACATCGCCGGGCTTCAGACGCGAGATGAACGATTCCTCCATCGCGCCAATGCGCCCGCCCGTCATATACGCGACGCTGATGGTCGCGTTTGCCACGATCGTCCCGACGTTGTTGCGATGCCTGCGCACGAGATCCTCGCGCGGCACGCGATACATGCCGTCATCGTCTTTCACGACGCGATGAAAATCCGGATACGCCGCAAGCGACGTCCCGCCGCGCTCGACGAACGCCAGCGCCCAGTCGAACTCGGCTTGCGTGAGATCGCGATAAGCGTAGGCCGTGCGCACTTCGCCGATCATCTCGCCGGGTTCGAAGCCGCCGCCGATCGCCACGGTCACGAGATGCTGCACGAGCACGTCGAGCGGCTTGAGCGGCATCTCGCGGCCTTCGATGCGGCGCTCGCCGATGGCCCATCGCGCCGCCGCCGCCTCGACGAGTTCGAGCGCGTGCGTCGGCACGATGGTCACGCGCGAGGCACGGCCCGGCGCGTGACCCGAGCGGCCCGCGCGCTGCATGAGCCGCGCGACGCCCTTCGGCGAGCCGATCTGGAACACGCGGTCGACCGGCAGGAAATCGACGCCGAGATCGAGACTCGACGTGCAGACAACCGCCTTCAGTTGCCCGTTCTTGAGTCCGAGTTCGACCCAGTCGCGCACTTCCTTGTCGAGCGAGCCGTGATGCAGCGCGAGCAGGCCCGCCCATTCCGGGCGCAGTTCGAGCAGCGCGCGATACCAGATTTCGGATTGCGAGCGCGTGTTCGTGAAGACGAGCGAGCTTTGCGCATGTTCGATTTCATCGGCGACGGGGCCGACCTGGCGCACGCCGAGATGTCCGCCCCACGGAAAACGCTCGATCGTCTCCGGAATCAGCGTATCGACGACGAGTGTTTTCGGCTGCGCGCCGCGCACGACCACGCGCGGCGTCCGCACGGGATGAAGCAGCGCGTCGTGCGCGAGCGCGAGATTGCCCAGCGTGGCAGAGAGCCCCCAGATTTGCAGATCGGGACGCCAGCGCGCGAGGCGGGCGAGCGCCAGTTGCGTCTGCGTGCCGCGCTTGTTGCCGAGCAACTCGTGCCATTCATCGACGACGACCAACCGCACGCGCGACAAATCCTCGCGGGCGTTTGCGCGCGTCAACATCAGCGTGAGGCTCTCGGGTGTCGTCACGAGCGCGGAGGGCATGCGGCGGCTCTGACGGGCGCGTTCCGTCGATGATGTGTCGCCCGTGCGCAGCCCGACCGTCCACGGCACCGACAGTGCGCTGACGGCGGCCTGCAGCGCGCGGGCGGTGTCGGCGGCGAGTGCGCGCATCGGCGTGATCCATAGCACGGTGAGCGGCGCGGGCAACGCGTTGCGCTTGGGCGGCGTATCCGGGTGGGCAGGGGCAGCGTAAGCGGCGAGTGCGCCGAGCCAGACCGCCCAGGTTTTGCCTGCGCCGGTCGTCGCGTGCAAGAGGCCGCTCGCGCCGGATTCGATCGCGCGCCACGCCTCGCGCTGAAACTCGAACGGCTGCCAGCCGCGTGCATCGAACCAGCGCGCGATGCGCTCGTCGATGTGTTTCGCCGCTTCGTTCTCGTCGTAGGCGAGCGGCGCGGGCGTGAAAAGTTCGGCGGCCGCGTCGAGCTTCGCCTGCGCGGCGCGCGTGCGCGGCACACGACGCGGGCGCGGACGCGGCGTGCGCCGCCCTTCCTTGTCCGCCTCGGGCGCGCTCATGCCGTCGCCTCGTTCAGAAAGCCCTTGAGCATGTCGAGCGTGTCGGCGTCGTCGATGGCCTTGTCCGTGCGCCAGCGCAGCATGCGCGGAAAACGCACCGCAATGCCCGACTTGTGCCGCGGGCTCGCCTGAATGCCCTCGAAGCCGATTTCGAAGACGAGCGTCGGCGTGACGCTGCGCACCGGCCCGAATTTCTCGATGGTCGTCTTGCGCACGACGGCATCGACCTGACGCATTTCTTCGTCGGTGAGGCCGGAATAGGCCTTGGCGAACGGCACCAGCGTGCGCACGCCGTCGGCTTCGTCCCATACGGCGAAGGTGAAATCCGTGTAGAGGCTCGCGCGCCGGCCGTGGCCGCGTTGCGCGTAGAGCAGCACGGCGTCGATCGAATACGGATCGATCTTCCACTTCCACCACGTCCCCGACGCCTTCGTGCGGCCGACGCCGTACATCGACGCGCGCTCCTTGAGCATCAGCCCCTCGACGCCGCGCGCGCGGCTTTCGTCGCGCAACGCGGCAAGCGTGGGCCAGTCCGGTGCGACGACCATCGGCGAGACGCGCAGCAAGTCCATCGCGAGCGAGGTGGACAGTGCTTGCGCGAGCGCGTCGAGCCGCGCCCGGCGCGCATGCAGCGGCTCGGTGCGCAGATCGCGGCCGTTTTCTTCGAGCAGGTCGTAGGCGAGCAGCGCGGCGGGCGAATCGGCGAGCACCTTCTTCGTGAGCGACTTGCGCGTGATGCGCGGCTGCAGGCGAGCGAACGGCAAGGGCGCGGCGCCGCCCGGCTCCCACGCGAGAATTTCCCCGTCGATGACCGTGCCGTCGGGCAGCGCCGCGCCCAGGCTCGCCAGCTCCGGAAAGCGTTCGGTGACGAGATCCTCGCCGCGCGACCAGATCCACACGCGGCCCGCGCGCTTGACGATCTGCGCGCGAATGCCGTCCCACTTCCATTCGGCGATCCAGTCCGCGGGCGAGCCGAGCGTCGCCGGATCGGCCTGCAACGGATGCGCGAGAAAGAACGGATAGGGCAGGCCGATATCGCTTTCGTGCGGCGTGTCGATGTCGTCGCCTTGCGCTTCCGGCGCGATCAGCCGCAGATAGCGCGCGGCGCTCGGCGCCTGGCGCGAATCCGTCCAGCCGACCATGCGTTGCGCGATGCGCTTGTGATCGACGCCCGCGACCACGGCCAGCGCGCGCACCACGAGCTGCCGCGCAACGCCAACTCTAAAGCCGCCGCCGATCAGCTTCGTGAGGAGAAAACGCTCGCTCCAGTTCAGTTCGTCCCAATAGCTCAGCAGCCGCTCGCGCAATTCGGCGGGGCTCGCGCCGCGCAGCGTCAGCACGCGTTCCTCGATCCATTGCGCGAGCCCCAGCGACGATTCGCCCGACGCCGGCGGCAGCACATGCGCGATGGTTTCGGCGAGATCGCCGACCGCCTGATACGACTCGTCGAAGAGCCATTCCGGCAGGCCCGCGCGCTCGCGCGCGAGTTCCGTGAGCTGGCGCGTCGGCACCGACTGGCGCGGCTTGCCGCCGGCGAGAAAGTACGACGCCCACGCCGCGTCTTCCGGCTCCGCGCCCGAGAAATACGCGATCAGCGCTTCGAGTTTTTCGTTGGTCGACGTGGTCGCGTCGAGCGCGGTGTAGAGCGTCGCGAAGCGTCTCATTGCGCGGCGGGCTCGGTGGCTTGCGGGACATTTTCGGCGGCGTCGGCTTCGATCGCATCGTCGCCATATTCGGTGCGGAACGCGCCGGCATCCAGCCCTTGCTCGGTGAGCCAGCGGACCATCGGCTCGATCTGGCCATGCGTGACGATCACCCGTTCCGCACCGCTCGCGCCGATGGCCAGTTGCAGGCCCGGCCAGTCCGCGTGATCGGACAGCACGAAGCCGCGATCGACGCCGCGCCGCCGCCGCGTGCCGCGCAGCCGCATCCAGCCGGAGGCGAAGGCGTCGCTGTAATCGCCGAAACGGCGCATCCACGTGCTGCCTTGCGCGGACGGCGGCGCCACGATCAGCGCGCCCTTGAAGACCGCTTTGTCTTTGGCGGCGATGTCGCTGACGAGCCGCGTCGGCGGCAGCGCGACCCCGGACTCGCGATACGCGCGATTGAGCGGCTCGACCGCGCCGTGGCAGAAGATCGGACCGATGGCGGCGTCGATGCCCGCGAGCACACGCTGCGCCTTGCCGAACGAATAGCAGAAGAGCACCGATGCGCGGCCCTGGCTCGCGTTGTGCCGCCACCAGGAATCGATGCCGCCGAAGACCTCGCGCGAACTGTCCCAGCGATAGATCGGCAAGCCGAACGTCGACTCCGTGATGAAGGTGTCGCAGCGCACGGGTTCGAAGGGCGCGCAGGTCGGATCGGGCTCGACCTTGTAGTCGCCGGACGCAACCCACACGCGTCCCTTGTACTCGACACGCACCTGCGCCGAGCCGAGCACATGCCCGGCCGGATGCAGCGATACGCGCACGCCGTGCACATCGATGGCTTCACCATAGGCGAGCCCTTGCACGTCGATGCCGGGCAGACGCGAGCGCAGCACGCCGAGACCTGCCTCGGCCGCGAGATAGTGCGCGTGACCGAAGCGGGCGTGATCGGCGTGCGCATGCGTGATGACCGCGCGCTCGACCGGCCGCCACGGATCGATATAAAAGTTGCCCGGGCCGCAGAACAGTCCCTCGGGACGCGCGACGATGAGATCGGAAGTGTTCACGTTTTGTTTGCCCGGTGTGCATGACGGTTCGCGCCATTGCGTCCGGTGCTGTCCACCTGAGTGTTCGATTCAGGCAACAAAAGCACGGCACGTGCCCGTCATGGCGCTTTCACGATGAACGGCTAGGGTGTAAAAGTTTAATTGGCCTGAGCGTTTGCTGGCGTAGTGCGCTCAGGACCGTTTTGAGGCCGTTTGCTTGCGAAACACGCGCGCACGGGGCGCGCGCGCCGCAGTCTTCTTCCGATACCGATCATGGACACGATGGTTGCGCCGACCGCCGCAGAAGCGGTCTGGATCGTCAGGCTCCAGAGCCATCCACAGTATGACTTCGTGCGCCTGAAGCGGGTGTTCACCGACTTTGGTTCGCGTCATCAGGTCGTGCTGGTCGACGTCGGCAAACTGCTTGCATGCGCCAATCGCGACGACACCGACTACGTGCTCAAGGCCGTCGACGACTGGCACGCGGGCAAGGTGCGCGGCATCCGCGAGTTTCTGGACCCGGATAATCCGCGCGTGCCGGAAATGCCCTACGTGACCATCAACGTGCGACGCTCGGCGGGTTTTCTTGGGCTGCTCGGCGTGCATCGGGAAGGGGTCGTCGCGTTTCGCAACGGGCAGCATCGTGCGCGTTACATGGCGCATGCCGGCGCGCTGTGCATGCCGGTCGAGGTGCATGAACGCGAGGCGTCGCTGCTGCGCGAGATGTGCGCGGCACCGGATGCGACCGGCGCCGATTACGGCGAAACCTGAGCGCGCAAAAAAAAAAGCGCCGTCGGGCGCAGAGCGTTCCGACGGCGTTTGAATTTTTGGGCGTGATGTCAATTCGCGGTTGCCGACACGCCGTTCGATTTCGTCTGCACGGACATCAGCGAGGGCATGGCCGAACGCACGATGTCGTCCGGACGGCCGGTTGACCCGGCGAATTCACGGCTCAGATAGTCGAGCGCATAGTCGATGAAATAACGCGTCTTCGCGGGCAGATACTGCCGCCCCGGATAGACGATCGATACTTTCATGTCGGGGTCGTCGATCGAATATTCCGGCAGCAGACGCACGAGCGTGCCGTCCTTCAGATCCCCCTGCACGATGCCTTCGGGCAGAATCGAAAAGCCCATGCTCTTCAGCGTGGCGAGACGCACCATCAGACCGTTGTTGACCGAATACACGGGCGCGAGCGTGATCTGGTCGGCGGCGCCGTGGCGATGCCGGAAGTGCCAGGTCTGGCTGCGCATCTCGTTTGGCAGTCCGACCGAAGACAGGCTTTGAAGATCGGTGGGCGAGGCAGGCAGACCGTGCTCGGCGACGAACGCGGGCGTTGCCACCGGCACGAGGGCATTGGTGCCGACGGGCCGTTCGATAAGCGCGGTGCTCGACACCATGAACGCCGTGACGATACCGACGTCATAGCCGTCCTCGACGAGATCGACATGCCGTTCCGCAAGCGTGAGGCGCACGTTGACCTTCGGATAAACCTTGCGGAAGCCGTCGATGAGCGGCGTCAGCGTAAGCAGCGAAAGCGCACTCGACGCGACCACACGTAGCGTGCCGCTCGGCTCGCCCTCGGTGTGCGTGACGGTCGATTCCAGATGATCCAGTTCCTCCAGCAACGCACGGCAGCCTTCGAGATAACGCGTGCCGGCTTCGGTGAGAGACAAATTGCGGGTTGTACGGTTGATAAGCCGAGTCCGTAAATGCGCTTCGAGCATGGCGATTGCCCGAGTAACCAGCGCATTTGAAACGTCGAGTTGCTGGGCCGCGCGGCGGAAACTTTCCGTATCCGCGACGCGGACAAAGACCCGCATTGCGTGAATCTGATTCATCTTGTTGCCCTCTCTCGGTGAGTTGTGAAACACGGACCTTCGCCTATATGACAAGCGTGCGTCCACTTATTGACCAAGCTATGAAACCGATAATATTGACAGAATCGGAAGATTGCAATATTTAAATGAGAAGTCGACATGACGGCAGGCTTTTTGTGTGTAACGTAACGCAGGAAAATCCTTACTGGGCTTGAGTTTGCGGGGATGTGTACGCGCAGTTGTTCGGTGTAGAGGTGCCAGCCATTTGATACGCTTCGATTCTAGATACAGATGAGCCCGTTATTCGATTTAACTATATATATGTTGCGCTCACTTAAGAAATCGAATTTTATGCAAGCGGACTTTAAAAGCTCGCATTGATATATCAGTGGTCGTAATTAAAAGTTTTTGCTTATCGAAGATGCTCGTTAGTTAGTTTAATTTCATAAAGCTGACAAACGTGACATGTTCGAGCCTCGTTTTAGTGTCGGGACGGAGAAGCTTTTTCAGCCTCAACAATAATAGGCGGCGTCATGATATGGAATCTGCTCTCCGCGCAGCCTGAAATCGCGCTCTTTGCCAGCCTGGCGATCGGTTACTTCATTGGCTCGTTCAAGCTCGGGCCGATTCAACTCGGCGGCGTGTGCGGCACGCTTATCGTCGCGTTGATTCTCGGGCAGAGCGGCGCCCGAATTTCTCCCGAACTCAAAAACATCGCCTTTGCGCTTTTTATCTTCGCGCTCGGTTTCACGGGCGGTCCGCAATTTTTCGCCAACATCGGGCGCGGCTGGCGCTATGGCGCGCTCTCCATCGTCGAAATCGTCGTCGTGGTCGCGCTCGTGCTGGGCGCGGTCGTCATTCTCAAGCTCGACGCGGGGACGGCTGCCGGCCTGCTCGCCGGCGGCGCGACCGAATCGGCCGTCGTCGGCACGGCATCGGAAGCGATCAACCGGCTCGGGTTGCCGGCCGCCGAAACCGCGCGGCTGCAGGCAAACATTGTGACCGCCTACAGCGTGAGTTATTTGTTCGGCCTGGTAACAATCGTGCTTTTCGTGAGTCAGTTCGCGCCGCTCATTCTGCGCGTGAATCTGCGCGACGAAGCCGAGCGGCTCTGGCGCAAGCTCGGCGGCGACGGCGCGCTCGCCGCGGGTCAGACGCCCGCCGCGCCGCCGCTCAGCGGACGCGAACTTCGGGTGACGACGGGCGCCGGGCAGAGCATCGGCGAGCTGGAAAAGCGTTTCGGCGACAACATCAGCGTGCAGCGGGTACAGCGCGACCGCGCAATCATCAAGGCGCAGCCGGGCGTGATTCTGAAAGCGGGCGATTGCGTCATGGTCGGCGGGCGGCGCGAGGCGCTCATCGAGGCGATTCCCATGATCGGCGAAGAAGTCTTCGGCGGCGGCGTCTCGGATGTTTTCGTCGAGCGTGTCGACGTGATGCTCACGCGCAGCGCGGTGCACGGTCTCACGCTCGCGCAGGTGCGCGCACGCGCCGCGCCCGCCGATGCCCACGGCGTGTTCGTCGCGGCCGTCACGCGGCTCGACAGCACGATTCCCGCGCTCGCCAGCACGCAGGTGCAACGCGGCGACGTGCTGACGCTCGTCGGCAACAAGGAAGACGTCGCGCGCGGCGCGGCGAAGCTCGGCTACGTGATCCGCACGACGCAAAAAACCGATTTCGTCTTTCTCGGTCTGGGCGTGCTGCTGGGCATCGCGATCGGGCGGCTGTCGGCGCATGTCGGCGGCATCGATCTGACGCTCGGCACGGGCGGCGGCTGTCTGCTCGCGGGGCTGCTGTTCGGCTGGATTCGTTCGCGCTATCCGCTGATCGGCTCGTTGCCGTCGGCGGCGGCGCAGATCCTGAAGGACTTCGGCCTGTGCACGTTCATCGCGGCGGTCGGGCTGTCGGCGGGGGCGGATGCGCTGCGCCTCATCCGCGAATTCGGCATCGCGCTGCCGGTCGCGGGCGTCGTCATTACGCTCGGGCCGGCGCTCGCGTCGCTTGTCGTCGGGCGCTGGCTGCTCAAACTCGAAGTGCCGATGCTGCTCGGCGCGATCGCCGGCCAGCAATGCAGCACGCCGGCCATCAGCGCGCTCGTCGGCGTGACGGGGAACGCAACGCCCGTCATCGGCTACACGATCACGTATGCGCTCTCCAACGTGCTGCTGCCGCTGCTCGGGCCGGTGGTGGTCGGGCTGGCGAGCAAGCTCGGGTAAGCCGACGTTCCGAACCGCGAGGACGCGATGGACTGGCTCCACACGATTTTCCAGAAGTCACCCGAATCGGCGCTGTTTTTGTCGCTGGCAGTGGGTTATCTGATCGGTCAGATCAACTTCGGCAAGTTTCAGCTGGGCGGCGTGGGCGGATCGCTGATCGCGGCGGTGGTCATAAGCCAGGCGGGCGTGCAGATCGACAACGGCGTGAAGTCCGTGATGTTCGCCGTGTTCATCTACGCGGTCGGCTACGACTCCGGACCGCAGTTCTTCAATTCGATCAATCGCAAGACGCTGCGCGAAATCGCGATGGCCGTGTTTCTCGCGGTGACGGCGCTCGTCACCGTGATCGTCTGCGCGAAGCTGTTCGGGCTGAACAAGGGACTGGCCGCCGGACTCGCGGGTGGCGCGCTCACGCAGTCGGCGATCATCGGCACGGCGGGCGATGCCATTGCGCGGCTCGGTCTTTCCGCCGATGAGACGAAGGCGCTGCAGGCCGACGTGGCGATCGCCTACGCCGTGACCTACGTGTTCGGCTCGCTCGGGGCGATCATCGTGTGCGTGAACCTGCTGCCGAAATTCATGGGGCAGAGTCTGAAGGACGCGTCGGTCGAGGCGGAGAAGGCGCTTGCCGGCGGCGCGTCGGCGGGGCCGGGGCCCGGGCAGATTTCCGCGCTGCCGGCGCTGGTCGGGCGCGCGTATCGCGTGACGCGCGGCGGCGCGGCGGGGCGCACGGTTGCGCAGATCGAAATGGACGATCAGGACCTGATTGCCATCGAGCGAATCCGGCGCGCGGGCCATGCGCTGGAGCCGCGCCCGGACATCATGCTGGAGGCGGGCGATATCGTGCTCGTGGTCGGACGGCGCGAAGTGATGGTGAGCGCGGCGGCGCATATCGGCGAGGAAGTCGCGGATACCGACGGCATCAGCGTCGTCATGCAGAAGCGCCAGGGCGTGTTCACGAAGCGCGGCATGAACCGCACGACGATCGCCGCGGTGCGCGCCACCGTCGACCGCGACTTGCGCCACGGCGTCTATATCCACGACATCTCGCGCGCGGGCCTGGCGCTGCCGGTGCTGCCCGAAACGCAGCTCGAACACGGCGACGTGATCACGTTCTACGGCTCGCCGCAGGACACCAAACGCGCCGTCGATGCCGCCGGTTACGAGCTGCCGTACACCGACAAGACCGACTTCATCTACATGGGCGTGGGCATCGTGCTCGGGCTGCTGATCGGGCTGGTGGTCGTCAACGTGGGCGGCATTCCGCTCACGCTCGGCTCGGGCGGCGGCTGTCTGCTCGCGGGACTGCTGTTCGGCTGGATGCGCGGCAAGCATCCGATGTACGGCGTCATGCCGCCGGCCGCGTCGCAGTTGCTGAAGGACTTCGGGCTGGCGGCGTTCGTCGCGGTCGTCGGGCTGAATTCGGGGCTGCAGGCGGTCGTGACGGTCAAGCAGAGCGGCCTCACAATCTTCCTCCTCGGCGCGTTCGTCACGCTGTTTCCCCTCGTGCTGACGATGCTCTTCGGCCGCTACGTGCTGCGCTACGACAACGCCGCGCTGCTCGCAGGCGCGCTTACCGGGTCGCGCAGCGCGAATCCGGCGTTCGGCGGCGTGCTGGACAAGGCGGAGAGCGCCGTGCCGACGGTGCCGTTCGCCATCACCTACGCGCTCGCCAACGTGTTGCTGACCTTGCTCGGACCGCTCGTGGTGGGGCTTGTCTGAGCGCGATGCCATCTGACGGCGACGTCGCGGTATCCTCGAACCTTGATCCCAGACAAGAGGAGTGTCCGCCGATGTCGAACCCGAAACTCGTCGTCAGTCTGCCGACAGGCGAAACTATCCCGAAGCTCGGTCAGGGCACGTGGGAAATGGGCGAGCGCCCGAACGCGCGCAAGAGCGAGATCGCCGCATTGCGCGAGGGCGTCGAACTCGGCATGACGCTCATCGATACCGCCGAAATGTACGGCGACGGCGAGAGCGAGAAACTCATCGCCGAGGCGCTGGGCGGCGTGCGCGATGAGCTTTTCATCGTGAGCAAGGTGTATCCGCACAACGGCAGCGAGCGCGGCGTGCAGGCCGCATGCGAGCGCAGCCTGAAGCGCCTGAAGACCGATCGCATCGATCTTTATTTGCTGCACTGGCGCGGCGGCGAGGATCTGGAAGGCGTGGTCGCGGGCTTCGGCAAATTGCAGCGCGACGGCAAGATTCGCCATTGGGGCGTGAGCAACTTCGACACTGACGACCTCGAAGAACTCTTTTCGATCGACGGCGGCGACGCCTGCGCAACCGACCAGATTCTCTACAACGTCGCGCGACGCGGCCCGGAGTTCGACTTGCTGCCGTGGCTGCGCGAGCGCCGCATGCCCGCGATGGCCTATAGCCCGGTCGATCACGCGCGTCTGCCGCGCGGCGGCGCGCTCGAAAAGATTGCGGCGGCGCGCGGCGTGTCGGCGTTTCAGGTGGCGCTCGCGTGGGTGCTGCAACAGCCCGAAGTGTTCGCGATTCCAAAGGCCGCCGACGTCGCGCACGTGCGAGAGAACCGCGCGGCGCTCGATCTTCACCTGTCCGCCGACGACCTCACGGAGATCGATCAGCAGTTCAGGCCGCCGAAGTCGAAGCGATCGCTCGAAATGCTTTGAAGCGGCGCGCTCGGGAACGCTCAAGCCGGCGCATCACGTACACGCGTGATGCGCATGCACCGAGCCGAGCACGGCAACTTCCGCGGGCGTGCGCTTGAGATCCGCTTCGTTGACCTGTTTCGCATCGGCGAGGAAGTCGTCGATGATCGACGACACCTTCGTGTCCGTCAGGCACAGCGAAATGCGCTTTGTCTCGCCTTCGGGCATCGACGCACGTTGCGACACGAACAGCACGCCGTACTGATAGCCGCGCACGATGCCACGCACGGCGCCCACGCATTGCCCTTGCGCGGCGTTGTCGGATTTCGCGGCGCATTGCTGCGCGAGCGAGTAGGCCGAGAAGCTCGGATCGGACGCGCCGGGCGTCGGGGCCTGCGTGGTTTGCGCATGCGCGGCGCCTGAGGCGGCCAATGAAGCCGCGAATGCGGCGGTGAAAGTCAGACTGGCGAGCGCGACGGAAAGGGCGGGTTTCATCGGTTGAATCCTCGTTGTTGTTGAACGTCGAACCGATGAGAGACGCGCGGGGCCGCTTTGGTTCCGACGAATGATCAGCTTGCCGGACGTTGCAGCGCGCGCAGTTCGTCGATGGGAATGTGGCAATGAATCGCGTGTTCGTGGCCGGCGTCGCCGGCGTGGCGGCAAGGCGGCGTTTCGGTCTCGCAAATCTCGCCGATCTTGCGCGGACAGCGCGTGTGAAACACGCAGCCCGAAGGCGGATTCGCCGCGCTCGGCAACTCGCCCGACAGACGGATACGCTTCGCATGCGTGCCGTCGAGCGACGGCACCGAGGACAACAGCGCTTCGGTGTACGGATGCTGCGGGCCGTCGAAGATATCGCTCGCACGGCCGATCTCCATGATGCGCCCGAGATACAGCACGGCGATACGGTCCGACAGATAGCGCACGACATGCAGATCGTGCGAGATGAACACATAGGAGACGCGGCGTTCGCGCTGGAGGTCGGCGAGCAGATTGAGGATCGCGGCCTGCACGGAAACATCGAGCGCGGATGTCGGTTCGTCGCAGACCACGACGCGCGGGTCGCCCGCGAAGGCGCGCGCAATCGCCACGCGCTGCTTGAGTCCGCCCGACAGATGCCGCGTGCGCGAGCCCAGATAGCGTTCCGGCAGACGCACGGCTTCGGTCAGCGTATGCAGGCGCTTTTCCTTCGCGTCGCCATGCAGCGAGGCCAGCTTCGACAGCGACCGCGTGATCAGCCGCCGCACCGAATGCGCGCGATTCAGCGCGGAATCCGGATTCTGAAACACGATCTGCAGCGACTTCACTTGCTCGTCGCTACGCTGAGTCACGCGTTCGGGCAGGTTCGCGCCGTCGAGTTCGAGCGTCGCGCCTTTGTCGGGCGACACGAGGCCCAGCAGCAGCTTGGCGAGCGTCGTCTTGCCGCTGCCCGATTCGCCGACGAGCCCGAGCGTCTCGCCCTGCACGAGATCGAGCGAGACGTCGTGGACGGCGCGCACTTCTTCGTCGCCGACGCGGAATGTCTTCGAGAGATTGCGCGCCGAAAGCGCGAGCGGCGCACTGGCGTCGGCGGCAAGCGGAAGCGGCGCTTCCTCGGTCGAGCGCGGTAGCGTCTGCGCGCGTTCGTGATAATGGCAGCGTGCCATCTGGTCGCCGTGCGCCGACGCCACGCGATACGGCGGCGGCGCTTCTTTCAGGCAGCGCTCGTCGGCGAGCTTGCAGCGCGGCGCGAAGATGCAGCCCTGCGCAATCGACCCCGGCAGCGGCAGCGAGCCGGGAATCGTGTCGAGGCGGCCGGTTTCCTTGCCGCGGCCCGCGCGCGGCAGACAGCGCAGCAGACCGACCGTGTACGGATGACGCGGCTGCGCGAAGACATCGGCGGTCGTGCCTTCTTCGACCAGCTTTCCCGCGTACAGCACGCCCACGCGATCGCACATGCGCCCGATCACCGCGAGGTTGTGGCTGATGAAGAGCACGGCCGTGCCGAGTTCCGCGCGCAGTTGCGCGATCAGGTCGAGCACCTCGGCTTCGACGGTGGCGTCGAGCCCGGTCGTCGGTTCGTCGAGGATCAGCAGTTCGGGATTGCACGCGAGCGCCATCGCGATGACGACACGCTGCTGCATGCCGCCCGACAACTGATGCGGATAACTCTCCATCACGCGCTCGGGCGAGGCGATGCGCACGCGTCTGAGCATGTCGATGGTGCGGGCGAGCGCGTCGTCGGCGGAAGCGCCCGTGACTTCGAACGCTTCGGACACTTGCCGCGCGATCGTCAGCGACGGATTGAGCGCGCGCCCCGGATCCTGATAGACCATCGACACGGCGTTCGCGCGCATGCCGCGCAAGGCGTCGGCGTCGAGCGCGGCGACGTCGCGGCCGCCGATCGCAATCTTGCCCGCCTTCACGCGGCCGTTGCGCGGCAGATAGCGCAGCACCGCGAGCGCCGCCGTCGACTTGCCGCAGCCCGATTCGCCGACAAGCCCGTACGCCTCGCCGCGCCGCACGCGCAACGTGACGTCCTGCAGCACTTCGCGCTCGCGTCCGCGCGAGCGGTAGGCAACCGTCAGGCCGACGATCGTCAGCGCATCGGCCTGATCGCCTTTCGCGGCGCCGAAGGTGGGAAATGGCGATGGCGGCGGTCCGTTCATCGGTCGAGCACTCCTTGCACCGCATCCGCGACGAGATTCACCGCGATCACGAGCGAGGCGATCGCGGCGGCGTCGAACACGACGGTCCACCATGCGCCGCCCGCCATCAGCGTGTAGCTTTCGGACAGCGCGAGGCCCCAGTCGGCGGACGGCGGCTGAATGCCGAAGCCGAGGAACGAGAGCGTCGCGACCGCGAAGATCGCGTAGCCGAGCCGCACCGTCGCCTCGACGATGATCGGCGGCAGCACGTTCGGCAGAATCTCCGCGAACATGATGTAGAGCGCGTTTTCGCCGCGCAATTGCGCCGCGAGCACGTAATCGAGATGGCGCTCGCCCAGCACGGCGGCGCGCACCGTGCGCGCGGTGATCGGCGCGAAGGTAAGGCCGATGACGAGAATCACCGTCGTGTTGCTCGCGCCGACGGCCGCCAGCGCGAGCAGCGCGACGATCACGAGCGGCAGGGCGAGCAGCGCATCGATTGCGCGGCCGATCACGGCATCGACCCAGCCGTCGAAATAGCCGAGCACCAATCCGATCGCCGTGCCCGCCGCGGTGCCGAGCAGCGTCGCGAGCGGCGCGATGGTGAGAATGTCGCGCGAACCGACAATCACGCGCGCGAATACGTCGCGGCCGAGCTGGTCGGTGCCGAACCAGTGATCGGCGGAAGGAGGCCCCAGCGAATTGAGCGGATCGGACGCGTAAGGATCGAGCGGCACGAGCCAGTGCCCGAAGAGCGCGCACACGACCCAGAAGAGCAGAATCAGCACGCCGAGATCGAAGGTGGCCGAGCGCGCGAGCGCGCCGAGCGCCTCGAAGCGCTTTTGCCGGGGCTGCGCGAGTGCGGGCGTGCTCATCGCGCGTCTCCGCTCGAATCGGTGGTGCGCAGGCGCGGATTAAGCACGACGTACAACGCATCCGCGATCAAATTTGCCGCCGTATAAATCACGCCGATGGTCAGCACGCCGGCTTCGAGCATCGGAAAGTCCTTGCCGCGCGCGGCGGTGTAGATCAGCGAGCCGATGCCCTGATAGTGGAACAGCGTCTCGACAACCACGAGTCCGCCGATCATGTAACCGAGCTGCGTCGCTGCGACGGTGATGGTCGGCAGCAGCGCGTTGCGCAGCACATGCCGCAGGATCACGACGCGCTGCGGCAGGCCCTTGAGAATCGCGGTGCGGGTGTAGTCGGCGTCGAGCGCCTCGACGGTGCCCGCGCGCGCCATCCGCGCGATATAGCCGAAGAACACGAATACGAGCGGCAGCACTGGCAGGATCAGATGCTTGAGTTGCGTGAGGATGCCCGCGTCGGCGGGCGCGGTCGCCTCGATCGGCAGCCATTGCAGCCACACGCCGAAAATCAGGATCAGCACGATCGACGAGACGAATTCCGGCACGACCGTCGCCGTCAGTCCGCCGATGCTGATGAGCCGGTCGATCCAGCGTCCCGCGTGCAGCGCCGCGTACACGCCGCCCGCAATGCCGAGCGGCACCACGACGACGAACGCGAGCGCGCCGAGCTTCGCCGACGCCCACAGCGCGTTGCCGATAAACGGCGCAACTGGCGCGCGGAACGCGTAAGACTCGCCCATGTCGCCGCGCAGGAAATGGCTGATCCAGCCCGCGTATTGCGTGAGGAGCGGCCGGTCCACTCCCAACTGATGATTGAGCGCCGCGACCGCGCGCGCGTCCGCGAGCGGACCCAAGATCGCGCGGCCCACGTCGCCGGGCAGAAGCTGGCCGCCAGCGAAGACGATCATCGACAAGAGCCACAGCGTGATCAGCGCGAGCAATACGCGCACGCCGATGAAGCGCACGATGCGTTTCGTTTTGGCGAAGTCGGCGACGTGCGCCGTCGGCGTGAGCGTGCTCATCGCGTCAGGTTCCCACCGTCGCGCGGTCGAACCACATCTGCGAGATCGCGTTGAAGCGCACGCCGGAGACGCTGGCGCGCGTGACGATCAGCTGGTCGTAGAAGTAGGGGATCACGACCGGCGTTTCGTCGAGCAAGAGGCGCTGGATCTGGCCGGACAGCTTTTTCTGCGAGGCGACATCGAGCGCGGCGACGAACTGCGCAACGAGCTTGTCGTATTCGGCGTTCTTGAAGTGCGCCGCGTTCCACGTGCCGCCGCTCGTGAGCGGTGCGTTGAGAAATACGTTCGGCACGCCGCGATGCCCGTAATCCGTGATGCCGAGCGGCGAATCGAGCCAGTCCGACTTGCCGAACGTGCCCGAGCCGTAATAGAGATCCTGACTCTCCACCTTGAGCGTGATGCGAATGCCGACCGCCTTCGCCGCGTTCTGCACGACGACCGCGAGATCGGGAATCTCCATGTATTTCTCGGTCGTGAGCGTGACGTCGAAGCCGTTCGCGACGCCCGCTTCGCTCATCAGCTGCTTCGCCTTCGCGATGTCGATCTTGCGTTGCGGCACGGTGAGATCGCTCGACGGAAACACCGGTGCGAACGGGCTATCGTTGCCGACCTGCGCGCGGCCGCGGAACAACCCCTTGACGATGACCTCACGGTCGATCGCGAGCGCCAGCGCCTGTCGCACGCGTTTGTCCTTAAACGCGCCCATATCGCAGCGCATGTGGATTTGCCGGTGCGAGCTCGACTTCGTGCCGAGCACTTTGAACTGCGGATTCGTCAGCATGGAGACGCCGCCCTGGACGGTAAAGTCGCCCATGACGTCGGCCTGGCGGCCCTGCATCGCGAGCAGTTGCGCCTGCTGATCCGCGTAGAAGGAGAAGCTCACGCGATCGGGCAGCGACTTTTCGCCCCAGTAATCCGGATTGCGCACGAACGACGCGCCGACTTTCGGCGTGTACTTTTCGAGCTTGAGCGCGCCCGTGCCCATGAAAGTCTTTTCGTAGGGGCCGGTGAAGTTCGCGGGCAGAATCACCGCGTTATACGTATTCGAGGAAACGTAATACGGGAAATTGCCGTTGGGCGCATCGAGATGAAACTCGACGGTGTGATCGTCGGTGGCCTTCGCCGAATCTTTCGACAGCACGCCCTTGAGCACCGACAGCGCAGCCGAGCCCGTGCCCGGATCGGACAGACGATTGAACGTGGCGACGACGTCCTTCGCGGTCATCGTCTGGCCGTCGTGGAACTTCACGTTCGGGCGCAGCTTGAAAGTCCAGACATCGCCCTTCGCATTCGACGACCACGACAGCGCGAGCGCGGGCCGCAGGGCGAGATGCTCGCTGTCGTCGTCGATCAGGAATTCGCCGGTCTGGTTGATGAGCGCGAGACCTGCCGCGTCGGTCACCGTGAGCGGATCGACGGCGCCCGCGGGCATCAGATGCGCCACGCGGATCGTGCCGCCGGGCTTGCCCGCGCTCTGCGCGCGCGCGGCCGGCATGCCGAAGATGCTGCCTGCGCTCAGCGCGAAACCGAGCACGCTCGCATGGCGCAGCAACTCGCGGCGCGTGAGGCGGCCGGCCCTGAACTCGTCGATCGCGTGATTGCCCAGTTCGCCTGCGTGTGCGCGGGCCGTTTCTAAGAGATACGCGTCGGTCGAAGGTTTTTTCATCGTGTGCGGATGGGGTAGCCGGTGTTGTCGTTGATGTCGTGGTCCGCGGGCGGGCGGTCCGATCAGCCGCGCCGCAAAAAAGCGCCGCCGCGTCGTGGACGGGAAGCAAATTGCGCGCCGCGTCGTCGATGTCGTTGTTCGTTTCCGCCGCCGGGGATGCCGGCGCGCGTCAGTGATCGTGCGGATGCTTGTGGATCGGATCGACCCAGAACACTTCCTCGGGCGTCTCCACGGCATCGATATTCAGATTCACCACGACCGCTTCGTTGTCGCTGCGCACGAGCACGCATTCGAGCGGGTCATCCGTGCTGGCGTTGATTTCCTGATGCGGCACGTAGGGCGGCACGAAGATGAAGTCGCCGGGACCGGCCTCGGCGGTGAATTCGAGGTGCTCGCCCCAGCGCATGCGCGCCTGGCCGCGCACGATATAGATCACGCTTTCGAGCGCGCCGTGATGATGCGCGCCGGTCTTCGCATTCGGATGGATCGTGACGGTGCCGGCCCAGATTTTCTGCGCGCCGACGCGCGCCGCGTTGATCGCGGCCGCGCGGTTCATGCCCGGCGTCTGTGCCGTGTTGGTGTCGAGCTGATCGCCCTTGATGACCTTGACGCCGTGTTCGCGCCAATCGATTTGATGTGGGTCGCTCATAGCGGTTTCTCGTCTGCGGATAAGGAAAATCCGTTGCCGGCCACCAACTTAGCCGGAGCAACGGACTTCCGATACTACACGTTCGTTTGCTTGCTTACGTACACACTCAGGCTTACGCGCTCAGGCCGCGATCACTTCCCCTTCGAATTGATGATCGCCTCCGACACGTTGCTCGGCGTCTCCGCGTAGTGCTTGAACTCCATCGTGTAGGTGGCGCGGCCTTGCGTCAGCGAACGCAGCGACGTGGAGTAGCCGAACATCTCGGCGAGCGGCACTTCCGCGCGCACCAGCTTGCCGCCGCCGCCCGCGATATCTTCCATGCCCTGCACGATGCCGCGTCGCCCCGACAGATCGCCCATCACGTTGCCCATGAAATCCTCGGGCGTCTCGACTTCGACGGCCATCATCGGTTCGAGCAGCACGGGTTTCGCCTTCCGCATCGCTTCCTTGAAGGCGATCGAACCGGCCATGCGGAACGCGTTTTCGTTCGAGTCGACGTCGTGGTACGAACCGAAGGTCAGCCGCACCTTCACGTCGACGACCGGATAACCCGCCAGCACGCCTGCCTTCAGCGTCTCCTGAATGCCCTTGTCCACCGCCGGGATGAACTCGCGCGGAATCACGCCGCCCTTGATCTGGTCGACGAACTCATAGCCCTTGCCCGGGTCCGGCTCCAGCGCGATCACCGCATGACCGTACTGGCCGCGTCCGCCGGACTGCTTGACGAACTTGCCTTCGACGTCCTCCACCTTGTTGCGCACCGTCTCGCGATATGCGACCTGCGGCTTGCCGACCGTCGCTTCCACGCCGAATTCGCGCTTCATCCGGTCGACGAGAATTTCGAGGTGCAGCTCGCCCATGCCGGAGATGATCGTCTGGCCGGATTCCTCGTCGCTCGTGACACGGAACGACGGATCTTCCTGCGCAAGCCGGTTGAGCGCGATGCCCATCTTCTCCTGATCCGCCTTGGTCTTCGGCTCGACGGCCTGCGAGATCACCGGTTCAGGGAAGATCATCCGTTCGAGAATGATGACGTGATTCGGATCGCACAGCGTGTCGCCGGTCGTCGCCTCCTTCAGACCGACCGCCGCCGCGATGTCGCCCGCGCGCACTTCCTTGATTTCCTTGCGCTCGTTCGCGTGCATTTGCAGAATCCGGCCCAGGCGCTCCTTCTTTTCCTTGACCGGGTTGTAGACCGTGTCGCCGGAATTCACCACGCCCGAATACGTGCGGAAGAAGATCAGCTGGCCGACGAACGGATCGGTCATGATCTTGAAGGCGAGCGCGGAGAACGGTTCGTCGTCGCTCGGATGACGTTCCGCTTCCTGGTCGTCTTCCGTGTGGCCGAGAATCGCGGGCACGTCGACGGGCGAGGGCAGATAGTCGATCACGGCGTCCAGCATCGCCTGCACGCCCTTGTTCTTGAACGCGCTGCCGCACAGCATCGGCACGATTTCGTTGGCGATGGTGCGCTGTCTGAGCGCCGCCTTGATCTCGTCCTCCGTCAGACTTTCGTGGTCTTCCAGATACTTTTCGAGCAATTCCTCGCTCGATTCCGCCGCCGCCTCGATCATCTTTCCGCGCCATTCGTGCGCGAGTTCCTTGAGGTTGTCGGGAATCTCCTCGTAGGCGAACTTGATGCCCTGGCTGTCTTCATCCCAGAGAATCGCCTTCATCTTGACGAGATCGACCACGCCCTGAAAGTGCTCTTCCGCGCCGATCGGAATCTGGATCGGCACCGCGACGCCCTTCAGACGCTCGCCGATCTGCCGCTGCACGCGGAAGAAGTCGGCGCCCACGCGGTCCATCTTGTTGACGAACGCAATGCGCGGCACCTTGTACTTGTTCGCCTGACGCCACACGGTTTCGGACTGCGGCTGCACGCCGCCGACGGAGTCGTAGACCATGCAGGCGCCGTCGAGCACGCGCATCGAGCGTTCGACTTCGATGGTGAAGTCGACGTGTCCCGGCGTATCGATGATATTGATGCGATGCTCGGGATAGTTGCCGGCCATGCCCTTCCAGAAGGCGGTCGTCGCCGCCGACGTGATCGTGATGCCGCGTTCTTGCTCCTGCTCCATCCAGTCCATCGTGGCCGCGCCGTCGTGAACCTCGCCGATCTTGTGCGTCACGCCGGTGTAGAAAAGGATGCGCTCTGTAGTCGTGGTCTTGCCGGCATCGATGTGAGCGCTGATCCCGATATTCCGATAGCGCTCGATGGGAGTCTTGCGGGGCACGTGAACCTCCTGTGGATATGGACCCGTGGTCAGCCATGCGGCGACCAGCAGCGCGGCGAAACAATTCGCGACGCGGCGCGCTGAATCTTTTTAGGATAGCGCGTTGGCAAGCTCTTTGCAGGAATCCTGCCAGCCGCGAGAAGGGGCGGGGCGTAATGCACAGGCGAAAAAAAACCGGCGGGTTACGCCGGTTCGGTCACCGCGGCACGACATGCGCCGTGCCTTTCACAATGAACGCTCACTGAGCGGACGGCAAGCCCTTGATCTGCGTGCCCGGCTTGATGCCCTTCGCCGCGAACCAGCCTTTCGGCATTTCGAGCGCGTACACGCCGTTGTTGCGCGGGCAGTGATTGTTTTCCGTCTCGGCCTGCATCTCGTCGATGTCGGTGATCGTGCCGTCGGCGCGGATAAACGCGATCGACAGCGGAATCAGCGTGTTTTTCATCCAGAAGCAGTGCACGGCGTTCTCGTTGAACACGAAGAGCATGCCTTCGTTGGCGCCGAGTTTCGAGCGATACATGAGACCTTGCTCGCGATCGGCATCGTTCGCGGCGACGGCGGCGTCGATCACGTACATGCCCGCCGTGAGTTTCGCGCGCGGAAAGTCGGACGGCTGCTTGGCGCCCGGCGGCATGGTCTGCGCCTGCGCGAGCGGGAGCGCCGCGAACGGCAGCACTGCGGCGATCACGCACGCGCGAACCACGGCGGCAAAGCGTGAACGCGAGATCGAACGAGTCGAAGCGAATGGGGACATGAAGGCACGCAACAACAGATTCACGACGATGCTCCTCTCAAGACAAGGTTCTGCCGAAACAGGCGGCCCGCGCATGTTACTCGATGCGCAGGTACAAAACAAAAGGGCAGATGCCTTGCGGCCATCTGCCCTTTAACGCCGTAAAGACGGCGGTAATGCTCGTTTTTGACTTCGCTATACCGCGTCTTTACAACAAACTTACTGCGCTGCCGAAGCGGCTTCCGGTGCCGAAGCAGCGGCTGCCTTCTTGTGGTGGCTCTTCTTCGACGACTTGTGCGCGTGCTTCTTGTGGGTCGACTTGTGAGCCGGAGCGGAAGCAGCAGCCGGAGCAGCAGCAGCCGGTGCCGATGCTTCTTGTGCGAAAGCAGCGGTTGCGAACAGGCCAGCGACGAGAGCAGCGATCAGTTTGTTCATTTGTGAATCCTCAGCGTGAATTAATTAACCAAACGACCCGGTCATTGAGTCATGTCGGTAAACGAGCCACCTACCTTTCGGTTGACAGTCGTATCAATTATTTGATTTCGATACGGCCGTGAGCTCTAAACCTTTCAAACGCCCTGGAGCACACAGGTCGTTGTAATCGGTCACTTGCTCATGCCGGATAGCTTTGCGCGGCATCTGAGGCCCTTAACGCATCGTGCGAAGAGTCGGTTGACGCAAATTTCTCGAGAATTGCAGGTCATCCCGGTTTTTTTCGATGCGCATTACGCGCTAGCCGATTTTCATGACAGCGCGTTTAAGCTGCGTCCGATAAACACTCGGAAAACGCGCTGAAAATCCTATTTTCGAGATAGTTGAATGGGATTCATCCTAGACGTTGCCACGGCGCACGCGGCGACACTTCGAGCGATTCGCCCGGCGCGAGTCCGAGAGCGAAGAGGTCGAGCGCGCCGACCGCCACGCGCACGAGCCGCAAGGTCGGGAATCCGGCGGCCGCCGTCATGCGCCTGACCTGCCGGTTCTTGCCTTCGGTGATGGCGAGTTCGATCCAGGTCGTCGGGATCGCGGCGCGATAGCGGATCGGCGGATTGCGCGGCCAGAGCGCTTCGATCTGCTCCGCCGCGACGAACGCGGTGCGGCACGGGCGCGTCACATAGTCGCCGAGATCGATGCCTTTCGCGAGGTGCGCGAGCACGGCATCGTCGGGTGCGCCTTCGACTTGCGCCCAGTATCGCTTGACGAGCTTATGGCGCGGCTCGGCGATGCGGGCCTGCAGCGCGCCGTCGTCGGTGAGGAGCAGCAGGCCTTCGCTGTCGGCGTCAAGTCTGCCTGCCGGATACACGCCCGGCGTCTTCACCCAGTCGCCGAGCGACGCGCGCGTCTCGTGCGCCGAGAATTGGCAGATCGTGCCGAACGGTTTGTTGAGAGCGATGAGTGGCATCGAAAAAGCAAAGGAGGAGGGCGCGCGGGGCGAACGGATCCGGCATCTTAAAGCATGCGCGCGCGAGCTTTCGCGCCGCGCGCCCGCGTGCCGGCATGGTTAGAATGACGTTCTGGCACCATCGCGTGCGGCAATATCGCGCATGCTGCGTCCCGTGCATGCATTCCGCTCTATACAGTTGCAGTTTGCTTCGACCGTTTGCTTCGACAGTTTGCTTCCAATCAAGCCCGGCCTTATCTGGAGTCGACCATGCCGTATCAGCACATCAAGGTTCCGGCGGACGGTGACAAGATCACCGTCAACGCGGATTTCTCGCTCAACGTTTCCGATCAGCCGATCATCCCGTACATCGAGGGCGACGGCACGGGCGTCGACATTACGCCGGTGATGATCAAGGTCGTCGACGCAGCGGTGGAAAAGGCCTACGGCGGCAAGCGCAAGATTCACTGGATGGAAATCTACGCGGGCGAGAAGGCGACGCGCGTCTACGGCCCCGACGTGTGGCTGCCGGACGAGACGCTCGACGTGGTGAAGGACTACATCGTGTCGATCAAGGGGCCGCTCACGACGCCCGTCGGCGGCGGCATCCGCTCGCTGAACGTGGCGCTGCGTCAGCAACTCGATCTGTATGTCTGCCTGCGGCCGGTGCGCTACTTCAAGGGCGTGCCGTCGCCGGTGCGCGAGCCCGAGAAGATCGACATGGTGATCTTCCGCGAAAACTCGGAGGACATTTACGCGGGCGTCGAATGGCCGGCGGATTCGCCCGAGGCGAAGAAGGTCATCAAGTTCCTGCGCGAGGAAATGGGCGTGAAAAAGATCCGGTTCCCGGATTCGTCGGGTCTCGGCATCAAGCCCGTGTCGCGCGAAGGTACGGAGCGGCTCGTGCGCAAGGCGATCCAGTATGCAATCGACCACGACCGCCGTTCGGTCACGCTCGTGCACAAGGGCAACATCATGAAGTTCACCGAAGGCGCGTTCCGCGATTACGGCTACGCGCTCGCGCAGAAGGAATTCGGCGCGGAACTGATCGACGGCGGTCCGTGGATGAAGGTCAAGAATCCGAAGTCGGGCAGCGATATCGTCGTGAAGGACGTGATCGCCGACGCGTTCCTCCAGCAAATTCTCCTGCGCCCGGCCGAGTACGACGTGATCGCCACGCTCAATCTGAACGGCGACTACATTTCGGACGCGCTCGCGGCGCAGGTGGGCGGCATTGGCATCGCGCCGGGCGCGAACATGTCGGATTCCGTCGCGATGTTCGAAGCGACGCACGGCACGGCGCCCAAGTACGCCGGCAAGGATTATGTGAACCCCGGTTCGGAAATACTTTCCGCCGAAATGATGTTGCGCCATCTCGGCTGGTCCGAGGCGGCGGATAAAATCATTTCGTCGATGGAGCAATCGATATTATCGAAACGCGTCACCTACGATTTCGCACGGCTGATGGAAGGCGCGACGCAAGTTTCTTGCTCGGGATTCGGCGAGGTGATGATCGATAATATGTAGGAACTCACCTATAGTTTGTCGTGGTAATGCGAATTTTGAAAAACCCCGTAAGGCCTACGCCTTCCGGGGTTTTTATTTTGCAACGTTGCCGCATATATATAGGCGAAACGATGCTTAAAGCGCGGGCGCAAAAAAACCCGGCGCAAACGCCGGGTTTCGCGAGGCTCAGGCCGATCGAACGGTCAGGCAGCTTCCTGGATGTTCGATGCTTGCTTGCCCTTCGGTCCCTGGACGATTTCGAAGGACACCTTCTGGCCTTCCTTGAGCGTCTTGAAACCTGTCATTTGAATCGCCGAGAAATGTGCAAACAGATCCTCGCCGCCTTCATCGGGCGTGATGAATCCGTAGCCTTTCGCGTCGTTAAACCATTTGACCGTACCAGTAGACATTCGTACATCCCCTCTAACTCTTGTCGCAACCCAGAGCACGCTCGAAAAGCGCGGCGGCCACCCCACATTGTGAACCGCCCCCTCCGCACTAGCTCACCTCGGCCATTTTTCGTCCGTGGAATGGCCCCCCGGAAAAAAGTGCCAGTTTGATTGTTAAATCTCTTAAATCGAGTGTCAAGGAATTTTTGGGATGGCCGTTAAGCTCGTTGCAAAGACCACATTCGTAGGGTAATTCCTGCTTTGCGTGTGCGGCGCCGTCCAAGCAAGTCACCTTGAAAAGTCGCATAATCGTCTCACTTGTGTGATACCGGCGGCACTGAAGACAGGTGGTCCGGTTTGTTTTTTTTGAAGCTGTGCGATACTGGGTTCGACGAGGTGCAAGCGGGCCGCGCCGAACCGTTGGGCAGCGGCAGGACTAGATGGACCGTCGCTGCGCGAGCGCGTTTTCAGCATTTCATTTCGGTCAGTAGGCCGATGCTGGAGCGGCGATTGCGAGGACGTCCTTGTTGTTTAGAATGGATGTATGGCGACCAATCCCAACAAGCAGGACGGCACGGTACTGGAGCGGCAGGAGCAGAAGCTCAAGAAGCCGGCCATGTACAAGGTGGTGCTGCTGAATGACGACTTCACGCCGATGGAATTCGTCGTGATGGTGGTGCAGGAATACTTCAATAAAGATCGTGAGACTGCGACGCAGATCATGCTGAAGGTTCATCGCGAAGGCAGGGGAGTTTGTGGGGTCTACACGCGAGACATTGCGTCGACCAAAGTTGAGCAAGTCGTTAGCCATGCAAGGCAAGCGGGACATCCGCTGCAATGCGTGATGGAGGAAGCATGATTGCCCAGGAACTGGAAGTCAGTCTGCACATGGCGTTTATGGAAGCACGTCAGGCGCGGCATGAGTTCATAACGGTCGAGCATCTGTTGCTTGCCCTGTTGGACAATCCGACCGCGGCTGAAGTGTTGCGTGCCTGCGCAGCCAACATTGAAGATTTGCGGCAGAACCTGCGCAATTTCATTCATGACAACACGCCGACCGTGCCCGGCACGGACGACGTCGATACACAGCCGACGCTGGGTTTCCAGCGCGTGATCCAGCGCGCGATCATGCATGTGCAATCGACCTCGAACGGCAAGAAGGAAGTGACCGGCGCCAACGTGCTGGTTGCGATCTTCGGCGAGAAGGATTCGCACGCGGTCTACTACCTGCAACAGCAGGGCGTAACGCGGCTCGATGTCGTGAATTTCATTTCGCATGGCATCGCCAAGACGAACAGCGGCGATGCGGCCAAGGCCAACAGCGAAGCGAATCCGGAATCGGAAGACGCCGCTGCGCAGAAGGAAACGCCGCTTGCGCAATTCACGCAGAACCTGAACCAGCTCGCTAAGGACGGCAAGATCGATCCGCTGATCGGCCGCGAACCGGAAGTCGAGCGCGTGGTGCAGGTGCTGTGCCGCCGCCGCAAGAACAATCCGCTGCTCGTCGGTGAAGCCGGCGTGGGCAAGACCGCGATCGCCGAAGGTCTCGCGTGGCGCATCACGCGCGGCGAAGTGCCGGACATTCTCGCCGACGCGCAGGTGTATTCGCTCGACATGGGCGCGCTGCTCGCGGGCACGAAGTATCGCGGCGATTTCGAACAGCGTCTCAAGACGGTGCTCAAGGAACTGAAGGAGCGTCCGCACGCCATTCTGTTCATCGACGAAATTCATACGCTGATCGGCGCGGGTGCGGCATCGGGCGGCACGCTGGATGCATCGAATCTGCTCAAGCCGGCGTTGTCGTCGGGGCAGCTGAAGTGCATCGGCGCGACCACGTTCACAGAATATCGCGGCATCTTCGAGAAGGACGCGGCGCTCTCGCGGCGCTTCCAGAAGGTCGATGTGACCGAGCCGTCCGTCGAGCAGACCATCGCGATTTTGCGTGGCCTCAAGACGCGCTTCGAAGAACATCACGGCGTGAAGTATTCGTCGGGTGCGCTGTCGGCCGCGGCGGAGTTGTCGGCGCGCTTCATCACGGATCGTCATCTGCCGGACAAGGCGATCGACGTGATCGACGAAGCGGGCGCGGCGCAACGCATCCTGCCGAAGTCGAAGCAGAAGAAGACTATCGGCAAGAGCGAGATCGAAGAGATCATCTCGAAGATCGCACGCGTGCCGCCGCAAAGCGTGTCGCAAGACGACCGCAGCAAGTTGCAGACGCTCGATCGCGACCTGAAGGCCGTTGTGTTCGGTCAGGATCCGGCCATCGATGCGCTGTCGGCATCGATCAAGATGGCGCGCGCGGGTCTCGGCAAAATGGACAAGCCGATCGGCGCGTTCCTGTTCTCGGGCCCGACCGGCGTCGGCAAGACCGAAGTCGCGAAGCAACTGGCGTTCACGCTCGGCATCGAACTGCTGCGCTTCGACATGTCGGAGTACATGGAGCGTCACGCGGTGAGCCGCTTGATCGGTGCGCCGCCGGGATATGTCGGGTTCGATCAGGGCGGTCTGCTGACCGAAGCTGTCACGAAGAAGCCGCACTGCGTGCTGCTGCTGGACGAAATCGAGAAGGCGCATCCGGACATCTACAACGTGCTGCTGCAGGTGATGGACCACGGCACGCTGACGGATAACAACGGCCGCAAGGCGGATTTCCGCAACGTCATCATCATCATGACGACGAACGCGGGCGCGGAGGCAATGGGCAAAGCGGTGATCGGTTTCACGTCGCGGCGCGAGTCGGGCGACGAAATGGCCGACATCAAGCGCATGTTCACGCCGGAGTTCCGCAACCGTCTGGACGCGATCATCAGCTTCCGTTCGCTGGACGAGGAAATCATCCTGCGTGTGGTCGACAAGTTCCTCATGCAACTGGAAGATCAGCTGCACGAGAAGAAGGTCGATGCGGTCTTCACCGACGCCTTGCGCAAGCATCTGGCGAAGCACGGTTTCGATCCTCTGATGGGCGCGCGGCCAATGCAGCGTCTGATTCAGGACACGATCCGTCGTGCGCTGGCCGACGAACTGCTGTTCGGCAAGCTCGTCAACGGCGGCCGCGTGACCGTGGACGCCGATGCCGAGGACAAGGTGCAGATCACCTTCGACGAGAACTCGACGCCGCCGCGCAATCCGAATCCGGAAGCGATCGAAGTCGATTGACAGCAGGTTTCTCGCAGGGAAAACAAAAACGGCGCGGATCAAATCCGCGCCGTTTTTTTTGCCTCGGGCCTTAGGAATCCAGCGAGATCGGATTATCCATATAGGCATTCAGCTTTTGCCGGACCCATGAGTCCGGATTCCCGATCGTCGTCACGATGCCTGTGGTCGCGCCGCCGCCCAGCAACACGGTGAAGATCCCGCGCAGTGGAAAGTCTCCGTAGAGCGGGGCCGAAATATCGAACGGTTCGGAGCGGATGAACATGTCCGTGACCGTTGCGCCCATGTACTGCTGGAACGCTTCGGGAAACTGCAGCGCAAGAATGGTCGGATTGACGTTGTGATAATCCGAGCCGATCGCCGGATCGCCGAGCAGACAACTTCCGCCCGTGCCCCAGTGTTGCGAATCGAAATCCTGCGCCACTGCGTCGGTCGTGGACGGAATGCGGCTGGCGGGAATCTGCCACGGCATGACCGGCAACTTGAGCGCGCGGCTCACGGCCTTGCAGAAGTCGAAGTAGCGATTCCATTCGCGCGGGCCGTAACAGTATCCGTTGACGTAGGCGCGTTGCGTGAAGTCGTCGGCCTCGTAACGGTCAATGGCGAGGAAGTCGGGCGTGTAGGGCGCGTCGTACACGCCGAGGCTGGACATGTAGTCTGCCGTCTGCTGCGCCATCTTCACGGGATCGACATCGTCCTGATAGATCCACTCGGAATAGCCCACGCCCCACAGATTGATCTGCCAGCCGAACGTGACCTGCGGCGCGATGGTGCGCGTGAGCCAGTTCACGGCGAGAACATAGCCAGCAATGTTCTCGGTGACGTCGGAGGGGATCGCCGCGCTGATCGACCAGTGATCGAGGGCCGTCTGCAACGGCGCACGTACCGGCATGGCGTAGGTCGGCCCGAAGTTGGCCTGCTGGCATGCGCCCAGAAAGTCCGGATTGACGATGAAACCCGCCGGCACCGGATGCTCCGCGTCGATGGCTTCGTTGGCAATGTTGAGCGCCAGGATGTAGTTCGCGAAGCTGTGCGCGTGTGCGTCAGAGTCCGCGAGCTGGCCCGGCGTGTTGCCGAGAGAAAGGTTGCAGGTATAGGACACGAGCACAGGCAACACCGGCTGGACTTTGCCCAGATCAGCCTCGACGTTGCGCGCGAGCGAGATGGTCGCGCGGGTCTGCGGATCGTCGGTCAGGTACACGCTCGCGTCGCCGGCGCCGTCCGTTCCCGCGTAGTCGAACAGCGACGTGGCGCGTGCCGCGACGAAATCCGCCTCGTTGCTCGGAACGAGATCCGTACAGCCGCCGAACGACAGGTAGTTCGTGAAGCCGGGCACGATGAGGTTCGCGGATGTCGTCACGTTCACGGCGAGCCGCGTGCTGCCATTGCTGGACACGGTGAGGGACGACGGTGCATCGACGGTATGGACGACGCTTGCGTGAAGAAAGTCGCTCGCGATCACGCTGTAGTCGCCCGGCTGCACGAGGGCCGTGAACGAGGTCTGCTGTGACTCGGACGAGACGCTCTGCACGTAGCTCATCGAGGTACCGGTCAGCCGTATCTGGATCTCATGGTCGATTGCCTGATCCGAGGTGACGTCGATGGGCAGCGTGACGTATCCCGCCGTGGAGACGTTCACCGCCTTCACCATCGAATCGCTGATCGTTACGGTCTGCAGTGCGTTCGCCAACGTGATGTCGGGCACCGAGAATGAATACGTGACATCGTTGAGTGCGATGCTCCGGATCGTCACGCGCGCGGTTCCGGAAGCAGGGAGCT